>NZ_CP030862.1:2837500-3565833 GCF_003325375.1 Streptomyces globosus | reverse complement strand
CGAGGAGGTCTTTGACGCCGAGGCGGCCCCGCCCCGGGCCGGTGGCAGGCTGCACGGGTGCGTCCTGGATGCGACGCGTGAACCGTTCCCGCGATGGAGCGCTCTGCGGGACGGCATCGCCATCGCGCGGCGCCTGCGGGAGGACGCCTGAGGTTCGGCCGAGCCACCGCGCGGATCAGGCCGCGCAGAGTGGGGCAGGGGGCGGCACGGGAGCCCCCTGAGGCGCCTTCCTTCACGGATCCGTTCTGTGATGTCGTACCGAAGTGGCTCGGTCGCGCTCTGCCGGGTGGCCCGAAGTGCCGTCACCTTCGAAGGGGAGACAAGTCGAGCGAAAGGTACGCCTTGGCAACATCCGCAACGCCCTCACCGCGCAACACGTTGACCGCCTGGCAGGGCCGGATACTGCTCCGCTTCGCCGCACTCGTGCAAGGCAGACTGGCCCGCCACCCCTTCCGGCCGGATGTGGCGCTGCGCAACGCCTCCATGCGGGCGGCACACAGGTGCGGGGTGCCCAAATCCGACCTGATCCGCGCCACAGGACTGACGGGCCAGACCGTCACCAAAGCCCTGGCCGGCAAACCCGCACCCGAGTAGCCGCCCATCGAAGCCCGAGCAGTGCCGCCTCTGCTCGGGCTCCTCGGATTCGGGCGCCGTGGACACGGACAGACCTCGGGCGTGCCCGCCCGGCACTCGGCATGAGCCCATCGCAGAAGTCAGCCGCCCCCGCCTGCGGCGGACGGCACCGACTGCCAGTCGGGCTGCGTGTTGCGCACCCCGTCCCTCGGCCCGCTCGTGATCCGCACCTCTGCCGTTCCATCCAGTCGCCTGGTGTAGATGTCGGCGTTTCCCAGCCGGTTCCAGGAGGTGAAGACGATCCAGGCGCCGTCCGGTGAGAAGGCCGGCTGCCACTCCTCCGACACGTCGTTCGTGACGCGTTCCTGCCCGGTGCCGTCGGTGTTCATCACATAAATGTCTGTGTTTCCGCTCCGATTGCTTTGGAACGCGATCTTCTTTCCGTCAGGGGAGAAGGCGGGCCAGGAATCGCTTGCAGGGCTCGTGGTGAGCCTGCGCAGGTCCAGGCCGCTGCATCCCATGATGAATATGTCGCGATTTCCACTGCTTCGCTTGCTGGAGAACGCGATTTTGCACTCGGTCGGCGACCAGGCGGGTTCCGTGTCCAGTTCCGGATCGAAGGTGAGTTGCATCGCGAGGCGGGCGCTTTCCGGGTCCAGCCGGTAGACCTCGTGGTTGAACGGCTCTCGCGCGGACACGTCGCGGGTGCTGGTGAAAACGATGGTCTGCCGGGGCCGGGAGAAGCCGGGGGCGAAGGAGGGCTGGAACTCGCCCGAAGCTTCCTCCGTTATCCTCGCCTCCTCCGTGCCGTCGGCATTCATGGTGAAGACGTCCCAGTTGTCGTCGCGCAGGCTCGCGAAAGCGATCTTGCTGCCGTCGGATGAAAAGACGGGGTCCCGGTCGGGCACCGAGTTGTGGGTGAGCTGCCGGAGCGATGCGACGTCCTCGCGCGTCCTGCCGGCGTTCATGGTGTAGATCTCGTCGTCGCCATCGCGGTCACTGACAAACACGATCTTCCCGTTGGTCCCGGGGAAGGCCTCCGTGACCGCCGCCGAATGCGACGCCCATGGTGCGAGCATGATGACGGCCAGCGCGCCGATCATCGGGTAGCGTGACCGCGGCTTCATGGTCACCATCTCCACGTCCTGCCTGCCACTTCCGAGGCTACCCCGGTGCTGTCGGCCGCGCCCGCCCCGACCGCATGGCCGCATCGGAGCAGAGTTCGCCTGCTGCGGCTCGGACAGCGTCATCCCTCGCCCGCGCGGCCGGCCTCGGCATCAGCCGGGTGGGCCTCTGTGCCGTACTCGTCCCGGCTTGCTGAGGCCGCCGGTGGTGATGGAGCCGCAGCCGTGCCCGGACTCGGCGACGGCGGTCGCGCTCACCTGCAGGCGCGGGTCCGGGCGCTTTCTCACCGTGTGGTACGTCGCGGGTGGTGCTCCCCCGCGCCTGCGGGGGAGCACCACGTGATGCGGCCGCGGCCCGCCGTCAGCGGTTTTCGCGGATGTCGGCTTCGGCGCGCGGGGCGGTGACGTCGTGCTGTGCGGCGGACGGCACCGCCGAGCGGGCGGTCGGGCCCGCCGAGGTGGTCTTCTTGCCGCAGAAGGCCGCTTCGAGGGTGCCGCCGAGGGCGGTGTTCGCGGCGCCGCGGTTGGACGTGTTCGCCATCGCGCTGAGGCTGCGGCGGCCGTCGCGGGTGGTGAACGCGTAGGTGTAGAAGCCCTGGACGGTGCCGGTGTGCCCGTACACGGAGGTGCCGCACGTGAGGTCGTAGCGGCGCAGGCCCAGGCCGTAGAAGCGGGTGTTCGTCGCGTCGGTCGGGGCCATGGTGAGCATGGCGTCCAGCATGTCCGCGCGCAGCAGCCGGCCGCGGAGCAGGGCGGACATGAAGGTGGAGAGGTCGGCCTCGTTCGAGATCATCGCGCCGGCGGACTGGGCCCAGGAGGCGGTCTGCTCTGTGGAGTCGACGAGGGGCGCGCCCTCTTCGTCGGGGTGCAGGTAGCCGCGGGCGTGGCGGCCCTTGATGGCCGTCGACGGGTGGACGTACGAGGTGTTCTTGAGCTTCAGGGGCTTGATAATGCGCTGCTCGTACGCCTTGGCGACGGGCTTGCCGGTCAGCTTCTCGATGAGCATGCCGACCACGACGAAGTTGGTGTTCGAGTAGCGGTAGGCGGCGCCGGGCTCGGTCGTCCGGGGCTCGCTCAGCGAGAGGTCGACGAGCTCCTGGTAGGTGAAGACGCGGTGGCGGACGGACTCGAAGCCGGGGACGGTCCGCTCGAACATGGCGTTCGTGTAGTCCGCCAGCCCGCTGCGGTGGCTGAGCAGGTGGCGCACGGTGATCCGGTCGTCGGGCAGCACGCCGGGCAGGTGGGCGGTGACCGGGTCGTCCAGGCGTATCTTGCCCTCCGCGGCGAGCTGGAGCAGGACAACGGTGGAGAACGTCTTGGTGACGCTGCCGATACGGAAGCGGGACGCGGGATCCATGGCGTCGCCCGTGGTCCGGTCCTGGACCCCCTCGGTGCGGTGCTGGACGCCGCCGGGGCCGGTGTAGCGGGCCATGGCGCCCGGCGCGCCGGCGGCGAGGGTGTTGCGCAGTGCCTGCGAGATCCCCTCCAGGTCCGGGGCGGGTGCGGGCGCCGCCGCCGGGCGTGCGGGGGCGGGCGGGGCGGCCACTGCGGCGGACACCGGGGTCACCGTCATGGCGACGGCGAGTGCGGCGGCACCGAGAGTGAGGCGTCGGTCGATGGTCAGGCGCACGGTTCTCCTCAACTGGTTGTCAAAGGGGGCCGGTTCGCAGGTGGACCGGCCCCGGGCGCCGAGCCTACTCAAGATCGACAAAAGGTGCGCCATCCGGCCCGGGCCTACCGCCGCCGTGCCGGGCGGGCGGGGCAGGCTCTCTCGGCCAGGCGGGGTGGCCCCCTCCCCCGGGTCACCCACGTGGCGTAGTCGCGCGCGCAGCCGGCCACCCGCGTGCGGTCGCTCTGGAAATGACCCGAAAGGGCTCATCCCGAGAGGAGCAGGCCATGCGCGTCCGACGACGGACAGCGCGTCTGCTGCAGCACCGGCTGCCGGCCAGGGACGCCCGGGTCGCCGGCCCCCGCCGACGGCCCGGGGCGGTGCTCCGGGCCGGTGTGCGCAGGAACGCTCGCCGGGGCGCGCGGGGTGTACGGAAAAGAGACCGGTTCGCGGAGAGGGCGGGGCGGCGCTGCGGCGGGGCATGCAGGATGCCTGCGCATGTGTCCCGCCGGCGCCGTATCCGCGGAGGCTCGATGGACCGTTCGCCACAGCCGTTGCCCCCGCCCGAAGCGGGCCGGGCGGCAGCCGGGGGGCCATGGGCGCCGCCCGGCCCGCCGACGCCGGACGCTCCGGCCGCGGCGCCGTCGCCGCGGGAGGAGTTCGCCGCCGGACTGACCCGCCTGCGGGAGGAGGCCGGCCTGACGGTGCGGGTGCTCGCCGCCCGGGTGGAGTCGCCCGGCGCGCACACCACGATCGGCGGCTGGCTGGCCGGGCAGAGCCTGCCGTCGCTGGGTTCGCTGCCGCTGTTCCGGCGGGTGCTGGAGGAGCTCGGCGTCACGGATCCCGCCGATGCCGGCCGCTGGCTGGAGCGGCTGGCCGACCTGCGCCGGTCCCGCACCCCGCGGGCGGCCCGGGGCGTCGTCCCGTACCGGGGGCTCGCCCGGTTCGAGGAGCACCACGCGGAATGGTTCTTCGGCCGGGACCGGATGCGGGACGCGGTCGTGGAGCGGCTCCTCGCCGACGGGCCGGATCTCCCGCACCTCCTGGTCGGCGCCTCCGGTTCGGGCAAGTCGTCGCTGCTGCGGGCCGGGGTGCTGCCGGTGCTGCGGGCCGCGCACGGGTTCGTGCCCTGCCTGCCGGCCCCGGGGCGGGCTCCGGCTTCGGAACTGGTCCGGGCCGTACGCGCTGTGACGGGCGGAGCAGACGCGGTGCCCGACGACCCGGCCGGGCTCACCGGGCACCTGCGGGACTGGGCGGAACGCCGGGACGTCCGGGTGCTGGTGGCCGTGGACCAGTTCGAGGAGGTCTTCACGGTCTGCCGGGAGCCCGCCGAACGGGAGCGGTTCCTGGCCCTTCTGGCCGCGCTCCCCTGCCCCCGCGTCCACGTCCTGGGCGCGCTGCGCGCCGACTTCTACGCGCAGGCCCTCCAGGAGCCCGCCCTGGCGGCGGCCCTGCAGCGCGGCCAGATCGTCGTCGGGGCACTCACCGCCGAGGAGATCCGCAGCGCGGTGCACGGGCCGGCCGCAAGGGCCGGGCTCGCCGTCGACGAGGGCTTCGCGGACCTGTTGGCCGCCGACCTGCGGGACTCCGGTGCGGGAGGGCTGCCGCTGCTCTCGCACGCCCTGCTGTCCACCTGGGAGCGGGGCCGCGGCAGTGTCCTGGCCATCGCCGACTACCGGGCGGGCGGCGGGATGTCGGCCGCGGTCTCGGCGAGCGCGGAGGAGGCGTACGCGGCGCTCAGCGAGAGCCGGCGTGCCCTGGCCCGGACCCTGTTCCTGCGTATGGTGACGGTCGGGGACGGGGTCCCCGACACCGCCGGGTGCTGCCGCTGCCCGGCCCCTCCTCCCCCGCCGGCGACTGGTGCGGTGCGCGCGCCGAGGAGGTGTACGAGGTGCTGGAGTGCTTCGTCGACCGGCGCCTGGTCGGGTTGGACGGCGACGGCGCCCGGATCACGCACGAGGCGCTCCTGACGGCCTGGCCCCGTCTGCACGGCTGGATCGAGGCCGACCGCGCCGGGCACCTGGTGTGGCAGGACCTGGCGCGTGACGCGGAGCGCTGGTGGTCGGCGGAGCGGGAGCCCTCGCTGCTGTACCGCGGTACCCGGCTGGCGCTGGCCGCCCGGTGGGCCGAGCAGGGCGGCCACGCGCGGGAACTGACCGGCGTGGAGGAAGAGTTCCTGGCCGCGGGCCGGTCCGCCGCTGACCGGTCCCGGCAGCTACGTGTACGCGCTCGCGTTCGCCCCGGACGGCGCGACCCTGGCCGCGGCGAGCACCGACAGCACCGTCTGGCTGTGGGACACCTCCGGCACCGGGCGCGCCGGGGCGCGGCCACCGCAGGCGCGGGCCGTCCTGAACGGCCTCGGCGGCAAGGGGTACGCCGTCGCGTACAGCCCGGATGGGCGCTCGCTGGCGGCCGGCGGCTCGGCCCCGGCGGCCGTGGTGTGGAGCACGGGCGCGGAGGACGCCGCCCGGCACGTCTGCGAGCGGGCCGGCTCGCCGATCACCCGGGCCGAGTGGGCGTCGCTGCTGCCCGGGCTGCCGTACGCGCCGCCCTGCCCCTGACGCCCGGGGGCTGTACGGGGTTGTACGGAGCGGCGTCCGGACCCGTCCGGCCTGCGGCGGAGCCCTTCCGCCGGGCGGGTCCGGCCGGGCTTGCTGGTGGGGCGCCGCCGGGTCGCCCGACAGGGCCCGGGCGGCGGTTCCGACCTCCACGACGCGAAGGAGAACCACCATGCGACGCTTCACCGACAGCCTGCGGAACCGGACGGCGCTCGCGGCGGCCGCCGCGGGCCTGGCCCTGACCGGCGTCCTCGCCGGCGGCGGCGCGGCGGAGGCCGCCGTCAGCTACATCTGGTCCAACAGCGGCGGGGCGAACGTCCGCTCCTGCGCCAACACCGGCTGCGGCTCGTACGGCTACCTCGGCAACGGCACCGGGGTCAGCATGAAGTGCCGGCTGGACAGCCAGTGGGTGTACCCGCCGAGCTCGAACTACGCCTCGAACCGCTGGTTCCGGGTCGCCAGCCCGGTGGGCACCGGGTACGTGCACTCGTCGCTGGTCGCCGCCCAGACGTCCGTGCCGCACTGCTGACCGGCGGGCGCGGGCCGCATACGGCCGCGGGGGCCGCTTCGGGACGGCCGGAGCGGCCCCTGCGGGCCTACCCGTGGCCTACCCGGGCAGGGTGTCGTCGCGGAGGGCGGTGCGGACGCCGGTGACGACCACGGTGACCAGGCAGAGGGCGATGACGGTCTCGGCCCACAGGAACGCGAACCAGTCCAGCACGCAGCCGATCGGCGGGGTGCCGGGGGCGGTGTTGCGGAACGCGGCCAGCGCGAACAGGGTGGCGGCCATCCAGGCGAGCGCCGGCCACACGAGGCCCTTGTTGCGGGTCGTCAGGTACCAGGCGCCGAGGAGCACGGACCCCGCCAGGGCCCACATCACGGCCATCATGAAGACCGCGAAGACCAGCAGGCTGCCGGAGCGGGACAGCGTCAGCACCATCGCGGCCCCCTCCTGTCCGGAGGGCGCCGGGCGCGCGGTCATCGAGAAGAGCGTGTCGTTGTCGGCGACGAGCAGGCGCACCGGCACCTGCTTGCCGCCCAGCTGCGCCCGGAAGGCGATGCCGGTGCGGTAGCTGTCGAACGGGTAGTCGCCGACCGACCCGCCGGTGAGCGCGACCTGCATGTCCTTGCTCTCGATCCGCTCGTGCGCCTCGAACTCCAGGTCGCCGATCGTCGCCCCGGAGGTCTGGAGGCCGAGGTCGTCCGCGGGGGCGGTTCCCTCCGCCTCGCCGAGCGTCCCGCGCGGGGTCACCCAGACGCGCAGCACCAGCTCCCTGGCCACGGCGTCCACGCGCTGGACGACGGCCTCCACGTCCACCCGGTCGGCGCCCGTGGATCCGGCGGCGTACACCGTGTCGCCGGCCTGCCGCTCGCTGAACTGCAGCCACGAGCCGACGCCCACCGCCGCGACGATCAGGAGCGCGAAGGGGAGGAGGACGGGCAGGAGCGACGCGCCGGAGCGGCGCGGGCGGTGCGGGGCCGGCGGTGCTGCCATGGGGTCTCCGACGGGGTGGGAGGGGTGTGCGGGCTCGTCCGGGGCCGGGCGCCGCGGCGCGTCCTCCATCGTGGCGGACGACGCTGCCGATACGGGTCGCGGCGGTTCGGGATGCACCCGAACGTCCCACTGCGGGGCGTCGACGGGGCGGGAGGGCTGCCCGAGCGCGGAGCCGGGTGCACCCCGGGAGGGGCGTGACGTGCGGGCGGCCGCGGGGGTTGTACAGGCATGGCGGTGGTGCGGGGGCCGGGGATGCGCCGGTCGGTGTTTGTGCGGGCGGCGGCCGCGGCGGCCCTCGGGGCCGGCCCGGCCGGGCGTACCGGGGGCCCCGCCGGGCCCGAGGGCTCCGGACGGGACGGATCCGGGGAGATCCGGGTGGAGAAGGTGCGCGATCTCACCGGCCCGGGCATCACGACGCGCTTCCGCATGGAGGCCACGGACCTCGGTATTCCGGTCCGGTTGCCGGACGGCCGGATGCTCTTCGTGTTCGGCGACACCTTCGAGGAGGCCCGCGTGGGCGGCGGCTGGTGGCGCTCCCCCGTCGGCCTGTACTCGGACACCTCGCGCCTCGACGAGGGGATCGCCTGGAGCGGGGCCGTCGGCGGGCAGCACGCCCGGCAGCTGTGGGCGTACGAGCACGACAACCCGCTCTTCACCACCATGCTGCCGTCCGACGCGATCCTGCTGGGGCGCAGCCTGTACCTGCACGTCAGCGTGCACCGCGGGTGGGGGAACGTGCTGTGGACCGAGATCTGGCGGTCGGACGACGCGGGCACGACCTGGCGGCACACCGGGGCCCGCTTCCCGGGCGACGCCCACGGCGGGCTGTTCCAACTGCTGACGTGGGCACTCGCGGACGACGGCCACGTCTACGCATACTCCACGGGGTACGGGCGGAACGGGCCGCTGCTGCTGCACCGAGTGGCGGCGGACGCGCTGGCCGATCCGGCCGCGTACGTGCCGTGGGGCCGCCGGGCGGGCTCCTGGGGCTGGGGCAACCCGCCGACGCCGGTCCTGGACGGGGGTTTCGGGGAGCTGTGCCTGCGGCGGCTCGACGGGCACTGGCTGCTGGTCTGCTTCAACGCGGCGCAGGCCCGCATCGAGGCCCTCGTCGCGGACCGGCCGACCGCTGACCTCGGGGCGGCGTACCGGAGGACTCTGATCCACGGCGCGGCCTGGGGCGAGGAGGGCGGTGCGCGCGTCGCCCAGCCGTACGGCGGGTACGTCGTCCCCGGCTCGCGCCTCGACGACCTGCACCTGGCGGTGAGCCAGTGGCGGACGGGGGCCGGCTGGCCGTACCGGGTGATGCAGTTCCGGGTCCGGGGACTGCGTCCGGGCTGAGGGCCGGCGGCCGGGCAGCGAGCCGGGCAGGTGCGGGTCAGGTCCAGCGCTGCCGGTCCGAGCCGTCGCACGTCCGGGCTGCCAGGGCCGCCGGGCCCGCCTCCAGGCAGGTTCCGGTGGCCAGGTTGCGGAGCTGGACCGTGCCGTCGTCCCGGCTCGTGACCGTCCAGTCCTGGTGGGTGGAGCCGTTGCAGGAGCGGGCGCGGGGGGCCGTTCCGCTGTTGTCCAGGCAGGCTCCCGTCGCCCGGTTGCGGAGCTCGCCCGGTCCGGGGCCGCCGAGGCGCAGCTCCCATTCCTGGTAGTGCAGGCCGTTGCAGGGCCAGCTCCGCAGCCCCTCGACGCTGTCGTCCAGGCAGGTTTCGGCGGCCTTGTTCCGGAACACGCGGGCCGGGTCCGGGGCCGGCGCCGCATTCAGCAGGAGGGTGCCGGCGACGCCCGCGGCCAGACCGGCCAGGAAGCCCGCCGCAGTCCACCTCCGGCGGCCGGACGCGGGCGGCCGCTCAGGGCGCTCCGGGGGCCGGGACGGGGGCTCGGCCGGCGCCTCGTCGGGAGCGGGGCGCGGCTCCGGCGGGCCGGTCCTCCCCTGCACGGCAGGGCCCGGGACCGCCGCCCGTTCCGCGCCCGCGGCGGGTTCCGCTGCGGCGGCCGGGCCGGGCTGCGGGCGGTTCTGCGTGCGGTCGGCGGCTTCCCACAGGGCGCGGAAGTCCGCCGGGTCGGTGTCCATGGCCCGGCAGATGTCCCGTACGACGGTCCAGGGCGGCACCGTCGACCCGCGGAAATAGCGGGAGAGGGAGGAGTCGCTGACCAGGGCCCGCCGTTCCAGGTCGCGGAGCGTCATGCCGGACTGCTGCTGGAGCGCCCGCAGGGCCTCCCCCAGCCGGCGGGCCGGCGCGGTGTGCCGGTCGAGGCCGTCGAGGTGGCTCATGCGTGCCCCGCTTCCCCGTGGATGACCGCCGAATTGCCCGCCCGGGGTGCCCCGCGGCGGCGCGCCTGTCCCGGGACGGGCCCGTCCCGGCAGTTCAGGAGGGTAGGGATCCCGACATGGGCGAAGCAACCGGGACAACGTTGCGGGAGGTGCCCGGACCGCCACAAACTCGGAGCATCCAGTCGGCGGTTCACCCCGTGAGGTGAAGCCCGCGGCACCCGTCCCCCGCGTTTCCTGCGCGGCACCGGTATGCCCGCCGCCGGCCCGTCTCCCATCGAAAGGTCCGTCAACCATGCGCTTCGACATCCGCACGGCCCGTAACCTGTCGGCCGGCGTGGCGCTCACGCTCCTCCCCCTTGCCGCGGTGGAAGGAGCCGCAGGCGCCGCGGAGAAGGACGCCCGGACGGCCGCGGCATCCGCCGCGCGCACCTACCGGGTCCAGATCAGCAACCGGTGCCTGGACGCCGACACGAACACCATCAACAACAACGGGGGGCGGGCCCAGGTGTGGGACTGCAACCACGCCGCCAACCAGCGGTGGATCCTGGAGCCGAACGGGGCGCTGAGGGTGGACTTCAACAACAACAAGTGCCTGGACGCCGACACGAACACGATCAACAACAACGGCGCAACGGTCCAGCTGTGGACGTGCAACGGGCAGCCGCAGCAGCAGTGGTACCGCGGCCCCGACAACACGATCCGCTCGAAGTACAACGGCAAGTGCCTGGACCAGGACACCCGCGAGAACCGCAACGGGGGCAAGGTCCAGCTGTGGACGTGCAACCAGAGCCCGCAGCAGAGCTGGCTCTGACGACCCGGCAGCCGCCCCGTGCCCCGGCCCGGCCCCGGGGCGGGGCACGGGGCGGCGGTGCTGTCAGCCTGGGGTGAGGTGCCACCTGGCCTCGCCCTCGTGCCACTGGCCCGTGGGGGCGAGGCCGGCCGCGGCGGCGACCGCCGCGGATGCCGTGTGGTCGGGGTGGATGTGGGCGACGACGGTGTGCACCCCGTGCCGGTGCAGCCAGGCGACGAGTGCCCGGGCCGCCTCGGTGGCGATCCCGCGCCGCTGCCAGGGCGTGCCCACGACCCAGGCGATCTCCGCCGCTGCTCCTCGCCCGTCGTGTGCCACGGTGGCCTGGACGGTGCCGGTGAGCGCGGCCTCCTCGTCGAGCCGGACCACCCAGTTGCACCACGTCGTGCCCGGGTCGGGCGAGCCGGACACCCAGCGTGCGTAGCGGGCCCGCAACGCGCGGGCGTCCTCGGGCGTGCCTCCGGTGAAGGCGTGCAGGGCGGGGTCGGAGAGGACTGCGGCCATCTCCTCGGCGTGTCCGGTCCGGAGGGGGAGCAGGGTCAGCCGGTCGGTGTGGACGGCTTCGGGTTCTAGGGTGCGCACGCGGCCTCCTGGTCGGAACGTCACGACGAGTATGCCGGGGTGAGGGGGCGGCGGGTCCTGAGGGGGCCGCGGCGGCCGCCCGGCCCGTACGGAGTGCCGGACATGCCCTCGCTCCTCGGCCGTGAGGCGCCCGGCCCGTGGCAGAGTCGGCCATCGCGCCCGTCCCGCCGCATCCGGGGTGGGCCGCGGCGGCGAAGGACGCCGTGCACGGCCCGCACGCCCGGGCCCGGGAGCGAGGAGTGCTGTCATGACGGTCCCCCACTGGCTGTTCGGCGACCAGCTCGGGCCGCACTTCGCGGCCTCCGGAGCCGGCGTTCCGGTCGTGATGGTGGAGGCGCGCTCGGTCTTCCGGCGCCGCCGGTTCCACCGGGCCAAGGCGCACCTGGTGCTGTCCGCGATGCGCCACCGGGCGGCCGAGCTGGGCGACCGGGTGCGGTACGTGCGCGCGGAGACCTACCGGGAGGGCCTGCGCACGGCTGTCGGGGACGGCCCGGTGACGGTGCACCACCCGACGTCGTACGCGGCGCTGCGGCTGGTGCGGTCGCTGCCCTCGGTGACCGTGCTGCCCGCGCGCGGCTTCCTCGTCCCGCACGACGACTTCCGGGCCTGGGCGGGGGGCCACGGCGGTCAGCGGCTGCGGCAGGAGGACTTCTACCGCTGGGTGCGGCGCTCGCACGGCCTGCTGATGGACGGCGACCGCCCGGCCGGCGGCCGGTGGAACCACGACCGCGACAACCGCGAGCCCCCTCCGAAGGGGGCGCGCACCCTGGGCGCCCCGCCGCCCTACCGGCCGCGGGAGGACGGCATCGACGAGGAGGTGCGCCACGACCTCGACCGCTGGGAGCGCGAGGGCTCCGTGTCCTTCGTCGGCCGGGACGGCCCGCGCCGGTTCCCCGCCTCGCGGCGGGAGGCGCTGGCCGCGCTGCGCCGCTTCGTCGGGCACCGGCTCGCCGGTTTCGGGCCCCACGAGGACGCGATGCTGGCCGGGGATCCGGTGATGAGCCACAGCCTGCTGTCGTCCTCGCTCAACCTCGGCCTGCTGGACCCGGCGGAGTGCGTGGAGCGCGCCGAGGACGCCTGGCGGGCGGGGCGTGCTCCGGTGGGCAGTGTGGAGGGGTTCGTCCGCCAGGTCGCCGGATGGCGCGAGTACGTCTGGCAGCTGTACTGGTACTTCGGGGAGGACTACCGCCGCAGCAACGTGCTGCGGCACCGCGAGCCGCTCCCCCGGTGGTTCCTGGAGCTGGACGCGGACGCGGTGCGGGCACGCTGCCTGGGAACGGCGCTCGCCCAGGTGAGGGACACCGGCTGGACGCACCACATTCCCCGGCTGATGGTGCTGGGCGGCTACGCGCTGCAGCGGGGCTGGGATCCGCAGGCGGTCACGGACTGGTTCCACCGCTGCTTCGTCGACGCGTACGACTGGGTGATGGTGCCCAACGTCGTCGGGATGTCGCAGTACGCCGACGGGGGGCGCATGACGACCAAGCCGTACACGTCCGGCGGGGCGTACGTGAACCGGATGAGCGATCTGTGCGGCGGTTGCGCCTACCGGCCCGGCGACCGGGTCGGCGAGCGGGCCTGCCCGTACACGGCGGGCTACTGGGCCTTCCTGCACCGGCACCGGGCCCGTCTGGAGCGCAATCCGCGGATGGCTCAGCCGGTCCGCGGCCTGGACAGGCTGGCGGACCTGGCGGAGCTGCTGCGGGGGGAGGCGCAGCGGGGCGGCGACCCGCCGTGACCTGCGACCGGCCGACGGAGGCGGCCGCAGGGGGTGTTCAGCGCGGGTCCCGGCGGCCCAGGTCGCGCAGGACCTCGCGGGCGGCCCGCGCGCCCGAGGCCAGTGCGCCCTGGACGGAGCCGGTGGCGCGGTGGTCGCCGCACACGTACCGGCCCGGGGCGACCCGGGTGGTGCGGGTGAGCGGTTGCGGCGGCGCCATGGCGGGCAGGGCGTCCTCGACGGTGCGGGCGGCAAGGAGGTCCCAGCCGCCGGTCGCGGCGCCGTACGCCTCGGCGAGCGCCGCCCGGACGCTGCGCTCACGGCCGCCCGCGTCCCGGCCGAGGACGGAGGTGGCGACGAGGGCGTGCCCGGCGGGGGCGTACCGGGGCGCGACGTCGCTGAGGACGCAGGTGTTGAGGAACCGGCGGCGGGTGTCGACGAGGAGCGTCGGCTCGCCGAGGGGGCTGCCGGGGGCGGCGTGGTAGTAGGTGGTCACGACCCGGTAGGCGGGCACGGCGGCTTCGGGGAGCAGGGACGGGAGTGCGCCGGGGCCGGTGGCGACGACGACGGCGCGGGCCGGGACCTCCCGGCCCGCGGCGGTGAGCGCGCCGTCTCCGGTGAGCTCCGCCACGGGGGTCTCCAGGTGCACGGAGCCCGGGGGCAGGGTGGCTGCGAGGGCCTGCGGGACCGCCCCGATGCCCCGGTCGGGCAGGCAGAGGCTGCCGCGGAGCATGCTCCGCCAGACGAGGTGGAACATCCTGGCCGAGGTCTCCAGGCGGTCCTCCAGGAAGACCCCCGACAGGAAGGGGCGGAAGAACCCCTCGACGAGGGCGTCGGAGATTCCGGCGCCGGCGAGCGCGGTGCGGGTGGTGGTGTCCGGGAGGCGTTTGATCCGGTCCGGGGGAAGGAGCGCGTCGCGGGCGCACAGCAGGCCGAGGGCGGCCACGTCGCGGGGGCCGGCGAGGCGGCCCGCGAGCAGGTCGGGCAGCATGCGCGGGCGGCGGGCGGGATTCCCGAAGCGGAGCCGCCCGGAGGGGGTGTGGACGAGGACGCCGGGGGTGAACGGACGCAGTCCGAGCTCCTGCGGCCGGAGCCGGCGGCGGACCTGGGGGTAGGAGGTGTTGAACACCTGGAATCCGCGGTCCACCGTGAACCCTTCGACGCGGTCCGAGCGCATCCTGCCGCCGACGGCGTCGCCCGCCTCCAGCACCCGTACGCCGACTCCGGCCGCCAGCAGGTCCCGGGCGCAGGCCAGCCCGGCGAGGCCCGCCCCCACCACCAGCACGTCCGCCGTGTCCGGGGATGCCGACACGGTGCCACCTCCCTTCGCTGCCGGTGCGGCCCGTACCGGCCGCTCACCATGGATTCGGCCCGTCGGCCCGCCCTGGATGCGCCGGCCTGCCGCCCGGTGGCGGACGGGTGGCCGCCCGGGGGCAGCCCCACCCGGGGCGGGCGGCCGGCAGGGGCGCCGCGGGCACTGCTCCGCCGGAAGGCCGGAAGGGGTCCGGGGGCGTCCCCGGGCCCGGCGGGCGTTCACCGTGCCAGGAGGTCCTGGAGCGGGCCGTCGAGGTCCAGGGTCTCCGTCCCGGCCGGGACGAGGGCGTACGTGTGCTCCAGGAACTCGGCGACCGTCGCCGTGTCCGCGCCGACCACCGCCGTCCGCAGACCGGGCGCCGTGTGGTCGCGGAGCTCCATGAGGACCTCGTCGCCGTCCGCGGTGCCGTGCGGCCGGAAGGCGACGTCGCCTTCGCCGACGCGGCGGTGGAGGCCCTCGGCGAGCATCTGGCGGTCGAAGTGCCAGCGGGCCAGGGCTGTTCCGCGGTCGAAGAACTGCACCTGCACCGTGTACGGGTCGGCGGAGTCGTAGAAGAGGTGGGCCAGGAACGGCACACGGCCGGCGCCGGCCACCGCCATGTAGACGTCGGCCAGGGCGGAGTGGGTGGGCATCGGGGAACCTCCAGAGGGGACACGGGCGCTGCCCGCGTATGCCCGGCGGTGCGGGCTCCACACGGTGCGGCCGGGCGCCGGCGTGAGGCTGCCGGACGGCGCCGGAACGCCCTCGCGCGGGGGATGCCCGCCGGCGAGGTGCGCGAGGCGCGGCGCCTCCCGGCCATCACAGCCTGCCCTGCATGCCGTTGGCGCGCGGCGGGCAGGCGGAGCTCCGCCACGCCCGCGCCGCGTGGCTCTCCCGACTGCTCCTCGGCCTCCGCTGACCTGCGCACGGGGTGTGCGGCGAGCCCGGACGGCCCGCCCCGCAGGGCCGAACGGCCCTGCGGGGACGGGCTCCTCTGCCCGATGCTGGGAGGGAAGGGGCGGCGGCCGTACGGGCCGTGCCCGCCGAACCGGTAGGGAGGCACCCCATGACCCGCGCCATCGCGGTTGGAGTCGACGGATCCGCGGAGAGCCTGGCGGCAGCCGACTGGGCGGCACGCGAGGCCGCACTGCGCGGCGTGCCGCTGCGCATCGTGCACGCCTGGCTGTGGCAGCCGTTGGACGTGCCCGTGGTGCAGGACGAGGAGAGCCAGGCCCGCGCCGCCGACGCGGTGCTGCGGGAGGCCTCGAAGCGGGTCGCCGACCGGTTCCCGGACCTTCCCGTGACGGCCGAGGTGAGGTCGGCGGGCGCGGTCACGGCGCTGCTGGAGGAGGGCGAGCGGGCGCAGATGCTGGTCCTCGGCTCCCGGGGGCACGGTGCGCTCCTCGGGTTCCTGCTCGGCTCGTACGGGCAGGAGGTGATCGCCGAGGCGGCGGTTCCCGTCGTGTCCGTACGGGAACGCGACGCGCAGGCGGGCGGCCCGGCCGAGGGCGGGGAGGTCGTCGTCGGCCAGCAGGGCAGCCCGGAGGACAGCGAGGCGGTGCTCGGCTTCGCGTTCGAGGCCGCCGCCGCGCGCGGTGCGGCGCTGCGGGCCGTACGGGCGTGGACGCTGCCGCCGGTCTTCGCCTACAGCCCGGGGTCGCTGCGCCTGGCGGACGAGGCGGGCGGGCTGGAGCCGTTCGAGCGGAAGGCGCTGGCCGAGGCGCTCGCCCCGTGGCGCGAGCGGTACCCCGACGTGCCGGTGACCGAGCACGTGGAGATCGGCAGCGCGGGGCAGGTGCTGCTGTCGGCGGCCTCCCGGGCGCAGCTGCTGGTGGTGGGCCGCCGGGTGCGCCGCGTCCCCCTGGGCAGCCGTATCGGGTCGGTCGCCCATGCGGCCCTGCACCACGCGGGCTGCCCCGTGGCGGTCGTGCCGCCCGCGTGACAAGCCGCCCGGGCGGGGCCGGCCGCGGGGGCAGGGACCTTCGGCCCACCCCGGGGGACTTGCCGGCCCTGCCGTGCCCCGTGCGGCGCGTGGTGGACTCCACGGGCCGGCGCGTCCGGGCCCACCAGGGGCCCCGGAGGGCGGGGCGGGAGAGGGGTTGCAGACATGGCCACGGCCGAGATCAGCCTGACGGTGGTCGGGGGTGGGCCGGACACGGTGGCGGTCGCCGTGTCCGGGGAACTGGACATACACACCGCCGGCCGCGTCGAGTCGGAACTGGCCGGCCTGGCGGACGGGGCGGAGCGGGAGCTGCTCCTCGACCTGGCAGGGGTGACCTTCTGTGACAGCTCGGGGGCCGAGTCCCTGCTGCGGGTGCACGAGCGCTGTGTGGCGAGCGGACGGCGGCTGAGCCTGCGGCGGGTGCAGCGGCTCCCCGGGCGGGTCATCCGCGCGCTCGGCGTGGACCTGGCCGTGCCCTGCTCCTTCGCCTGAACCCGGGGCCGCCGGGGCTTCGCGGACGCGCCCGGCGCATGCCCCCGGGCGTGCCGAGGCCCTGCGGCGGCCCTGCACGCTCTCGCCGGCAGCGCCTGGTCCACACCCGCCAGGCGCTGCCGGCCGTCGTATGAGGCCGTGGCGGCGGGCTTTCGGCCGACCCTGCAGGGCGGCCTCGACGCGGGACGCGCGGGCGTGGCGGGCGGCGTCGCCGAGGAGTTCGGCGAGGGGCGCCATGCCGTGGCCGGCGGGCTGGGGCGTTGCGTCCGTGTCGGGCACGGCGCCCCTGCCGGGGCGGGGCGGGAACCCGGGGGCGCGCGGACCGTGTGCGGGGATTCCGGGGCCCGGAGCGCCGCCCGGCGGGGGCGGCGGGCGGCGCTCCGGGGCGGGTCAGTGGTCCCAGGTCCAGTCCGCGACCTCGGGCATGTCGGTGCCGTGTGCGCGGATGTAGGCGTGGTGGCGGGTGCGGGCGTCGGCCATGGCCTGCCGGACGCCCGTGGCGCGGGCGGCGAGGCCGGGGACGCGGTCGATGACGTCCATGACGAGGCGGTAGCGGTCGAGGTCGTTGCGCACGACCATGTCGAACGGGGTCGTGGTGGTGCCGACTTCCTTGTAGCCGCGGACGTGCAGGTCCGGGTGGCCGTGGCGGCGGTAGGCGAGCCGGTGCACGAGCCAGGGGTAGCCGTGGTAGGCGAAGACGACAGGCCGGCCGGGGGTGAAGAGGGCGTCGTACTCGAGGTCGGTCATGCCGTGCGGGTGGTCCTCGCGGGGCATGAGGCGGGTCATGTCGACCACGTTCACGACGCGCACCGCGACGTGCGGCAGGTGCCGGCGCAGCAGGTCGGCCGCCGCGAGGACCTCCTGGGTGGGGACGTCGCCGGCGCAGGCGAGGACCACGTCGGGTTCGCGCGTGCCGTCCTCGGTGCCCGCCCACTCCCACACGCCGGCGCCGCGGGCGCAGTGGGCGCGGGCCTCGTCGAGGGAGAGCCAGTCGAAGCAGGGCTGCTTGCCGGCCACGACCACGTTGACCTGGTCGCGGCTGCGCAGGACGTGGTCGGCCACCGACAGGAGGGTGTTGGCGTCCGGGGGCAGGTAGACGCGGACGACCTCGGGGCTCTTGTTCAGGACGTGGTCGACGAAGCCGGGGTCCTGGTGCGAGAAGCCGTTGTGGTCCTGGCGCCACACGTGCGAGGTGAGCAGGTAGTTGAGGGAGGCGACGGGGGCCCGCCAGGGCAGGGCGCGGGAGGTCCGGAGCCATTTGATGTGCTGGTTGACCATGGAGTCGACGATGTGGACGAAGGCCTCGTAGCAGGAGAACAGGCCGTGGCGGCCCGTCAGCAGGTAGCCCTCCAGCCAGCCCTGGCAGGTGTGCTCGGAGAGGATCTCCATGACCCGTCCGTGCCGGTCGAGGTCCTCGTCCGCGGGCAGGACCTGCGCCTGCCAGGCCTTGCCGCTGGCCGCGTACACCGCCTGGAGGCGGTTGGAGGCGGTCTCGTCGGGGCCGACGAGGCGGAAGTCGCGGCGGTCGGCGGTGGCGGCCATCACGGCCTGGAGGAGGTTTCCCAGCACCCTGGTCGGCTCGTGGCGGGTGCCGCCGGGGCGGTCCACGGGGACGGCGAACCGCTCCAGGGGCGGCAGGGGCAGGTCCCGTACCAGGAGGCCGCCGTTGGCGTGCCGGGTGGCGCCGAGCCTGCGCGGGCCCTCCGGTACGCAGGCGAGCACCTGGGGGCGCGGCCTGCCGTCGTCGTCGAAGAGCTCCTCGGGCCGGTAGGAGCGGAGCCAGGACTCCAGTTGGGCGCGGTGGCCGGCGTCCTCGCGGACGGCCGGCAAAGGGACCTGGTGGGCGCGCCAGGTCCCTTCGACGGGCAGGCCGTCGACCTCGGCGGGGCCGGTCCAGCCCTTGGGGGTGCGCAGGACGATGACGGGCCAGCGGGGGCGGCCGTCGGCGGCGCCGCTGCGGGCCTGCTGCTGGATGCCCCGGATGCGGTCGGCGGCCGTGTCCATGGCTGCGGCCATGGCCTGGTGGACCTGGCGGGGGTCGTCGCCGGTGACGTGGAGGGGCTCGTGGCCGTATCCGCGCAGCAGTTCGTCGAGTTCGGTCTCGGGCAGTCGGGCCAGGACGGTCGGGTTGGCGATCTTGTAGCCGTTGAGGTGGAGGATCGGCAGGACCGCTCCGTCGTGGACGGGGTCGAGGAACTTGTTGGAGTGCCAGGAGGCGGCGAGCGGGCCGGTCTCGGCCTCGCCGTCGCCGATCACGCAGGCCACGAGAAGGCCGGGGTTGTCGAAGGCCGCGCCGTAGGCGTGGGAGAGCGCGTAGCCGAGTTCGCCGCCCTCGTGGATGGAGCCCGGGGTCTCGGGCGCGACGTGGCTGGGGACGCCGCCGGGGAAGGAGAACTGGCGGAAGAGCCGGAACATGCCCTCCTCGTCGCGGCTGACGTTCGGATAGGTCTCGCTGTAGCTGCCTTCGAGCCAGGCGTTGGCGAGGACGGCGGGGCCGCCGTGTCCGGGTCCCCAGATGCACAGGGCGTCCAGGTCCCGGTTGCGGATCAGCCGGTTGAGGTGGGTGTGGACGAGGTTCAGGCCGGGCGAGGTGCCCCAGTGGCCGAGCAGCCGCGGTTTGATGTGGGCCGGTTCCAGGGGTTTGCGCAGCAGCGGGTTGTCCATCAGGTAGATCTGGCCGGCCGAAAGGTAGTTGGCCGCGCGCCAGTGGGCGTCGAGGGCGCTGAGCTCGTCGTCGTCGAGCGGGGCGTTCTGCGGGCGCTGGTCGCTGCGCATGCTTCCTCCATCGTCGTGGCTTGCCGGGGCCGGCGGGGCGTTCTGCGGGTTCGGGGCGGGCACGGCCCTTGCGCTGTCGTACCGGACGGGACTCCGTACGGCACGGTGGCACGGGCACGGGGCCGGCGATAAGGGCCGGATGGGCCACCGCGGGCGGGCCGCGGGTCTCGCCGCCGCACGGGGCCTGCGGCGGCTGCCGGGCGGGGCCGGCCTCGCGCGGTACGGCGCCCCGGGGGCTTCGGTCCCGGTGTCGCGGGTGCCCGCTGCGGCCGCGGAGTACCGCCGCCGGCGTGTGCGTCCTGCCCGAGCGCTTGCCGGGGACGCGCGGGCTCCGCGGCTCCTTCCTAGGATGGGAGGTGAACCGGCACATCGTCTGGGGGGCGCACCGACGGGCGGCAGTCATGGGCGAGTACAGGGCCGAGTCCGCGGGACGGTGCGGGCGGTGCGGGGCCGCGGCCCCCGTGGCGTCCCGCTTCTGCCCCCACTGCGGCGGGCCCCTCGGCGGTGGGCACCCGCAGGAGCCCCCCGGCCGCCCCGGGGAT
Source organism: Streptomyces globosus (assembly GCF_003325375.1). Lineage (GTDB taxonomy): Bacteria > Actinomycetota > Actinomycetes > Streptomycetales > Streptomycetaceae > Streptomyces > Streptomyces globosus_A. Next base: position 3,546,056 of record NZ_CP030862.1, on the reverse strand, counting down.
GCTCCGGAAGGGCATGTGCGGGGCCTCCAGGTCCGCACCGAGCAGCAGGGGCGGGACTCGTACGAGTCCGTCTGGACGTTCCGGATCGAGCGCGTCGACGCATCGGGGCGCCGCGAGTTCCTCGTACCGGTCGAGATGCGCGGGCACACCTTTGCGGGCGCCTTGAACGAGGGCGACTGGGTGCGGGCCGTCGGCCGGATGCGCGCGGGCACGTTCCGCGCCGACCGGGTGGAGAACCGCACCACCGGCGCCGAGGTCAGGGCCAAGGGCACCCCCAGGGCCGTCCTGATCCTGGCCTGTCTCTTCCTTGCCCTCGTCGTCGCGTTCCTGGCCTGGGGGGCCTACGAGCTCTTCACCATGCCGAGCGGGCCTCCCCCCGGCTGGGACCGGCCGTAGCGGGCGGTGGTCCTCGGCGGGGGCACGGCCCCGGCAGGGTTCCCCGTGGCGGTGGTGTCCTTCCCGGGTTCGATATCCATACCGGTCGGTCCCTCAACGATGCGAGCCGTCGTTTCCCGCCGGAGCGGGGGGCCGCAGGCCGGAAGCTGATCTCCAGGGTGAACGGCCCGGCTCCCTGCCCCCCGGGCCGCGGGCTGCCTGTCGGTCTGCTTCTGCCGGGAGGGCCGAAGGGGGTGGGGATGTCCTCGGTCGGCGCCCCCGGCGGTGCGGGCCCGGCTGGAACGGGCCCCGGTCCGGGGACGGAGGCGAGGCGGGGTTGTCCGTGCTGTGTCCGCGCGGCCCGGCCGTGAGGGGGCCGGTGTCGTGCCGGGTCGTGACTCCTCCTTCCGGGGACCGGTGGTGCGGGGTCGACACCACCGTCACACGCGGCCCCGCCTCACCGCGATCGGGCCCGGCGCCCGTTTCCGTACGGGCGCCCCCGGCGCCGTGGAACCGGTCAGCGACCGCCGGCCAGGAGGAGCGCGGCCGCCGCGGCCGGGGCGGCGGTGGCCGCGGCCAGGGCCCAGGCGACCCGTGCGCGGGCGGGCCGGCGGGGCGTGGCGGCGGAGGCCTGTACGCAGCCCAGGTCGGCCCAGCGGCGGGCCGCCTCCCGCTGCTCGGCGCCGTGCCGGATCCTGCCGTGGATCAGCAGCGCTGCCGAGGCCCCGGCTCCGGTTCCCGCCAGAACGGCGAGGACCGCCCAGGGGGCGGGCGTCAGGAGCAGGGGGACGGCGAGCGCTGCGGTGCCCCAGCCGGTCAGGCAGGCCAGGGCTGCCGCCCGGCGGGATGCGGGGCGGTCGGCGCCTGCGCGCACGTCCGCGAAGGCGGGGACGTACCAGGCGCAGCCGGACGCGCAGAGGACCGCGGCGGCGAGTGCCGGAAGCGGATGGGACATGGGCACCTCCCAGGGGTACGCGGGCCGGCCGGCCCGGCTGCCGCGGGCGGCCGGGCCGGATCCGTGTCAGTGGCGGGTTGCTTCGAGTGCGGCGACCTCCGGGTGGTGGAGGTCGAACGCCGGGGATTCGGAGCGGATGCGGGGCAGGGAGGTGAAGTTGTGCCGCGGCGGCGGGCAGGAGGTCGCCCATTCGAGGGAGCGGCCGTAGCCCCACGGGTCGTCGGTGTCGATCTTCTGGCCGTACTTGGCGGTCTTCCACACGTTGTAGAAGAACGGCAGGAGCGACAGCCCCAGCAGGAACGATCCTGCGGTGGAGAGGGTGTTGAGGGCGGTGAAGCCGTCGGCGGCGAGGTAGTCGGCGTAGCGGCGCGGCATGCCCTCGGCCCCCAGCCAGTGCTGGACCAGGAAGGTCAGGTGGAAGCCGGCGGTGAGCGTCCAGAAGGTGGTCTTCCCGAGGCGTTCGTCGAGCATCCTGCCCGTGAACTTGGGCCACCAGAAGTGGAAGCCGGCGAACATGGCGTACACGACGGTGCCGAAGACGGTGTAGTGGAAGTGCGCGACGACGAAGTACGAGTCGGAGAGGTGGAAGTCCATCGGGGGCGAGGCCAGGATGACGCCGGTCAGCCCGCCGAAGACGAAGGTGATCAGGAACCCGACCGTCCACAGCATCGGCGTCTCGAAGGACAGCGAGCCCTTCCACATGGTGCCGATCCAGTTGAAGAACTTGACCCCGGTGGGCACCGCGATCAGGAAGGTCATGAAGGAGAAGAACGGGAGCAGCACGCCGCCGGTGACGTACATGTGGTGCGCCCAGACGGTCACGGACAGCCCGGCGATGGCGATCGTCGCGGCGATCAGGCCGATGTAGCCGAACATCGGCTTCCGCGAGAAGACCGGGATGACCTCGCTGACGATTCCGAAGAACGGCAGGGCCAGGATGTAGACCTCGGGGTGGCCGAAGAACCAGAACAGGTGCTGCCACAGCAGGGCACCGCCGTTGGCGGCGTCGAAGACGTGGCTGCCGAACTTGCGGTCGCATTCGAGGGCGAACAGGGCGGCGGCGAGCACCGGGAACACCATCAGCACCAGGAGCGCCGTGAGCAGCACGTTCCAGGTGAAGATCGGCATCCGGAACATCGTCATGCCCGGGGCGCGCATGCACAGGATCGTGGTGATGAAGTTGACGGCGCCGGCGATGGAGCCGAAGCCGGACAGGGCCACACCCATGATCCACATGTCGGCGCCGAGGCCCGGCGAGTGCACCGCGTCCGACAGGGGCGCGTAGAGGAACCAGCCGAAGTCGGCGGCGCCGCCCGGGGTGAGGAAGCCGAAGGCGGCGATGAGCGAGCCGAAGAGGAAGAGCCAGAAGGAGAGCATGTTCAGCCGGGGGAACGCCACGTCCGGGGCGCCGATCTGCAGCGGCATGATCCAGTTGGCGAAGCCGGTGAACAGGGGCATCGCGAACATCAGCAGCATGACCGAGCCGTGCATGGTGAACGCCTGGTTGAACTGCTCGTTCGACATGATCTGCGTACCCGGCCGGGCCAGTTCGGCCCGCATCATCAGGGCCATGACGCCGCCGACGATGAAGAACGCGAAGGCACTCACCAGGTACATGGTGCCGATCCGCTTGTGGTCGGTGGTCGTCAGCCAGTCGACCCAGTCGGCGCGGCGTGTCGTTCCGCCACCGCCCGGGCGGCCCGGGCCCGGGCCGCCCGGCCCGCTCTCCGGGCCCGTCCGCGGGTCCGGCGCCTGCCGCTCCGGCTGCGGCTTCGTACTCGCCGTGTGATTCGTCCCTGTCACGTCCACCGGACGCTGCCCTCCCTGTAGCTGTGGCCTTGGCGAACCGGGAGATGCCGCATAAAAGGGGATCGGCACCCCCGGCGCCGCTCCATGATCGGCGGCGCGGGAGGGTGCCCGGCAGGGCCGAACAGTCCCTCCCTCCCCCGCGCCGTCAGGGCCGTCCAGCCCTCTCCGCATGCCGTACGGCGAGGCCCGGCGCGGGCCGGTCGTGCGGATGCAGGTGGGGCCGGGGGGTGTCGCGGCCGGAATCCGCACCGGTGACCGGGTCGTGGCGGATCCGGTCTGCGGGCACACCGAGGGCGGACAGCTGCCGCACCGCGGCGGACACCGCGGCGGGCGGGCCGCTGACGTAGGCGAGGTGCGCGGACCAGTCGCCGCCGCGGGCCACCGCCTCCGCGAGCCCGTGGCGGCCACCGTCGGCCTGGCCGAGGACCGGGACCACCCGCAGCCACGGGCAGCGGTCCTCCAGCGCGGCGAGGGCGGGCGTGTCGTACAGGTCGCCGGGCGTGCCGGCCCCGAGGAACAGGTGGGTGCGCGGCGGGCGCGGCCCGCACTCCAGCTCCTCCAGGAGGGCCTTCGCGGCGGCCCAGCCGGTGCCCGCCGCGACGATGAGGACGTCCCGGTCCGGGGCGCCGTCCACGGTCATGGCGCCCTGCGCGGGACCGATCCGCAGCGGGTCGCCGACGCCGGTGTGCGCGACGAGCGCCTCCAGGACGTCGTCGGTGCCGCTGCTGCGGATGTGGAATTCCAGTTCGCCGTCGGCACGCGGGGCGCAGGCGAAGGAACAGGGCCGCCAGGCGTGCGGCAGGAGCGGCGTCTGGAGGTGGGCGTACTGCCCGGCACGGTAGGCGTACGGCTCGGCGGTGCGCGCGTGGACCACGGCGAGGCCCGGTCCGCAGAGCCGGTGCCCGGTCACCACCGCGTTCCAGTACGGCGGTTCGGCCAGCGCCTCCTCTGCCCCGGCGACCATGGCCGCGACCGCGAACCGCAGCATCCGCAGCCAGGCCTGCTCCAGGTCCCGGCTCCAGGCCGCGCCCGCGCACCCGCGCAGGGCTTCCGCGAGGGACGCCTCGAAGACCTCGTAGTGCACCGGGCGCACGCCCAGCTTGCGGTGGTCGCGGCCGAGCCGGGTGCAGAAGGCGCGGAGCTCGTCCGGCCGGTCCAGGTGGTCGATGAGGTGGCGCAGCGCCTGCTCCAGGTGGGCCCGCTGGAAGGCCATCGACTCGGGGAACAGGCCGCGCAGGTAGGGGTGGTGCTCGAACATGGCGTCGTAGAGGCGGTCGATGAGCTCCGGCGAGGGGCCGGCGAGCGGCAGGTTCGCGGTGATGAGCCGCTGGTCCGCGGCGCCGTCGTAGGCGTCCGGATGCGGGCCGTTCGCGGGCGGCCGCCGGGCGGGGGCCGGGGCCGGGGCCGTGATCTGCCGGCGCAGCCGCATCGCGTCCTGCCGCGCCAGGAGCGCGTGGTAGGTGTCGTACTGGTTCACGTGGTGTGCTTCTTCCGCTTGTGCCTGCCTCCCTGTCGCGTGCGCGCCCCGGGCGGGGGCCGGCAGGTTCTCCCCGCGCGCGCCGCGCGTAACGCCGCCGGCGGGGTGGGCGGGGCCGGCGTCACAGCAGCGTCTCCCAGTAGGCCTGGAAGCGGGTGGCGGCGAGCAGCACGATCACGCCGTACCAGGTGGCAGGAACGGCCCAGTGGAACTCCCGGACGCCGCTGACGAGGGCGCGGGGGGCGCGGACCACGCCGTGCCGGAGGTTGTGGACGGTGGTGTACCAGAAGAGGGCGATGGTTGCCGCCCAGACCAGGCAGCACCACAGGCACAGGGCCCCGATGTCGTACAGGGCCTGGCTCATCAGCCACATGCAGAAGGCCGCGCCGAGGAGGGTGCCGAGGTTGAGTCCGGCCCAGAACCAGCGGCGGTAGCGGGCGCCCGCGAGGAGGCCGCAGCCGACGGCGACGACGGCCGCGTACGCGGCGAGGCCGATGAGGGGGTTGGGGAAGCCGAAGACGGAGGCCTGCGCGCTGCCCATGACGTCGGCGCAGGACAGCACCGGGCTGAGGTTGCAGGAGGGGACGAAGTCCGGGTCCCGCAGCAACGCGAACTTGTCGACGGTGATGGCGAACGAGGCGAGGAGGCCTGCGGCGCCCGCGGCGATCAGCAGCCAGGCGAAGCCGCGCCCCGCGCCGACGGTGCCGCGCCGGGCGGCGGGTCCGCCTGCGCGGGGGCGCGCCCCGTGCGCGGGGTCATGCAGGGTGGCGGACACGGTCGGCCCCCTTCCGTGCGGGCGGGGCCGAAGGTGCCCGGTCGGGCTGTGCCGCCGAGTGCGGGGGGCGGCCGGTGCGCCGGGTGGCGCCCTCCGGCCAGACGACGTCGACGGGGACGCCTCGGGCGCGGGCGTAGGCCACCAGGTGGGCGGTCGCGTCGCGGCCGTCGGACGGCGAGCCGTCCCACACGGCCAGCAGCCGGCGGCTCGTACGGATCATCCGCTCGTCGGCGCCGATGCAGGCGGCCCGGTCTTCCGGGTCGAACTCCACCAGGCCGGCCCGGTCGGCCAGGACCAGCAGCTCGCCGGCGGCCCTGCGGTCGCCCGGCGGCAGCGGGGCGGGTGCGGCCCCGTCGGCCGCGAGCAGCACCACCAGCCGCCGGCCCGCCGCGCGCACGGCCCGCCCGAGCGCGACGGGCAGGCCGGCGCCGGCGCGGACCACGGCGGCCTCCGCCGCCGTGCGCTCCAGCCGGTCCCGCACCTCGGACTCCACCAGTTCGAGCGTTGCCGCAGTGAGATCGGCGTGGCCGACCGCCGCGATCATCCGTCCGCTCGCTTTCCCGCCATCAGGCGCCCTCCACTCGTCCCGCGTACGTACGGGCCGGCCCTGCCGTTGCCGAGGGGCGGCCCCGGACGACGAGTCAACATGCGGGTGCGGCGGCCGGGTAAGGGCCCGAACGGCCCGCGGGGCGGCTGCGCCGGGGCCGAACGTCCCTCGCCCTGACCGGCGTCGGCGTCGGAGGCGGAGGCGGGGCGGTCCACCGGCAATTCGTGGGGGTTCGGTGGGGGGAGCGCGGAGAGGGGGTGTGCGGGGTGAAGGCGATGCGGGGGCCTCTTCGAGAAACGTTGTCGATCACGCGTTTCCGCCGGGCGCGTCCTTGATTTGCTCCTGTCAACCGGAACAGGGTTGAACCGAACGTTTGACGCCCCACACGTCAACCGGAGGAGAACTCCTTTCATGGCAACTCACAAGCGTCCCCACCGGCTTCGGCATGCCGCGATAGCGGCCGGAGCAGCAACGGCAGTGGCCGGAGCCTGGTTTGCGGTCCCCCTCGCCGGCGCGGCGACCCCCGCCGAGGGAACGGTCCACGGTCTCGGAGCACCGGGTGCGGTGGACGGCAGTTTCGTCGTCATCCTCGACACATCCGCGAACAAGGAGGACCTGGCGAAGAAGTACGGGGGCAGGCTGGAACGCTCCTACGGCTCCGCCGTCAACGGCTTCTCCGCCTCCGGTCTCACCGAGACGGAGGCCCGGCGCCTCGCCGCCGACCCCGCGGTCGGCACCGTCGTGCAGAACAAGCGCTTCACCATCAGCGAGACCCAGCAGAACCCGCCGTCCTGGGGGCTGGACCGGATCGACCAGACGGAGACGGCAGGTGACCGCACGTACACGTACCCGGACAGCGGCGGCGAGGGGGTGACCGCCTACGTCATCGACACCGGCGTCAGGATCACGCACAAGGACTTCGCCGGCCGGGCGAGCCACGGCTTCGACGCGGTGGACAACGACGGTTCGGCGGACGACGGCAACGGGCACGGCACCCACGTCGCCGGCACCATCGCCGGAACGGCGCACGGGGTCGCGAAGAAGGCCAAGGTCGTCGCCGTGCGGGTGCTGGACGACAACGGGTCCGGCACCACAGAGCAGGTCGTGGCGGGCATCGACTGGGTCACCGAGAACCACTCCGGCCCGTCGGTCGCCAACATGAGCCTCGGCGGCGGCGCGGACGAGGCACTCGACGCCGCGGTCAAGCGGGCCATCGCCGCCGGCGTCACCTTCGCGGTCGCCGCCGGCAACGAGTCCGCGGACGCGGGGCAGAAGTCGCCGGCCCGCGTCCCGGAGGCCATCACGGTCGCCTCCACCACCGAGGGCGACGAGCAGTCCGGGTTCTCCAACTTCGGCGCCGTGGTGGACCTGTACGCGCCCGGCTCGGAGATCACCTCGGCATGGCACGACAGCGACACCGCCACCAAGCGGATATCCGGCACGTCGATGGCGGCCCCGCACGCCGCCGGCGCCGCAGCGGTCCACCTGGCCGCCAACCCGTCGGCGACTCCGGAGGACATCGCCGCGGCCCTGTCCGCGGCGGCGACCAGCGGTGCGGTGAAGAACCCCTCCACAGGCACCGCGAACAAGCTCCTGAAGGTGGCTCCCTAGTGCTGTGACCGGGCCGGCGACGGTGCCGGCCGCCCCGCGCGCACCTTGCCCTCCGCCCCCGCCGGGTCAGCGGGCAAGGTGCGCGCGGACCGTGCGGACCGCCTGGTGGACGGCCGCCCGGGCGGTGTCCGTGCGGTCCAGGGTTTCGAAGCCGTGGCGGCCGTCCGGCACGTCGATCACGTCCACGTGCGCGCCGCAGCGCCGGGCCGCCACCAGGAAGCCCTCGACGGTGGCGGCGAATTCGGGGCTCTCCCGGCCGGCCCGCGTCAGGACGACCGGCAGGCTGCCCGCCTCGCGGACCGCGTCCGCGGGGCGGAACCGGCCGCCGGGCATGGCCCACGCGGGCGGCGGCGCGAGGAGCGGGTAGGTGAGGGCCGCGCAGCGGAGCCACGGGGGCGGCGCCTGCAGCCAGTCCGCGGAGAGGAGGCCGCCTCCCGAGAAGAACCACAGGGCGACGCGGCCCGCGTCGACCCGCGGGTCGGCCCGTACGCGGTCCACGGCCGCGGCGACGTCCTGCGCGGCGAGCGCGTGGTCACCCGTGCCGTGCAGGCGGTGGTCGACCGTCGCCGCAACCAGGCCCTGCCCGGCCGCGAGGCGGGCGTAGCCGGTGAACGCCGGCCAGTCCCGCGGGGTCGGCCGTGCACCGGCGGGCACCGGTCCGCCGTGGACGAACACGACCGCCGGCCGCGCCCCGCGGGGACCGTCGCCCTCAGGCGCGTACAGGTCGACGGCACCGCTGCGTTCGCGCGGGACGACAGGCAGCTCACGGTCTGCGAAGAGGAACGGACGCAGGTGCGGCGGGAGTTCCCCGGATGCCGGGATGAGGCGGCGGCCGCCGCCCTCGGCCGCGGACAGCAGGACTGCCGCCAGTTCGGCGGGCAGGGACAGCATGGGCCAGTGCCCGGTGGCGAGTTCGAAGAACGTGACACCCTGCTCGGCAAGGGCCTGCAGAGCCGGGTCGCCGAGGCCGACCTGCATCTGCACCATGTCGATGCCCGCTCCGCCAGCCGTGCACAGCACGCCCGTGGCCGGCACCTGCGACACCGCTCCGCTCAGCCGCAGCGGTTGCAGCAGGGTGCCGAGCGGCTGCGGGGCGGCGAGCCGGGTCAGCCGGTCCAGCGCCGGCCCCGAAAGGCCGGCGGTGCTGCCCCAGCGCTGCCATTCCGCGGCCGCGGCGGGCGGCGCCAGCGCGCCGCCGCGCTCCTGCGCACCGGCGTCCGCCGTCTTCTCGCGCAGGGCACGGTCCGGGACGGCGGCCAGCGCCGGCGCCCCGTCCCGCGCCGGGCCCGCGTCGAGGTAGACGAGGCGGGCGATACGGCCGGCCCGCCGATCGGCGGCGGCCAGCACCGGGTGCACCCCGTAGCCGTGGCCCACCAGCACGAGGTCCGGGCCGGCACCGGCGGGGATCGCATCGATCACCCGCAGCACGTCCGCGACGTGGGCCTCCAGGTCCGTGCCGGGGCCGGAGTCCGCGCGGCGCGCGCCGAGGCCGGTGAGCTCCACCGGATGTGCCCGCGCCCCCGCGTCCGCCAGCCGCGCCGCCGTCTCCTCCCAGATCCAGCTGCCGGTGAACATGCCCCCGACCAGGATGAATGCGTTCATGGTCCGCTCCTCGCCTCCTCGTGACGCCCTTCGGCGTCCGTGCGCACGACTCGCGGGTACCGTAGGAACTCCCCCTGATGGAGCTTCAAGTGGAGGTCGCGCGTGCCCGGTCCGGCGGACGGCCTGTGGAGCATCGGAGAACTCGCCGAGCGCGCGGGCGCCACCGTGAAGACCGTCCGCTTCTACTCCGACCGCGGACTGCTGCCGGAGACCGCCCGCAGTGCGGGGGGCCACCGCCGGTACGGGAGCGGCGCGCTCGACCGGCTGGGGCTGATCCGCGCGCTGCGCGCACTGGACCTGCCGCTGCCCGAGGTGCGGCGCGTCCTGGAGGACGAGGCCGGGGACGGCGGTGCGGGTGCGGTGCTGGAGGACGCCGTCGCGGCCCGGCTGGGCCGGCTCGGGGAGCAGATGGCGGCGCTGCGCTGGCGCGAGGCCGGGCTCCGGCTGGTGCAGGACTGCCCGCCGCGGGAGCGGGCCGGCCGCCTCCGGCTGATCGCTGCGGTGGCCGCACCGCCCTCCACGGACGCGCTGGCGCGGTTCTGGCGGGCCTGGCTGCCACCGCGGATGCCGGCCCCGGCCACCGCCGCCTTCCTGGAACACGCCGTGCCGCAGCCGCCGGCCGACCCGGCGCCCGCGCAGGTACTGGCGTTCGCCCGCCTGCACGCCCTGGTGACCGGCCCGTGCCCGGCCGCCCGGCCCTGCCAGCCCGCCGTCCACGGCGCCGACGCGCGTTCCCGCGCCGCGGTGCTGTACGCGGGGCTGGCCGAGGCGTACGGGCTGGCCGCCGAGCCGCTGCGGAACGGCCGGGCGCCGTACGCGGGTGCGGCCCTCGACTGCTTCGTGGCGGCGTACGCGGCGGCGTACGGGACCGGGGACGGGACCGTCTTCCGCCGCCGGCTCCGCGACCGGCTCGCCGCTGACCCGCGCTTCGACCGCTACTGGGAGCTGGTGGCCGAGGTGGCGGGCCCCCGGGACGGCCGCCCGGCCGCCACCCCCGGCACGGCGCACGACTGGCTGCTCGCGGCGCTGGACGCGGACGTGGAACGGGCGGCCTGAGGAGCCGGCACGTCAGAAGCAGCGCAGGAGGACGGCGGCGGCGAACCGGCGTGCGGCCAGGTCCTCGCGGCGGATCAGCCAGACGAGGTGGCCGGTCCGGGGCGGCCCGCCGGCTGCCGCCGGCGCCGGCAGCCCCTCGGCCGGGTCGCAGGCGAACTGGGCGAGCAGCACCCACTCCAGCGCCCGCTCCGTCTCATGCGCACCGGCGGTGTGCGGCAGGGCGGGTGCCGTGCTCCCGGCGCTGCGGGCAGCGGCCTCGTACTCGGGGTGCCCGCCGCACACGGGGTAGCCGCCGATCCTGTGCTCGAAGCGGTGGGCGTACTCGGCCAGTTCGTCCAGGAAGCCGTAGCCGTGCACAGGATGGTCGTAGGGGTCCTCGTTCGCGTGCAGGGCGAAGGCGTGCCGTACGCGCGGATGGTCCGGCAACGGCGCGGTCAGTTCCGCAACGGCGGCCAGGTTCACGGGCCGGAACACCGGGACGCCGGGCGGGGCCGGGCACTCGGCGGCGGACGCCGCCGCGGGGACGTGGACGACGAGGCCGGGCGCCGGCCCCGCCGCCCCGGCCCGGAACCGGCCGGACGGGTCCTCCTCCAGCGGCGCGGAGGCGAAGAACAGGAGCAGGCCGTCGGCGGGCAGCGGTACGTCGAGCGCGCCGGCCGGCAGGGCCGCGCAGTCCACCTCCGCGACGAACGCCGGCGGATCCCCGTCGGAACCGGTCGGCCACGCGGCGCCGGCCGGCAGCCGCGGCAGCCCGCCGAGCCTCGCGGCCGCGGACACCGCGTCCCTGCATGTGTCCCCGGGCACGAGCCGCAGACCGGGCCTCAGCAGTGCAGCCCAGCGCGCGGCGTCCTCGTCGCCCAGGTGGCGCCGGGGCACCTCGCGGAGCCCGTCGTCCCGCATGTATGCGATCGGTGGTTCGCCCATGGGGAGATCATGCAGGCCGGCTCCGACAGTCACGGCGAGGCGGTGCGGAAGACGTCGGTGACGCGGCAGGTGACGGGCCGGTCGACCCGGGTCAGGCTCTGCGCCGTGTCGCGGGCCTGCTGCCCCGGCGCGACCCGGGTGAGGAAGACGTGCGCCTCATCGAGCCGGAGCCCGTCCGGGGCGAGGAACTCGACGCTGATGTGGTAGTCGCTGGGCTTGCTGCTCCGGTTCGTCACCATGAGGTCCGCGCTCGGCCAGTTCGTGGCCGCATCGACCCGGCAGGACGAGAGCTGCACGTCCCCGTCGTGGTCGTCCCGGCGGGGGTCCTCGTAGGTGCCCAGCAGCACGGCGCCGAGGGCGACCGCGGCCAGGACGGCGAGGCCCGTGAGGGCGAGGCCGGCCACGAGGCAGGCCCGTACGGGCCGCCGCCGCGGAGACGGCCGCGGGCCGCCCGGCGGGGACGCGCCCGGGCCCCACCCGGCGGGCTGCTGCTCTGGGCCGCGCTGCCCGGAGCGGTCCTCCCACCCCTCGTACCGCGGCCCGGCCGGTTCTCCCATGGCACCCGCCTCCGTCGCTTCGGCCTTGGCACCACGGTGCGCGCGCCGGGGCCGATCGGCACGTCGAGCGGGCGCGGGCCGCCCGCCGTCACTCCCCCAGGCGCCGGAGGGACTGCATGGCCTCGCGTTCGATGCGGGCCAGGTCGCGGAGGACAGAGCCGGCTTCGGCGAGCCGCTCCGGCCCGCCCGACTCCCCTGCCTGCGCGATGAGTTCGGCGGTCCGCGTCCACAGGGCCGCCGCCTCGGTGTACAGCCGGTGGCCGGTGCGCAGGTGCGGACTGTCGACGTGGGCGAGGCACTCGGCGAGGAAGTCGCGGTACAGGTTGCGGAAGAGGGCGCCGCCGGTTCCGGCGCGCTCCATCAGCCGGGCGGCCTGCGGCAGGTCACGCTCCGGCCGGTCGGAGCGGCCGATCCAGCCGGGGACCAGTCGGGCGGCCTTGTCGATGCCGCGGTGGCCGAGGTTGGCGATCGGCGGGTCGAGGAAGGCTTCCGCGCATGCGGTCACCGCGGCCGTGATCCGGGTTTCCGGGTCGGGCAGCTCCCGCGGCGCGGTGATCGTGAAGGACCGGTTCCGGGCCGTCATCGGCCCGCGTGCGGACCGGGCGAGGGCGAGGCTCTCCAGGGAGGTGGACACGGCGCCGCCCTGCTGGTCGGTGTCCACCAGGTGGGCGCGCTGTTCGTCGTACCCGTACAGGGCCACGACGTGGCCGCCGAAGTGCACCTTCGAGGTGAAGTAGTCCAGGTGGAAGCTGTCCAGCTGGAGTCCCACGGGCAGGCCCGCGGCGAGGGGTCCCGCGGCGTTCTGCCAGGCCTTGCGCGGGGAGGCGGTCTCGCGGACGTCGAGTTCCAGTCCCAGCGCTGCGGCCAGGTTCCTGGTGAGTTCGAAGGGGCGCACCCGTCCCCCGAGGAAGGGGAAGCCGAGGTTCTTGGCGTCCCAGTAGACGAAGGACAGGCCGCGGCCGAGGCCGAAGAGCATGGGTTCGGACAGGTCGATGCCCTGGTGGCGCAGCAGCACCCCGAGTGCGGTCGTCTCGCAGTGCCGCATGCCGCGGGCTTCGACGTCGAGCAGGATGGCCGTCATGGTGCGTCCTCCTTCTGTTCGGGGGCCAGACGGGTTGTCCGCTCCTGCGGCGGGACTGCGCCGGTCCGGCCAGGTACACCGTGCACATACTCGCCTGCAGGATCAGCGCGCGGTCGCGGAACGCGGCGAGCAGGGCCGCGGGTCAGCGGTATGCGGCGAAGAACTCCCGGAGGTCGGCCAGCAGCAGGTCGGGGGCCTCCATCGCCGCGAAGTGGCCGCCGCGGTCGAACTCCGTCCAGCGGACCAGGTTGTTGGCCTTCTCCTCGTCGCGGCGCAGGGCGATGTCCTGGACGGTGAACATCGCCACGCCCAGGGGGACCGGTGATGCCTCCTGGCCGCCCCAGCTACGCCCGTCCTCGTAGTACAGCGCGGCCGATGAGCCCGCGGTGCCGGTCAGCCAGTAGATCGACACATGGGTGAGGAGCACGTCGCGGTCGATCGCCTCGTGCGGGAGCTCTTTGGCCAGGTCGGTCATGTCCCGGATCTTGTCGACGATCCAGGCAAGCTGGCCGGCCGGGGAGTCCGTCAGGCCGTAGGCGAGGGTCTGCGGACGCGTCGATTGGATCCCGATGTACCCGCCGGCCTCGGCCATGAACGATTTCATCCGCTGCACCCGCGCCCGCTCCAGGTCGGTCAGGGTGGGGTCGTCCTCTTCTGCGCTGGGGAAAGTCGTGCCGCCGTTGACGTGCACGGCGACGACGTTGCGCGGGGCGGCGACGCCGAGCGCCCGGGAGATCCCGCTGCCGAAGTCGCCTCCGTGCGCGCCGTAGCGCTCGTAGCCGAGTCGGCGCATGAGCTCGGCCCAGGCCGAGGCGATCCGCTGCGTCGACCAGCCTTCGCCGGAGGTCGGCCCGGAGAACCCGAAGCCGGGAATGGACGGGATGACCAGGTGGAAGTCGCGGGACAGCGGCTCGATCAGGTCGAGGAACTCCACGACCGAGCCGGGCCAGCCGTGGGTGAGGACGAGCGGCAGGGCGTCCTCGGCGTCGGAGCGGACGTGCAGGAAGTGGACGTCCTGGCCGTCGATCCCGGTGACGAACTGCGGGTATGCGTTCAGCACCGCCTCCCAGCGGCGCCAGTCGTAGCCGTCCGCCCAGTAGGCCGCCAGTTCCTTGAGGTAGGCCACGGGGACCCCGCGGTCCCAGCCGGTCCCGGGGATCTGGGCGGGCCAGCGGGTGCGGGCGAGGCGGTCGCGCAGGTCGTCGAGGTCGGCTTGGGGGATGTCGATCCGGAAAGGGCGTACCGCGTGAGGGGGCGTGGGGTGCTGCGGGATCGGGTTCGTCATGGCACCCACCGTAGGATCGGGTGAGGACAGCTGCGGTCCTAGGTGTGGCAGAGTGGGTGCGGTGTTGGAGACTTCCGCCCGCCTGCTCAGACTGCTCTCCCTGTTGCAGACACGCCGCCGGTGGTCCGGCGCGGAGCTGGCGAACCGGCTCGGGGTGACCACCCGGACTGTCCGCCGCGACGTGGACCGGCTGCGCGAGCTCGGGTACACCGTCGAATCACTCGCCGGCGTCGCGGGATACCGGCTCGGTCCCGGCTCGGACCTGCCGCCGCTGCTGCTGGACGACGAGGAGGCGGTGGCCGTCGCCGTCGGGCTGCGGACCGCAGCCGGCGGCACGGTGGCCGGGATGGAGGACAGCTCCGTGCGGGCGCTGGCAAAACTGGAGCAGGTGCTGCCAGCGCGGCTACGGCGCCGGGTGCGCGCTCTGCAGGCGGCGACGGTCCCCATGGCGGCCGGCGGCCCCTCCGTCGACCCCGGCATGCTGACCGCCATCGCCGCCGCCTGCCGGGACCACGTCACACTCCGCTTCGACTACGCCGACGCCCGGGGCGGCGCCGGTGTACGGCAGGCCGAGCCGTACCGGCTGGTGGCGACGGGACGCCACTGGTACCTGCTGGGCTTCGACACGGTGCGCTCGGACTGGCGGACCTTCCGCCTCAACCGGATGGCCCTGCGCACACCGGACGGCCCCCGGTTCACTCCCCGCGACCTCCCCGACACCGACCCCGCGCGGTACACCTCCCGCGCCGTCGCCAGTGCCCCGTACCGCTACCAGGCCCGCTTCACGCTCCACGCACCGGCCTCCGCCGTCTCCGCGCGGTTCTCGCCGACCACCGCGACGATCCAGCCGGAGGGACCGGACGCCTGCCTGCTGACCTGCGGTTCGGATTCCCTGGACGAGCTCGCGCTGTGGGTGGGCCTGGCAGGCGTGCCGTTCGAGGTGCACGAACCGGCCGAACTCGTCGACCGCGTCCGCGAACTCGGCGCCCGCCTGACGGCAGCGGCCCCGGCGCCCGGACCGGCGACCGCAGGAGATGCGGGAGCGGAACCCGGATCGGGCTGACCGCCCCGCGGGCCGTCCGGAGCCGCGGGGGCCGGGTCGCGGTCAGACCGCGGTCCGGGGCCCCGCGGCGCGGCGCAGCCGGTTGGCGATCGCCAGGCCGAGGTCCTCCTCCGCGGGCAGGGAGGCGATGATCAGGTCGCAGCCCTGCTCGTCGAGCTCGCGCAGGAACCCGTACAGCCCGCGTGCGTAACCCTCCAGGGAGCGGGGCACGGCGACCACCGCGTGCGCCTTGACGGGGGTGTCGGCGAGGGAGGCGGGGAGGAAGACGCCGACCCGGTGGCCGGCCTCCTGTGCCAGCGCGGCTTCGGCGGCGACGTCCTCCGGCTCGACGAGGACGACGCGGGCGCGGGGGGCGTAGTGCGACGGGTGCTGGCCCGGCACGCGGACGGTGCTCACGGCGGGGACGGCGAGCGGCCGGCCCAGTGCCGTTTCGAGGTCCTCGCGCGTCACGCCGCCCGGGCGGAGGATGCTCGGGACGTCGCCGGTGACGTCGACGATCGTCGACTCGACGCCGACCTCGCAGGATCCGCCGTCGAGCACGAAGTCGACGGCGTCCCCGAGTTCGGTGCGGACGTGGTCCGCGGTGGTGGGGCTGACGGAGCCGAAGCGGTTCGCCGACGGGGCGGTGACGCCGCCGCCGAAGGCGGCGAGCAGCTCCAGGGCGACGGGGTGGTCGGGGACGCGGACGGCCACCGTCTCCAGGCCGCCGGTCGCTTCGAGGGGCACGCGGGGGCCGCGCCTCAGCACGAGCGTGAGCGGACCCGGCCAGAAGCGCTCGGCGAGCAGCCGCGCCGTCGGGGGCACGTCCTGCACCCAGCTGTCGAGCTGCTCCGCGCCGCCGATGTGGACGATCAGGGGGTGGGAGGGCGGACGCCCCTTGACCTGGAAGATGCGCGCCACGGCAGCCGGGTCTTCGGCGTTGGCGCCCAGACCGTAGACGGTCTCCGTCGGGAGGGCGACGAGCCCTCCGGCGCGCAGCACACCGGCTGCCTTCTCGATGTCACTGGTTGTCGTACCCATTCCCGCAATTCTAGGAGACCGGAGAAGCGGGGACGGCCGGGTGGGGAGCTGCGGGGCTGCGGAGGCTGACGTGGAGGGCGCAGACGTCGTCGCGGCGGGTCACGGGGTCGACGAGCGCGTTCAGGATGCCGTCGAGGGCGCCGCCCTCGGCGGCGCTGCGGACGGCGGCGCGGGCGAGGCGTGCCAGGCTGGTGTCGAGGTCCTCCCGGGGCCTCTCGATCAGGCCGTCGGTGTAGAGCAGGAGCTGGTCGCCGGGCCGCAGGTGCGTGCTCGCGGCTTCGTAGCGGGGGGCGGGCACCGCGCCCAGCAGGATGCCGGGCGGTGAGCTGAGGTATGAGGCGCTGCCCCGGCGCAGGAGCAGCGGCGGCGGGTGGCCGGCCTGCACCCAGGTGAGCTTGGAGGTGGCGGGCTCGTAGTGGGCCATGATCATGGTGGCCGTGCTGAAGCTGCGTTCGGCGGTGTGCAGCAGCAGGGTGTTCAGCCTGGTCAGGATCGCCGGCAGGGGCATGCCGGTGATGGCCATGCCCTTGGCGGTGAAGCGCAGCTGGGCCATGGTGGCCACGGCGTCCAGTCCGTGGCCGGCGACGTCCCCGATGACGAGGAGGGCGCTGCCGTCGGGCAGCTCGATCGCGCTGTACCAGTCGCCGCCGACGTTGAGGCCCTCCTGGAGCGGGTGGTAGGCGACGTCCACGGTCAGGCCGGCCAGGCTAAGGGACTGCTGGGCCAGCGGCAGGAGGGCGTGCTGGAGGCGTTCGGCGACATCGCGCTCGGCGGTCAGCTGGCTGCGGTGGGCGAGGGCGGCCTGCTGGCTCTCCAGGAGTTGCGCCTGGGCCCGTTTCGCGGCGGTGAGGTCCTGGAAGAAGCCGTGGATCGCGACCGGGTGGCCGTGTGCGTCCCGCTCGGACTCTGCGACGATCCGCACGTGCCGGACCTCGCCGCGGGGGGTGGTGAGGCGGAACGTGTGGTCGACGGACCTGCCGGTGCCCAGCAGCTGCTCCACCACGGCGCTCAGTTCCACACGGTCTTCGCCGACGACGTGCGCGGGCAGCTCGTCCAGGGCCATCGGGCCTGCGGACCGGTCGCGGCCGAAGACCGAGTAGGCGTGCTCCGACCATGTGGCGGTGTTCCGGACGAGGTCCCAGTCCGCCCATCCCATGCCGCCGAGGCGCTGCATCACCGCGAGGCGCCGCTGCTCGCGTTCGCCGTTGTCGAGCCGCACCCAGGAGACGATCAGCCCGCCGTGGGAGGCCGAGGCGAGTACGGCGAACCGTGAGAGCCGCGGAATGCCGGCGAGTACCTCCTCGTACTCGAACGGCTCCCCTTCGTAGCGCAGGCCGGTCCGCAGGGCCCGCAGGTAGCCTTCCCACAGCGCCGATCCGACCACGGTCGGGTAGGTGGCCGCCACGCTCAGCCCGATCAGCTCCTTGCCCCGGCGGGCTCCGATGTCGACCGCCTCGGGCGAGGCCGCCGCGATGCGGAAGTCGGCCACCGTGCCGTCGGCGCCGCGGACCGGCAGGAGCAGGGTCACCGAACCGGGAAGCCCGTCCAGCACGGACTGCACCGCGGCCTCCGCCAGGACGGGGGCCGGCTCGCCGCCCGTGTCCGGCGGCCTGCGGGCCGTGCAGGGGCGCGGGAAGTAGACCGACCCACCGTCCCCCGAAGCGGAGGCGATGCCGTCGGACCCGGGCGGCGACGGCTGCACGTGGTCAGTCATGCAACGAGCATGTCACATTGCCCGTTCGCCCAGGATGCAGCCCGGCGCCGCCTGCGGCGGTCCGGACTCCGTACCGGACACAGGGCCGCGCCCGGCCGCGCCGGCCGGTGGGAGCGATCGCCACGGGCGGGGCGGCCATGGAGCAAGTCCGCGGTCCGGGAGGGGAGTTCCTCCTCCGGGCCGCACCGGGCCACGGTGGTGCCGCGGTGGTCGCGCCGCCCCTGGCCGGACACCGGACCGGATCGGCCGTCGGGCGCGGGGCCGCGCCGCTATCTTGGGCGCCATGGACGTGCAGTCGGCGGTGGCAGGGCTGATCACCGAGGTGAATCAGCAGGTCCAGGACGGGGCGTGGGACCTCACGCCGGCTGACCGGGCCCTGGCGCGCGGGGCGGCCGCCGGCCTGGAGGAGGCGGTCGGCGGCCCGCCCGCCGGGGGCCCGCCGCCGGACATCGAGCGGCTGGCGCACCTGCGCGAGGCACTGGCCGCACTCGCGATCGCCCTGGCGCGCACGCACGGGCGCCTCGCCTGGTTCCTCGCCGCGTGCATCGAGGCGCTGACGCCGGTCCTGCACTGGCGGGCGCTGCCGCCGGGCGACGGTCCCCACTTCGACACCGTGCAGCCCGCCCGGGAGCAGCTCGCCGACGCCGAGGACGCGGTGCGGCGGCTGGCCGCCGTCCTGGCCCGGATCGGCGCGTAGCGGAACGCGGCCGGACGGCTCGGATCACCTCCGCCAGCACCGGCCGTGGCTGCGGCTGCGGCTGTGGCTGTGGCTGTGGCTGTGGCTGTGGCGCAGGATCACGAGGAGGGCGAGCCCCACCGCGCCGGCGGCGATCAGCGGCGCCCGGTTGGCCCGCGCCTTCGTCGCGGCCGTGCCGGCCTTCTCGCGCAGCGGCTCGGGGGTCTTCTCCGCGGCGAGGTGACCGGCCCGGGCGGCCCCGTCGCGCAGGTGTGCGGCGGCGTGGGCCGCCTTGTCGCGGACGGGCTCGGGGGTCTTGTCCCTGACGCGTTCGGCCGCGTGCGCCGCCTTGTCCCGCAGCTGGTCGGAGGCGTGTGCCGCCTTCGCCGCCGCCTGCTCCCTGATCTCCGCCGCCTTCTCCTTGGCCTGCGCCTTGACGTCGGCCTTGGCGGCCAGCGCCTCCACGGTCGCCCCGAGCTCCTCGCGGGTGTGCTCGACCTGCTCGCGCAGCTCCTCGGGTTCGGGCGCGGGTGCGGATTCGCCGTTTCGGGGCTGTTCGCTCATCGGTGTGCCTTCTCCCTGATCTCGGCCACGTCGGCCTTGATGCTGTCGATCGTCCGCTCGGGTGCGGGGGCCCCGGCCTTGGCGACCTGCTGCCTGCCGGCCAGGGCCAGTACGGCGGCCACCGCCGCGAGCAGGGCGCCGGCGACCAGGGCCGACGCCCATACCGGCAGGACGAGGGCCAGGGCCGCGACGGCCGCGGCCACCAGGGCCTGGGCGGCCAGTACGCCGACGAGGCCGGCGCCGCCGAGGAGGCCGCCGCCCACCCCGTAGTGCCTGCCCTTGCCGGCCATCTCGGCCCGTGCCAGCTGCATCTCCTCCCGGACGAGCTCCGAGAGCTGCTGGGATGCCCGCGTGACGAGCGCGCCCACCGGCTCGTCCTGGCGTGGACTGCGTCCGACGGAGCTCATTGCCATGCCCGCCTTCCTCCCCGTGTCGGTGATGGTCTCCGCGTGCGCCTACCCCCCGACCGGCCGGGCATCCGTCCCGTCGCCACCCGCAGGGGTGAAGGGGTCCTCTGGGGGCCCGGCCGGCGGTTTCACCCCGCAGGGGGACGAAGCCCTTGCGCCGGGTCCGTCCCGGCGGCGCGGGCGAGGAGGTCCGTACGGGTGACTGCGCCCGTACGCGTCGACGGGACGGTGCACGCGTGGGCCCCGGCGACCGCCCCGTACCGGGCGCAGCGCCGCGGGTCCTCGCCGTTCAGGAGGCCGAACAGGAAGCCGGCGGCGAAGGCGTCGCCGGCGCCGTTGGTGTCCACCACCGGGCCGGGCGGCTCGGCCGCCGCCACGTGGCTCAGCTCGCCGTCCGCCAGCAGGAGGGCGCCGTCCGCGCCGGCCGTGGCGACGACGGTGCGGGCCCGGCCGCGGGCGGCGATGCCGCGCATGGTGCGCTCCGGGTCGGCGAGGGCGGCGGCCGACAGGAAGACGAGGTCCGCGGCGAGGGCGTACGCCTCGTGGTAGGGGTCGGCGCCGTCCCAGTCGTGCAGGTCGGTGGAGAGGGTGGCGCCGGCCTCGCGGAGCAGGGGCAGCGCGTGCGCCCAGGGGTGGGTGATGACGACGTGCGCGTGGCGGGAGGCGGCCGCGAGCCGGCGTACCGCCGCCTCGGGCAGCCGGTCCGGGCCGTCCGCGCGGGTCGCGTCGTAGAGGGACTGCCGGCGCCCGTCGGGGGCGACGAGGTTGACCGCGCGCTTGGTGCCCGCCGGGTGCGGGAGCGCGGTGAGGGGGATGCCGTGGTCGCGGTGGAGGGCGCGGACCAGGTCTCCCTCGTGGTCGTCGCCGATCAGGTCCATGTGGTGGGTGCGCAGGCCCAGCGCGGCCAGGCCGAGCGCGACGAAGTCGCCGCTCTGCCCGGCGCGCGTCGTGATGCCGGGCCGGATCATGTGGCTGTCGGCGAAGGGCAGCGGCAGTCGGGGGACGTGGACGACCGTGTCCACGCCGGCGCCGCCCAGGACCAGGACGTCGATGTCGCGGGGCATGGGGTTCCTCTCGGGCTGTCGGGAATGATCGGTGCATGCGGATTCTGATCGTCACGGCCGGCTCGCGCGGGGACGTCGCCCCGTTCACGGGGCTGGGGAGGCGTCTGCTCGATGCCGGCCATGAGGTCGCCGTAGCCGCGCACCCGGCGCTGGCGGCGCTCGTCGAAGGCTGCGGCCTCGAGTGCCGGCCCCTGCCGGGGGACCCCGAGGGGCTCATGCGGGGCTGGTCGCGGGCGGCGTCCCGGGAGGAGGCGCGGGCTCTGACCAGGGCGTACGCGGAGGGGCTCGCCGACGGGGTGGCGGAGGCGGCGGCGGGCGGCGCGGACCTGCTGCTCACCGCCTTCGGGCCGGCTCCGCTCAGTCTGGCGGCCGGTGAGGCGCTCGGTGTCCCCGTCATCGGCACCTACCTCACCCCGTCGTTCGCCACCCGGCGGTTCCCGCTGCCGCCGGAGGGGCCCGCTGAGGGACGGGGGCCCGAGGCGAACCTCGCCGCGGGCCGGGACGTGGTGGCGCGTGCGGCCGGGGTCTTCGCGGGCGCCGCGGCCCGGCTGCGCGGGCGGCTCGGACTGCCGGCCGAGGCGCCCGTGCAGCCGGACGGCGTCCGGCCTGTGTTCCACGGCTTCAGCCCGCTGGTGGTGCCCCGCCCCCGCGACTGGCCCTCCGGGGTCGGTGTGTCGGGGTACTGGTGGCCCGCGCGGCCCGACGGCTGGCGGCCCCCGGCCGACCTGGCCGACTTCCTGCGGGCGGGGCCGCCGCCGGTGTTCGTCGGGTTCGGCAGCATGGCGGCCGGGCAGGGGGAACGGCTCAGCGCGCTGGTGGCCGCGGCCGTGCGGCGGGCGGGGGTGCGGGCGGTGGTCCAGGCCGGGTGGGCCGGCCTGGCCGGCTGCGGTGACGGCGTCCTGGCCGTCGGCGACGTCCCGCACGACTGGCTGTTCCCCCGCACCGCGGCCGTCGTCCACCACGCCGGGGCGGGCACGACCGGGGCCGGGCTGCGGGCCGGGGTGCCGGCGGTGCCGGTGCCCGTCATGGCCGACCAGCCTTTCTGGGCGGCCCGGCTGCACCGGCTGGGAGTGGCCACCCGGCCCCTGCCGCTGCGGGACCTCACCGCCGAAACCCTCGGCGCCGCGATCCGCGCCTGCCTGTCCGAGCCGGCCCACCGCCGCCGGGCGGCCGCCCTCGCCCGTCGCATCGCGGCGGAGGACGGCGCCGGCGCGGTGCTCGCCCGCATCGGCTCGCGGTGTGCCGGATGAGACCGCACAAGGGCGGGCGGGTCCCTGCGGGCGGGTCCCCGCGGGCGCGCGTCAGAGGGCGGAGAGTTCGCCGAGCAGGTCGTCCAGGCCGAGCGAGCCCTGCGACAGGGCGGCCATGTGCCAGGCCTTGAGGTCGAAGCCCGCGCCGTGCCGGGCACGGGCGGCCTCCCGGCCCGCCAGCCAGACCCGCTCGCCCAGCTTGTAGCCGATGGCCTGGCCGGGCATGCCCAGGTAGCGGGTGATCTCGCTCTCGACGTAGTCGGCGGGGCGGCTGGTGTGCCGGCCGAGGAACTCCTGGGCCAGGGAGGGTGTCCAGCGTTCGCCCGGGTGGAAGGGCGAGTCCTTCGGGATCTCCAGTTCCAGGTGCATGCCGATGTCGACGATGACGCGGACGGCCCGCATCATCTGCGCGTCCAGGTAGCCGAGGCGGCGCTGCGGGTCGGTCAGGAAGCCCAGTTCGTCCATGAGGCGCTCCGCGTACAGCGCCCAGCCCTCGGCGTTGGCGCCGACGAGGCCCAGGGTGGTCTGGTAGCGGGAGAGGTCGTCGGCGACGTGCGCCCACTGGGCGAGCTGGAGGTGGTGGCCGGGTACGCCCTCGTGGTACCAGGTGGTGACGAGGTCGTAGACGGGGAAGCGGGTCTCGCCCATGGTCGGGAGCCAGGTGCGTCCGGGCCGGGAGAAGTCCAGGGACGGCTCGGTGTAGTAGGGGGCGGCGGCGCTGCCCCGCGGGGCGATGTGCGACTCGACCCTGCGAACGCGCGGGGCCAGTTCGAAGTGGGTGCCGTCGAGGAGGCCGATGGTGTCGTCCATCAGCGTCTGGAGCCACTGCCGGGTCTCCTCGACGCCTTCGACGGCGTCGCCGTGCCGGTCGCACCAGGCCAGCGCCTCCCACGGGTCGGTGGCGCCGGGCAGAACGCGTGCGGCCTCGGTGCGCATCTCGGCGAGCAGCCGGCGGAACTCGGCCCAGCCGTAGGCGTAGGCCTCGTCCAGGTCGAGGTCGGTGCCGTTGTGGTGGCGGGCGAGGCGGACGTAGCGCTCCCTGCCGGCGACGTCCGGCGCGTCCGCGACGGCCGGCGCGTAGGTGTCGCGGAGCCAGTCGCGGAGTTCGGCGAGGGCACCGGTGGCGGCCGCGGCGGCGCCGTCGAGCCCGGGGCGCAGCGGCTCGGGGCAGGGGTCGGTGAACTCCTGGAACCAGCTGCGGTCCGTGCCGATCCACTCGGTCAGCTGGCCGATGACGGCGGCGGTCTGCCGGGGCCCCGCGGTGAGGCCGCGGGCGAGTCCGGTGCCCAGGGAAGCCTGGTAGCCGGCGAGGGCGTCGGGGACGGCGTACAACCGCCGTCCGATCGCCGCCCAGTCCTCGGCGGTGTCCTGGGGGGTGAGGGTGAAGACGTCGCGGACCTCGTGCAGCGGCGAGCCGAGGTTGCCGACCGTGCGGAGGTGCTCGCCGGCCTCGTGGACGGCGAGTTCGGCGGTGAGCCGCTCGCGGAGCAGGCGGGCGCAGCGGCGTTCGGCGGCGGTGTCGGCGCCGGGCTCCCGCTCGGCTTCGGCGAGCTGTCGCAGGGTGGTGCGGGCCAGGTCGGCGGCGGCGTGCCGGCCGTCGGGCGAGAGGTCGGGGAGGCGGTCGGAGCCGGCGGCGACACCGAGGAAGGTGGCGGCGATCGGGTCGAGGGCGACGAAGGCGTCGACGTGGGCGTCGGCGACCTCCCGGGGCAGCCTGCCGCCGCTGGGGGCGGTGGAGTGGGGCATGCGAGCCGTCCTTGTACGGGTGGGTGCGTCGGCGGGATGGGGGCCGGCGGGTCGGTGGGGGGTGTGCGGGCGGGGCGGGGTGCGGGGCCGGGGCGGCCGGGATCAGATCCACTCCCGTTCGCGGGCCATGCGCAGCGCGTCGATGCGGTTGCGGGCGCCCATGGCGGACACGACGGCGGAGACGTAGTTGCGGGCGGTGCCTTCGGACAGGGAGAGCCGGGCGGCGATCTGCGGGACGGGGTCGCCGCGGTGGAGGAGTTCGAGGACGGACAGCTGCCGGCGGGTGAGCGGGCAGTCCCCGCCCGGCGCTGCCGCGGGCCCGTCGTCGAAGACCCGCTCTCCGCGGTGCACGCGGCGGACGGCCTCGGCGAGGCGTTCGGGCGGGTCGCTGCGGCGGACCAGTCCGCCGATGCCGCCGGCGAGGGCCCTGCGGACGAGGGGCCGGGGGCAGGCGGTGGCGAGGAGCAGGGTTCGGCTGCCCGGGAGGACGGCGATCTTCTCGGCGGCCTCGAGGGTCTCCTCGTCCCGGCCGCCGAAGCTGATGAGGACGACATCGGGACGGTGGAGTTCGGCGAACTCCAGGGCGGCGTAGGCGCTGTCGGCGGATGCGACGACGGTGAGGCCGGGGAAGCCGTCCAGGAGGGCGGTGAGCGCGGCGCGGGACAGGGCGAGGTCGTCGTGGACCAGCACGTCGGTGTTCATCCGGTCTCCCCGCGGCGGTCGGGACGGTGCTGTTGCGGCAGCGGCAGGACGAGGAGGTCCACGCCGTGCGGCGGGCCCGTCAGCCTGCCCGCCTCGGTCCAGCCCCACCGCCGGTACATGTCGCGGGCCGGCGCCTTCCCGGATGCGGCCAGGACGGCGTACGGCTCGCTGCGGTCGGCCAGCAGCCGGTCGAGGAGCAGGCGGCCGTGCCCGCGGCCGCGGGCCTCCCGGACGACCGCGAGCTCGTACACGTAGAACAACGGCAGGCGGCGCAGCCACCGAGGTGCGGGGGCGGCGGCCCGCGGGTGCCACCAGCCGGCCCCTCGGTGGACTCCGTAGGCGAACCCGGTCAGGGTCGCGCCGTCGCGGACGGTGGCGACGGCGAAGCCCGGCAGGGCCGCGTGGCCGGCGAGTTGCCGGGCGAAGCCGTCCGCGTCCGCCGTGTCCTCGTGGTAGGGCGGTTCGCGGTAGACCCGGTGGTAGACCTCGCGGAACTCGCCGAGGTGCAGGGGTGCGGAGCCGGGCTCAGACATCGGCGGTCTCCCGCTGGACGTGCGCCGGCAGCACCCGGTTGAGCCGCTGGAGCAGGACGACGGCGACGAGGCAGAAGGCGCACAGCATGAGCCACGGCAGGGCGGCCCCGAAGGCCAGCAGCCCGGTGAACACGGTCGGCGCCAGCACCTTGGCGAGGCTCCACATCAGCTCCTCCATGCCCAGGTAGCGGCCGCGGAGGTGCCCCGCGGCCATGCCCACGATCAGCGCGCTGGTGGTGGGGGCCTGGAGCAGTTCGGCGACCGTGAAGACGACCATGCCGAGGACGAGCCCGCAGAAGGCGAGGCTCGCGTGGTCGCCGGGCACGGCCGCGATGACCAGGAAGGACGCCATCCACAGGACGGCCGCCGTCTGGAGCACGGCGGGCCGCCGGTACCTCTCCACGGCCTTGGCCAGGGCGGTCTGGCCGAGCACCACCATGACCGTGTTGATCGCGAAGAGCATGCCGGGCTGCCACTCGGGGAGCCCGCGCCCCTCGATGATGTACGCGCTCAGCAGCAGGGTCAGCGCCAGGTCGCACAGGGCGAACACCCAGGTGGTGGTGAGGACGGCGAGGAACGGCCGGTCGGCGAGGACCTCCCGGTAGCCGGCGCGCGGTTCCGCCTTCCGGGCGGCGTCGGCTGGGGCGGGGGCGGCGGGGCTCCGGAGGGCGCCCCGGCGCCAGGTCGCGACGAGCCCGGCGGCGAGGAGGAACGACAGGGCGTTCAGGACGACGACGGCGGTGTAGCCGGAGGTGCCGCCCCAGCCGACGAAAGTGCTGCCGATGAGGCCGCCCGCGCCGATACCGGCGTTGCGCAGGGAGCGGTCCATCGCGTACCAGCGGGCCCGGTGCCCGTCGTCGGCGACCTGGGCGACGAGGGCGAAGACGGAGGGCCGGAAGAGGCTGTCGCCCCACATGGTGGCCGTGACGAGGAGGACGAGCTGCCAGGGGGTGTCGGTGAACACGTAGGCGGTGAAGGTGAGGACGCGGATCAGATTGGCCGAGACGAGGACGCGCCGCGGCCCGATCCGGTCGATCAGCCTGCCTCCGAGCGGGCCCGCGGGCAGGGAGAGCAGGGCGCCGGTCGACAGCATCAGGCCGACCGTGGTCAGGGGGATGCCCTTGGCGGCGTGGAAGTACACCACCGCGAAGGGCAGGAAGAGGCCGGTGCCCAGGGCGTCGACGATCTGCGCGACGATCAGGGGCCTGCGGCCCTTGGTGTTGGGCAGGCCGAACGTGTCGATGACAGCCATCGTGTCCCTCACGCGTGGGGTAGCGGGAATACGTTGTACTCGGTCTCGGCGAGCGGCTGCGGCCGCCAGCCCAGCCGGACGCCGGCGCGGCCGATCCTGCCGTTGCCCCACATGGGCATGCCGGCGGGGAAGTTCGACACGAGGCCCGGCACGATCGTGTGCGCGGCGGAGAACCCGGCCGCCTCGGCGTCACAGGTCGTCAGGTCGACACTGATGACCTCGAATCCGCGGGCCTCGACGCGTTCCCGGTAGGCGGCGAGGCGCCGCTCGCCGAGGGCGGGCAGCCCGTGCCAGGGGCGGAAGGGGAGGTCCTCCAGCCAGGGCGCGACGTGCTCGCCGGCCCGCGGGTCGAGGTGGAGCTGCTGCTGGCACAGCAGGTCGCGGACGTCCGCGAAGTCGGGGCGGTAGGAGTCGAGGTAGCGGCGGTCGGCGCGGTACGGCATGAGGTTGCCGAGGTGCGGCAGGTCCGCCACACCGTCCCCGAGAGCCTTCTCGTCGTCGAGGAAGCGGCAGGTGTGGTGCAGCGTGAACCCCTCGGCGAGCGCCTTCTCCGCCGCCTCGTACGGGTCGGGGCGGGTGGCGAAGCCGATGGCGAGCCAGCCGGTGGCGCGGTCGCGGACGACGGCGGCGAGTACGGGGACACCGAACTCGTTGTCCAGGGGGATCAGGGTGGTGTCGTAGGCGTCGGCGCTGTCCGCGGTGAGGGCGCGGAGCCGGTCCGTCATCGGCAGCCGGGGCAGGCGGGCTGCGTTCGCCCACCACAGCATGGTCGTGTCGCGCTCGATGACCTCTTCGAGCCCGGAGGTGACGGCGTGCTCCTCGCTGGTGCCGCAGGCCACGCCGGCGACGAGCGGGTCGGAGTACGGGAGCGGGTCGTGCTCGCCGTGGGCGACGAGGAAGGCGGGCACCCACACCGGTTCGCCGGTCGTCCAGGAGCGGCCCTCGACCCAGGAGCACTCGGCGTCGGTGGTCAGCGGGGCGAAGGGGAAGCCGTCGCTTCGGTACTGCCGCTCGGAGTACAGGTGTAGGCGGCGCGGGTCGAGCGCGGGGATCCCGGCCCGGCGCAGGCTCGCGTGGCTGCCGAAGCGGAGGCGGTCCTCGGGGAGCCGGCTGCCGCAGTAGCGTTCGACTGCCTCTCCGACGGCGCTGCGGCGGGCGGCGTCGAAATCGGACCAGGACGTGCCGAACGCCTGCCGGTCGTTGGGCCAGTCCGCGACGCGCCGCATGTCGGCGACGTCCACGGCGCACACCCGCAGTTGCGCGGGCATGCCGGGGAGCGGAGCCAGCTCCTGGACTCCGGTCACCACGCCGACCTGGTCGTCGAGGAGCAGGTCGTCGTCGGGGTTGCCGCGGACCACGGGCCGCGGCCGGGTGGGGACGGGCAGGATGGTGCGTTCGAGGCGGGTGAGGCGGCGCGGATCGAGCTCGGCCTCGTCGACGGCGGCCTCGCCGCTGATCCAGCGCTCCAGGCTCACGGCGAGTTGGGAGGCGGTCCAGCGGATGTCGCCGCCGCGGAGCCGGCGGGCCCCGGGTGGCGGCGCGGCCCGCATGGCTTCGGGGATCCGCGGGTCGGCAGCCGCGCTGAGCCGGCGCTCCAGTACGTCGGTGAAGTCGGCCGAGACGCCCGGGGTGATGGCGGGGCCGAGGACGGCCCGGCCGCGTTCGTGGCGCAGCGGCAGCCAGCGCAGGCCGAGTCGCGCGCACAGTCCGTCGAGTCGGCCGAGTTCGGCGTGCGCGGGGTGGGGGAAGGCGGCGACGAGCACGGTGTCGGTGAGATCGGCGGCGTCAATCGCGATTAGGTCTTCGGGGGCCGGCCCGACGTGCCGGTATCCGGTGGTGGCAAGCGCGTGGGCGAGGGGGTTGGTCAGTTCGGGCGCGCCGGTGAGGAGCACGGTGGTGCGGGCGATGCGGGCGGCCCGGTCGGCGTCGCGGGCGGCCCCGGCCGGGCGCAGGCAGCCGTCGTCCCGGAGGACGTCGACGACCTCGGCGTAGTCGGGGGACATTCCGGCGAGCAGTTCGGTGCGGGTCCTGGTGCCGTCGCAGCGTGCCAGCCAGGCGCGGAACTCGTCCGGCGGGGCGGAAATGTAGAACTGTCCGCCGTTCGGTGTGGCAAGAAAGCACATATCCTGTCCGAGGTCGTACACCTCGGTGTCCAGGAGTTCCCAAGCGGTGTCTTCCGCCGGCATTACCGCCCCCATGAAACGAGTTCCGATACAAAGGGCCACGGCCCCGGGGGATGGATCCCGGGGCCGTGGGAGAAGGACCTTAGACGGTCAGCTTCACTTGGCCACCGTGCGGTTGTGCACGACCGCGCGGTTGTGGACGACGGCCCGGTTGTGGACCACGGCGCGGTTGTGGACGACGGCGGTGACGGCGCTGGCCTTGACGGTGGAGATCATGGTTTTTCCTCCTGTTTTCCGTTCGGTCGTGCTTACGGGAAATACGTTACGGGCCTCCAACGGCCTTGCACAGATGCGTTTTTCACATTCCGCCGCAATTAAAGCCGCGCTCCATCCGCACTCCAGATTCCGCCCCGCGGGAGGGCTTGTTCCGCAGGCGTTTTCCCTGCTCATCGGCGTTTTGGGCCCCCACGGCGAATGCAAATCCCCCCGGGGCCGCCGTTTGCGCGGGCGGGGCCGGGGCACACGGCGTCGAAACGACGGGCCACACCGGGAGGGAACCGTGTCCGGACTACTCGCCAGGCTCAAGGTGTTCAGCCGCAGCCCCCAGGGGCGGCGGGCCATCGCGTCGGTACGCCGGGCCGCTGCGGACCCGCGCAGGCAGGAGCAGGCGCGCAGGCTCCTCGGCAGTCTCCGCGGCCGGCGCTGACGAGCGGGAGGAGGGGCGGGGTTCTCCCCCGCCCCTCCTTCGGGGCCGACGGTGCCCGGGCACTCCGCGCGGATCCCGCGCGTGCGGCCAGCGAAGGCGGTCGGGCTGCTCGGCGGTGTGCAGCCGGTCCGGGTCACGGGTTGCCGAGGGCGGGGACGAGCGGCTGTGCGGGGGTGAGGAGGGCGCTGACGGCGTGGGCGCCGTCGGGGTGGAGCCAGTAGAACGGCATGGTCTGGCCATCGCCCGCCATTTTCACTCATACGTTCGATTTCAGACGGGGTTGCGCGGCCTCGCCGGGGCGCTTTGTCCTCTTTGCATGGATAGTCTGTAGATGTGATCGAGACCGGACGGCCGCAGCCCCGTCGGCGCCCCGGCCCGGGAAGGCTTGTGCGGCTGTCGCCGGTCATCCTGACCGTCGTCATCGCCGGCCTGGCCTACGCCACGCCGCCGGAGATGGCCTTCAGCCGCCTCCTGCCGGCGGCCCCGGCCCTCGCCGCCGCCATGTGGCCGGTCCTGCCCACCGTCCTGCTCGGGACGGTGTGCCTCCTCCTGATGATCGGCCTCGGCTTCGTCTTCCCCGACCTGGGGACGTGGTGGACGGCCGCGGGGATCATCGCGGTCACCGTGGCTGCCGCGTACGGCAGCCACGCCCGGCTTCAGCGGGAGCGCACCCTCTTCCAGGTGCGCCTCGTGGCGGACGCGGCACAGCAGGTGGTGCTGAGCCCCCTGCCGCGCCGCTTCGGGAACGTCGAGATCGAGTCGCTGTACCTGGCGGCCGCAGCGGAGGCCAGCATCGGCGGGGACTTCTACGAGGTGGTGGACACCCCGTACGGGGTCCGGCTGCTGATCGGGGACGTCCGCGGCAAGGGCCTCCCGGCGGTGGGCGCCGCGGCGGCCATCGTCAACGCCTTCCGGGAGGCCGCGTACGGCGAGGCCGATCTGGTCGACGTCGCGCGCAGGCTGGATGCCAGCAGCGCCCGCTACAACGCCGCCTTTCCCCCGGATGGCCCCATGGAGCGCTTCGCCACCGCGCTCCTCGCCGAGATCCCGCACGAGGGGGGACGCATCCGCATCCTCAACTGCGGGCACCCGCCGCCGCTGATCCTGAACCGGAGGGAGCTCCGCGTTCTGGAACCCGACTCGCCGTCGCCGCTGCTCAGCCTGGCGGAGCTGATCGGCCAGCACTACACCGTGGACACCTTCGACCTCTCCCCCGGCGACCTGCTGCTCCTCTACACCGACGGGATCGCCGAGGCCCGCTCCCGCGACGGCGAGTTCTTCCCGCTGGCGGCCTGGATGCGCCGACAGCCGCAGACGCCGCCCCGCGAGCTGCTCGCCGCCCTCCACGGCGACCTGCTGCGCTACAGCCGGGGCCGCCTCGACGACGACGTCGCCGCCCTCGCCGTCCGGCTGGGCGAGGGCCGGGGCTCCGGGTAGGGGGTCAGCCTCCGCCCGGTGCGCGGACCGGGCCGGTGACTGTGTGCTGCCGCCCTCCGGCGGTGGCGGCCGTCGCGGTGTACGTGTCGGCGCCCGGGGCCCGCGGGCCCCGGGCGTGGTTGTACTGGACGGCGAAGACGTGCTCCCCCGGGGGGACGGTGCGGCCCGGCTTGGGGGTCCACCGGTAGACGGCGTTGTCGGCCTTCTGCACCAGGAGGCTGCCGCCGTTGATGCCCGCGTCGGTGCCGGGCACGCCGACGACGGTGGTGTTCGACGGCACGGCGATGGCGATGCGTTCGGCCTGCCGGGCCTGGGCGGCCGCCCGCGCCGGCTCCTGGGCGCCGGCGGGCAGTTCGGAGCGGCCCCAGACGGCGGGGTCGTACGCCTTCAGGTAGGCGGCGAGCGTGTAGCCGGTGCCCTTCGCGTAGTCGGCGCAGTCGAGCCGGCGGCCCTGGTCGTCGGTTTTGGCGTCGATCCGCCCCTTGATCCGGATGATCCTCGGGGCTCCGGATGGGCCGGCGCGGAGCGCCTTGACCAGCTCGGCCCGGGTGGTGACCGTTGTGTCGTGCGCCGCGTCGGCGGCCTGCCCGCCGGTGGTGCCCGAGCCGCTCGACGCCCAGCCGTCGCGGGCGGCGAGGGCGGTGCGCGCGAGGTCGGGGGTGCCCGCGTCCGCGCGGGTGGCGAAGGGCAGCACGCCGAGGCCGGCGACGGCGGCGAGCGCCCGCGGACGCGAGGACCAGGCGGCGGCGGGGGAAGCGGCGGTCGGAGGGAAGGGTCACGGGGTGGTTCTCCTTCGGGGGGAGCGGCTGTCGGGAACTGCTGTCTGTCGTCCCCCGGTTGCCGCCGGGCGCGGAAGGGTTGCCGCAGGCGGCGGAAGGGGTGAGAGCTGCGCCACATCGCCCGCCGGCGAACTCGGGCCTCCGCCAGGGGATTTGAGAGGGAGGCGTGACCGGCCCGGGTCGCGTCGCGGCCCGCGGTCCAGTGATCATGGGTGTGGGGTCCGTGCGCCTGCCTCGGGCAGGCACACGAGGGGGGACCCGGCCCGGCTGTGCCCCCGCGCCGTTCAGGCCGGCCCCCACCGCGACCGAAGGAGGCCGTTCCACCATGACGACCGCACGCAGACTGCTCCGCGCAGCCGCCAGTCCCGCACTGGCCGCCGCCCTCCTCGCCTCGACCGCCCCGTCCGCCTCGGCGGCCGACCCTCAGCCGGTCTACGGCGAGTTGGCGGCCAACGGCACCTTCGCCGCCGGCACCGCCGGCTGGTGGTCCGCCGGCGCGTCCATCGCCTCCGCCGGCGGCGCCCTCACCGCGACCGCCACCGGCGGGACGCAGAACCCGTGGGACGCCATCGTCGGCCAGAACGGCCTCCGGCTGCGCCGGGGGGCGACGTACACACTGTCCTTCGACGCCAAGGCGTCCGCGCCGGCGAGACTGCGCGCGACGGCGCAGCTCGGTGGCGCCCCCTACACGGCGGCGCTCGACCGCACGGTCGACCTGGCGACCGTCTCCAAGCGCTTCACCTGGACGTTCACCTCCGGTATCGACACCGCCACCGGGGCCCTGAACTTCCAGATCGGCGGGCAGCCGGCCACAACGGCCATCACCCTCGACAACGTCTCGCTGACCACCTCCACTGCCCGCGAGGGCTTCTACGTCGACCCGGCCAACAATGCGGCGGCCTGGGTCGCGGGCAACCCGGGCGACCCGCGCGCCGCGAAGATCAAGGCGGCCGTCGCGGACCACAACACGTCGAAGTGGTTCGGGGACTGGGACGCCGACCGGGATCCCGCCACCGGCATCCAGACGGAGGTGTCGGACCACGTGGGCGCCGCGGCGGCGCAGGGCCGGCTGCCGGTGCTGGTCGCCTACAACATCCCGGGCCGGGACTGCGGCGGCGCCTCCTCCGGCGGCGCGGGCTCTCCGGCCGCGTACAAGGCGTGGATCGACAAGTTCGCGCAGGGCATCGCGGGCCGCCCGGCGGTCGTCGTGCTGGAGCCGGACGCCGTGGCCCAGTCCTCCGACGACGCGTGCATGAAGGGCGCCGCCGAGGAGCGCTTCGACATGCTCCGGTACGCGACCCAGCGGCTGCGGGACCAGGGCGGCTTCGTGCAGACGTACCTGGACGCCGGCAACGCCACCTGGACGCTCGGCCCGGACCTGAGCGGCACGCAGGGCATAGGCCTGGAGCGGATGGCGTACCTGCTCGACCGCTCGGGTGTCGCAGCGGCGCGCGGCGTGTCGGTCAACGTGGCGAACTTCGACGCGACGGCCGTCGCCGACGACTACGGCAAGCGCCTGGCGGCCCGGCTGAAGGCCGACTTCGGGGTGACCAGCCGCTGGGTGGTCGACACCGCCCGCAACGGCAACGGCGGGTACGTCGTCCCCGGCGATCCGGGCAGCGGCCACGTCGGGTTCTGCAACCCGGGCAAGCGCAAGCTGGGCGTGACCTCGCGGGCCGGCAGCGCGGGCGGCGCCGAGTACCAGCTGTGGCTCAAGAACCCCGGCGACTCGGACGGCAACTCCGCCGAGTGCCCGGCGGGTTCGCCGCCGGCCGGCGCGTTCTCGCCGGTGCTGGCGGAGGCGCTGATCGACGGCCGCTGACGGGCGGCACCCGCGGCGGTGCGGCCGGGACGCCTACCCGCCGCATCCGCCGCAGGGGCCGTGCCGGCCGTCGTCGCGGGCCCACCAGGAGTCGCACCGGCACGCGCCGAAGGGTGACCGGCAGGCGGCGCATTCCGGCTCCGACGGCTCCTGAGGGGCCGCGGCCGGGCGCGGCGCGGCGGGAATGCCCGCGCGGCTCTCGCGGCACTCGCAGGAGAGGCTGCCCCGGCAGCTGCCGCCGCGCAGGACGGAGTGGACGATCCGCTGGTGGCCGCATGCCGCGCACCGGTATCCGGGCATGGGCGGCCTATCCGCCCTGCGCGGGGACCGGGGACGGCACGGCTCGCGCCTCGGTGCGGGCCGTACGGGCGGTGCCGGGGACTGGGTGCATGCGCTCAGCATGGCGCAACCGGCATGCCGTGCACAGGGTTCGGTACGCCGGCCCGGACGGCGGGCGCACCGCCTCGGGGCCGGCGCAGGGGGCGTACCGCCTCCGGCGCCGCCCTCCCACATCCCCGCGCCGCCGTTGCCGACGCGGCCCTGGACGCCGTCACCGGCGCCACCTGCACGCGGGTGTGACCCGGGCCGGACGCGGCGGCAGCAGCGTCGGCGGGCGTCGCGTCGGCGGCAGGGCCGCCGACGCGCCCCGCCCTCTCGGGGCGGCCCTTGCCCCGCATTCGTAATACGTATAACTTGACCCGCGTCGAGGAGGCCCGGCGGCCTGCGCAACGCGGGCCCGGCCTTCCCGGCGCGCCCGTCAGCCCGCCCCCCGCGATCCGTCGCCGCACCGAGAAACCAGGCATGACCAGCACCGTCACCTCCCTGTCGCCCGACACCATCGCCCGGCTGCCCAAGGCCGTGCTCCACGACCACCTCGACGGCGGCCTGCGCCCCGCGACCCTGGTCGAGCTCGCCGCGTCCGTCGGCCACCGGCTGCCGACCACCGACCCCGCCGAGCTCGCCGCCTGGTACGTCGAGGCCGCAGGCTCCGGCGACCTCGTCCGGTACATCGGTACCTTCGAGCACACCCTCGCCGTGATGCAGCACCGCGAGGGCCTGCTGCGGACCGCCGAGGAGTACGTCCTCGACCTCGCCGCGGACGGCGTCGTCTACGGCGAGGTGCGGTACGCGCCCGAGCTGATGGTGCGGGGCGGGCTCACCCTGAACGAGGTCGTGGAGGCGGTCCAGGAAGGCCTCGCCACCGGCATGGCCAAGGCCGCCGCGGACGGCACCCCCGTCCGGGTGGGCACCCTGCTGTGCGGCATGCGCATGTTCGACCGGACCCGCGAGATCGCCGACCTGGCCGTGGCCTACCGGGATGCCGGCGTCGTCGGCTTCGACATCGCGGGCGCCGAGGACGGCTTCCCGCCGGCCGACCACCTGGCCGCGTTCGCGCACCTGCGCTCCGAGAGCGTGCCCTTCACCATCCACGCCGGCGAGGCCCACGGCCTGCCCAGCATCCACCAGGCGGTACAGACCTGCGGCGCGCTGCGCATCGGGCACGGCGTCCGCATCACCGACGACATCGCCGACGGCCGGATGGGGCGTCTGGCGTCCTGGATACGCGACCGCCGGATCGCCCTGGAGATGTGCCCCACCTCCAACCTCCAGACCGGCGCCGCCGCGTCGATCGCGACCCACCCGATCACCGAACTGCGCAGGCTCGGCTTCCGCGTGACCGTCAACACCGACAACCGGCTCGTGTCCGGCACGTCGATGACCCGCGAGATGTCGCTGCTGGTGGACGAGGCCGGCTGGACCCTGGACGACCTGCGCGCGGTCACCGTCGACGCGCTGGAGAGCGCCTTCATCCCCCTGGCGGAGCGCGAGGCGCTCATCGCCGACGTGGTGCTGCCCGCGTACGCGGCGCACGCCTGACCCCGACGGACCGGCCGCCCCTCCCACGGGGCGGCCGGCAGTCCCATCCAGGCCCTGTGGGAGGACGGACGATGGCCCGGCGCATCGAGGACCTGCGGATCGGCTTCATCGGGCACGGACGGCACGCCCGCGCCAACCTCTATCCGGCCCTCGGACTGGCCGGCGGCCGGCTCACGAGCATCGCCACCCGCGACCGCGCCGCGGCCGCCCGCGCCGCAGCCCTGCACGGGGCGGCCCGCGGGCACGGCGACCACCGGCGGATGCTCGCCGAGGACGGCCTGGACGCGGTGTTCGTCAGCGTCGCCCCCGAGGACCAGGCCGCCGTCACCGAGGACTGCCTGCGGGCCGACGCCCACGTCTTCGCGGAGAAGCCGCTCGGCATGGACGAGGCCGAGGCCCGCCGCGTCGCGGACACCGCGGAGCAGGCGGGGCGCAGTGTGGCAGTCGGGTTCATGAAGCGCCACGCCCCGGCCTACCGGCGGCTGGCGGGGCTCATGGCCGACGAGGCGGCGTTCGGGCGGGTGCTGTCCTTCCATGCGTTCTTCGCGTTCAGCCCGTGGACGGACACACTCCGGGACGACACGTACCTGAAGTTCGGCGCCGTCCACATGGTCGACCTCGTCCGGTGGCTGTTCGGGGAGGTGGCGGAGGTCTCCGGGCACACCAACTCCCGGGGCTCCGACATCAGCATGGCGGCGACGCTGCGGTTCCGCAGCGGGGTGGTCGGCAGCCTCACGCTGGCCGGGGTGCCTGCCTGGAGCCGCGAGCAGGAAGAGCTGACCGTGACCGGGCAGCGCGGCTTCGCCCGGGTCGAGAACCTGTCCGCCGTGGCCTACCACCACGCGCGACGCGCCGGGGCGGGCCGCGGCGAGGCCTGGCAGGAGCTGGACGAGGACACCGTCGTCGTGCGCTCGGTGAACTCGCCTGCCTCCGGCGGCCACCAAGACCTGTACCTGCGGGGGTTCGCCGGAGAGGTACGGCACTTCCTGGAGGCGGTCGCCAACGTCACCCCGCAGGCGGCCTCGGCGGCGGACAACACCGCCACGATGGCGCTGTGCGACGAACTGCTGCGCAGCCTGCGTCCTGCCGGCCGGACTGAGCGCGGCCCGAACCTCTGAACTTGCTCAAACCGGGCTTCGGCGGGCTGCCGCGCGGGGCATCGTCCGTGCACGACCGGTACACAGGAAGAACGGGGGGTCAGAGGATGGAAGTCGTCCTGGCCATCGCAGTGGTCATCGTCGTGGTGGGCTTCAAGGTCCTGCTTCCGGGCGGGCGCTCGAAGCGGCGCAAGAGCTGGTGGAGCGGCGGCGGCTCGGGAGGCGGGTCGTCGTGCGGCTCGTCCTGCGGCGGCGGGGGCGACTAGCCGTGACCGGGAAGGTTTGCCGGGGCGCGGTGTCCGGTGCGGTGCATCGCAAGGCGGCAGGCCGCGGCGCGTACGGGGCGTACGTGTGCGGTCCGCCAACGCGGCGAGGCGCCGTGCCGGGCGCCGTGTCCCGGTGAACCTTCCCGGCCACAGCACTGGGAAGCCGCGCGTGGCGCTCAGGGCGCCCGCCAGATGTTCGCGAACGCCGCTTCCTCGATGGAGCGCCGCCGGCGTACGGCCTCCAGCTCCATCACCGCGTCCATGACCGCGGCCAGTACGGTCGTCACCGGCTCGTCTTCGAGAGCGGCCGCGGCGGGGACGGCCGCCTGTCCGGCCTCCGTGTCCGCGGCGATGCCGATGCCGATCGCGGCGGCGAGCGCGCCGAGTACCGGTTCCGCCGCTTCCAGGCGGGCCGCGGCCCGCTCGCGCGCCGGGGAATCGACCGGTTCCACCCGTACGGCGCCCAGGCCCAGGCGGCCGCTGCGCCGCGCGGACAGTCCGCCGTCCGCTTGGAGGGCGCGCCGGTAGGCCGCCGCGAGGTCGCGGCCCCGGCGCCACAGCCAGTCCTCCACCTGCTCGTACGGCGGCTGCCGCACGAGCGCGGCCGAGGCCTCGTCCAGCAGGACGTCGCCGAGTGCCGCCGCGGCCCCCGGCACGACGCGGTCGCCGTCCAGGGTGAGCGCCCTCGCGCCGAGGAGGTCGAGCAGTTCCGCCCCGGCGAGGGCCAGCGACAGGTCGCCCTGCCCCACCTCCGGTGCGAACCGGCGGTCCATGGCGGTGAGGAACAGGTCCTTCGCCGTCGTCGCTGTCGTGGTCATCGGCGTCTCCCCTCGCGGCAGAGGTCCATTGTCACCTGAGCCGGCCGCCCCCGGAGGGAGAGCGGCCGGCTGCGGTGCGGTACGGGGCCCGTGGGCCGGGTTGTCGTCAGCGGCCCTGGAGGGACTTGACGTTGTCGCCGAAGCCCCAGCCCTTTGAGCCGTCCCAGTTGACCGACCAGGTCATCAGGCCCTTGAGGGAGCCGCCGAAGGCGTTCCACGCCTGGCCGACGAGACCCGGCGCCATGTGGCCGCCGCCCGCGCCGGGCTGGGCCGGGAGGCCGGGGACCTGCTTGTCGTACGGGACCTTGATGGTGGTGCCCTGGATGACCAGGCCGTTGTTGAGGCAGGTGGTCTGGGCGGTGAAGCCCTGCACGGTGCCGGCGGGGTAGGAGTCGCCGGAGCAGCCGTACATGCTGCCGTTGTAGTACTGCATGTTCAGCCACCACAGGCGGCCGTTGTCGGCGTACTTCTTGATGATCGGCAGGTACGAGCCCCAGATCGAGCCGTAGGTGACGCTGCCGCCGGTGACGTACGCGGTCTCGGGCGCCATGGTCAGGCCGAAGCCGGCGGGCATCCGGGCCAGGACGCCGTCGATGATGCGGACGAGGTTGGCCTGGGACGGGGACAGGGTGTTGATGTCGCCGCTGCCGGTCAGGCCGGTCTCGATGTCGATGTCGATCCCGTCGAAGTTGTACTTCTTCAGGATCGGGACGATGGTGGCCACGAAGCGGTCGGCGACGGTGCTGGAGCTGAGGTCGATGCCGGCGGTGGCGCCGCCGATGGACATGAGGATCGTCGCGCCGGCGGCCTTGGCCCGGCACATCTCGGCCGGGGTGGCCACCTTGACGGTGGCGTCCATGCCGTCCTCCCACAGGACGGTGCCGTCGGAGCGGATCACCGGGAAGGCGGCGTTGACGACGTTGTAGCCGTGGGCGGCGATCCGGCTGTCCGTGATGGGGATCCAGCCCATGCCGGGGTGGACTCCGTTCGCGGCGCCGTCCCAGTTCTCCCAGTAGCCCTGGAGGACCTTGCCCGCGGGCTTGGGCTTCAGGGGGCAGGTCTCGCCGGGCGGCTCGGAGGTGGGAGGCGGGCTCGTCGGCGGAGGGCTGGTGGGCGGGGGGCTGGTGGGCGGGGGCGTGCCGCCGGGGCCCGTGAGGGAGACGTCGTCCGCGTGGTAGGCGGGCTGGCCGTACCAGCCGTGCAGGTGGACGGTGACGGAGGTGGTGCTCGGGCCGGTGGTGAAGCTGACGGTAAGCGGTGCGTACGAGGCGCTGTTCGGAGTCCACGCGGAGGTGGTGCCGGTGAGTCCGGTGCCGGTGGCGCCGAGGTGGACGTAGCTGCCCTGGACGTGCGCGGTCAGGGTGTACGCGGAATTGGGCTGGACGCCGACCGTCTGGGAGCACCGGGCGTTGTCCTGGCCGCTCGGCACGGCCCTGAGCGCGGAACTGCCGGAGCGGACCGGGCTGCCGACGGCCGTACCGGAGCCGCCGGTGCAGCTCCAGCCGGACAGGCCGCTCTCGAAGCCGGGGTTGGCGACCAGGTTGGCGGCCGCGTCCGCCGAGGTGGCGGCCCCGGCGGCGACGGATCCGGCCACGGCCAGGCCCGCGGCGGCGACGGCGACGGCGCTCAGGGCGGCGAGCGGGCGCTGCAGGGCGCGCTGCCCGCTCATGGCGGGGCCGCCCGACGGCGGCGGGAGCGGGGGGCGTGGCCTTCGACGGAACATGCGGTGCTCCCTTCCAGCCGAACACCATGACCATGACAGGCCGATGGGGGGCGTGGCGCCCGGCTCCGGATGCGTGGGGACAGGTGGGGCCGTACCGGTCCGGATCGTAGGAGCGCACCAAGGGAGGGTCAATAGGTCTGTACCAATGGCCGGCGAGCGGCGTAGTCCTCGACCGGGACGGACTCGTACGCGGCGAAGGGGTGGTCCCGGGAGACGAGCACGACGCGGTCCTACCGGAACAGCAGCGGGCCGGCCGTGAGGTCCGGTTCCGCGACGGGGCCCTCGGTGACCTGGACGTCCACCTGGCCGCTGCGGATGGGCCCGTACAGGTCGGTGAGCTGGATCTCGTGGATCCGGACCTGGCAGTGGGGGTTCCGAAGCTGGAAGACGTCCGCGGCTCGGAGCAGAACGTCGGCGGCCGTCGGACCGGAGTACCCGACGTCCAGCACACCGCTGACGCCGCGCCCGGCAGACAGAGCGCGCTCGACCGCCTGCTGGATCTGCCGCTGGGCGGGGTGCAGGTCGTCGCGCAGCTGCTCGCCCACCGGGGTGAGCACGACCTTGCGGCGACGGTGCCGCCCGCCGACTGTGGACGCTCGGGCCACGGGTGCCGTGTCCGGCACACGGGGGGCCGCACGCGCCGACAAGCGGACCCCGCGCGCCAACTGCGCATCGGCGGGTGCGCATCCCCGGCGTCCGCGGCCGCGAGCCTCCTGACTATCCTCGGCGCCTGTGACCGCACCGCCCCACCGCAACACCACCTCTTCCGGCCTGGCCCGCGTCTACGTGGCAGCCGCTCGGCTGCTCCACGTGCCGCCAAAGGGCTACGTGGGGCTGCTCGGGCTGGCGCCGGAGCACCTGAACGACGACCTGTGCCGCACCCCCACGAGCACGGTGGTCCGCCTGGCGGAGCTGGCGACCGCGCGCGCCCCCTGGACGATGCTCTCGCTCGCCCTGGCCAAGGAGTCCCGATTCGGTGCGCTCGGCGCCTGGGACTACCTGGTTCCCTCCGCGCCGACCCCCCTCGAAGGCCTCCGGGACGCCTCCGCCTGCTTCGCCTCGGTGGGCGACCCCTCCACCGACGCCCTCGGCATCAGCGAGGACGGCCGGCAGATCACCGTCGGCCACGTCAACCAGGCCGATGTCGCCTACGAGGCGGGCAACGCCATCAGCGCCTACGCCCTCGGCGTGTACCTGCAGCGCCTGAGCAGCGCCGTTCAGCGCGACCTGGTCCCGCTGCGGGTCACGCTCGCCGCCGAAACGCCCCGGCGGCACGACTCCCTGATCGAGCTGTTCGGAACCCGCGCCATCGAGTTCGAGGCCCCTGTCAGCTCCCTCACCTTTCTGGCCTCCGACCTGGAGAGTGCCAACCCTGCCGCCCAACCGGGGCTGTCCGCGGTGCTGAAGCGGCACGCCGAGCAGACGCTCGCCGCCTCGGTCCCGCTGTACGACTGGCTCGACCTGTTCCGCGCCGCTCTGGCCTCCGCCTACGAGGAGTCCACCCCCACACTGGCGGCGGTCGCCCGGCGCATGGCCGCCGGCACCCGCACGGTCCAGCGGCGGCTCGAGGAGCACGGCACCACCTGGAACGGTGAACTCGACTCCCTGCGGCGGAGCCACGTCACCCGGCTGCTCCGCGGCACCGGCCTCGGCGTCGACAGGGTAGCCGCCCGCACCGGCTACGCCGACGCGCGGACGCTGCGCCGCGCAGTGAAGCGCTGGTACGGGACCACCCCCGCCGCGCTGCGCCGCGGACCGCTTCCGCGCGCCCGGCAGCCGTGAACCCGGCCGCGGCGGCCGGCGGGCAGTCGCCCTGCTGCCGGGGCTGCCTACCGGCCGGCGTCGCGCAGGCCGAGCACGTACGCCGCCGTTGAGGCGACGACCCGGTCGGCGTCGCGGCAGAGGTCCGCGAGGGTGCGGGCGGCCGCGGCGCCGGGGACGTCCGCGAGGGCCTGGGTCAGGCGGCGGCGGGCGGGGGCCGGGGTGGCGGGATCGCCGAGGCGGTCGGCCAGGGCGGCGGCGATGCGGTCCGCCGAGGCGGGACCGCCCGCCAGGGCGGCCAGTGCGTCGGCCGCGTCGGCGTCGCTGCGGTCCTCGACGACCATGGCGACCAGGACGGGAACGGCCCCGGGCACTCCGCGCGCCCCGAGCGCCAGGGCCGCGCGGCAGCGGACGTCGGTGTCGGGGCCTGCGAGGGCCTCCTCCAGCAGGGCGGTCGCCTCGGCGCCCGGGATCTCGGCGAGGGCCCGGACGGCCCGTCCGCGCACCTCGGGCTCCGCCGAGCGCAGGCCCTCCCCGAGCAGCGCCGGACCGTCCCCGCCCGCCTGCGCCAGGGCCCACCGGAGCGCTCCGGCGACGTGCGGGTCCGCCTCGCCGAGCGCGGCCTCCACCAGTGCCTCCACCGGTACGGGGGCCTCCGCGGCCGCGGCGAGGGCCGCACGCTGCCGGGCCCCCGCGCTGTGCGACGCCAGCGCCTGGAGCAGGGCGGTGGTCTGCAGGACGTCCTCCCAGTCGGCGGGCGCCGCGGCGCCGATCCGGCTCAGCCGCGTCAGGAGCTCCGTCTCCGCCGCGATGCGCTCCCGGGTCCGGCCGATGAGGTCCTCGACGAGCCCGGCGGGGGCGAAGCCGGGGTCGTCGAGCGCGCGGCCGACGTCGCGCAGCGACAGCCCGAGGGAGCGCAGGCTCTCGATGTGGAAGATGCGCCGGATGTCCGCGTCGGAGTACTCCCGGTAGCCGGAGGCGGTCCGCACCTCCGGGCGGACCAGGCCGAGCGATTCGTAGTGCCGGAGCATGCGGGCGCTCACCCCGGAGCGCCGCGCGACGTCGCCGATCAGCACTGCCCACCGCCCTTCACTGCCCGGCCCCGCCCAGGGCCGTGACGCGTTTCGCCTCCTCGATCGCGAGCTCGAACCCGGCGTCCGGGTCGCGCCGCAGCCGCTCCGTGGCCAGGGCGTGCGTGCGTACGCCGGGGTCGGGGTGGCGTGTCGTGGCGTCCACGGCCGGCAGCATCGCCTCCCCGAGCGCGACCAGCGCCCGGCTGAGACTCAGCTGCGTCTCGCGTCCGCCGCGCCCGAGCTGCGTGGCCAACCCTACGGCCAGGGCCTGCTCCTCCCCCTCGGGTACGAGGACCACCGCGGCGCGCCAGGCACTACGGGCCACCTCGTCGTCGGGGTCGGCGAGCAGGGCGGGCGTGACCACCGGCCAGGCCCTCCTGTCCCGGATCTTGGAAAGGGTGTGCAGCGCCTGGCTCCGCGCCTGTCCCCGCCCTCCCCGCACCGCGTCGACCAGCAGGGGCACGGTCGCCGAGGGCGCGTGGCGGGTGAGCGCCCAGGTGAGCATCTCGCGCACGGGGAACTCGGGCTCGACGGCACACCGCTCGGCCAGCGGGCGGACACTGCCCGGGTCGGGGGCCGAGCCGACCGCGAGCGCCGCCCGCAGTCGGACGGACGGGTCGTCGTGCGCGAGCGCCGCGAGGGCGCGCACGGTCTGCGTGTCGGATTCCGACGTGGCCATGGGAACCACCTCCTGGCCCGCAGTGAAGCCCTTGCCACGGTGTCAGGGTCAAGCCGGACGCACGGAGGGCCCGGACGGCCCGACCCGGGCATCGGGGGCGTCGGGGGCGTTCCAGGCATCCGACAGGGCGGCGGTCACGGCTGCTTCGGCGTGGAGCCGGGCCGTGGGGAAGAGGGGGACCGGGCTGTCCTCGGGGCCTGCGAGGAGTTCGATTTCCGTGCAGCCCAGGATGATGCCCTCCGCTCCGGCGGACACGAGGTCCTGGATGACCTTCCGGTGCGGTGTCGGCGACCTTGTGCATGGTGTTCGTGCAGATGAGCACCATGTCGGCGCCTCCCGCTCCCCATGCGTCGGCGTCGGCGTCGGCCGCGGATTGTGCTGCCGCTTGCCGCCACCATGCTTCCATAAGTCGAATAAGACTCCAGGTTCTCTTTTATAAGGCCGGGTTTGACCGGGGTGTGGAGCGCACATTCGGCGGGTCGGGGGTTTGTGATCGCGTGGAGCGGCCAGACAGTAGGCATCCTGCTCATCGACAGGGAAGGTTCGTCATGGCAAACGTGGTGCTGCTCACCGTGCCGATGCTGGTGGCCGTGCTCCTCACCGCCACCAGGCGTGAGGGCGGCCGGCATGCGGGAGGCCGCCGGTGACGGGTGTGCGCAGTGTGGGCGTGGAGGAGGAGCTGCTGCTGGTGAGCCCGCGGACCGGGGAGCCGATCGCGCTCGCGGCCGCCGTGCTGGAGGCGGCGCGCAAGGCACCCGGAGGCGGCGAGGAGGTCTTCGAGCGCGAGCTCAAGAACGAGCAGGTCGAGTTCGCGACCCGGCCCGTGACGCAGATGGGCGAACTCGCCGAGGAGATCGCCCGGTGGCGGGCGGAGGCCGCACGCCACGCCGGTGAGGCCGGGGCCTCGGTTGCCGCGCTCGCCACCTCGCCCCTGCCGGTGGAGCCGTCGAGGAGCCCCGGGGAGCGCTACCGCTGGGTGGGCGAGCAGTTCGGCCTGACCGAGCAGGAGCAGCTCACCTGCGGCTGCCACGTCCACGTGTCGGTGGAGTCCGACGAGGAGGGCGTGGCCGTCCTGGACCGGATCCGCCCCTGGCTGCCCGTCCTGACGGCCATGAGCGCGAACTCCCCCTTCTGGCAGGGCCAGGACAGCGGGTACGGCAGCTACCGCAGCCGGGTGTGGAACCGGTGGCCGTCCGCAGGGCCGGTGGAGGTCTTCGGCAGCGCCGACCGCTACCACGAGCAGGTCCGGGACATGCTCGGCACGGGTGTCCTGCGGGATGCGGGGATGGTGTACTTCGACGCCCGGCTGTCGGCGACGTACCCGACGGTGGAGCTGCGCACGGCGGACGTGTGCCTGGACCCCTCCGAGCCGGTGCTGCTGGCCGCCCTGGCCCGCGCGCTGGTGGAGACCGCCTCCCGGGCCTGGCGGGCGGGCGAGCCGCCGGCCCGGATCGGTGTCGGCCTGCTGCGGCTGGCGTCGTGGCGGGCGGGCAAGTCGGGCCTGGACGGCCCGCTCGTCGACCCG
Source organism: Streptomyces globosus (assembly GCF_003325375.1). Classification (GTDB taxonomy): domain Bacteria; phylum Actinomycetota; class Actinomycetes; order Streptomycetales; family Streptomycetaceae; genus Streptomyces; species Streptomyces globosus_A. The sequence goes on along the minus strand of NZ_CP030862.1, from coordinate 3,502,324 downwards.
CGCACCATGCGGCAGGCCCCGGCGGAGGCGGTGGTCGAGGCGCTGCTGGAGCATGTGGGCGAGGCCCTGGAGGACAGCGGGGACGCCGCGGCGGCCCGCAAGGGCGTGGCGGAGCTGCTGGAGCGGGGCAACGGGGCCCGGGTGCAGCGCCGGCTGCTGGAGGAGCGCGGCGGGCTGCCGGAGGTCGTGGCCGAGTGCGCCCGGCTGACGGCGGGCGGGCCGGGCCGGCCGTAGCCTGTCTCCCCGCGGGATCCGGGGGTCAGGTGCGGCGGTCGTCGATCTGCACGCAGAGGTGCGGCCAAGCCGCCGTCAGCCGGGCCAGGTCGTCGGACGTCGGGCCGCCCGCCTCCCGCAGCACGCGGGCGGGGAGGAAGTGGACAGTGGTGCCGGTCGTGCCGTCGTCGGGGACGGGGCGCAGGCCGGTGGCCGGCACACCCAGTTCGTACCGCTGGGTCCAGGAGCCGTTGCGGCGGCGGTTGGTGTGGACGAGCCAGGTGCTGAGCGCGGCGACGACGGACATGCCCCGCCGGGCGTGGGCGTCGGGCAGGGGCGGTGCGGCGGGGTGGTCGAAGAACCGGAGGTCCTTGGTCGCCATGACGGGCTTCTTCACGGGGCGTCCGTGCTCGTCGAGGCGGGTGTCCGTGCCGCGACCGTCATCCGCGACGGCGACGGAGCCGTCGGGGTGGAGAGTGAGGCGGCAGTGCCCGCCGTTGCCGGATGCCGCCTCGTCGGCCGCGTAGGCGACGGCTTCGAGGACGAGGTGCCGGGTGCCGCCGGGGGCGTGGACGGCCGGGTTCCGGCGGATGTGCTCCAGGTGGCCGAGGTCGACGGTGCCCGCCCAGTCGTGGGTGGTGTTCCGCCAGGAGGCCCGCGGGGTGGTCGTCATCCCGGAAGTATGCCCCGCGGCCGTCCCGTTGACGGCTGCCGCCCCGGCCTGGATCGCCGGGGCGGCAGCCGTTGCGGCTGGGCCGGGCCCGTGCCCGTGCCCGCCGGCGGGTGGGCCGGCTACGGGACCCGCAGGGCCTCCAAACGCTGGGCGAACGGCACGACCTCGAAGCCGTCCGCCGGGTCCACCGACGTGATCGCGCCCGTCAGCGACCGGGGCGCGATCGCCGCGGCGGTGTCCGTGTCGGGGGTTCCGGCCCGGCCCGCCGGTGCCATGAACCGCGCCAGCTCCGCCCCCGCGCGGGCGATCCGCCGGTCGAGGCCCTCCTCGCCCCAGTCCTCCGAGGCCGCGTACACGGCGGTCGGCACGGCGAGCGCCCGCAGGTACGCGAACAGCGGGCGCAGGGCGTGCTCGGTGGCCAGGGAGTGGCGGGCCGTGCCGCCGGTCGCGCCGAGGAGCACCGGCTTCCCGGTGAGGGCGTCCTTGTCGATGACGTCGAAGAACGACTTGAACAGGCCGCTGTACGAGGCCGCGAAGACCGGCGTCACGGCGATCAGGCCGTCCGCGGCGGCCACCGCGTCGAGCGCGGCGGCCAGGCGGGCGGACGGGAACCCGGTGGTGAGGTGCCGGGCGATCTCGGTGGCCAGGTCCCGCAGTTCGATCACCTCGGGCTCGGCGTCGACGTGCTCCAGCGTCGCGGCGGTGAGCCGGTCGGCGAGCAGCCGGGTCGAGGAGGGCGAGCCCAGTCCGGCCGATACGGCGATGAGCTTCATGCCTGCGTCTTCTCCTTCGGGGTCTGCCGGGCCGCGGCGACGCGGGCCGAGTGGGTGGGCGCGTCCGGCACGCCGGCCGGGCGGAGGCTCGCGAACTCCTTGCGCAGGACGGGCACGACCTCCTCGCCGAGCATGTCGATCTGCTCCAGGACGGTCTTCAGGGGCAGTCCGGCGTGGTCCATCAGGAACAGCTGGCGCTGGTAGTCGCCGGCGTAGTCCCGGAAGGAGAGGGTGCGCTCGATGACCTGCTGGGGCGAGCCGACGGTCAGGGGCGTCTGGGAGGCGAACTCCTCGAGGGAGGGGCCGTGGCCGTAGACCGGGGCGTTGTCGAAGTACGGGCGGAACTCGCGGACCGCGTCCTGGGAGTTGCGGCGCATGAACACGTGGCCGCCGAGTCCCACAACGGCCTGCTCGGGGGTGCCGTGGCCGTAGTGGGCGTAGCGCTGCCGGTAGAGGTTGACCATCTGCCGGGTGTGGGAGGCCGGCCAGAAGATGTTGTTGTGGAAGAAGCCGTCGCCGTAGTAGGCGGCCTGCTCGGCGATCTCCGGGGAGCGGATGGAGCCGTGCCACACGAAGGGGGCGACGCCGTCGAGCGGGCGGGGGGTGGAGGTGAAGGACTGCAGGGGCGTACGGAACTTGCCCTTCCAGGTGACGGTGTCCTCGTCCCAGAGGCGGCGCAGGAGGGCGTAGTTCTCGATGGCGAGGTCGATGCCGTCGCGGATGTCCTTGCCGAACCAGGGGTAGACCGGGCCCGTGTTGCCGCGGCCCATCATGAGGTCGACGCGGCCGTCCGCGAGGTGCTGGAGCATCGCGAAGTCCTCGGCGATCTTCACCGGGTCGTTCGTGGTGATCAGCGTGGTGGAGGTCGACAGGATGAGGTTCTCGGTGCGCGCGGCGATGTAGCCGAGCATCGTCGTGGGCGAGGAGGGGACGAACGGCGGGTTGTGGTGCTCGCCGGTGGCGAAGACGTCGAGGCCGACCTCCTCCGCCTTCAGTGCGATCGCGAGCATGGCCTTGATCCGCTCGTGCTCGCCGGGCACGCGTCCGGTGGTCGGATCGGGCGTGACGTCACCGACGGTGAAGATCCCGAACTGCATGGCTCCCCTTCCCAGGGTTGTTTATATTTCAACTATACCCGGGAACGGGGGCGCCCTGCGAGGTATTCCCGGCCGCGGTCCGGAGGACGGCCGGGGCGCCGGACCCCGGCGCCCCGGCCACCCCCCGTACGCCCCTGCCTACCAGCCCCGCGGCCCGGTCGGACAGGGCGCCGGCGGGGGTGTGTCACCTCGCCGCCCAGCCCTGGCGGACGGTCGGGCCGGAGGCTGGTCACACGCTCCAGGACCACGTGCCGTCCGCGGCGACGAGGCAGCCGAGGACCACGACGCCGGCCACGCCCAGGGCGATGCCGAGGCGGGCCCGGCCAGGCCTGGTGGTGCCCTTGCGCAGGGCGAGCACGCCGAGGACGGCGGCGGTGGGGCCGAGGACCAGGTTCGCCACGAGCAGGCCCGCCAGGCCGAGGACGAACGCCGTGACGGCCATCGCGTCTGCCTCCCGGATCCGGGCGGCGTACGGGAGGGGCCCGCCCGGCCGGCGCCCCTGCCCGGTCCGGGCATCGGCCTGTTCACCGGTGCGCGCGCTCATCGGCCGGCACCTCCCCGGCGGCGGGTACGGCCCGGCGATCCCGCCCGGGCCGGGCCGGAGAGCCGCTCGCGGGCGGCGAAGACGGCGAGCCAGAGCGCGATGGCGAGGCCGCCTGCAACGCTGACGGACACGGGTACGTGGGCCACGGCGCCGAGGAGGACCCCGAGCAGCAGCAGGGCGGCCACGAGGAAGAGCATCGGACGTCCCTCCGTTCGGGTAGCGGGTGTTCTGCGCACTACTCGGTCCGGTTACCCCCGTACCGGCGGCGCACTACCGGCGCTTCCCCCGGCACGGGCGAGGCGGTGCCGGAAGTCGGGCGGATCTGAGTACGCGTACTCAGGCCGCCGCCCGGCCCGCCGGGCACAGTGTGGACATGGCACAGCCTCCCGGCAGCAGCCGCTCCCCGGCCCCGCCGCCGCCCGCCCTGCAACGGCCGCGGCTCCATCCGGCCGCCGACGCGGCGGCCGGAGCCGCGCTACTGGTCCTCGACGCGGCGGCCGCGTGCGTCGCCCTGCTCGTCGGCCTCGGCCACACGGACGCCGACCTGTTCGCGGACACCACGGGCACGGACTGGACACCAGTCGCCTCGGCGCTCCTCGTCCCGGCCGCCCTGGCCGGGCTGAGCGCCTGGCCGCTGGGGCGCCGCGCGCCCCTCTCCGCCGCCCTGCAGGCCCTGGCCGCACTGGCGCTCGCCGGCGCCGCTGTGCTGATCGCGCTCGACCCCGGGGGGCCGGGCCGCCGGTGAGCGCCCGGGGGGCTGCCTCGGTAGCGTGGGAAGCGGACCGTTGCGTCTTTCCCTCCCGTTCAAGGAGTGCCGCGCGCATGTCCACTCCTCCCCCTCCCCCGCAATCCCCGCCGCCCCCGCCGCCGTACGGCAGCCCCCAGGGCTGGGGTGCGCAGCCTCCGCCGCACGGCCCGGCTGCGAAGACGAACACCCTGGCCGTCGTCGCGTTCGTGCTGTCCCTGCTGTGCGTCCTGCCGCTGGTCCCGATGATCCTGGGCATCGTCGCCATCCGCCAGATCCGCGCCGGCGGGGAGAAGGGGACCGGCCTGGCCGTGGCAGCGATCATCCTCAACGGCATCACGGTGGTCCTCGCCGCCGGCGTCCTCTGGGGCGCCCTCTCGGACGTGTCGCCCGGCAGGGACAGCAGCGGTGAGGTCACCCGGCCGGGATCCGGCGGGACGGAGGACATCCGCGCAGGCGACTGCTTCAACACCCCCGACGACATACGGGACTACGACGCGAGCGGCGCGCCCGCCGCCCCGTCCGTGGACATCGTGCCGTGCGGGCAGCCGCACGACGGGGAGGCGTTCGCGGTGTTCACCGTCGGGAGCGGGGACGCGGCGTTCCCCGGCGCCGACAGGATCCGGGTGACGGCCGAGCAGAGGTGCGGCGAGACGGTCCTCGCCGCCTACCGCGGCACCGACGCCGCCCTCCCCGGGAGCCTGGAGCTTTACTACTACCTGCCGACGGAGAGTTCGTGGGACGACGGCGACCGCAAGGTCACCTGCTTCGTCGGCGACCCCGCCGGGCAGCGCACCGGATCGATCCGCACGTCCGGCTCCTGATCCCGCGCACCTCGGCAGTGGCCCGCACCGCCGCGGCGGGAGCCTTCCGGCGGCCGTATCATCGAGTCCGCGTTCGGCCCGGTACGGGGAGGGGCCGGGCACACCCCGGCCCATCCGCCCGCGCACCCACACGACAGATCAGGCGAGGACGTGCACAGGACCGTCACCGAACTCGCGGACGGCCGCGAGCTCATCTACTACGACAGCGCCCCGGGCCGGGACCGCCGGGCCCGGGACCGGCGGCCGCCGGACCGTGTCGAGAGCGCTCCGGAGCTGCGGCGGGACCCGGCCACCGGCGACTGGGTGGCGATCGCCGCGCACCGGCAGTCGCGTACCCACCACCCGCCCGCCGACTCCTGCCCGCTGTGCCCCTCGCGGGAGGGGCGGGAGAGCGAGATCCCGGCCGCCGACTACGAGGTGGCCGTCTTCGAGAACCGCTTCCCCTCCCTCTCCGGCCCCACGGGCCGCTGCGAGGTGGTGTGCTTCACCCCCGACCACGACTCCGGCTTCGCCGACCTCACCCAGGAGCGGGCCCGGCTCGTCCTCGACGCCTGGACCGACCGGACGTCCGAGCTGTCCGCCCGCCCCGGCGTGGTGCAGGTGTACTGCTTCGAGAACCGGGGCGCCGAGATCGGGGTGACCCTCCCCCATCCGCACGGACAGGTCTACGCGTTCACCGCCGTCGCACCGCGGACGGCCAAGCACCTCGCCGCCGCGGCAGCCCACCGCGCCGCGACCGGGCGGAACCTGTTCGAGGACCTGCTCGCCGAGGCCCGCGCCGCCGGCGAACGCGTGGTCCTCGCCGGTGAGCACTGGACCGCGTTCGTCCCCTACGCCGCCCGCTGGCCGTACGAGGTGCACCTCTACCCGCACCGCCGGGTGCCCGACCTGACCCGGCTCACCGAGGCGGAGCGCGCCGAGTTCCCCCGCCTCTACCTGGACCTGCTGCGCCGTTTCGACCGCCTCTTCGGGCTGCCCGCGCCCACCCCGTACGTCGCCGCCTGGCACCAGGCGCCGCTCACCGGCGGGGACGAACTCGCCCTGCACCTGGAGCTGTTCACCGTGCGGCGGACCGCCGACAAGCTCAAGTACCTGGCCGGGACGGAGTCCGGCATGGAGGCGTTCATGAACGACGTGGCCCCGGAGACGGCCGCCCTGCGGCTGCGGGAGGCGCGGTGACCGCGGACGCGGCCGGCGCCGTCCGCGACGGCTTCCGGCGGGTCCACGGCGGCTCCCCCGAGGGGGTCTGGGCGGCGCCCGGCCGGGTCAACCTGATCGGCGAACACACCGACTACAACGACGGGTTCGCCCTGCCCATGGCGCTGCCGCAGGCGGTGGTACTGGCCGCGCGGCGCCGCGGGGACGGCCTGCTGCGGCTGCACAGCGCCCAGGGCGGCGCCGCGACCGCCGAACTGCGGGTGGCGGACCTCGCCCCGGGCGCGACCGCGGGCTGGGCCCGCTACCCGGCGGGCGTGGTGTGGGCGCTGCGCGAGCGCGGGCTGGCTGTCGGCGGCGCCGATGTGTACCTCGACAGCACGGTCCCCGCGGGGGCGGGGCTGTCCTCCTCCGCGGCCCTGGAGTGCGCGGTGGCCGTCGCGTACGACGGGCTGTACGGGCTGGGCCTGGCGCGGCCGGAGCTGGCTCGGGCCGCGCAGCACGCCGAGAACGCGTACGCGGGGGTGCCGTGCGGGGTGATGGACCAGATGGCTTCGGTGTGCTGCACCGGCGGCCACGCGCTGCACCTGGACAGCCGCAGCCTGGAGGTGCGGCAGGTGCCGTTCGGCCTCGGCGGGCACGGCCTGCGCCTGCTGGTGCTGGACACGCGCGTCAGGCACGACCTCGCCGACGGGGCGTACGCGGCCCTGCGGGCCGGGTGCGAACGGGCCGCCGGCCTGCTCGGCCTGCCCGCCCTGCGGGACCTGGACGGTGCGGGCCTGCCGTCTGCCCTGGCGGCGCTGCCCGGTGAACTCGTCCCGCTCGTACGGCACGTGGTCACCGAGAACGCGCGGGTGGACCGGGCCGTGGCGGAGCTGGCCGCCGGGCGGCCCGAGGCACTGGGGCCGCTGCTGACGGAGGGGCACGCCTCCCTGCGCGACGACTACGGGGTGTCCTGCGCGGAGACCGACCTGGCGGTGGCGGCCGCTGTCGCGGCGGGGGCGCTCGGCGCGCGGATGACGGGCGGCGGGTTCGGCGGCTCGGTGATCGCCCTGGTCCGCGCCGGGGAGGCGGCGGCCGTGGCCGGCGCGGTGGCAGAGGCGTTCGCGGCGGCCGGCCACGCGGCGCCGGCCGTACTGGAGGCCGTGCCGTCGCCGGGCGCCCGCCGCATCGGCTGACGGGCCTGCGGCCCTGGCCGCAGGCCCCGTACCCCGGCGTGCCGTGCGCACGCCGGGCCGACCGGCCCGTCGGCAGACGGGGCGCCGCACCCGCGGCGGGCCGGCCGGCGTGCGGGGGTCAGGCCGGCCAGCGGAGTTCGACGACGGTGCCCTCGCCGGGCCGGCTGTCCACCCGGGCGGCCCCGCCGGCCGCGGCCATCCGGGCGTGCACGGAGCGGCGCAGGCCCGTACCGGCGCCGGGGGTGTCCGCGGCGTCGAAGCCGGTGCCGCGGTCGGCGACGGTGACCTCCAGGCCTTCGGCGACGCCGACCGCGGTGAGGTAGGCCAGGCCGGTTCCGGCGTGCCTGCGCACGTTGTTCAACGCCTCGGAGGCAGCCGCGGCGACGGCCTCGGCGACGGCCTCGGGGAGCTCCGGCACGGCGTGGTACTGCGCCTTCACCACCAGCCCCAGGGCCTCGGCGGAGCGGACGGCCTCCTCCAGGGCGGCGGTGCCGGGCGTGCCTCCTGCGGAAGGCGGACGGTCGGGGCCGGGGTCGTCGGTGAGCTGGACGAGCCGCCGCAGGTAGGCCGCTTCCCGGGCGCAGCGGTCGCGTACGGCCTGCGCGTTGGCATCGACGCCGCCGGAGGCGATGGTGGTGAGGGTGGCGAGGACGGTGTCGTGGAGCGCGGCGTGGTGGGCGGTCCGCTCGGCCTGGCGGGCGCGGGCTGCCTCGGCGGCCAGCGCCCGCCGCTGCGCGTCGTCCAGGAGGATGCCCTGGCGTCTGACGTACCACCAGCCGGCGGCCATCAGGCCGCTGCTCATCGCGAGGGCGCTGAGGTGCTCCAGCAGTCCGGCCGTGTCGGGCCGGCGCACCACCTGGTGCACGGCGAGCGAGGTCGCCGTCAGCAGGACGAGGCACAGGACGGTGCCGCGCCAGCGGAGCGACACGACGGCTGCGGTCGAGGCGGAGAGCGCCTGGACCGCCAGCCAGCCGTGCGCCTCCACGGCGGGCCCCTCCCCGACGGCGACGGCGGCCGCGAGCGGGAGCAGGCATCCGTTCACGCCGGCGTCCGTCCAGATCAGGCGGTCGGGGATCCGGCCGTGCCGCAGTCCCGCCGCATACACGGCCAGCGTGACGGCGCATACGGCGGCCAGGAGGGCGGCGGCCCGGGCGTCGACGGGATCGGCCGCCACCACACCGGCCGCGTACAGGAGGTGTGCCAGCCGGAAGAGTCCGGTGACCTGCACGGCGACGCGCCGCGCACGCTGAAGCCCCACTCCGTCCCCCCTGTGGACCGGTCCCCCGGCGTCCGCCGCGCGGGCGGGTGCCGCGGCCTTCAGTGGATCCCGCCGCAGGTGGGCCGTCAAGGCGGTCCTCGGCCGACGTGTGCCGGCCGCGGGCCGCGGGCCGTCACGGGACGAGGTCCCGCACGAGGGCCAAGGGCGGCGACCGCCGCGGCCCGGGCGGCCGCGGCGCCGGGAAACGCGGCGGTGGCCCGGGGGCAGTCGCCGGCGCCCCCGCTGCCGGATCGTCCCGCCCGCCCGCTGCCCCGTCGAAGAGGCCCCGGGGCGGAGCCGTGCGGGCACCCGGCACAGGGAGCGAAACCGCTCAAGTGGCCCGGCGGCCCGTGCGGTCGGGTACGAGGTACTGCTCCAGCCAGTCCGCGGCGGCCCGCCGGTAGAGGCGGCGGGTGTCGGCCCGCAGGAAGTCGTGGCCCTCGTTGCGCAGCGTCAGCAGCTCGGCCGGGACTCCCTGGGCGCGGGCGGCCCGGACGAACTGCTCGGACTCGGTCGGGGGCACGTTGGTGTCGTGTTCGCCGTGGACGGCGAGGACGGGCGCGCGCAGCCGGTCGATGCGGCTCATCGGGGAGAGGGCGCGCAGCAGTTCCCGGTCGTGCTCGGGGTGGCCGTACTTGGCGGCCGCGGAGCGGGCGATCCACGGCTCGGTGCCGGCGAAGAAGGTGGTGAGGTCCGACATGCCGCAGACGGCGACGCCCGTGCGGAAGAGCTCCGGGTGCCACACCAGGGAGGCCATGGTGAGGTAGCCGCCGTACGAGCGGCCCATCACCGCCAGGCGGAGCGGGTCGGCGTGGCCTTCGGCGACGAGGTACGCGGCGCAGTCGGCGACGTCCTCGATGGCGGCGAAGCGGCCGGTGCCGAGGTCGGCGTCGACGAAGGAGCGCCCCCAGCCGGAGGAGCCGCGTACGTCGGGGGCGAACACGTCGATGCCGCGGCCGAGGATCTCGTGGTAGAGCGGGTTGAAGACGGGGCGCTCCTGCTCCTCGGGGCCGCCGTGGAGGTGGACGACGCAGGGGCCGGGCCGGCCGGGGTCTCGGTCGGGGGCGCGGTAGTACCAGCCGCCGAGCACGAGGCCGTCCCGTGCGCGGCAGCGCAGCGGCACGGGGCGGACGGGGGGCCGGCCGGGCGGGGCCGCTTCCTCGTCGGGAGCGGTCCAGCCGGTGCGTACGGGGCCGAAGGGCCCGTCGGCCTGCCAGATGCCGGGCCGTCGGCGGGAGCCGGACAGGGCGGCGAAGAGGCCTCCGCGGGCGACGGGCGCGATGCGGGTGACGACCTCGTGCGGGAGTTCGGAGCGGTGGTGCGGGCCGACGGCGTCCCCCGCGCCGTCGAGGCCGACGCTCTCCAGGTCGCTCGCGCCGTGGGCGTTCCAGGCGAGGAGGGCCCAGCGGCCGTGGTCGGGCAGGCTGAGCAGGTCGAGCTGGGATCCGTCCCGCTCCGCGGCCGCGGACACCTCCTCGGCGGTCCCGTCCTCGGCGAGCCGGACCCGCAGGAGGGCGGCGAACTCGCGGTCGGCGTCGCTGCGCAGCCAGAGGGTGGACGAGTCGGGCGAGAGCCGCCCGATCCACGGGTCGCCGTCCGCGACGTGCAGGCGGAAGGGGATGCGGCCGGTGGCCCGGTCCAGCAGGAGGGCCTCGCGGCGGCCGCGCGGTCCGCGGCGCAGCAGTACGAAGCGGTTGTCGGCGGCGATGTCGCACACACGGAGGGAGGCGGCGCCGGGCTCGGTGTGGAGGAGGGCGGGGGCGTGTGTGCCGTCCGGGTCGATGAGGTACGCGGACAGGGCGCCGTCGGCGGCCGCGGGGGCGGCTTCGGGCGGGCGGACGGGGGTGCCGTTCATGTGCGCGGCGGGGGCGGCCGCCGGGTGGCCGGGCGGGAGGAGGAGCGTCGCCTGGCCGACGCGTCCGGTGCGGGCAGCCGCGTACGCGCCGTCGGGGAGGGCGCCGTCGGCGAAGCCCGGGTCGGTGTCCTGCGGCATGTGGCCCGGGCTGCTGTGCGCGCCGGGGCCGGCGGGCTGGGCGACGGTGACGCCGAGGACGGAGCCGTCGCGGCTCCAGCTGCCGATGTGGGCGGAGGCGCCCGGCTCGGCGCCCGCGAGGACGTGCCGGCCGGTGCCGTCCGGGCGGACCACCAGGACGCGGGTGTGCTCGCCGCCGCCGGGCGCCGAGGTGTACGCGATCCACCGGCCGTCGGGCGACCACGACACCTCGGTGACGGGGTCGGGGTCGGCGTCGAGGACATGGGCCTCCGAGCCGTTCGCGGGGCCGCTCCACAGCTGCGGGACGCCGGCGCGGTCGCAGATGAACGCCACGCGGTCGCCGGTGGGGTCGGCCGACGGGTACCAGCAGCCGTGGACGGTGAGCACCGCCGGCGGGTCCGCGGCGCCGGTGTCCGCCAGGTGGAGCACGGCCGGGGCGGCTCCGGCGGGCGCCGGAGCGGGGGCCGGGGCGTGGTCCCGTGCGGGCGCGGGGTCCGCTGCCGGGTCCGGGGCGGGAGCGGGGGCGCCGGCGGTGCGGGGACGGTGTCGCTGCGGGGAGCGGTCAAGGGGCATGCGGGCCTCTTCGAGGGCTTCCGGGGGACTGTCACCGCTCGGTGTCGGGTGTCGGTGGTCAGGCGATGCCGTGGGTCTGGAGCCAGATCTCCAGCGAAGCCACCTGCCACAGGGTGCTGGCTCCGCGTTTCGTGCGGTGGCGTGCGGGGTTGGCGAGCATGTCGGCCACGCGGCCCTGGTCGAAGATACCGCGCCGGCGGGCCTCGGGTGCGGTCAGCGCGTCGCGTACGCGGGTGAGGACCGGTTCGGCCATGTGCCGGACGGCGGGCACCGGGAAGTAGCCCTTGGGCCGGTCGACGACCTCGCGGGGCAGGACGCGGCGGCCGACGTCCTTGAGGATGCCCTTGCCGCCCTGGCCGAGTTTCAGCCGGGGAGGGCAGGCGGCGGCCAGTTCGACCAGTTCGTGGTCGAGGAACGGAACGCGCGCCTCCAGGCCCCAGGCCATGGTCATGTTGTCGACGCGCTTGACGGGGTCGTCGGCCATCAGGGCGTGGACGTCGAGGCGCAGGGTGGCGTCGAGCGCGGTCTGCGCGCCGGGCGCGGCCATGTGGGCCGCGACGAACTCGCGCGGGGTGTCGCGGTCGGCGGCCAGGTCGGGGTGGAGCAGGTCGTTGACGCCGTGGTGGGTGCGGTCGAAGTAGGCGTCTGCGTACGCGTCGGCGGCGTCGGGGCGGGCGGCCCCGGCGATGCCGGGGTACCAGTGGTAGCCGGCGAAGACCTCGTCGGCGCCCTGGCCGCAGAGCACGACCTTGACGTCCTTGGCCACCTGCTCGGCGAGCAGGTGGAAGGCGACGGAGTCGTGGCTGACCATGGGCTCGTCCATGGCGGCGATCGCCCCTTCCAGCGCGGCGGGGAGCCGGTCGGAGGGGATCATGAACTGGTGGTGGTCGGTGCCGAACCGGCGGGCGACCAGGTCGGAGTAGTGGAACTCGTCGCCTTCCTGTCCGCTCTCGGACTCGAAGCCCATGGCGAAGGTGGCGGTGCCGCTCTGGCCGTGCTCCTCCAGCAGGGCGACGATCAGGCTGGAGTCGAGCCCGCCGGACAGCAGGACACCCACGGGGACGTCGGCGACCATGCGCCGGCGCACGGCCCGGCCGAGCGCTTCGTGGACGGCCTCCCGCCAGGCCTCGGGGTCGTCGCCGAGCCCGGCGCCGGGCCCGGCGCCGCGGGTGTACGACGGCTGCCAGTAGCAGTGGTCGGTGGAGGTGCCGTCGGGCTCGATCACCCGGACCGTGGCCTGCGGCAGCTTGCGCACGCCCCGCAGGACGGTGCGGGGGGCGGGAACGGTGCCGTGCCAGCTCAGGTACTGGTGCAGGGCGACCGCGTCGATGCCGGTGTCGACGCCGCCGCCGGCCAGCAGGGCGGGCAGGGTGGAGGCGAAGCGGAGCCGGTCGGCGTCCTCGGTGAGGTAGAGGGGCTTGATGCCGAGCCGGTCGCGGCCCAGCACCACGCGCCCGGTGTGGTGCTCGACCACCGCGAAGGCGAACATGCCGAGCAGGTGCTCCGCGCAGGCGGGCCCCCACTGCCCGTACGCCTTGGCGAGGACCTCGGTGTCGGAGTCGGAGAAGAAGCGGTGGCCCAGCCCCTCCAGGCGCCGGCGCAGTTCGCGGTGGTTGTAGATGCAGCCGTTGAAGGCGGCGGTGATGCCGAGGTGGGGGTCCGTCATCGGCTGGGCGCCGCTTTCGGACAGGTCGATGATCTTCAACCGCCGGTGGCCGAGGGCGACGGCGCCCTGCGACCAGGCACCTCTGCCGTCCGGACCGCGGTCGGACATCTCGTCGGTCATGCGCTCCACCGCCGCCAGGTCCGGGCGCCGGCCGTCGAAGCGCACCTCGCCGCTCAGACCGCACATGCCGCACCCCCCTGGGTGGGCACGCCGGCGGGCCGGCCCGTGGCTGCTCCTGCTCCGGGGGTCCGGAACACCTGCACCATGTGAGTTCACTCCCTCGTGCTGCCCGTCCGGGCGAAACACCGGCGGGACGGGCGATCGACGTACAGGCCGCCTGCCCCACCAGGCGGTTTCCATTCGAGGCGGTTCCCCGGGCCGATCTTTGGGCGCTTCCTCCAATATGCCCCGCGGTGTCCGTGCGCGCGTGGCGGGCGGCGGCCGAGCGGAACGCGGCCCGCGGCAGGGAATGCGGTGTGAACAGCGGATTCCCCCGCCCCTCCCATGGGTAGATACGCTAATAATTCCGGCATATCGCTCGCCTGTATGTGTGGGAGGGAGGGCTCGCATGGAACCGTGGCTGCTCTGGCTGATCGCCGCGGCAGGGCTGGCCGTCGCGGAGGTGTTCTCCCTCACCGCGGCGCTCGGGCTGCTGGCCGCGGCCGCCGCCGTGACCGGGGGCGCCGCCGCGCTCGGCCTGCCGGTGCCCTGGCAGTTCCTGCTGTTCACCGCCGTCGCCGCACTCAGCCTGCTGTTCGTACGCCCGACCGTGCTGCGCCGCCTCCAGCCCGCGCAGGAGGCGCGGTTCGGCGTCGACGCGCTGATCGGCAGGGTCGCGTACGTCGTCAGCGAGGTGTCCGGGCGGGACGGCCGGGTGCGGATCGGCGGCGAGGAGTGGACCGCCCGCGCCTACGACGAGACGCTGGTCATCCCTCCCGGCACGGCCGTCGACGTCATCGAGATCAGCGGCAGCACCGCCCTCGTCTACCCCCGGGAGTGAGCCATGGATGCATCGGGGTCCCTGATCATCGCCCTGGTCGTCGCCGTCCTCGCCGTGTTCACCGTGGTGCGGGCCGTCCGGATCGTGCCCCAGGCGCGCGCCCGCAACGTGGAGCGGCTCGGCCGCTACCACCGGACGCTGAAGCCCGGCCTGAACGTCGTCATCCCCTACGTCGACCGCGTGTACCCGGTGATCGACCTGCGCGAGCAGGTCGTCTCCTTCCGGCCGCAGCCGGTGATCACGGAGGACAACCTGGTCGTCGAGATCGACAGCGTGCTGTACTTCCAGGTGACGGACCCGCGGGCGGCCTCGTACGAGATCGCGAACTTCCTCCAGGCGGTCGAGCAGCTCACCGTCACCACGCTGCGCAACGTCGTCGGCTCCATGGACCTGGAGAAGACTTTGACCTCGCGCGACACGATCAACAGCCAGCTCCGCGGTGTGCTGGACGAGGCGACGGGCAAGTGGGGACTGCGCGTCAACCGCGTGGAGATCAAGGCCATCGACCCGCCGCAGTCGATCAAGGACGCGATGCAGAAGCAGATGCGGGCGGAACGGGACAAGCGGGCGGCGATCCTGGCGGCCGAGGGCCAGCGGCAGGCGCAGATCCTGACGGCGGAGGGCGACAAGCAGTCCGCGGTGCTGCGCGCCGAGGGCGCCCGCACGGCGGAGATCCTCAAGGCCGAGGGCCAGTCCCGGGCGATCGACGAGGTCTTCCAGGCGGTGCACCGCAACGACCCGGACCCCAAGCTCCTCGCCTACCAGTACCTCCAGGTGCTGCCGCAGCTCGCGCAGGGGCAGGGCAGCACCTTCTGGGTGATCCCCGGCGAGGTGACCTCCGCGCTGGGGGCGGTCTCCCGGGCCTTCGGGGAGGTCCTCCCGCCGTCGCCGGCGACCCGGGAGCGGGCGGCGGACGGCACCGACGAGACCGCGACGCGGGCCGCGAGCGACGCCGCCCGGGCCGCGGAGGCCGCCGCGGAGGCCCTGGCGGACGCGGCCGAGGCGGACGCCTCCACGGGACGGCTGCCGTAGCCGGCGCCGGGCGCGGCGGGAGTCAGAACGGGTCGATCTCCACATGGCCCCGGGACGCCGAGCAGACGTCCCAGCGGTCGCCGCTGCGGCGCAGCTCCAGGGCCGCCTCGATCCGGCCCCCGGCGGGCGGGGCGAGGTCGACGTTGACGACGGCGCCGTCGCCGCTGCGGGTGGAGGAGACGATGCGGTGCCCGAACTCCGCCGCGAGGGCGCGGAGGGAGCCCTCGGGGTCGCCCCCGGCGGGGCAGCGGGTGTCCGGCCCGGGAGCGGGCGCGCGGGCTCCCCGCCCGACCGGCTCCAGGTAGGAGTCCACCGCCTGGTGCAGCGGGCTCGGGGCGGCGGAGCCGCCGCCGCCGAGGACGACGGCCACGACGGTCCCGGCGGCGGCCAGGGGAAGCCCCACCGCGAGGGCCACCGCCCATCCGCCCGCCCCTTGCCCTGCCCGCACGGCCCCTCCTCCCCCGGCGCCGCGGCGCCGGCCCACGGAGCCGGTCCGGCCGGCCCTGTCGGAGGGGAGGACGCAGGCCCGCGCAGGACCGTTCCCGCACCCGGGCGGGGCCGCGCCGCCTGCCGGGCGGCCTGCCGGATCGACGGCCCCCGCGCGGGACGGGGCGGACGCCGCATGATGGGGGCATGCGTACCCGGTCTGTGCTCGTCTACGACGGTGACTGCGGCTTCTGCACGACCTCGGCGCGGTTCGCCGAGCGGCGCGTGCGGCCCCGCTGCGACGTCGTCCCCTGGCAGTCCGCCGACCTCGGCGCGCTCGGCGTGAGCCGGGACCGCGCCGCGTACGAGGTGCTGTGGGTGACCCCGTCGGGTGCGGTGCACGGCGGGGCCCGGGCCGTCGCGAAGGCGCTGCTGAGCGCGGGCGGCGCCTGGCCGGTGCTCGGCGGCGTGCTCGGGCTGCCCGGGGTGCGGCGGGCCGCGGACGCGGTGTACCGGGTCGTCGCGGCCAACCGGTACCGGCTGCCGGGAGGGACGGCGGCCTGCGCGCTCCCCCGCGATCGGTAAGGGGCTCCCCCGGTGCGGGAAGCCGTACTGGCGCAATGTGTTTGGGAGCGCTCTCAGAGCGGGCGTCCGGCGTTTATCCTGTTCCGCGTCGGACAGCGGCGCGGCGTCGGCCGCGGATGGAGTCAGGAGAGCCTGCCGTGCCGGAGCAGACCACGGGGTCGTCCCGCCCCACGCTGGAAGCCGTCGCCGCGCGGGCCGGCGTCTCACGGGCCACGGCCTCACGGGTCGTCAACGGCGGTGCGGGAGTGCGGCTCCCCCTGGCGGAGAAGGTCCGCGAGGCGGTCCGGGAACTGGGATACGTCCCCAACCACGCGGCGCGCTCGCTGGTCACCCGGCGCCACGGAGCGGTCGCCGTCATCATCGCGGAGCCCGAGTTCCGGATATTCTCCGACCCGTTCTTCGAGAAGCAGGTGCGCGGGATCAGCCGGGAGCTGACCGCCCACGACACCCAGCTCGTGCTGCTGTGGGTGGAGGGACACGGCGACCACGAGCGCATCTCGCGCTACCTGGACGGCGGGCACGTGGACGGGGCGCTGGCGTTCTCGCTGCACACCGCCGACCGGCTGCCCGCGCTGATCGCCCGGAGCAGGGTCCCCGTCGTGTTCGGGGGACGTCCGGTGTCGGGGGCTGAGCCGGCCGTGCCGTTCGTCGACTGCGACAACCGGGGCGGGGCGCGGGAAGCCGTCCGGTACCTGGTGTCGCTCGGGCGGCGGAACATCGGCCACATCGCCGGGCCGGGCACGCAGACGTCCGCGCTCGACAGACTCGCCGGCTACCGGGACGTGCTGGTCGACGCCGATCCCGCGCTGGTGTGCCAGGGCGACTTCACCCGGGAGAGCGGGGCCCGCGCGATGGCCGGGCTGCTGGAGCGGCGGCCCGACGTGGACGCCGTGTTCGCCGCGAACGACCTGATGGCGGCAGGGGCGCTGGGGGCCCTGCGCGAGCGGGGGATCCGGGTGCCGGAGGACGTGGCGGTGGTGGGGTTCGACGACATGGACGCGGTGGTGCGGGCCACGGAGCCGGCCCTGACCACGGTGCGTCAGGACATCGAGGGGATGGGACGGCTGATGGTCCGGCTGCTGATGCGAATGCTGGACGGTGCGGTGGACGCGGCCCCGGCCTCCGTCATCACGCCGACCGGGCTGGTGCGGCGGGAATCGGCCTGACGGGGCGGTGACGACGGGGTGGGGGGGCGGCATCACGGCGGCGGGTGCGGGAAGGCCCCCGCACCCGCCGCCTGTGTGCCGTGGCCGCGGGTGGGTCAGTCGTACGGGATGACGACCACGGCCGTGTCGGTGCCCGTCTGCAGCCGGGAGTCGGCGTTGCCAATGGCGCTCCACACCTCCAGGCGGACTGTTCCGCCGCGCAGGTCGCCGAGCGTGCCGGTGGCCGACTTCAGGCCGCGGGCCTGCCGGTACTCCTCCCAGCCGGCGACCGGGTCGGTGGCGAAGTAGTGGTAGGTCTCCGTCCGGTCGAAGGTGCCGTCGCCGGTGAGGTCGTACGAGATCCGGGCCTGCTGGCCGAGGCCGACGGCGGTGCCGGCGTCCACGGGGAGCCGGAACGCGGTGGCCGCGCCCGCCCTGAGCGTACCGTTCACGCCCTTGGCCTCGTAGACGAGCGGCCGGTACGGTGTGCCGTCGTGGTTGGCGCCGCCGGCCGACGGGACGGTGTCGCTGCCCGCGGTGCCGCCGCCGGCGGTGGTGAGGACGCCGCCGGAGCGGAGCCGGAACGTGTTCCCGGTCGAGGGCTCCGGGCCGGGGCCGGGGCCCGTGCCCGTGGCGGAGGCGGTGGAGCGGGCCGGCACGGTGAGGGTCCTGCCGTCGGAGAAGGTGACGGTGCGGGCGGTCGCCCCGTGGTTGTGGGCCGCGTAGGTGAGGGTGCCGTTCCGGTTGAAGACCGCCGAGGTGGGGATGGATCCGGTCACGGACGGGTCGGGGGCGCCGAGTGCGTCCAGGCTGGTGATCCAGTGCTGGGTGTGCGCCTTGGACTCGCCCGCCTCCGGGGTGTAGCCGGCGTTGCCGGCGTCCCACTTGGCCTTCGCGGCGGCCGGGTCGGCGAGCGACTGGAACTCCCAGAGGATGTCGCGCCATTCGACGGCGGGTCCGCCGTTCTCCCGCTCCATCTCGGCGATGTTGCGGCGGATCGCCTGCCGGTGTCCGCCGAGGTGGAGGGAGCCGCCGGTCACCGGGAGCACGTTGATGCCGTGGATCTCCTCCGGGTTGGCGGTCCACCAGGTGGCGTACGCGGCGCCGCTGCCCCACACCATGCCGGCGGTGTCGTGGCCGAAGGAGGCCGGGAAGACCTGCCCGTCGGCGTCGAACCAGTACTGGGCGATCGCCTCGCCCTCGGTGGCCAGCAGGTAGGAGCCGAGGTCGCGCAGGCCGGTGTCGCCGGTGGCCGAGCCCCACAGTACGAGGGCGGCGCTGAGGTTGGTGGACTCGGAGGAGGACTCCTGGTTGTTGCCGGCGGCGAAGCCCTGGTGGCCGGAGGCCCAGCTGTGGCCGGCGTACACGTCGAAGCCGCGCAGGAACGGGAAGGCGGTGTCGGTGCGGGAGGGGTTCGCGGTGTCGCGGATCAGGGTCTTGACCATGCCGCCCCAGGCGGAGTCGGCGGCCCAGCCGGGGTCGTACTGGGCGGTGATCGCGGCCGCGTACACGTAGTAGCCGTAGTGGAAGTGGTGGTCGTTGAGCTCGGTGTCGCTGCCGTAGGAGGCGGGGTAGCCGGTCAGGGTGCGCCATGTGCGGTCGTAGGAGAACTCACCGGCGCCGCCGGCGGTGAACCACTCCTGCAGGCGCCCCTTGAGCAGGCCGAGGAGCCGGTCGCGGACGGCGGTCTCGCCGATCTGGTCGGCGATCGGCACGAGTTGGGCCAGCTTGCCGAGCGCCTTGCCGGTCCAGTAGGTGTCCACCGCGCCGGAGAACGGGTCGGGCGCGTTCGCGGCCTCCTTCAGCCGGGCGCGGAGCGCGGGGGTGTCGGCCGCGCCCGTGCGCGGCAGGGCCGGCAGCACGGGGGCCGCCTTCTGGGCGGTGGTGAACGAGGCGCCCTCGCGGACCTTCATGGTGCCGCGCGGCGAGACGTACGTGTACGGGGTGAGCGGGTCGCTGGTGTGCAGCCACTGGTGCCGGTAGAGGGCCTGGAGGGTGCCGCGCTCGGTGCCCTCCTTGGCCTCGGTGGAGAGCGTGTAGGTGGCGCGGACGGTGCCGCCGGAGGTGCTCCAGTCGACGCGGGAGCCGGTGACGAAGCTGAAGGCGTACGTGCGGTAGGTCGCGAGCGCGTCCGGTGAGGGCAGGACGGCGACGGAGAAGTAGTTCCGGCCGCCGAGGGCGGCGCTGATCGCGGTCCCGGATACGGTCCAGTCGGTGCCGGTCGGCGCGAAGAGGGCGTAGTGGTGCCCGGCGACGGTGATGCCGAGGACGTTGCCCTGGTCGGCGAAGACGGCCGGGGCGGACGCGGTGGTGATCCGGGCGTCGCCGCCGGAGCCCTGGGCGTACACGAACGGGCTGCCGTGGCCGATGGTGGTGCGCAGGGTGCGGGCGCCGTCGGACCAGTAGGGGGTGACCGTCCAGTCGGACCAGGCGTCGGCCTTCGTGTCGGGCGAGTTCAGGCCGGCGAGGCCGATGGTCAGGTCGCGCTTGTGGGCGAACTCGTACTGGCGGCCGTCCCCGACGACGGCGGGGGTCGTGGGGTAGCCGACGTCCAGTCCGCCGGCGGCCGCCTGGTAGGTGAGGGGGTGGCCGTACATGGGGGTGGAGTACGGGTTGTCGCCGTAGCGCTGGAAGGCGAGGGAGGACCACCAGTCGTTCGTGGGGACGGGTCTGCCCTGGGCCGCCGGGGTCACCTTGGGGGCGACGGGCGTGCCGGTGTTGTTGGTGGGGCCGGAGGTGCCGGCGGGGCGGGTGTCGGAGTAGCTTCCGGCGCCCACCGGGACGGTGGCGGCCGCGGCGGGGGCCGCGGCCGGTCCGAGGCCGATGCCGAGTCCGGCGGCCGCGAGGGCGGCGGCGAGGAGGGGCGGGGCGGCTCGGCGCGGGAGGAGGACGGGCATGCGGGAACACCTCGTGTCGTGGCGGGGGACGTGCGCAGGCGGTGTCGGGGTCGCGTCCGGGAAACACAGGAGAGAGCGCTCTCAGCTGGCCGGAAACGTAGAACTCCCGAAAGAGGGGTGTCAAGAGAGAATGCAGGACGGGAAGTTGATGCCCATTCCGGTCTGTCGCGGCTTCGAGTCTTGACGGATGGCGCGCGCCGTGGGCACGCTCCCCTCGCTTGATGAGAGCGCTCTCAGAAGAGTTCTCCCCCGATCCCGGAGCCCAGGAGGCCCCCATGTCCCACGCCCGAGCCGCCGGAAGAACCGCCGTCCGCCTGGGGGCTGCCGCCCTCGCCGCGGTGCTGCTTGCCGCCTGCGGCGGTGCACCGGAGGGCGCCGCCGGCGGCGCGGACGGCAAGGTCACCGTCACCGTGGACCTCTTCGGCTCCTTCGGATACGAGGAGGCCGGGCTCTACGCCGAGTACGAGAAGCTGCACCCGGGCGTGACCGTCAAGCAGACCGACACCGAGGACGAGGCCGACTACTGGAAGTCGCTGCAGACCCGCCTGGCCGGCGGGGGCGGCCTCGCCGACGTCCAGGCCATCGAGGTCGGCCGGATCGCCTCCGCCGTCCAGCAGCAGGGCGACCGGTTCGAGGACCTCCGCGCCTACGGCGCCGAGAGCCTCAGGTCCGGCTTCCCCGAGGCGAAGTGGGCGGCTGCCACCGGGAAGGACGGCCGGATCGTCGGCCTCGGCACCGACGTCGGCCCGGAGGCCATGTGCTACCGCACCGACCTCCTGGCGCAGGCCGGGCTGCCCACCGACCGCGAGGAGCTCGCGCAGCGGTGGTCCACCTGGGAGGGGTACCTGGAGCTGGGCCGGCAGTACCAGGCGAAGGCCCCCGCGAAGAGCGCCTGGATCGACAGCGTCGGCAGCCTCTACTCCGTCATGATCGGCCAGCAGAAGGAGCGCTATTACGACGCCTCCGGCACGCTGGTCTGGGAGACGAACCCGGCGCTGAAGACGGCGTGGGACACGTCGGTGTCGGCGGCGCAGAGCGGGCTGAGCGCCAAGCTGGACCAGTGGTCGCCGCAGTGGAACCAGGCGTTCGCGGCCGGCTCCTTCGCCACACTCCCCTGCCCGGCCTGGATGCTCGGCTACATCAAGGGCCAGGCCGGCGAGGCCGGCAAGGGCAAGTGGGACATCGCGAAGCTGCCCGGCGGGGCCGGCAACTGGGGCGGCTCGTACCTCGCCGTGCCGCGCGCCGCCAAGCACAAGAAGGAGGCGTACGAGCTGATCGCCTGGCTCACCGCACCCGAGCAGCAGGCCAAGCTCTTCCGCAAGCAGGGCAACTTCCCGTCGGCCACCGGCGCCATCGCGCAGATCGCCGACGCGACCGACCCGTACTTCTCCGGCGCGCCGATCGGGCGGATCTTCGGCGAGGCGGCGAAGGCGGCCCCGGTGCAGGTGCTCGGCGTCCACGACCAGAACATCGCCCAGCAGATCACCAATGCCCTCGGCGAGGTCGAGCGCAAGGGCACGGCGCCCGAGCAGGCGTGGGGGAACGCCAGGAAGGGCGTCCGGAACACCATCGGCTGAGACCCGCGCGACCGGCCGCCCGGAGGCGGGGCCGCGGGCCGGCGCCGCCCCCCGCGCCGCCTCCGCGCCGCCCGCCCCGGGCCGCCCCACCCACTCCATTTGCTCCATCCGCCCCGACTTCCCCGAAGGGCCGCACCGTGACCCTGACCGCACCCGCCCGGACGGCGCCCCCGCCGGCGCCGCCCGGCCGCGCCCCCGGCGCCCGGCGCGCCTGGCGCAAGGCCTCCCCGTACGCCTATATCGCCCCCTTCTTCACCCTGTTCGCCGCGTTCGGGCTCTTCCCGCTGCTCTACACCGCGTACGTGTCCCTGTACCGGGTGGAGCTCCAGACACCCGGCGACATGCAGTGGCGCGGCCTCGGCAACTACACCGCGCTGTTCGGCGACGAGTTCTTCTGGATCTCGCTGCGGAACACCTTCACCATCGGCGTCCTGTCGACCGTCCCGCAGCTGGCGATGGCGCTCGGCCTCGCGCACCTGCTGAACCACCGGCTGCGCGGGCGCACCTTCTTCCGCACGGCGATGCTGCTGCCGTACGCGACGTCGGTGGCCGCCGCCACGCTCGTCTTCTCCCAGCTGTACGGCCGAGACTTCGGGCTGGTCAACTACGTGCTCGGGCTCGCCGGCATCGACCCGGTGGACTGGCAGACCGGCACCTTCGCCTCGCAGGCCGCCGTCTCCACCATCGTCATCTGGCGCTGGACGGGCTACAACGCCCTGATCTACCTGGCGGGCATGCAGTCCATCCCGCACGAGCTGTACGAGGCCGCGGAGATGGACGGCGCCTCCCGCTGGCGGCAGTTCCTCCACGTCACCCTTCCCGGGCTGCGGCCGACCATCGTCTTCACGGCCGTCGTCTCCACGATCGGGGCGACGCAGCTCTTCGGGGAGCCGCTGCTGTTCGAGGGCTCCCTCTCCGGCGGGATCTCCCACCAGTACCAGACCCTCGGCCTGTACATGTACGAGCAGGGCTGGGGCTTCTTCCACCTGGGGCGGGCGGCCGCCGTCGCCTGGGTGATGTTCCTGCTGATCGTGCTGCTCGTCGGCGCCAACGCGCTGATCGCGCGCCGCCGCACCCGCAAGGAGGCCGGCCGATGACCGCGCTCGCCGAACCCCCCGTCGGCCACCGGCCCCCCGGCCGGCCCGCCCGGGGCGAATCCCGCGGCGGAGCCCGTCGCACCCGCTCGCGCGCCGGGCGGACCCTGCAGGGCGGGAGGCTCACCCATGCGGTCCTGGCGCTCGCCGTGCTCGTCTCGGCGTTCCCGCTGTACTGGACGGTCGTCGCCGCCAGCCGCTCCAACGCCGACCTGGCCCGCGTCCCGCCGTCCCTGCTGCCCGGGCCGCACCTGATGCGGAACTTCGAGGCGGTCGTACGGGAGGCCGACATAGGGCGGGCGCTCGTCAACTCGTTCATCGTCTCGGGGTCGATCACCGTCGGCACGGTCCTGTGCTCCACCCTGGCCGGGTTCGCGTTCGCCAAGCTGCGCTTCCGGGGCCGCGGCGCGCTGCTCGCCGTCACCGTCGGAACGATGATGATCCCGCCGCAGCTCGGCGTCATCCCGCTGTTCATGCTGATCGCCGAACTCCAGTGGGTGAACCAGCTGCAGGCCGTCATCCTGCCGGGCCTGGTCTCCGCGTTCGGCGTGTTCTTCATGCGGCAGTACCTCGCCCAGTCCCTGCCGGACGAGCTGATCGAGGCGGCCCGCGTCGACGGCGCCTCCTCCGCTCGGATCTTCTGGTCGGTCGTCGTGCCCGTCGCCCGGCCCGGCATGGCCGTGCTCGGCCTGCTGACGTTCATGGCCGCCTGGAACGACTTCTTCTGGCCCGTCGTCGCCCTCTCCTCCTCCGAGCCGACCGTGCAGGTCGCCCTGCGCCAGCTCGGCGGCGGCTACGTCAACGACCAGTCCGTCGTCATGGCCGGCACCCTGCTCGGCACCCTGCCCGTGCTGCTCGTCTTCGGCCTGCTCGGCCGGCAGATCGTCGGCGGCATCATGCAGGGCGCCGTCAAGGGCTGAGCCGCCGCGCCGGCCCACCCCCGCGCACACCCCCTTCTCACCTCCGGGAGACGCAACGCCATGACCGCGCTCGACGCCCGCCCCCGCACCGGGACGACGCTCCGCTTCCCCGAAGCCTTCCGCTGGGGCACCGCCACCGCCGCCTACCAGATCGAGGGCGCCGCGGGCGAGGACGGCCGCACCCCGTCCATCTGGGACACCTTCAGCCGGACCCCCGGCAAGGTGCGCAACGGCGACACCGGCGACACCGCCGCCGACCACTACCACCGCGTGGACGAGGACATCGCCCTCATGCGGAGCCTCGGCGTGACCGACTACCGCTTCTCCCTCGCCTGGCCGCGCGTCCAGCCGTCCGGGCGGGGGCCCGCCGCCCGCAAGGGGCTCGACTTCTACCGGCGCCTCACCGACCGGCTGCGCGAGGCGGGCATCCGGCCCGTCGCGACCCTCTACCACTGGGACCTCCCGCAGGAGCTGGAGGACGCGGGCGGATGGCCCGAGCGGGAGACCGCCTACCGCTTCGCGGACTACGCGGCACTCGCCGCGGAGGCGCTCGGCGACCGCGTCGCCACCTGGACCACCCTCAACGAGCCCTGGTGCTCGGCCTTCCTCGGCTACGGCAGCGGGGTGCACGCCCCCGGCCGCACCGGCGATGCCGGATCGCTGCGCGCCGCCCACCACCTGAACCTGGCACACGGCCTCGGCGTCCAGGCGCTGCGCGCCGTACTGCCCGCCGGGGCGGAGGTGTCGCTGACGCTCAACCTGCACGCGGTGCGCCCCCGCACCGACACGCCGCAGGACCGGGACGCGGTGCGCCGGATCGACGCCGTCGGCAACCGGATCTTCCTCGACCCCGTCTTCCGGGGGAGCCTCCCGGAGGACCTCGTCCGGGACACCGCCGACATCACGGACTGGTCCTTCGTGAAGGACGGCGACTGCGCCGCGGCCGCCGAGCCGATCGACTCGCTGGGCATCAACTACTACTCCCCCGCCGCGGTCGCGGCCCGCACCCCCGGCGGCGCGGACGCCGCCGGGCCGTCGCCGTGGGCCGGTGCGGAACGGCACGTCCGCTTCGTGCCCGTCACCGGACCGCGCACGGCCATGGACTGGCCGGTCGACGCCGGCGGGCTGCACGAGCTGCTGCTGCGGCTGCGGGACGAACTCCCGCACGTCCCGCTGCTGATCACGGAGAACGGGGCGGCGTACGAGGACTACGCCGACCCGTCGGGCGAGGTGAAGGACCCGGAGCGGGTGGCCTACCTGCACGCCCATCTGGAGGCCGTGCACCGGGCGATCGGGGCGGGCGCCGACGTCCGCGGCTACTTCCTGTGGTCCCTCCTGGACAACTTCGAGTGGGCGTACGGCTACAGCAAGCGGTTCGGCATCGTCCACGTCGACTTCCCCACCCAGCGGCGGACGCCGAAGAGCAGCGCCCGCTGGTACGCGGACGTCATCGCCCGGGGCGGCCTGACCACCTGACAGCCTGACGGGGCGCACCGGAAGGGGTGGGCGGAGGGATGTCTTCCGCCCACCCCCTCCGTCGTCCCCGGTTCCCTGCGCCGGAGTTTGAGGGTGCGTCGGGCGCCCATACGCGGCAGGAAACAGCAGCTGAATGGAGCGCCAGGCGACGCTCAGGCGCGTGGAGGCCGGAGACCTGAGCGAGGAGCAGGAGGAGCGGCTGGGGCTGACGCTGATGCTGCTGGAGGACCGGATGGCGCTGCTGCGCCGCCGCTTCGGCCTGACGGCGGAGGACCTCAACCTGGACCTGGGCCCGCTGGGCCCTGGTGCTGTGGCCGGGAGGAGCCACGTTTGGGGAAGGGCCGGTCGGCCAGACGCAGAGCATGACTGCATCTCGGAAGCCCCACACCAAGTCCCCTTCCGACAACGCCGATTCGAACGGCGGCACGACGCGTGGGCGGGCGGCCGGCGCCGCGGGGAAGGCCGGCGGCGAACTCGGGGAGCACGGTTCCGGCACGCTGACCGCCCTCCCCTCCCAGATCGCGGAGAAGACCACCACCGCCGCCCGGGCACTCCGGTCCGCCGCCGGCCGGGCCGGCCTGCTGTGGGCGCCGGTCCGGGCCCGCAAGGCCGCGGCCGCGGGTACGGCGAGCGGGACGGCTGCGCTCGTCGCCGTCTCGTACGCGGCGGGCCGCCGTGCGGGCCTCCGCCGGCGCGGCCCCCTGTCGCGCCTGACCGGCGGCCGCCTCTGAGACCGCCGCACACCCACACCGCAGGGGGCGGGGGCCCGAAGCCCCCGCCCCCGCCCATGCCCGCGGTCGCTGCCCTTCGGCCTGCGGCGCGGAGGAGCCGCTCACCGGGGCCGCCTGTACATGCTCAGGGCACGGGACAGCCCCGTGTGTCAACAACGATTGACAGCATCATCATGTCAACGTAGATTGACAGCATGACCGATGCGACCGATCTGGCCGCCCGTGCAGGCGACCGTGACCCGCGGGTGGGACTGCGGGCCGTGTCCGCGCTGCGGCGGCTGCTGGAGCAGTTGGAAGCCGTCCAGGTGCGCAGTGCGCGCAACCAGGGGTGGTCGTGGCAGGAGATCGCGACCGAGCTGGGTGTCAGCCGGCAGGCCGTCCACAAGAAGTACGGGAGGCAGTGATGTTCGAGCGATTCACGCAGGACGCACGCGCGGTGGTGAAGGGCTCGGTGGAGTACGCCGAGCGGACCGGCTCCGCCACCGTGACCGGGGAGCACCTGCTGCTGGCGCTCCTCGACCGGGAGGACACCCGGGCCGCGGCGGCGCTGCGCGGGCTGTGCCCGTCGGATCGCCGGCCCGCGGTGGCCGCCGCCCTGGCCGATGCCCGGCGGCGGGCCGGGCTGTCCCGGGCGGACGCGGAGGCCCTGGAGGGCCTC
The DNA here is from genome assembly GCF_003325375.1 of Streptomyces globosus. Taxonomy (GTDB): domain Bacteria; phylum Actinomycetota; class Actinomycetes; order Streptomycetales; family Streptomycetaceae; genus Streptomyces; species Streptomyces globosus_A. The sequence continues at coordinate 3,476,091 of NZ_CP030862.1, read as the reverse complement.
GGCATCGACGTCGGCGCGATCGTGGCCCGGGTGGAGGAGGCGCACGGCCGGGGCGCGCTCGCCGGCGGCCGAAGGGGCGCCGGATGGCGGTCCGGCCGCAGGTCCTTCTCCCGGGAGGCGAAGACGGTGCTGGAGAAGTCCCTCCGGATCGCCCTGGCCCGCAAGGACCGGGAGATCGGCGACGAACACGTCCTCCTGGCCCTCACCACGACCGGCGGGGTCGTCGCGGAAGTCCTTGCGGACCACGGGGTGACGTACACGTCCGTCGAGGCCGCCCTTTCCGTGCCCGTCGCACGCTGACCCTCCGGAGTCGGCAGCACGCCCCGCCTCCGAGGGTCCGGAGCGGTCCCCCGCGTACGGGCGCGGCGGGATCCGCGATCCGGCCTCGACGACGCGCGGGACGCCGAGGCGGCATGGCGGGAGGCCTGCAGGCTGATCCGCCGGCACAACCTAGGCTGACCCCATGGATCTTCAGGCCGAACTGCTCGAACACCCCTACTCCGCCTACGAGAAGCTGCGGGACGCTGCGCCCGTCTGCCGGATCACCGGCACCGACGGCATGCCGGCCTGGCTCGTCACCCGGTACGACGACGTGCGCGCCGCACTCGCCGACCCGCGGCTGTCACTGGACAAGGCCCACGCCAACGAGGGCAGCTACCGCGGGCTTTCCCTTCCGCCGGCCCTCGACGCCAACCTCCTCAACATGGATCCGCCCGACCACACCCGCATCCGCAAGCTCGTGAGCCGCGCCTTCACCCCGCGCCGCACCGAGCAGTTGCGCGCGCCGATCCGCGCGACAGCGGACCGGCTCCTCGACGACCTCGGCCCCGCCGGTACGGCCGACTTCGTCGCCGCGTACGCCGCGCCGCTGCCCGTGATCGTCATCTGCGACCTGCTCGGCATCCCCGAGGACCGCCGCCTCGACTTCCGCGCCTGGACCGACACCCTGATCGCCCCCGACCCGAGCCGGCCCCGCGCCGCGAAGGAGGCGGTGGTGTCGATGCTCAGCTTCCTCACCGAGCTGATCGGCCACAAGCGCAGCCGCCCCGCCGACGACCTCCTCTCCGACCTGATCGCCGTACGCGACTCCGACGGCGACCGGCTCGGCGAGGACGAGCTGATGTCCCTCGCCTTCCTCATCCTCTTCGCCGGCTACGAGAACACCGTCCAGCTCATCGGCAACGCCGTCCACGCCCTCCTGGAACACCCCGCACAGCTGGAGCTGCTCCGCCGGGACCCCGCGCGGCTCCCGGCCGCCGTCGAGGAGTTCGCCCGCTACGAGGGGCCCGCGCTGCTCGCCATCCGCCGCTTCCCGACCGAGGACGTCACCATCGCCGGGGTCACCGTCCCGGCCGGGGAGACCGTCCTGCTGTCCCTCTCGGCAGCCAACCGCGACCCGGCCCGCTTCTCCCGCCCCGACATCCTCGACACCGGCCGCGACACCTCCGGGCACCTCGCCCTGGGCCACGGCATCCACTACTGCCTCGGCGCTCCCCTGGCCCGCGCGGAGACCGAGATCGCGCTGGCCGCCCTCCTGGAGCGCTTCCCCGTCCTCGAAGCCGCGGGCGCCCCGCGCCGACGCCCGTCGCTGCGCGCCCGCGGACTGGCCGAACTGCCCGTCCGGTACGCCGCCGAGGCAGCCCTTCCCGTCTGAGGGGACGGCGGTCAGGCCACCGCCGGGCCGAGGCCGCCCGCCGGGAGCGGTGACCGGCGTGCGGCGGACCTGCCCCGCCGGCTGCGACCATGGGGCCATGCCCCACGCCCTCGTCACCGGCGCCACCTCCGGGATCGGCGCGGCCTTCGCCGAGCAGTTGGCCGCCGCCGGGTACGACCTGACGCTGGTCGCCCGCGACCCGGACCGGCTGGCCCGTACGGCCGACGCCCTGCGCCGCAGCCACGCGGTCCGCGTCAGCGTGCTCGCCGCCGACCTCGCGGCGGACGAGGGCTTGGCGCGCGTCGCGGACCGGGCGGCGGCGGAGCCGCTCGACCTCCTGGTGAACAACGCCGGGTTCGCGCACCCGGCCGGCTTCCTGCGCGTGCCGGCGGCCGACGAGGTGCGCATGCTGCGCGTGCACTGCGAGGCGGTGCTGCGGCTCACCCATGCCGCCCTGCCCGGCATGAACGCACGCGGCCGCGGCGGGATCGTCAACGTCTCCTCCCTGTGGGCGTTCTTCCCGCGCAGTACGTACGGGGCGTCGAAGGCCTGGATCAACGCCTTCAGCCGGAGCCTCTCCGACGCGCGGATCGCCCGTCCGGGCGTGCGCGTCATGGCGCTCTGCCCGGGCTACGTCCCCACCGCGCTCCACGAGCGCTCGGGCCGCGACACCTCCTCGATCCCCCGCGTGATGTGGACCGGCGCGGACTCCGTCGTCCGGACGGCGCTGCGCGACCTGGAGCGGGGCCGGACCGTCTGTGTGCCCGGCGCCCCCAACAAGGCCCTGGTGGTCCTCGGCCGCCTGGCCGGACAACGCTTCGCCGGCCGCGTCCTCCAGCGCCTCGGCTCCCGCCCGCCCCGCCCGGCCCCGTGACCGGCGGGGGCCGCGCACGCCGGTTTCCCGCGCCCCGGGGTACAGGAACCGGACAGTCCGGGGGGCTCGGTGCGGCGGCCCGCCCGCCGCGGGTTACCTTGCCCGCATGATCGTCGGCGCGGTGCCGGTGACCCAAGGGGCGGGGGAGTTCGGATCATGGCCGTTCAGGTGTTCGGCGGTGGTGGTGGGCGGCGGCTGCGGGTGGGCTTCGCGGGCGGGGTGGCGGCATGCGCCGTCCTGCTGTCGGGGTGCGCGCCGTCGGCGGAGGGCGGGAAGGCGGGCGGGCCCGCGTCCTCGCCGCCCGCGTCGCCCCCGGCCCCGGCCCTGGTGATCGGCAAGGAGCAGGCCGAGAAGGTGTTCAACACCTTCGCCTGGGAACAGTCGCAGTTCCGCAAGCCCGGAGGCCAGGAGGGGATCGCCTCGGTCGCGACGGATCCGCTGCTCGCGGAGTACCGGGCGCGCGCGGGGGTGCCGTTCGACCGCGGTACGGCGCCGACGCCGCAGACCGGTCCCGCGTACCTGATCCCGGCGGAACGCGACTGGCCCGGATACCCCCGGTGGTTCGCCGTCGTGTCCCGGAATTACGGCCAGAGGGTGGAGCGGGCCGCGATGATGACCTACTTCACGCAGGCGGAGCCGGGCGGCCAGTGGAAGGCGGCCGCCATGACGTGGATGCACGACAAGCCTGACCCGCAGCTCGCAGAGGGCGAGTTCGAGGACCGCGGGTACGAGCGGTTCGGCTTCGCGGTGCGGGACAAGGAGGTCGCCGCGGTCACCCAGGGCGCGGGCGGTGCCGCCGCGGCGGCGCCGGCCGCGGAGGAGGACCGCCGGGTGTGCGGGCGGTACGCGGACTACCTTTCCTTCACAGCCCCGAACGGCGACCCGGAGAGCGAGCACTTCGCGCCCGGCGAGCTCACCGCCGACGTGGTCCGCGACTACAACCATCCGGAGCAGGAGTCGGGTGGCATGCGGCGCAGCTACCAGCTGGAGGTGACCGGCCCGGCCCTGCCGGTGCTCCGGTTGGCGGACGGCAAGTCGCTGGTGACCTGCTCGTTCGTCCGGACCGACCACTGGCAGGGGTCGTCGTGGAAGGTCCGGTTCGGGAAGGACGACCCCCGCAACGCGCTCCTCGGCGGGGGCTCCACGTACTGGCGGAAGGCGACGATACGGCACAGCATGACGGTCACCTTCGAGGTGCCGCCACAGGGGAAGGCGGACGTGGTGGGCTGCAACTGCCGGAAGCCGGCCCTGCTCTCCGCCGAGGGCACCGCCGCGTAGCGGCGGCGCCGGCGGCCTGCCGTCGGGGTGTCACAGGGCGGTGTCGGGGATCCAGGAGCCGTGGATCATGGCCGGGACGCGCCGCGGGAGGTGGACCGCGGCGACCGGCGGCAGGTCCAGGTCCGAGGCGTCGAGGACCAGGAGGCGGGAGCTGTCGGAGTTGAGGTCGCCGACGACGGTCAGGAGGTACCCGGCGTCCTCGTCACCGCCCGGGCCGGCGGGGACGAACACGGCCTCGCTGGGCAGCCGGCCCGTGCCGAACGGCTTGGTCTGGCGGGCGCCGGTGGCGCGGTCGTACTTCACCAGGGCGTGGGTGCCGTCGCCGAGGTCGTCGGGGAAGGACAGGGCGTACTGGTACCGGTGCTCGCGGCCGGTGTACGCGTCGTTGATGGTCGGGAACTCGACGGTCAGGTCGTCGGTGTGCTCCTGGGTGACGCGGCCGGTGCGCAGGTCGGCGGTCCAGCGGGTCGCGCGGGCACCCGAGTTGGGCTCGGCGCCGCGGTCCGGGGCGCCGGTCCACCAGTTCCAGGAGCGCTGCCAGCCGCGGCGGCCGACGGCCGGGCCCTCGACGACGATGCGGCCGGAGGCGTCCTCGTAGGCGTTGGCGAGGTGCATGGCGTAGCCGGGTTCCAGGTCGAACCACCGGATGTGCGAGGCCCCGCCCTCGCCCCGCGGCATCACACCGATCCGGGCGGGCTGCTCGTCGCTCCAGGCGTACGGGATTCCCGAGCGCTCGGAGGGGTCGAAGGCGACCGATCCCTCCAGGAAGACGACGTGGCGCTCGGTGAGGGCGAAGTCGTGCTTGAGCGCGGCGGTCGCGCCCGGCACCTCCTGGCTGCGCAGCACCGTCCCGTCCGGTGAGGAGACGTGGTGGATCAGGAACGGCGGGAGGGGTGAGGAGGCGAAGAAGTGGAGTTCGCCGGTGGCCGGGTCCTCCTTGGGGTGCGCGGTCATCGCGGAGGTGAGCCTGCCGTTCCAGTCGAAGGCGCCCACGGTCTCCAGCTCGGGCGTCAGCTCGAAGGGCAGGGCGGACTCGCACAGGGCCAGGAGGCGGCCGCCGTGCTCGATGACGTGGGTGCCGGCGGTGCTGGCGGTGAGGTCGGGTCCGTGCTCGGTCATGTAGGGCGCGCCGTCGAGGGCGGGGGTGTGGACCCAGCGGTTGCGGTACCACTCGGCGCGGCCCTCGCGGAGGCGGATCCCGTGGACCATTCCGCTGCCCTTGAACCAGTGGGTGGGGGTGATGCCGGGCTTCGGGTTGTGGCTGTTGCGGATGAGGCGGCCCGTCAGCTCGGGCGGCAGGCTGCCTTCGACGGTGAGCCCGGTGGCGGTGGTCTCGTCGGCGACGGGGGCGTAGTGGCCGGTGAGGTACGGCTTGGCGGTCATGGCGGGCGGTCCTTCCGGGGTGGCGGGGCGGGGTGTGGTGGATGGTCGTGCGGTTCTGCGGGCGGCGGCCGGTCAGGGGCGTTCCGCGGCCGCCTTGAGGGCGGCGAGCCAGAGTCCGAGGGACTCGCGGAGGGCGTGGCGGGCGGCGTCGGGGTCGGCGTCGACGGGGGGCCCGCTCCAGGACTCCTCGGTGCGGACGGCGACCGTGCCGTCGCCCGCGTCCTCGAAGGTCCAGGCGTGGATGCCGTCGATGCCGTGGGCGGGGCCGCCCCAGACGAGGCGCCGGCCGGGAACCGCCTCCAGGACGGTGGAGGTGATGTCAAGTCCGTGGGTGTGCCAGTGGAAGACGGTTCCGACGGCGAGCGGGCCGGCGGGCTCCGCGCGGCTGATGCCGGGGTTCCAGGCGGGCCAGGCGGCGATGTCGGTGTGCAGGTCCCAGAGGCGGTCGAGGGGTGCGCGGACGATGGCGGTGAGCCGGACGACGGCGGGCGCGGACTCGTCCACGGTGGCTGTGTGGCGGCGGGCGGGGCTCTGCGGGTTCAACGGCGGGCTCCTTCGGCGGTGTGGTCGGCGGTGTGGTCGGGCGCCGGGTCCGGGCGGGTGCCGGCCGGGTCGCGGCGGAAGAGCAGCGGGGTGAGGGCCGCGGCCGCGGCGGCGGTGGCGGCGGCCAGCAGGAAGGCGGCGCGGTGGCCGTCGGCGAGGACTGCGGGGCCGGCGGCGGGGTCGCCGCCGGTGACGGCGGCGGCCAGGGTGCCCGTCAGGGCCAGGCCCACGGCGCCGCCGAGCTGGCGGGTGGTGTTGACGAGCCCTCCGGCCACCCCGGAGTCGGCCGGGGGGACACCGCCGACCGCCGCGCCGGTGAGCTGGACGAAGGCCGCGCCGAGTCCGAGGCCGATGAGCGCGGTCGGGCCGGTCAGGGCCGCCGGGCCGGTGGCCGGCGTGCTGAGGAGCGCGAGCCAGGCGAATCCGGCCGCCTGGGCGAGGAGGGCCGCGGCGAGGTTCCGGTGCGGGCCCAGTCGGCGGGCCGACCGCGGGGCCAGCCAGGATCCCAGCATGGTGGCGGCGGCGAGCGGGAGTTGGGCGAGGCCCGCGGCCAGGGGGCCAAAGCCGAGGACCTCCTGCTGGAGCAGCGGCAGGTGGAAGAACAGTCCGACCCAGACGGCGCCGACCAGGGCGCTCAGGAGGTTGGCGGGGGCGACGAGCCCCCGGCGCAGCAGCCCCGGCGGCACGAGCGGCGCCGGGTGCCGGCGCTCGGCGTACAGGAACAGGAGGAAGAGGAGCACGGCGGCGGCGAGCGGCCCGAGGACGTACGGGTCGGCGGGGCCGTGGGTGCGGACGGCGGTGACGCCGTGGACGAGGGAGGCAGCGGAGGCGGTGACGGCGAAGGCGCCGAGGAGGTCGGGGCGGGGCCGGACCGCGGCCCCGAGCGGAGGGGCCGGGTCGGCGGGGACGCGGCGGAGCGTGGCGCCGAGGACGAGGGCCGCGCCGAGGCCGCAGGCGTGGAAGATCCAGGGCCAGCCCAGCACCTCGGCCAGGACGCCGCCGAGCAGCACACCGGCCGCACCGCCCGCCCCGGAGACTGCTCCCCACACGGCCAGGGCACGGGCCCGGGCGCTGCCGGGCGGGTGGAACCGGACGACGAGGGCGAGGCCGGCGGGGGCGGCCGCGGCGGCGCCGACGCCCTGCGCGGTGCGGGCGGCGATGAGCACCCCTGCCGTGTCGGCGAGTCCGGCAGCCACGGAGGCGACGGCGAAGAGGCCCAGGCCGGCGGTCAGGACCCGGCGGGCGCCGGCCAGGTCGGCGGCCCGGCCGCCGAGGAGCAGCAGGGCGCCGAAGGCGAGGCCGTAGGCGTTGACCACCCAGGACATGCCGGTGTCGGACAGTCCCGCGCCGTCCCGGATCTGCGGGAGGGCGACGTTGACGACGGAGGTGCTGAGGACGACGACGAACTGCCCTGCGGAGAGCACGGCGAGCGGGTACCTGCCACCGGCGGCGTGCGGCATGGCGGGTGTCTCCCTTCGTAAAGTATGTGTGATTGACCACTCACTTCGAGGGCCCGAGAGAGGGCGGCGTGCCGGATGACCGGCAGCCGCCCGTCCGGAGCCCGGGACGCGGCCGCGGGGCTCAGTAGTGGGTGATGCCCGCGGCGAGGATGCGCATCCACGGGGCCTCGGCCACACCCCCCGCCTCCCCCGCGTCGGCGACGCCGAGCGAGACGACGAGATGGCAGAGCATGCCGACCGCGAAGAACTCCTGCACCTGCCGCTCACTCCCTCCGGACACCCCGCGGACGTATTCGACGACCTGGGCATACCCGGCGCGTACCGCCTCGCGGATCACCGGCTCGGACACGGCGGCCGCCTGGGCGTGCAGTTGGACGAGCAGCAGTTCGTTGTCGCTGATCAGTCGGGCGTACGCGTCGCCCATGGACGCGAGGACCGATTCCGGCGAGGCCCCCTCCGCCTCGGCCGCGCCGCGTTCGAGGGCGGCGCGCACCTGGGCGAAGCAGTGCTCGACGACCGCTGCGAACAGGGCCTCCTTGTTGGGGAAGAGCCGGTAGACGTAGGCCTGCGAGATCCCGGCCGCCTTGGCGACCTCCGTGGTCGTGGTGCCGAAGTACCCCCGGGCCGCGAAGGCGCCGATCGCGGTGCGGAGCACGGTTCCCCGGCGCTCGTCCGCGGTGGAGAGCCGGCGCCGCCGGCCGCCCTGCTGCTCGGTCTGCTGTCCCGTCTGCATATGAGTAATAAACCACTCACACCTGCGGGCGTCAACCCTCGCCGCCGCGCCGCGGGCCGCACCACCCGTGCGGGCGCTCCGGGACGGCGCCGCCTCCCGACGACGCGCCGACGCCGGCCGCCGGGCATTCCGCGAGCACTGAGTCCCTCTAGGCCGATCCGATGAGATGACCGCAACTTGCCGCCGCGTCGGCTCCCCGTTCACCGAAAGCGGGAGAAGCTCCATCTGGTTCCGGCCGGATCCCACACACGTTCGTACGAGGCACACCTGTACGGAGACGTACGGAAGAGGAGCAGAGCTATGCGTTCTGTACAGCGGGCGACCAGGCGTACCTGGGGCATGCGGGCCTTCGCCCTCCCGGCCGCCGTCGTGTTGGCGGGGCTGGCTTCGCCGGCCGTGGCGGCGGGGCCGGTCCCGGTGGGCGGCGAGGGGGACCGCGGCGGAGGAGCGGTCGCCGCGCCCGTCCCCGGGCCCGAGGCCGCCAAGCCTGCGGCCGGCGCCGTGGACCAAGGCGACAAGGACGACAAGGACGACGGCAAGGACAGCAAGAAGACCACCAAGAAGCCCAAGACGACCAAGGGCGAGAAGGGCGACCGCGGCCCCAAGGGCGAACGCGGTGAGAAGGGCGAGCGCGGCGAGCCCGGGCCCAAGGGCCCGAAGGGCGACAAGGGCGACAAGGGGGAGAAGGGCGAACGGGGCGAGAAGGGGCCGAAGGGCGACCGCGGCCACGAGGGGCCGTGCGTCGAGATCGACACCGTCTCCTACACCCCGGACGGCGAGTTCAGCGTCGCCCTCAACCACGACCGGGCCTTCGTCGGCTACCGCAGCAGCCTGTACGCGCCGTACGTGTGGCGGGACCTCTCGACCCGCGACAACCCGGGCTTCCCCCGCAACGCCTGCGCGGCCTCGGTGTCCCTCGGCGTACCGGCGGCCGGCCCGCAGGTGTACGTGAAGGTGATCACGCGGGGCGGCGACGTGTACGAGACGAGCTGCACCTACACGCTGCCCGTCACCCTGGACACGCTCGTCTGCCCCTACGGCTGGACGGCCCTGGCGACACCGCGCCCCACGCCCTCCCCGACGCTGCCCGTGCCGACACCGGCGGGAGCCGGCGCGGAGGGAGCCGATGCGGGCGCGGCGCCCGCACCGCAGCCGGTGCCGAAACCCGCCCCGCATCCGGCCGGCAAGCCCGCCGAGGAGGGCCCGGTACGCCTGCTGCCCGCACCGGGCGTCTGATCACCGCACCTCGCCGCCGCGTGGCGCCCTGCCGGGGCGCGACGCGGCGGCTTCGCGGCTGCTGTGGGGCGCGCGGGTGTCAGCCCGCCTGTTCCGAAGCGGCGGAGGACAGGTCGCGTCCCCAGGTGGTGATCAGGCGGGCGCTGCCGTCCGCGAGCCGGTAGGACATGCCGACGACCGCGGTGCGGCCCGCGGCGACCCGCTCGGCCAGGGCGCGGGAGCGCTCCATCAGGAGACTGACCGTGTGGCGGATGTGCTCGTCGACGATGTCGTCGCCGGACGTGAGGCCGGCGGCGCGGGCGGCCAGGACGCTGGGCGTGACCCGCTCGATGACGTCGCGGACGAATCCGGTGGCCGTCACACCGTCCTGGAGCGCGGAGCGGGTGGCGGCGACGGCGCCGCAGGAGTCGTGGCCGAGGACGACGACGAGCGGGGCCTCGAGGACGCTGACCCCGTACTCGATGCTGCCCAGCACCTCGGTGCCGGCCACGTGTCCGGCGGTGCGGACGACGAACAGGTCGCCCAGCCCCTGGTCGAAGATGATCTCGGCCGCGAGGCGGGAGTCGGAACAGCCGAACACGACGGCGAACGGGCGCTGCCCGGGGGCCGTCTCCGCGCGGCGGGCGGCATCCTGGTTGGGGTGTTGTGGCGTGCCGGCCACGAACCGCTCGTTGCCGGCGAGCATGGTCTGCAGGGCCGTTGAGGGCGTGAGGGTGTTGGCGTCGGTCATGCGAGCAGACTACGGCCCCCTTCCGCACGCCGTACCGGCGGGTGGGCGATCTTTCTCGGCGCGTCAGGCCCGGGGCGCGTGCCCCGGCGGACGGGGGTGCTGGCCGGGGCCGGTGGGCGACCCGCTCAGCGGGGTGGGCGACAGGGTCGCGGGCTCCTCGCCCGCCTCCAGGAGGGTGTCCGCGGAGCCGACGATCAGCGGGTCGGGGTGGCCCACCGCCTTCTCGTCCTTGCTGGCGTAGTCGATCCTCCACAGCAGGCTGCGCATCGCCTCCAGCCGGGCGCGCCGCTTGTCGTTGCTCTTCACGACGGTCCAGGGCGCGTGCTCGGTGTCGGTGGCGCGGAACATGGCGACCTTCGCGTCGGTGTACGCGTCCCACAGGTCGAGGGAGGCGAGGTCGGTCGGCGAGAGCTTCCACTGGCGCACCGGGTCGACCTGGCGGATCGCGAAGCGGGTGCGCTGTTCGGAGCGGGAGACCGAGAACCAGAACTTGACCAGCAGGATGCCGTCGTCGACGAGCATGGCCTCGAAGGCCGGGCACTGGTGCAGGAAGCGCTCGTACTGCTCGTCGGTGCAGAAGCCCATCACGCGCTCCACGCCGGCGCGGTTGTACCAGGAGCGGTCGAAGAAGACGATCTCCCCCCGGGCGGGCAGGTGGGCGGTGTAGCGCTGGAAGTACCACTGGCCGGCCTCGCGCTCGGTCGGCTTGTCGAGGGCGACGATGCGGGCGCCGCGGGGGTTGAGCCGCTCGGTGAAGCGCTGGATGGTGCCGCCCTTGCCGGCGGCGTCGCGGCCCTCGCAGATCACGACCACCCGGGCTCCGGTGTCCTTGACCCAGCGCTGGAGCTTCAGCAGCTCGATCTGCAGGATGCGCTTGGCGCGCTCGTACTCGGGCCGGCGGATCTTGCGGGTGTACGGGTAGTTCTCCCGCCAGGTGCGGATGGGCTGCCCGTCGGCGTCGAGCAGGACCGGCTGCTCGGGCCGGCTGGCGTCCACGCTGAGCCCTTCGAGGAGCGCCCCCTCGGGGCCCGGAGCGGGCCGCCCCGGGCCCTGCCGCCGGCCGCCGTCTTCTTCCTGCCCCTGCCCCTGCGCGTCCATGGCGGACGTATACCCCCGGGCCGGGCGGCGCTATCGCCGGCCTGCGGTGTCGTACGCGTATGCCGGCCGGTCGGCATACGGGGCCGGGAACGGCCAAGGAGGTAAAAACCCGGCCGCCCCCGTCACGCGGCGGTCCGGCCGGGGAATGCGCGCAGGTATGCCCCAGATGATCAGCACGCTCTCCCGCTTCGCCGGCCGGCACCGCGAGCCGGTCGCGGTCCAGGCCCTGCGCTCCACCGCCGCCGCCGTCATCAGCTACGTGATCGCGCTGCGGCTGAGCAGTGAGCCGGCGCCGCTCACCGCACCGCTGACCGCGCTGCTCGTCGTCCAGGTCACCCTCTACTCGACGCTGACCACGGGCATCCGCCGGGTGAACTCCGTGGTCGCCGGGGTGCTGATCGCGATCGGCTTCAGCGTCCTGGTGGGGCTGACGTGGTGGAGCCTGGGCCTGGTCATCCTGGCGTCGCTGCTGGTGGGCCACCTGGTGCGGGTGGACGAGTTCGTGCCGGAGGTGGCGATCAGCGCCATGCTCGTGCTGGGCGTCACCCAGGTGGCGGACACCGCCTGGGACCGGGTGCTGGAGACCCTGATCGGGGCAGCGGTCGGACTGCTGATCAACCTGGTCGTCGCGCCTCCGGTGTGGGTCGGCCCGGCGAGCAGCGCGATCACCGACCTCGCTGCCCGGATGAGCCGGCTGCTGGGCCACCTCGGCGAGGACTGGCCGTCCGGGCGCGCGAAGGTGGAGGAGGCCGCGGCCCGGCTCCACGAGGCGAGGCGCCTCGACAACGACATCGCGCTGGTGGACGCGGCCCTGCGGCAGGCCGAGGACAGCCTGAGGATGAACCCGCGGGTCAAGGAGGGCCTGCTCTCCCGGCTGGTGCTGCGGACCGGGCTGGACACGCTGGAGATCTGCGCGGTGGTCCTGCGGGTGGCCTGCCGGACGCTGACCGACCTGGCGAAGGCCCGGCCCGACAGCCCGCTGTTCACCGCCGAGGTCAAGGCGGCGCTGCGGGAGCTGCTGGACCACACGGCCCGGGCGGTGGAGAGCTTCGCCCAGCTGATCACCGCGCAGGTCAGCGCCAACGCGGAGAAGGCGGAGGAGCGGCTGGCCGGGGAGCTGCTGGTGGCCCGGGCGAGCCGCGACCGGCTCGCGGACCTGATGCTGGCGAAGGTGCAGGAGGATCCCGCCGAATGGCAGCTGCAGGGCGCGCTCCTCGCCGAACTGGACCGGGTACTGGACGAGCTGGGCGTGGACAAGCGCTCGCAGCGCCTGCTGGAGGAACTCGACCGGCACACCCGTGCCCGGCGCGCGGGCCGCTTCGCCCGGCGCGGGCGGGACGGCGCGGAGCGGCGCGCGTGATCCGGGGCGGCGGGCCCAACCGGCGCGCCGTGCAAGGCAGTCGGCCCCTCCCCCGCCGGCGGCGCCGCGGTCGCGCACCGGGGGGTGTTGCGAAAGTCCCGCACGGCGCCCGGCACGCACTCCCGCCGCACCGGCCGAAGCCCCGAGTACGCCCCGTACGAGGGGTTTCGCCCGGCACACCGACAGCACGCACCGGACACCGCGGGCACCGCACAGGACCTGCGCAACACCCCCTAGGATCGGGAGCATGCCGCTGACCATGGACGACGTCGACCGCTTCGAGGCCGCGAGGCCGCGCCTGGAGGCCATCGCCTACCGCATGCTGGGATCCGCGGGCGAGGCGGAGGACGCCGTGCAGGAGACGTTTCTGCGCTGGCAGGCCGCGGACGTGGCGCTGATCGAGGTCCCCGAGGCGTGGCTGACGAAGGTCCTCACCAACCTGTGCCTGAACCAGCTCTCCTCGGCCCGCGCCCGCCGCGAGACGTACGTCGGCCAGTGGCTGCCGGAGCCGCTGCTGGAGGGGGACCCGATGCTCGGCCCGGCGGACACCGCGGAGCAGCGCGAGTCCGTCTCGTACGCGGTACTCGTGCTGATGGAGCGGCTGTCGCCCAACGAGCGGGCGGTGTACGTGCTGCGGCAGGCCTTCGACTACCCGCACCGGGAGATCGCCCAGATCCTCGACCTGACGGAGGCGGCCAGCCAGCAGGTCTTCCACCGGGCGAAGAAGCACCTCGCGGACGGCAGGACCCGCACCGGGATCGACCGGGCGGCGGCCCGGCGGGTGGTGGAGGAGTTCCTCGCGGCCGCGACGAGCGGGGAGACCGAGCCGCTGGTGCGGCTGCTGACCTCCGACGCCATCGCGGTCGGCGACGGCGGCGGGAAGGTCCCGGCCCGTGCGAGGGCCTTCGAGGGCGCGACGGCGGTCGCCAGGTTCATGCGGGGCCTGTTCAGGCCGACCCCGGCCAAGCGGAAGCTGGTCGGCGGCGCGGCGGACATGTACGCGACGACCGCGAACGGGGAACCGGCCGTCGTGGCGGTCGTCGACGGCCGGGTCATCGGCGTCATCTGCCTCCAGGTCACCCCGGAGGGCATCGCCGCGTTCCGCAGCCAGGTCAACCCGGACAAGCTGGAACGGGCCACGGAGGCCTGGGCGTCCAGGCCCCACGGGGAGCCCCTGCTGCGCGCGTTCTAGTGCTGTGGCCTTTCCGTCTGCAGCACCAGGTGTCCTGTCCCGGGAGGTTGTGGACGGTGCGCCGGTCACGCACGCTCGCGCTGCCCGGGCAGTGGTCCGGTGGAGGGAGGCGGCGTCAGCGCCTGCCGGGGCGGCGCCAGTCCTCGCTGTCCAGGTGGGAGCCGGCCATCGGGCCCATGCGGAGCATTCCGCCGTCGACCGCCCAGGAGGCGCCCGTCACGTACGAGGCGTCCGGGCCGGCCAGGAAGGCGATGACGGCGGCCACCTCGCGGGCGTCGCCGGGGCGGCCGAGGGGGACGCCGGGGCGGTGTTCGCGGTGCACGTCGGTGTCCTCCTGGCCGGTCATGGGGGTCGCGATCTCGCCGGGGGCCACGGCGTTCACCGTGATGCCGTGCTCGGCCAGTTCGAGCGCCATCACCTGGGTGAGGAGGCCGAGGCCGCCCTTGGCGGCGCAGTACGGTGCGGAGCCGACGCGGGGCTGGTGCTCGTGCACGGACGTGACGTTGACGATGCGGCCCCCGCCGCCCTGGGCGATCATGCGGCGGGCGGCGTGCTGCGAGCACAGGAACGGGCCGACCAGGTCGACGTCGAGCACCTCGCGCAGGGTGCCGAGGCCGATGTCGAGGAACGGGGTGGCCGTGCCGGTGCCCGCGTTGTTGACCAGGACGTCGAGGCGGCCGAGTTCGTCGGCGAGGTCGTCGACGACCTGTGCGGCGGCCGGCAGGTCGGTCAGGTCCAGCCGGGCGACGGCCGCCCTCCTGCCGTGGCCTCGTACTTCGGCGGCCGTCTCCCGGGCTCCGGCCTCGTCCGTGTGCCAGGTGATGCCGACGTCCATCCCGGCCTCGGCGAGGCGGGCGGCGGTCGCCCGGCCGATGCCGGAGTCCGCGCCGGTGACCACGGCCGCCCGGGGAGCGGGCTGGGGCTGTGACATGGGCCTGTCCTCCTGCCTGTGCGAGGGTGTCGTCCCCCGGGCGTGGGATCCGGGGCGGTCCGCGCCTGCCCGCCGGCCGGCCCGGCAACCCCGCCGGCGGCCGCGGAGCCGACTCACTCTGCCGGCGGCTGCGGCCACAGGTCGCCCGGGCCGTCGACGACCCGGGCGCCCATGTTCTCCGCCATCATCCGCAGGGCCGCCCCGGCGAGGTCCGGGTGGATGTGGGCGACCGCGTTCCGCGGCACGACGACGTCGAGGCGGCGGATGTGCGCGTCGAGCGCGGAGTACAGCACGCACTGCTCGGTCACCTGCCCGACGAGCACCAGGCGGCCGACGTCCATCGTGCCCAGCAGGTAGGCCAGCGGCGTCTCGAAGAACACCGAGTGGCGGGCCTTGACGACGAAGAGGGAGTCCTCGTCCGGCAGGACCGGCTCCACCAGTTCGGGGTGTGCGCCCGCCATCGCGATGTCGGCGATCTGGCCGTGGTGGGAGCGCCACTGGCCGAAGTTGTCGTTGACGTAGACGACGGGCACCTGCGCGGCCCGGGCGGCGGACAGCAGCTCCACGATGCGGGGCAGTGCGGTGCGGACGGACGGGACCAGCAGGTCGGCGTCCTCGTGCCGGTAGGGGTTGAGCATGTCGATGACCACGACGGCCGTGTTGTCCATGCCGTCGAATCTGTGGCGCGGGCGGGGCGGGGGCGGCCGCCACGCCGCAGGCGTCCCCCCATCGGCCCCCGTCCGGCGCGCCGGACCGGGCCGGGGCGAAATCCCCGGGCGGGGCCGGCGGCGAAGCAGCCCGGCCCGTGCCGGCGCAGGGCTGCGGGGTGGAGGAGCAGGGCTTGCGGCGGAAGAAGGGTGCGTCAACCGGCCGAGCGTGGGCAAGCGAGCGGGCATGACAGGAAACCAGCTCTCGTTACTGGCCGCCGAACCGGCCCCGCCGGGGCCGGTCTGGCTTCATCTGCTGCTGCTCGCCTTCGCGTTGGGCGTGCTCATCCACAGCCTGGCCGGGGGCCGCTGAGCCGCTCCGGCCGGGCCGCCGCATCCCGAGAACCGCCGAGAAAGGAACCGAAGCCCATGACCGGGAACATCTGGGTCTACCGCCTCGCCGTCGGCCGCCTGGAGGGCGTCGACCTGACGGGGTACAAGGTCGAGGCCGTCGACGGCGGCATCGGCAAGGTCGACAAGCACTCGGACGAGGCCGACGCCTCCTGGATCGTCGTCGACACCGGGCCCTGGATCTTCGGCCGGCAGGTGCTGCTGCCCGCCGGGACGATCACCCGCATCGACGCCGCGGAGCGGAAGATCTACGTCGACCGGACCAGGGAGCAGGTCAAGGACGCGCCGGAGTTCGTACGGGAGAAGCACCTGGGCAGCGCCGACCACCACCGGGAGGTCGGCGGCTACTGGGGCGACGCGCCCCTGGGCCGCTTCTGACGGCTCCCGGGCGCGGCCGACCGGGTGAGGTTCGGTCACGGGTGGCCGAGCACCGCACGGCGTTTCGGCCGCACGCCCCGCGCAGGTCGGGGAGGGTGGGGAACCGCAGGCGGCTCGCCGTGGGCCGCCGTCCGCCGGGAGTGTGAACCATGCGCCGACCTGTTCCCGTCGTCCTTGCCGCCGCCGCACTGACCGGGGCGCTCGCCGTGCCCGCCGCCGCGGCGGACCCGGCTCCGATCACCTCGCCGTATGTCCAGGCCGCGGCCGACGTGAGCCCCTCCGGGGTGCTGAGGCGGGCGAAGAACATCGACTGGGTGCGGCACATCGACCGCGGCCGGTACTGCGTCAACGTGGCAGACCAGGTGAACCTGGCGTTCAGCATCGTCCAGGTCGAGCTGCCCAACTCCAACCGCCGCAGCTTCAGCACCGCGCCGAACGCCGTCTGCGGCACGAACTCCGTGACGGTGTACACGTACGACCTGAACGGCAGCTACGTCGACAACGCCTTCACGGTCGCCGTCCTGTAGCCGCGGGCGTACGGCCTGCGGGCGCGCCGAACCAGGCGGCGAGCCGGTCTTCCAGGCCCTCCCGGTCGCCGCCGACCCACGCCACGTGCCCGTCGGGCCGCAGCAGCAGGGCGGGCACGTCGTCCGGGTCGCCCAGTTCGGGGCACGGGTCGACGACGTGGTCGACGCGGTCCGCCCAGCCGTCCGCGGTGAGCCGGCCGGTCCGGTCGAGGAGCAGGCCCCGGGCCGTGCGCATGCGGTCGTACAGGCGGCCCTGCTGCAGCGGCACGTCCCGCAGGCGACGGCCGAGCAGGTCGTGGCCCTCACCGAGGTCGTAGCGGACCCCCACCGCCGTGATCATGCCGGTGACGTAACGGTTCACCTCCTCGAAGTCCATGAGCGCCGAGAACAGCTTCCGCAGTGCGGCCGCCCCGGGATCGGTGCCCAGCAGGGTGATCTGCGCCCGCGTGTTCTCCAGGACGGCGGCGCCCACGGGGTGCCGTTCGGCGTGGTACGTGTCCAGCAGCCCTTCCGGGGCGCGGCCGCCCACCTCCGCGGCCAGCTTCCAGCCGAGGTTGAAGGCGTCCTGGATGCCGAGGTTGAGCCCCTGGCCGCCGGTCGGGGGGTGGATGTGCGCGGCGTCGCCTGCGAGGAGGACGCGGCCGACGCGGTAGCGCTCGGCCTGGCGGGTGGCGTCGCCGAAGCGCGACAGCCGGCGCGGTGAGTGCGCGCCGAAGTCGGTGCCCGCGACGGCGCGCAGCTGCCGGGTGAACTCGTCGAGGGTCGGTGCCGCGGAGCGGTCCTCGGCCACCCCGTCGGCGGGGACGACGACGCGGTAGCGGCCCTCCCCGAGCGGGGCCGCCGCGAACCGCAGCTGCGTGCGCTGTACTTCCGCGACGACGGCGGCGATCTTCTCCGGGGCCTCGGCGAGCTCCATCTCGCCGAGCAGGGTCTCGACCCTGGTGGGCTCGCCGGGGAAGGCCACCCCGAGCCGGCCCCGCACGACGCTGCGGGCGCCGTCGCAGCCGACCGCGAAGCGCGACCGCATGCGGGTTCCGTCGGCCAGCTCGACGGTCACCCCGTCCGCGTCCTGGTCGAGTCCGGTCACGGCTCGGCCGCGGTGGATGCGGGTGCCCAGTTCGAGGGCCCGCTCCTCCAGCAGCCGCTCCGTGACGGGCTGCGGGACGGCGATGCCGTACGGGTGCGCCGTGTCCAGCGTGTCGGGCCACGGCTTCACGATGCCGCCGAAGAGGCCGCCTGCCCGGAACGTGTCGGCGGAGGCGAGGAAGCGGTCCAACAGGCCGCGCTGGTCCATCATTTCGACGCTGCGGGCGTGCAGGCCCTGGCCGCGGGACTGCCCTGTCGGCTCGGCCAGCCGCTCCAGGACCGTCACGTCGACGCCGTGCAGCCGGAGTTCGGCCGCCAGCATCAGGCCGGTCGGTCCGCCGCCGACCACGATCACATCATGCATGGGTACGCCCGTTTCACGGGAGGGGACACGGCAGTCGGCCGCCGCGCAGCCCTCGCCCACCCCGCACACGCACCCGGCAAAGGGGCTGCATACGGTACGGACACGGCATTTCCGCGGCTTCCGACCCAGGCCGGCCATTCTGCGGCCGCACCTGGGCCTTGCCGCAAGCCCCCCTGTGCGCTATACGTTGAGACTGGCGAGGAGTCGACTGGGACCCTCGCCTTTGTTTTTGGCCGCCCGCTGCGTGCCGACGGCGCGCGGCCGCGACTGGACCCCCGTCCCGGTCGCGGCCCCGCGGTCGTACCCCCATCCTCTGCCGGGCCGCCCGGCCGCCCCAGGGGCATATCCCGCCACCGGGGGGACCCTGCGCGCCATCGCGGGGACCGCTGACGCCATGAAGGGGGCATCCTGCGCCGGGCTCCCGCGAAGGGCTTGTGCCGGAACCTGCCTTATGCTCACGCCCTGTGGTTTCGCATGCGCATCCGGGGACGACCTCCTCCGCCCTCACCCGACTCAGCGTCAACGCCGCTTCCCTGCTCGGCGTCCCCCGGGCCGGGTACGGCCACCTGCTCGGAGTGGCGGCGGAGCACCTCAACGACGACCTGTGCCGGACGCCCGCGGCCACGAGCAACCGGATCGCGGAACTGACGACGGCCCATGTGCCCTGGACGGAGCTGTCCCTGCTGCTGGCGCAGCAGTCGGCCCTCGGGACGTTCGGGGTGTGGGACTACCTGATCACCTCGGCGCCCACCCCGCTCGAAGGGATCCGGGACGCCGCCGCCTACCTGGCCGTCGTCGCCGACACCAGCACCGACACCCTCCGCGTCACGGAGGACGGCGAGCAGGTGACCCTCAGCCACGTCAACCATGCCGACATCGCCCACGAGGCGGCCTGCGCCGTCCGCGGCTACGCCCTGGGCCTGTACCAGCAGCGCCTGAGCGAGGCCGCACGGCGCCGGCTCGTCCCGGTCCGCGTGACCGTGGCGGCCGAGGCCCCCCGCCGGCACGACGCCCTGACCGAGCTCTACGGCACCCGCGCCATCGACTTCGAGGCCCCCGTCAGCTCGATCACCTTCCTGGCGTCCGACCTGAGGTCGCCGACGCCCCACGCCCAGCCCGGCCTTTCCGCGGTGCTCCGCCGGCACGCCGAGCAGACCCTCGCCACCGCGATCCCCCTGCACGACTGGCTGGACCTGTTCCGCACGGCACTGGCCTCCGCGAACGACGGAACCGGCCCGTCGCTCGCCGGGGTGGCGCGGCGGATGGCCGTCAGCACCCGCACCCTCCAGCGGCGCCTCGACGAGCACGGCACCACCTGGAACGGCGAACTGGAGACGCTGCGCCGGGACCGGATCACCCGGCTGCTCCACACCACCGACCTCGGGATGGACGCGATCGCCGCCCGCAGCGGCTACGCCGACGCCCGCGCCCTGCGCCGCGCGGTCCAGCGCTGGTACGGCACCACGCCGGCGGCCCTGCGCAGCGCGGCGCGCGGGTGCCCGGACGCCGTCCGGCCTCAGGGCCTGTGTTGAGTTGCCCCGCGGCGTCGCGACGCCCGGCACGCACCCTCCGCACACGAGCCGAGGGCGGCACTGCCGGGAAACGGCTCCGGCCGCCCGGGAGACCGGGCGGCCGGAGTGTGCTGACGTGCGGGGAGGGTCAGCCGGCGAGAAGCGTGAGGGTGTCGATCACGCGGTTCGAGAAGCCCCACTCGTTGTCGTACCAGGCGACCACCTTGACGTGGCGGCCGTCGACGCGGGTGAGCGCCGAGTCGAAGATCGAGGAGGCGGGGTTGCCGACGATGTCGGCGGAGACCAGCGGGTCCTCGGAGTACTCCAGCACACCGGCGAGGGGGCCCTCGGCGGCGGCGCGGTACGCCGCCAGGACGTCCTCGCGGGTCACGTCGCGCGAGACGGTGGTGTTCAGCTCCACGATCGAGCCGACCGGGACCGGGACGCGGATCGAGTCGCCGGACAGCTTGCCGTCGAGGTTCGGCAGGACAAGGCCGATCGCCTTGGCGGCGCCCGTGGTGGTGGGCACGATGTTGACGCCGGCGGCGCGGGCGCGGCGGGGGTCGCGGTGGGGGCCGTCCTGCAGGTTCTGCTCCTGCGTGTAGGCGTGCACCGTCGTCATGAAGCCGTGCTCGATCCCGGCGAGGTCGTCGAGGACGGCGGCGAGCGGCGCGAGCGCGTTCGTGGTGCAGGAGGCGTTCGAGACGATCGTGTGCACGGCCGGGTCGTAGGCGGAGGTGTTCACACCGAAGGCGAGGGTGACGTCCGCACCGTCCGACGGCGCGCTGACCAGGACCTTCTTCGCGCCGGCCTTGATGTGGGCGGCGGCCGCGGAGGCGGACGTGAAGCGGCCGGTCGCCTCCAGCACGATGTCGACGCCCAGCTCCGCCCAGGGAAGCTGCTCCGGCTCGCGCTCGGCGAGGACCTTGATGCGGCGGCCGTCGACGACCAGGACGTCGCCGTCGACGGTGACCGGGCGGCCCAGGCGGCCGGCCGTGGAGTCGAACGCGAGCAGCCGCGCGAGGGTGGCCGGCTCGGAGAGGTCGTTCACGGCGACGACCTCGAGGTCGGTGTGGCGTTCGAGCAGCGCGCGCAGCACGTTGCGTCCGATGCGGCCGAACCCGTTGATGGCGATGCGAGTCATGAGCGGTGTCCCCTTCTGTTCGGCACCAGACTCGCCTGCCGCGCCAGGCCGGGACAGTGGCGTGATCGCCATGGTTCAAAAGGATCTCGCCAGCCGAGTGGGGGCTGCAGTCGATCGCTACTCGCCGCGGGTGAAGGTGCGCCGGTACTCGGTGGGGGTCGTGCCGAGGATGCGCTGGAAGTGCAGCCGCAGGTTGGCTCCCGTGCCGAGGCCGACGTCGGCGGCGATCCGCTCGACGCTGCGCTCCGACCGTTCGAGCAGCTCGCGGGCCCTGTCGATACGGGCCCGCATGATCCACTGCATGGGTGTGTAGCCGGTGTCGTCGGCGAAGCGCCGCGAGAACGTCCGGGAGGAGACCGCCGCATGCTCGGCGAGCGCCTCCAGGGTCAGCGGCTCGGCCAGCCGGCGCAGCGCCCATTCGCGGGTGGCGGCGAACCGCTCCCCGAGGGGTTCGGGCACACTGCGCGGAAGGTACTGCGCCTGGCCTCCGCTGCGGTACGGGGCCGCGACCAGGCGGCGCGCCGCGTGGTTGGACGCGGCGACCCCGAGGTCGCCGCGCAGGATGTGCAGGCACAGGTCGATGCCCGAGGCGGCGCCGGCGGAGGTGAGCACGCTGCCCTCGTCGACGAACAGGACGTTCTCGTCGAGCCGGATCCGCGGGTGTTTCGCGGCGAGCGCCCGCGCGTAGTGCCAGTGCGTCGTGGCGCGCTTGCCGTCGAGGAGGCCCGTCGCGGCCAGGGCGAAGGCACCCGTCGAGATGGCGGCGAGCCGGGCGCCCCGCTCGTGGGCGGCGGTCAGCGCAGCGAGGACGTCCTGCGGCGGGTCGTCCCGGTCGGGGAAGCGGTAGCCGGGGACGAAGACGATGTCGGACCAGGCCAGCGCGTCGAGCCCGTGGTTCACGTGGTAGGACAGCCCGTCGCCGCCCGCGACGAGGCCGGGGGCCGCACCGCACACCCGCACCTCGTACGGCATGCTCGCGCGGGTGGTGAAGACCTGGGCGGGGATGCCGACGTCGAGCGGTTTCGCTCCTTCGAGGACGAGGACGGCGACGCGGTGCAGACGGGAGGACGACACCCGTCCGAGGGTACGCGCAGACGCGGCGGGCGCGGCGGGGCGGGCGGCCTGCCGTCAGCCTGGATGCCACTCGACCAGGAGGATCGTGGCGTCGTCGCGCAGCCTGTGCTCCTGGTGCCCGCGCACGAACTGGATCAGCCGGCGCAGCGCCTCGGGGGCGGTGTCCCCTGCGGCCGTCGAGCGGATGACGGTGTCGACCAGGCGCTGCTCGCCGAAGATGCTGCCGTCGGGCCCGCGGGCCTCGGTGACGCCGTCGCTGTAGATCAGGACGCGGTCGCCGGGCTGCAGGCGTTCCCGGTGCAGGGTCGGCGGCGCCTCCCTGTGGAAGCCCAGTCCGAGCGGCAGCTGCGGGGTCCGCTCCAGCACCCGGGGCAGCACGCGCCCGTCGCGGATGAGCAGCGGCGGCGGGTGGCCGCAGTTGACCCAGGTGAACTGCCCGCCCGCGGTGTCGAGGTGGGCGATGACGGCGGTCATCAGGCGGCCGGGGATCCACTGCTCGAGGGTGCGGTCGATGGTCCGGGCGATGTCGGGGAGGGTGCCCCCGGCGCGCCGCGTGGCCCGGCAGGCGGCGAGCCCCGTGGCGCCGGCGCCGCCGGAGGCGAGGTCGTGGCCCATCGCGTCGAGCAGGGTCAGGTGCAGGCCGTCCGCGGTGAAGCTGTGGTCGAAGGCGTCACCTCCGATGTCGTACGCCGGCTCCAGCACCGCGGACGAGGTGGCCTCGGCGGTGCCGATGGTCCGCGGCGGCAGAAACGCCCACACCAGCTCCGCCTGGACGGTCATGGGGCGCAGCCGCTCCCGCTTCACCACCAGGTCGTTGTACGGCGACTTCGACATGAGCACGAGCGTCGCCAGCGACGCCAGGGCCCGGCTCACGTCCAGCAGGGCCGGGGGGAAGACGGGCGCGGTCGCCTGCATGACGCCGACCCGTTCGATGCCGTCGATCATCGGCACCCAGGCGGTGCCGCCGTCGCGGGGCACCTGGACCTGCCGGGTCCGGTAGGCGAGGCCGCCGAGCGAGGAGTCGATGTCGAGGGCGTCGGCGTGGCCGCCCGCGCCGGGGCCGGTCTGGGGCAGCGCGACGAGCCGGACCTGCTGGAGGTCCGCCACGTAGAGGCGCGTCCCGGTCAGCCCGAGGTGCTTGCCCGCGGCCTCGACGAGGTCGGGGACTTCGCGCGCGGCCACGCGGTGCGAACGTTCCAGCAGCTCGGCGAAGACGGCGTCGCTACCGGTCACGGCGGCTCCCCTCGTCGCGCTGGGCCCGCGGCGCCGCCGCGCGTGCTGCCGGCGCGCGCGTGGACATGCCGTTTTTCCCGGGCGGGGCGCCACCCGGGTGGGCCACCTCCAGAGTGCCCACCTTCCGGGTGGGCCGCCATTCGCCGTCGTGCTCCGCTTCCGGCGGCCCTGTACCACGGCACGAGGCAGGCGGGGCACGGGCCGCGGCCATGACCCGCCTGCCACGCCGAACCGGCGTACGGGCGAGCGCCCTTTACAAGACGGCCCGCACCGGAAGGACAATGGGCTGCCGGGACACCCCCAGCACCACCCCACCCCGAGTCCCCGACTCCCGCCGCCTCCTGCCCTCCCCCGACCCGCCGCCCCCTCACCCCCGCGCCGCCTCCCGGGCCTGCTCCAGTGCTTCCGGTACTTCCGCCAGGACTGGCACCGTCGGCTGCACCGCCCTGATCAGGCGGCGGGTTTCCGACCGGCCCGCTGCCACCGCCAGGGGGACCTGGCGGGCCGTGCAGTGGCGGTGCAGGGTGAGGACCGTGGCAACGGCCGATGCCGTGGCGGCCGCCGGAGGCAGTTCGACGACGACGCAGTCCGGGCGGTGCTCGTCCAGCAGGGACCGGACGTGCTGGACGAGCCTGCTGCGCCGGTCGGGGTCGGGTGGGCTCCACAGCGTCAGGACGAGACACCGCTCGCGTACGACGTGCGTGACGGGAGGCCGACCCGGCCCCCGCCCGGCCGTGCCCGCACCCCCCGCACCCCCCGCACCCCCTGCCTCCCCCGCCTCCGCCTCCGCCTCCGCCCCGCCCGGCGCGATGCCCGTCGGTGCGGGGACCGCGGTGGCCGGGCCCGGCAGGGTGGTACGGCTGGGGCGGGCTGCAAGGGTGCGGCTTGGGGACGTGCCGTATGCCTCGCGGTAGGCGGCGGCGAAGCGGCCGGGGTGCGCGAAGCCCCACCGGGCCGCGGTCTCGGTGACCGTGCTCTGCCCGGGCATCGCCGAGGCCAGCTCCTCGTGGACCCTGGCCAGGCGGACGCCCCGCAGGTAGGCCAGGGGGGTGGTGCCGGCGTGGCGGGCGAAGGCGTACTGCACGGCGCGCGGGCTGACGGGGATCGAGGCGGCGATGTCGGCCAGCGTGATGTCGAGGTGGGCGTTGGCCTCAATGAAGGCGATCGCCCGCTGGAGGGTGGCGTCGCCCGGCGCGGCCGCGGGGCGCGCCCCGGGCGTGGTGTACGGGAAGGCGGACAGGACGGCGGCGGCGAGCAGCTGGCCGCAGGTCGTGTCGATGATGGGCGGCCGCGGCCGCGGGGGCGGGGCGAGGACGCTGTCGCGGAGGAAGGCGACGGTAGCGGCGAGCTGCCGCCCGGCGCCGGCGGTCGCGGGGCGCCGGTCCGTGAACAGGACAGGGCGCCGTGCGGTCTTGTCGCAGGCCTGCAGGGTGTCGGCGAGCAGGTCGGGGTGGAGGAGGGCCGCGGTGTAGCGGGCGCCGGAGACGGCTCCCGTGAACGGCCGGTGCCCGGCGGTGTGGAGGAACACCTCGCCGGGGCCGAAGACCTCGTCGGGCAGTCCGCTTTCGCGGACGGCGATGGTGCCGGTGTGGAGGACGACGACGCAGACGGCGTCCAGCGGGTCGGCGGTGAAGGACATCTCGCAGCCGATCCGCACGTCCTCGACGGAGAAGCGGTCCGCGGTGTGCCGGACCACCTCCGTGCGGGCGTCCGGCGAGGCGTGGACGGTCACGTCTGCGTACTGCCGGGAGAGGTAGGCCTCCGTCTCGGCCGGGTCGGAACTCCGGAACACCAATCCCACGACAGCCCCGTCCGCTCACCCCCACTGCCAGTACCCGTGCCAGTGCCGGCGCCCGCACGCGTGCGGCGCGCTCCCCCACTGCCGACGCTACGCCCCGCCGTCCGGCGGGCGAAGCGCGACCCGTCGCCGGGTTCGCTCCGCGGACCGGGGTCTTCGCGAAACGGATGCCGCCCGGCCCTGGCGCCACCGGTGCGGCAGGATCCGCACGGCGTCGGCTGCGCCGGCGGCCGCCGTGGAGCGCTCGCGCCGGGTGTCGGCCTGCGCGGCGGCCCTGCACTGCGGGCCGCCGTGGCCGGACAGCGGGCGGCGGCCCGGGGGAGGCGGGACCCCTCCGTACACTGGGGTGAAGTGGACAGGCGACAGCAATCCGGGCAGGGGCGGCAGGGCGTCGAGGCGGACGCGCTGTTCGGGATCGGCGAGCTCGTGGCGGCGGCCGGGCCCGTCGGCGAGGAGGCCGGTGCGGGCGCCGAGCGGCCGTTCCGGGACGGCCCGCAGGCCCGGAGGATGCTGAGGGTCACCGAGATCCACGCGGAGCCGGCGGCGGCCGCCTCCCTGCGGGGCCGGCAGATCATCGCGCGGTTCCCCGAGGCCCGCCTCGTCGAGGCGAGGTCCCACTGGCGCATCCCGCACCTGCACGGCAACGAGGGCAACGCCGAGCGGTGGGTGCAGGTGAAGCGGCAGACCCTCGTCCTGGGGGAGCGGAAGTCCTTCGGGATCCGCCCCAACGGCAGGTCGGCCGACTGGATCGCCCCGGGGCTCTCCAACGGCTGCGCCATGGCCTGCGCCTACTGCTACGTCCCGCGCCGCAAGGGGTTCGCCAACCCGGTCACCGTCTTCACCAACGTCGAACGGGTGCTGGACGCCATCGGCCGGCACGTGGCGGGGGCGGGGCCGAAGCCGGAGCCCAACCAGTGCGACGACCGGGCGTGGGTGTACGACGTCGGGGAGAACGGCGACTGCTCGGTCGACGACCTGATCAGCGACAACACCGCGGACCTGGTCCGCGCCTTCCGCCGCCGGCCGACCGCGAAGGCGTCCTTCGCGACCAAGTTCGTCAACCCCGACCTGCTGCGGCTCGACCCGCAGGGCCGCACCCGGATCCGCTTCTCCGTGATGCCGGCGGACGACTCCCGCCTCCTCGACGTGCGGACCAGCCCGGTCGCGGACCGCCTCGCCGCGGCCGCCGACTTCCTCGACGCCGGGTACGAGGTGCACTTCAACCTGTCGCCGGTGGTGGTCCGGCCTGGCTGGGAGCGGGCCTGGGGCGAGCTGCTGGACGCCATGGACGACGTACTGCCGCGCCGGGTGAAGGAGCAGGCGGCGGCCGAGGTCATCATGCTGACGCACAACCGCGAGCTGCACGAGGTCAACCTCGGCTGGCACCCCCGGGCCGAGGAGCTGCTGTGGCGCCCGGACCTCCAGCAGGCGAAGAGGTCGGAGAACGGCGCCTGGAACGTCCGCTACCGCATCGCGGAGAAGGCGTCGGCCGTGGAGTCGCTGCGGGGGCTGATCGCGGCGCGCGCGCCCTGGCTGCGGGTGCGCTACGCCTTCTGACCGGGTGCGGGTGCACTGCGCCTTCTGACCGCCGGGTCGGCCTCCGGCGGGGCCCGCCGGTCGCGGCGGGCGGGGCGGGACGGGTCCTCCGGGATGCGGAGGTGCCCGGGTGCGGTGAGCCTGGGGGCATGCCGGACACTCCGCACATCACCGTCCACCCCGTGACCGCCAAGGGCGGCCGGCCGGTCACGGCGCACACCCACGGCACCGACGCCCCGCTCGGGACGGCCTACGGCCTCGCCGACGTCGTGGAGTTCGCCCGCCGGGCGGGCCTGCACGATCCGGAATCGCTGGTCGAACAGGACAGCCCGATGATCGTCTGGACGGGGGGCGGCCCGGACACCTGGATCTGACCGGGCCCGGAGGCCCGGGGGCACCGGGTGCCGGGCCGCCGCCCGGTCAGCCCTTGAAGCCGCTGCACTCGGTCACTTCGCCGCCCTGGCGGACGGTGTACTCGGCGTTCGGGACGTCCATGATCTGGAAGCCGCCGTTCTGGGCGATCTCCACCGTCCCGCCGAAGCCGGCCGAGCCGAAGACGTACGCCGGCCCGGGCGTGAAACCCCCGCCGGAGAGGTGGACGCGGCCGTTCTCCAGGACGCCGGAGATCGAGCACGTGGCCGCCGGCGGGGCGGCGGGAGCCGCGGCTGCCGCCGCCCCGGCGCCGGTCAGGGCGCCGAGTGCGGCGGCCGCGAGGGGGATGAGGATGCGGGGGCGGGTGCGCCGGTTCATGGAGCCTCCTTGGCGAGGGGCCTTGCCGGAGTGCGGCCGCACTCCCATCGTCGCCCCGCGGGTTGCCCGTAGCGACCGGGCCGCGGGGCGGGCCTGACCCGCACCCGTGGCAAACCCGTGGCCCGCCCGCCCCGCGGCCCGCATGCCCTCACTGCTCGGCGCGTGCGAGGCGGCCGGGCCACCAGCTGCGGGCGCCGAGGTCCACGACGAGCGCCGGGACCAGCAGGGACCGGACGACCAGGGTGTCGAGGAGGACGCCGAAGGCGACGATGAAGGCGATCTGGACGAGGAAGGCCAGCGGGATGACCATCAGCGCGGCGAAGGTTGCCGCCAGGACCACCCCGGCGGAGGTGATGACCCCGCCGGTCGTGGTCAGCCCGCGCAGCACGCCCTGGCGCACGCCGTGCGTGAGGGTCTCCTCGCGGACGCGCGACATGAGGAAGATGTTGTAGTCGACGCCGAGCGCCACCAGGAAGACGAACCCGTACAGCGGGACGGAGGCGTCGGTGCCGCTGAAGCCCAGCAGGTCGAAGACGAGCGCGGCGACGCCGAGGGTGGCCAGGAAGTTGAGGGCGACGGTCGCCACCAGCAGTACCGGCACCACCAGGGCGCGCAGCAGCACCACGAGGATCAGCAGGATGATGCCGAGCACGATGGGGACGATGACGTTGCGGTCGCGGGCCGCGGTCTGCTGGGTGTCGTACTGCTGCGCGGTGTAGCCGCCGACGATCGCGTCGGCCCCGGGGACGGCGTGGACCTGGGTGCGCAGCCGCTCGACGGTGGCCTTGGCGGCGTCGCTGTCGGCGGCCGCCTCCAGGGTGGCGTCGATGCGGACGCGGCCGTCGCGCACGAGCGGGTCGCCCTCGCCCGGCCGGCCGGTGGCCGTGACGGCTGCGGCCGCGGCGACGCCGTCCGTCGCGCGGGCAGCCGCCTGGACCTGCTCCACCCGCCCCGCGTCGGCGATGATCACGGCGGGCTGGCCGGATCCGCCGGGGAAGTGCCGGCCGAGGGCCTTTTGGGCGCTCACCGAGGGCGCGTCGCCGACGAAGATCTCGTCGAGGGGCACGCCCTTGGCCGACAGCGTCGGGGCGAACGCGGCCATGGCGAGCAGCAGCACCGCGGTCGACGCCCACACCTTGCGCGGCGCGCGGTCGATCAGCGCGGCGATACGGTGCCACACGCCGCGCCCGCCCTCCTCGGCGGCGGCCTTGGGCTTGGCCGGCCAGTACGCGGTCCGGCCCAGCAGGGCGAGGACGGCGGGCAGGAAGGTGAGGGTGGTCAGGACGGCGCAGATGATGCCGATCGCGCCGACGGGGCCGAGCGCGCGGTTGTTGGTGAGGTCGCTCGCGAGCAGGGCGAGCAGGCCGAGCGCCACGGTGGCCGCGCTGGCGGTGATGGCGCCGGCCGAGCGGCGGACGGCGGCGGTCGCCGCGCGCATGCGGTCGCCGTGGATGGCGAGTTCCTCCCGGAAGCGGGCCGTCAGGAGGAGGGCGTAGTCGGTGGCCGCGCCGATGACCAGGATGGAGAGGATGCCCTGTACCTGGCCGTCGACCCGTACGGTGCCCCGGTCGGCGAGGGCGTAGACGATCGCGCAGGCGAGGGCGAGGGCGAACACGGCCGCGACGATGATCACGAGCGGCAGGAGGACGCTCCGGTACACGAGGAGCAGGATCAGCAGGACGGCGCCGAGTGCGACGCCGAGCAGCAGCCCGTCGATGCCGGCGAAGGCGTCGGAGAGGTCGGCCTGTGTGGCCGCGGGGCCGGCGATGTACGCGGTGGCGCCCGGTACGGTCGCAGCCGCCGAGCGGACCGAGTCGAGGACGGCGGGGAGTTCTTCGCCCAGGTCCGGCTTGAGCGGCACGACGGCCTGGAGCGCCCTGCCGTCCTCCGAGGGCCGGGCGGGCGAGGGTGTCTCGGCGATGCCGGGCCGGCCCTCGAGTGCGGCGACGGCGCGGGTCGCGGCGCCCGTCTGGTCCGCGGTGATCCGGGTGCCCTCCGGGGCCTCCCAGACGACGATCGCGGGAACCGATTCCGAGCGTTCGAACGGCCGCCGGGCTTCGAGGACCGCGGTGGACTCGGCGCTGCGGGGCAGGAAGGCCGCCTGGTCGTTGGTGGCGACCTCGCCGAGCTTCCCGGCGTAGGGGCCGAGCGTGCCGCCGATGCCCAGCCAGACCACCAGCAGGGCCAGGGGGACCAGCCACAGGGCCCGGCGCGGATTGCTGCTCACGTGAACGAACCGCCCTTCAATCTCTCAATCACAAAGTATGTCAATGATTGAGAGATCATATGCTGGTGTCATGCCCAGTGCCGACACCCCCCTGTCCTCACTTCCTGCGGACGACCCGATCGGGTTGCAGTCCTTCGCCGTGCTGCTGCGCCGCATGAACGCGGAGTTCAACCGGATCGTCCAGGAGTTCGCCCAGGCACACGGCCTGCACCTGACGGACGTCCAGGCGCTGATCGCCGTCCTCGACGCCGAGCACGACGAGGAGGGCGGCCCGATGACCCCGGGGCGCCTGCGCAGCCGGATGAACCTCACCTCGGGGGCCGTCACCGCCTGCCTGGACCGGCTGGAGAAGGCCGGGCACGTCCGGCGGGTCCGGGCGGCAGACGACCGCCGCGTGGTCCACATCCACTACGCGCCGTCGGGCCGCGAGGCGGCGCGCGAGTTCTTCGGCCCGCTGGCCCGCGGCACGGAGGCGGCCTGCGCGCCCTTCGACCCGGCCGAGCTGCACGTCGTGGTGCGCTTTCTGCAGGCGATGAACCACCAGCTCGGCCTCGTGGGCCGCTGACGGCGCGGCAGAGGACGCAGCCGGGAGGCCCCGCCGTCCGGATGGCGGCCCCGCGCGCCCGCTCGGCAGGCGGCCCCGTACGCGCTATGCAGGGACGGTGAGCGCACCAGAGGAGCACGACCGGCCGCCCCGTACGGACCCCCTCCGCCCGCACGGCGTGGCGCACGCCACCGTCCTGGCCCTCGGCGCCCTGTCGAAGGCGCTGGAGACCACCGAACGCGCGCGCGGCCACCTGTACGCCTTCCACCAGCTGACCGGCACGGCGGACTTCGAACTCGACGAGGCGGTACGCCTCTTCCGGGAAGCCGGGCACGGCGACGTGGCGGCGGCGATCGAGCGGGACATCCTCGGCCGCAACGTCATCCCCGGCCACTGGACCTTCCAGATCATCGAGGCCTACAACCACACCTACTACCGGCCGTTCGCGGCGCT
This sequence comes from Streptomyces globosus, assembly GCF_003325375.1. Classification (GTDB taxonomy): domain Bacteria; phylum Actinomycetota; class Actinomycetes; order Streptomycetales; family Streptomycetaceae; genus Streptomyces; species Streptomyces globosus_A. The sequence goes on along the minus strand of NZ_CP030862.1, from coordinate 3,445,936 downwards.
CGCGCAGCAGGCCGTCGACGACCTCGCCGGCGGGCGCGACCACCTGTACGAGGCCCGGCTCAAGCGCGCCCGCCGCACCCCGGGCCACCCCGACCACACGGCGGGCCCGCCGGCGGACTGAAGCCCAACGGCCGGTCGGCGGGTGCCGCCCGCCGACCGGGGGCACGGCGTGGCAGGTGCCGCCGCGAACCCTCCGTCCGCCTGCGTCGTCCGGGGCCCGTCCCCGTTCGGCCTGATCGGGCGGTGCCGCGGGCGTGTGGCCGGTGGCGGCGGCGCCCGGCCGCCTACCGTGGCGCGATGAGCACACGGAAGCGGCCGCTGCCGCAGTCGTTCGGGATCCGGCACGCCCGGCCGGGCGAGGCGCGCACGGTCGCCGGCCTCCTGGCCCTCGCCTTCGCCGACGACCCCGTCATGGGGTGGATGGTCCCCGGCGGCGGGCCGGACCGGACCCGCCGGATCGCGCTCTACTTCCGGCTGGCGCAGCGGCAGCAGCGGCCGCGGGAGGGGGCCGTGCGGGTCGCCGCGACCGGGGAGGGGCGGCTGCTGGCGGCGGCCCTGTGGTCCGGGCCCGGCCGGTGGCGGGCGCCGGCGGTGCGGGAGCTGGCGTCCGTGCCCCGCTATGTGCGGGTCTTCGGGCCGCGGGGTCTGGGGCGGGCCGCGGAGGTGCAGGAGTGCCTGCACCGGGCGCATCCGGAGGAGCCCCACTGGTACCTGCCGACCGTGGGGAAGGATCCGCAGGTGCAGGGCGCCGGCGCCGGCTCGGCGCTCGTACGGGAGCAGTTGGCGCACTGCGACCGGCTCGGGGAGGCGGCGTACCTGGAGTCGAGCAGGGCGTCGAACGTGCCGTTCTACGAGCGGTTGGGGTTCCGGGTGACGGGCGAGATCCGGCTCCCGCACGGCGGGCCCGCCCTGTGGCCGATGTGGCGCGATCCCGCGGCCGGCGGCCCGGCCGCGGCGGGCGGCGGGACCGGCGGCGGCGCCGGCGGGTGACGGCGGGTGACTGCGGCGGCTACTGCTCGGCGACGGCCTCCAGCGGTCGGAGTGCGGCAGCCCGGCGGGCCGGTGCGGCCGCCGCGGCCGCGGCGATGGCGAGGGGGGCCAGGCAGACGAGGAGCAGCGTTGCCCAGGGCAGCCGGAAGGCGTACTGCTGCATGGCGCCGTTGGCGAGGGAGCCGACAGCCCAGGCGCCGAACAGCCCGCAGGCCAGGCCGGGCAGGGTGCCGTACGCGGCGACGGTGACGGCCTCCAGGCGGATGGTCCGGCGGATGCCGGCGCGGTCCACGCCGAGGGCGCGCAGGACGCCGATCTCCCGGGTGCGCTCGGCGACGGACACGGCCAGGGTGTTGGCGATGCCGAGGGCGGAGATGGCGGCTCCGAGGGCGAGGAGCCCGTACATCAGGGTGAGCAGGTCGCCCATGACGCCCGCGGCCTCGCGGACGAGTTCCGCCCGGTCCTGCACCTTCAGCAGCGGGCTGTTGCCGACGGCGGTGCGCAGCCCGCTGCGGATGCCGCGGGCGCCGTCTTCGGTGCGGACGAGGATGCGCTGGACGGTGCCGGGGCGGAACTGGTGCTGCTGGACCTCGGTGCGGGCGCCGAGGGCGTCGCCGGCGGTGGGGTTGTCGCGGTAGACGCCGACGACGGTGTAGGCGGTGTCGGGGCCGCTCCGGCCGATGCGGGCGGTGACGCGGCTTCCGGTGTCGAGGCGGTTGTCGCGTGCGGTGGTGGCGGAGACGGCGATCCGGCCGGGTCCGAGGCCGGTGGCGGAGCCGCTGGTGAAGTCGAGCCGCATGGCCTCGTCGGCGGTGCGCGCATCGACGCCGGCGATGTTCCGGACGCTGCCGCCGAGGAAGAGGGTGGAGTCGGCGACGCCGTGGGCGGCGCGTATCCCGGGCGTGCCGGCCACGCGGCGCAGGGTGGCGTCGTCGATGCCGGTGGTGGGGGTGGGGGTGCTGATGACGTACTCGGCGGCGAGGCCTTCCGCGGCCTGGCGGTCCAGGGCCCGGGCCCCGGAGTGGCCGATCACGGCGAGTCCGCTGACGAGGGCGGTGCTGATCAGCACGGTGGCGGCGGTCGCGGCGGTGCGCCGGGGGTCGCGCAGGGCGTTCTCCTGGGCGAGGCGGGCGGTGATGCCGAGGCGGCGGGTCAGGCGGCCGGCGCCCCGGATGGCGGGGGCGGCGAGCAGCGGGGTGAGCACGACCGCGGCGGCGACGAGGAGGGCGCAGCCGGCCATCGCGTCGCGGAGGTTCCCCTCGGAGGCGTCCTCGGCCTGGGTCAGCGGGAGCAGCAGGAAGGCGCTGAGGGCGAGGAGGGCGGCCGCCGCGGCGGCGCGGACGCGGGTGCGGGCGCCCGTGGCGCGGGGCTGCTGCCCGGCCGAGCGGAGGGCCTCCACCGGGGCGATGCGGGCCGCCCGCCGCGAGGGCAGCCAGGCGGCGGGAACGGTGACGCCGACGCCGATGGCGAGTGCCGCGGCGACGGGCAGCGGGCCGATCACCAGCGGGCCGCGGGGCAGCGCGTCCTGGTCGGTGCCGAGGGCGGCGGGCAGGGCGGCGGCGATGCCGAGGCCGAGCAGGAAGCCGGCGGCGGATGCGGCGAGGCCGACGAGGGCGGCTTCCAGCAGGACGGACCGGACGACCTGCCGGCGGGTGGCGCCGATGGCGCGGAGCAGGGCGATCTCCCGGGTCCGTCGGCCGACGAGCATGGTGAAGGTGTTGACGACGAGGAAGGAGCTGATGAAGAGGGAGACCCCGGCGAAGAGCATGGGCAGCTTCTCGTGGCCGCGCGTCAGGGTGTCGGCGTAGTCGGACTGCCGGGCGGCCTGGGCGGCGCCGGTGGTGGCCTCTGCGCGGTCGGCGGGGAGGGCGGCGGTCACCCGGCGGGCGAGTTCGGCCTGGCCGGTGCCGGGTGCGGCGGTCAGGTCGATGCCGGTGTAGTGGCCGGGGGCGGCGAACAGCTCCTGGGCGGTCGCCTTGTCGAACACGGCGAGGGTGCCGCCCGCGGTCACGCGGGAGTCGGTGGTGCGGACGGTGCCGACGAGCCGCTTGCGCAGGGCCGGGCCGTCGGTGGCCAGGGTGACGGTGTCGCCGAGGCGGTAGCGGCCGGCGGCGGCGGTGCCGCTGTCGAGGGCGACCTCCCCGGCCGCCACCGGGGCCCGGCCCTCGGCCAGCGGGTGGCGGCCGTCCTTGCCGTCGGGGCCGGGGACGTAGGCGGAGGCCAGGTTGGCCCAGGCCTTGCCGGCGCGCAGCGGGGTGCCGTCGGCCGCGTTCAGGGTGGCCGAGCCGTCGGCGGAGGGGCGGACGGCGGCGACGCCGGGGATGGCGGCGAGTGTGCGGACGAGGGCGTCGTCGAGGACGTCGGGGCCGGGGTCCGCGGTGCCGGGCAGGGGCGGCTTCGCGGTGACGGTGACCGCGATGTCGGCGAAGCTCTTGGAGACGGCGGCGCGGTGGGCGGCTGCGGTGGAGTCGGCGAACACGAGGGTGCCGCAGACGAAGGCGACGCCGAGGCAGACCGCGAGGACGGTCATGGCCGAACGGGCTTTGTGCGCGAGGGCGTTGCGCAGGGCTGTTCTCAGCATGGGCGGCTTTCGGTGGGGTGCGGGGGCGGTCCGCTGCGGTGCGGTGCGGTCCGCGGGCGGGGCGGTGCCGGGCGGGCAGTGCCGGGGAGGGGCGGTCAGCTGGTGCGCGAGCTGGTTTCGAAGGCCTTCATCCGGTCGAGGACCCGGTCCGGGGTGGGGCGCGTCATCTCGTCGACGAGGCGGCCGTCGCAGAGGAACACGACGCGGTCGGCGTAGCCGGCGGCGCCGGGGTCGTGCGTGACCATGACGACGGTCTGGCCCAGGTCGCGCACCGAGTCGCGCAGGAAGCCGAGGACTTCGGCCCCGGAGCGGGAGTCGAGGTTGCCGGTGGGCTCGTCGGCGAAGACGATCGCGGGGCGGGAGGCGAGCGCGCGGGCCACGGCGACGCGCTGCTGCTGCCCGCCGGACAGCCGGGCGGGGCGGTGGCCGAGGCGCCCGGAGAGGCCGACCATGGACACCACCCGCTCCAGCCACTCCCGGTCGGGGCGGCGCCCGGCGATGGCCGAGGGCAGGGTGATGTTCTCCAGGGCGGTCAGCGTCGGCAGCAGGTTGAAGGCCTGGAAGACGAAGCCGATGCGGTCGCGGCGCAGCCGGGTCAGCTCCCGGTCGTCCAGTGTGCCGAGTTCGGTGGTGCCGATGCGGACGGATCCGGAGGTGGGTGTGTCGAGGCCGGCGGCGCAGTGCAGGAGCGTGGACTTGCCGCATCCGGACGGGCCCATGACGGCCGTGAACCCGCCCTGCCGGAAGGTGATGCTCACGTCGTCGAGGGCGGTGACGCGGGCGTCGCCGCTGCCGTGGACCTTCGTCAGGCCGGAGGCGGAGGCGGCGGCGCCGCGGGGGGCGGCCGCGGTGTGCGGGGCGGAGGGGTCGGCGGTCACGGGGGCTCCTCTTCGGGTGCGTACGGTGCACTCCGAAGGGTTCCGCGGCCGCGTATCGGCTCCTGGTCGGCGGTGTATCGGTGCGCGCTCCGCTTCGTCGCGGTCGTGCGGCAGCGCCGGCGGGCGGACCCTCAGGCGGGCAGGCGCAGGGTGGCGACCGCGCCGCCGTCCGGGGCGTTGCCGAAGCGGAGCTCGGCGCCGAGGAGGCGGGCCTGGCCCGTGGCGATGGTCAGGCCGAGGCCGTGGCCGCTGCCGCGCTCGGCGGCGCCGGTGTGGAACCGGCGCGGGCCGTGGAGCAGCAGGTCGTCCGGGAAGCCGGGCCCGTGGTCGCGTACGACGACGGTGCGGTCCGAGACGGTGACCCGGACCGGGGCGGCGCCGTGGCGGTGGGCGTTGACGACGAGGTTGGCGACGATCCGCTCCAGGCGGCGCGGATCGGTCTCAACGACGGGCTCCGGGTCCGCGGTCGGTTCCGGATCCGCGGTGGCGGGTCCGGCGTCCCGTGGCCCGGGCCCGGGCCCGGGCCCGGCGAGCGTGACCTGGGTGTCGAGCCCTGTCCGGGACACGGCCTCGGCGACGACGGCGGCGAGCGGTACCCGGACGCAGACGGGGCGCTCGGCGCCCGCGTCGAGGCGGGAGATCTCCAGGAGGTCCTCGACCAGGTCGCGCAGATCGCGCACCCGGGCGCGCAGCAGGTCCTCCACCTCTCCCGGCGGCAGCAGGCCGGCGGCCGCCAGCAGTCCCCCGACGGGGGTGCGCAGCTCGTGGGCGACGTCGGCCGTGAACTGGCGCTCGGTGCGCAGGCGCCGGGCGAGGCTGTCGGCCATGAGGTCGACGGTGGCGGCGATCTCGGCGACCTCGTCCCGCCCCTCGGCGGGCCCGGTCCGGGCGTCGAGGTCGCCGGCGGAGATGCGGGCCGCCGTCGCGGAGACGCGGCGCAGCCGGCGGGCGACGAGCCCCGCCCCGTAGAAGGCGAGGGGCGTGGCGGCGGCGAGCGCGGCGAGGGAGGCAGCCGCCATGGTCGCGTCGAGCCGCCGCAGGGTGTGGAGTTCGCTGCTCATGTTGACCTGGACGGCGAGGACGGGGCTCCCGGGGCCGCCGGTGCGCTGGGCGGCCCACATGCTCGGGCCGACGTTGCCCTCGGTGCGCGGGTCGTACGCGGTGTGCCGGGCACCGTCGGCGGGGGCGCGGAGGGAGGCGGGGAGGTCGGGCGGGTCCAGCCGGGCGCCTTCCGTGAGGGTGCCGGTGCGCTGGTGGACGTCGGCGGCGGCGTACACGGCGTTGAACGCCCTGGCTCGGGCGCGGTCCTCGATGTCGTGCGCGGTCCACACGTGGACGAGGGCCCCGACCGCGGCGGCGGCCAGCGCGGCCGTGGCGGCGGCGAGCGCGGCGATCTTCCACCGCAGGGAGGTCCTGCCCGGCCCGGGCCGGCGGTTCGCCGACACTCCGCTCATCGCCTGAGCTTGTAGCCGAAGCCGCGGACCGTCTCGATGCGGTCCTTGCCGAGCTTGCGGCGCAGCCGCTGCACGCACAGGTCCACCACGCGGCTGTCGCCGTCCCAGCCGTAGTCCCAGACGTCGCGCAGCAGAGTGTGCCGCTCCAGGACGACGCCGGGGTGGGCGGCGAACTCCAGGAGCAGCTTCAGCTCGGTCGGGGTGAGGGCGACGGGGCTGCCCGCGAGGGTGACCTCCATGCCTGCGGTGTCGATGGAGAGGTCGCCGAAGGCCAGGACGTCCCCCGCGGCCGGTCCGGGAGCGGGGGCCGCGGGGGCGGGGGCTCCGGCCGGGGCCGGCGGGTAGGTGGCCCGCCGCAGGAGCGAGCGGATGCGGGCGACGAGCACGTACGTCTCGACGGGCTTGACGACGTAGTCGTCGGCGCCGGCCTCCAGGCCGGCCACGACGTCGAGCCCGTCGCCGCGCGCCGACATCATCAGGACGGGCACGAGGCTGGTCTCGCGGATGCGGCGGCACAGGCCGATCCCGTCCAGGCCGGGCAGCATCACGTCCAGGACGAGGACGTCGAAGGGCTCGGCGCGGAAGAGTTCGAGCCCGGCGAGGCCGTCGGCGGCGGCCTGCACCCGGTAGCCGTAGCGTTCCAGGGCGAGGGCGAAGGAGCGGCGCATCAGGTCGTCGTCCTCCACCAGCAGCACGCGGACGGCGGGCTCGCAGGCCCCGGCCGGGGTGGGCGCGGACACGGGCGGGCGGCTCCTGTTCGGACGCGGTGGGGCGGTGGGGCGGGCGGGGCCGGCCGCGTCCCCGGCCTGTGCCCCGCCGGGAACGATACGGCAGGCCCCGCGCCGGACCGGCCCTCGACCGGACTCCGCGGGCAGGCGGATGGACGACCGAGCGCTGCCTGATACGCGGCCGATACACGGCCGCGGCCCCGGCCGCCCGCCTGGCGCGCGCGGGGCGCCGTACGGGGGCGCCGTACGGCGCCGGGCGGTCCGCCGGGTGGGCCCCGCTCCGGAGCGCCGTTCCTCAGCCGATGTGGGCGGCGACGTCCGCGTGGACCGCGGCGTCGCGGTGCAGGTCGGTGTGGCCGAGGCAGGCCGTCGTCCGGTTCTCCGCCCCGGCCAGGGCGACGGTGGACGCGGGCCGGACGAAGACGTCGCACGGCGAGGCCCAGGTCGCGTAGCGGGTCGCGCCGGGGGTCTCGTCCCCGGTGTTGAGGGCCTGGAGGAACGCGGAGCCGGGGCGCATCTCGGTGCAGGCGGGGCCGCCGCACAGGCGGGCGGCGTCGGTGCCGTGGTTGGGGCCGGCGAGGGAGACCCAGGCGTCCACCTTGGCCGTGCCGCCGAGGTTCCTCAGGTAGTACCGGGAGGAGAGGGACCCCATGGAGTGGGCGACCAGGTCGACCCGGGCGGCACCCGTGGCGGCGAGGACCCGGTCGACTTCGGCGGCCAGGGCGGCGGCTGTCGTGGCGTTGGACTGGCCGGAGGGGTACGTCCACTGGTGGAGCCGGTCGTCCGGCCAGCCTGCGGCCCGGAAGCGGCCCGCCATGGTGTCCCATGTCGAGCCGCTGCTGTTCCAGCCGTGGACGAAGACGACCGGATCGGGAGCGGCGGTGGGCGAGGCGGAGGCCTGCTGGGGGAAGAGGAGGGCGGCGAGGCCCAGGGCGAGGGCGGGCGCGGCGCGCCGGCAGCGGGAGTTCACGGGCCGGTTGTAGCGGGACCGCTCCGCCCGCTGCCCGCTGCGGGCCGTGCGACCACCCGCACGGCCGACAGGTTCACCCCGTGGGGGCATACGGATTCGGCGGCGGGCGGGCGGAGGGGCGGGGCGGCGTGCCGGTTAGGGTCGGGGGAACCCGATCGAGGAGGTTGGAGATGGCGGATCCGGGCAACCCGGTCGTGCTCGCGCAGACCACGGTGGACGACGAGGGCACCGCGTACGAGCTGGGGCGGGCCGCGGTCGAGGCGCGGCTGGCTGCCGGGGTGCACGTGGAGGCGCGGATGACGTCCTTCTACTGGTGGCAGGGGGAGGTGCAGCACGAGCGCGAGTACCGGCTGACGTTCAAGACGGTGCAGGACCGGGTGGCCGCGCTGGAGGCGTGGGTGCACGGGCGGCACCCGTACGAGGTGCCGCAGTGGATCGTGCTGCCCGTGTCGGCGGCCGCGGAGGCGTACCTGGCGTGGGCTCAGGCGGAGACCCGCGGCGCGTGACCCGGGCCGCGGCGGCGCGGCGGCCCGGCGGCGCGGCGCTCCGGCAACGCGACGAGCCGCGGGGCCGGACGGCGTGGGTCAGGCAGGATCCGCAGGAGACGGCCTAGCCTCGACGGCATGCTGGGACTTCCCGACCACGTCCGCACGTGCCTGTTCGACCTGGACGGCGTGCTCACCCGGACCGCGAAGGTCCATGCCGCCGCCTGGAAGCAGATGTTCGACGACTTCCTGCGCCGGCGGGCCGAGCACACGGGCTCGCCGTTCGTTCCGTTCGACGCCGTGCGGGACTACGACGAGTACGTGGACGGCCGCCCCCGCGAGGATGGCGTACGCACCTTCCTCGCCTCCCGCGGCATCACCCTCCCCGACGGCGCCGCGGACGACGGCCCGGACCGGGAGACCGTCCACGGGCTGGGCAGCCGCAAGAACGGGCTGGTGCTGCGGATGATCCGCGAGCAGGGCGTGGAGGCGTACGAGGGCTCGGTCGCCTACGTGCGCGCCGCCCGGGACGCCGGGCTGCGCCGGGCCGTCGTCTCATCCAGCGCCAACTGCCGCGACGTCCTGGCCGCGGCGGGCATCGCGGACCTGTTCGAGGAGCGCGTGGACGGGCTGACCATCGCCGAGCAGCACCTGCGCGGCAAGCCGGCCGCCGACAGCTACCTGGCCGCGGCCCGCCTGTTCGGGGTGGCGCCCGCCGAGGCGGCCGTGTTCGAGGACGCGCTGGCGGGCGTCGCGGCGGGCAGGGCCGGCGGCTTCGGGTTCGTCGTGGGCGTGGACCGGGCCGGTCAGGCGGGCGCGCTGCGCGACCACGGCGCCAATGTCGTGGTGGGCGACCTCGCCGAACTCCTGGACCGCGGATGATCACGCACACGAGCTTCGCCACCGAGCCCTGGCGGCTCCGGGAGACCGCCCTCGACCTGGGCGTCCTCGCGCAGAGCGAGTCCGTCTTCGCCCTGTCGAACGGCCACCTCGGCTGGCGCGGCAACCTCGACGAGGGCGAGCCGCACGGCCTGCCGGGCTCCTACCTGAACGGTGTGCACGAGACGCATCCCCTCCCCTACGCGGAGGCGGGCTACGGCTATCCGGAGTCCGGGCAGACCGCCATCAACGTCACCGACGGCAAGGTCATCCGGCTCCTCGTCGACGACCACCCCTTCGACCTGCGGTACGGCGCACTCGTCTCCCACGAGCGGGTCCTGGACTTCCGCACGGGGGTGCTGAGCCGCACCGCGGAGTGGACCACGCCGTCGGGCCGGACCGTGCGCCTGACCTCCCACCGTGTGGTCTCCCTGGCGCAGCGCGCCGTCGCCGCGGTCTCCTACACCGTGGAGGCCGTCGACGGGCCGGCCGGCATCGCCGTGCAGTCCGAGCTCGTCGCCAACGAGCAACTGCCCGCCGCCTCCGGCGACCCGCGCGTGGCAGCGGTCATCGACTCGCCGCTCCTGCCGGAGGAGCACCACGCGCACGGCACGCGGCTGCGCCTGGTGCACTGCACCGGCAGCAGCCGCCAGCGGGTGGCGGTCGCCGCCGACCACCTGGTGGAGGGGCCCGCGGGGACGGATTGGGCGGCGGAGAGCGAACCGGACGTGGCCCGGCTGACCGTCACCGCCAACCTGGCGCCGGGCGAGCGGCTGTCCCTGGTGAAGTTCGTCTCCTACGGGTGGTCCGCGCAGCGGTCGCTGCCCGCCCTGCGCGACCAGGTGGAGGGCGGCCTAGCGGCGGCCCGCAGCACCGGCTGGCAGGGCCTGCTGGAGGGGCAGCGGGCCTGCCTGGACGACTTCTGGGCCGACGGCGACGTCGAGGTGGAGGGGGACGCGCAGGTCCAGCAGGCGGTGCGGTTCGCCCTGTTCCACCTCTTCCAGGCGGCCGCCCGCGCCGAGGAGCGCGCCATTCCGGCGAAGGGGCTCACGGGGACGGGCTACGACGGGCACGCCTTCTGGGACACCGAGTCGTTCGTGCTGCCGGTGCTCACGCACACCGCGCCGGAGACCGTGGCGCCCGTCCTGCGGTGGCGGCACACCACCCTGCCGAGTGCGCTGGAGCGGGCCCGGCAGCTCGGCCTCGCGGGAGCCGCTTTCCCCTGGCGGACCATCAACGGCGCGGAGTGCTCCGCGTACTGGCCCGCCGGCACGGTCGCCTTCCACGTCAACGCCGACATCGCGGCGGCCGCCGAGCGGTACGCGTTCGCCACCGGCGACCACGCCTTCCACCGCGGCCCCGGGCTCGACCTCCTGGTGCACACGGCGCGGCTGTGGCGCTCCCTGGGCCACTTCGACGCCGGCGGCGCCTTCCACATCGACGGCGTCACCGGCCCGGACGAGTACAGTGCGGTGGCCCGCGACAACCTCTACACCAACGTGATGGCCCGGCGGAACCTGCTGGCCGCGGCGGACGCGGTCGCCCTGCACCCGGACCGGGCCACCGAGCTGGCTGTCGGCGCCGCCGAGGCCGCGGACTGGCGGGACACCGCCGCCCGGATCGCGATCCCGTACAACCCTCGGCTGGGAGTGCACGAGCAGGCCGCCGGGTTCACCGACCAGCAGCCGTGGGACTTCGAGGGCACCGCCGAGGAGCAGTACCCGCTGCTGCTGCACTTCCCCTACTTCGACCTCTACCGCAAGCAGGTCGTCAAGCAGGCCGACCTGGTCCTGGCGATGCTGGCCTGCCCGGACGAGTTCACGGACGGGGAGAAGGCCCGCAACTTCGCCTACTACGAGCCGCTGACCGTCCGGGACTCCTCGCTGTCCGCCTGCTGCCAGGCCGCCCTCGCCGCCGAGACGGGCCACCTGGACCTGGCCTGGGCGTACACCCGGGAGGCGGCGCTGATGGACCTGAACGACCTGGAGCACAACACCCGCGACGGCCTCCACATGGCCTCGCTGGCCGGGACGTGGATCGCCCTCGTGCAGGGCCTGGGCGGACTGCGGAGGCGCTACGGCGCAGGCCCCGCCGTCCTGCCGCCGGGCGCGGGCGGGCCGGGCGAAGCGGCGGAGGCGGAGGCTCCGGTGCGGTTCGCGCCGCGCCTGCCGCCGGCGCTGACCCGGCTCGCCTTCAACGTCCGCGTCAGGGACCGGCGGCTGCGCGTGGACATCCGCCGCGACGCGGCGCGGTACACGCTGCTGGAGGGGGCGCCGCTGCCGGTGCTGCACCACGGCACGACCACGGTCCTGGACCCGCAGGCCTCGGCGGACCTTCCCGTACCGCCCGCGCCCGACACGGTGGAACCGCCCCAGCCGAAGGGCCGTGCCCCGCTGACGTGACGGCGCGCGGCCGGGCTCGGCTGCCGGATCGCGGAGCGGGCCTTCGCCGAACGGCTGCGCGCCGGCCGGCCCGGCGGGGTGCGGGCGGCCGGCCGCAGGCGGCGGAGGACCGCCGGACGCGGCCGGTGGTGTGCGGGCGGCGTGGCGGAGCGGGATGCGGGGCAGGGATGGCAGGTGACCCGTGCCCGTGCGCCCGGCACGTCCCGCGAGGAGATGAGGAGATTCCGTTGAGCGTCCCCGCGCCCGCGTCCGGAGGGGCCGCCCTGGAGGGCCTCCTCGCCGACGCGCATGCCGCGCTGCCCGACACCGTCGCCCTGCGCAGGCGCATCCACCGCTTCCCCGAGCTGGGCATGCACCTGCCGCGTACGCAGCAGGCCGTCCTGGAGGCGCTGGACGGGCTCGGGCTGGAGGTGGCGACCGGCTCCGGGCTGAGCTCCGTCACCGCCGCCCTGGAGGGCGCCCTGCCCGGCCCGGCGGTGCTGCTGCGCGCCGACATGGACGCCCTGCCCCTGGAGGAGGGCACCGGCCTGGAGTTCGCCTCCCGGGTGCCGGGCGCCATGCACGCCTGCGGGCACGACACGCACACCGCGATGCTGGTCGGCGCCGCCCGGCTGCTCGCCGCCCGCCGCGGACTGCTGGCCGGCCGGGTCGTCTTCATGTTCCAGCCCGGGGAGGAGTCCGGCGGCGGCGCCCGCCACATGATCGACGAGGGGGTGCTGGAGACCGCCGGCGGGACACGGGTGGCCGCCGCGTTCGCGCTGCACGTCACGACCCGCTTCGACAGCGGGACCCTGCACCTGCGGTCCGGCCCGACCTTCGCCGCCTCCGACCGGCTGCACGTGACCGTCCGAGGGCGCGGCGGGCACGCCTCGTCCCCGCACCGGGCGCTCGATCCGGTGCCGGTCGCCTGCGAGATCGTGCAGGCGCTCCAGTCGATGGTGACCCGGACCCTCGACGTCTTCGACCCTGCGGTGGTGACGGTCGCCTCCATCCACGCCGGCACAACGGCGTCGAACGTCATCCCCGAGACGGCCGAGATCCGCGGCACGTTCCGCACCCTCTCCCCCGGCGCCCGGCAGCAGGTCCGCGAGGGCATCCAGAGGGTCGCGCGGCACGTGGCCGCCGCCCACGGGGCCGAGGCCGGCGTGGAGCTGGAGGAGGGCTACCCGCCCGTCGTGAACGACGCCGACCGCACGGCCGCTCTGTACGACACGGCGGTCGCGCTGCTCGGCGCGGACCGGGTCGGGCGGCTTGCCGCGCCGTTCATGGGCGCAGAGGACTTCAGCTACGTCCTGCAGGAGGTGCCCGGCTCGATGGCGTTCCTGGGGGCCCGCCCGCCCGGAGTCCCTCCGGAGGAGGCCGCGGACCTGCACTCGAACCTCGCCGTGTTCGACGAGGACGCCCTGGCCGCCGGCGCCGCCGTCTATGCGGCCGCGGCGCTGCGGGCGGGCCCGGCGCCCGCCGGGAGCGGGTGAGCCGCCGCCCGGCAGTGCAGCCACCCGTTCGGGTGCTGCGGGGTGCTGCCCGGCCCGGCCGGGGCCAGGCTGGGGCCATGCCCGCCAGACTGGTCGTCCACCCGCCCGACGAGAACGGCTGGCGCCGGGTGCGGTACGACGGCGTCGCCATCGGGGTGGCCCACCGCCCCGCCGACATCCGCGTCTTCCTCGCCGCGGCCGGACTGGAGAACGCCGACGACGCCGACCTCACCGACCCCGCGTTCGTGGAGTGGCGGGGCGGCGGCCCCGAGGAGTGGCAGCCCCGCCCGTAGCCCCGGCCGGGCGCACTCCGGCCCCGAGGGCGCCTCGTCCCCCTGCGCTCGGACCGGCAGGGCCCGTTTGCCGCCGTGCGTGCGGGTAGGCGGGGAGACGCACCCGGCAGAGGCCGGTTGCGATCCAGGAAGAGCCATGCGGAGGAGCATGTGCGCGGCAGGCGAGGGCTGAGGGTGACGGGGTCAGGCCGCCCGGGCGGCGGTGCGGGCGAGCGGGGTGAGGGCGGCGTACTCGAGGGGGGCGGAGGGGTCGATCGAGACGTCGAGCGGGGCCGGTTCGGCCCCGGAGCGGACCAGCAGGTCGCCGACGGCGGCGATCATCGCGCCGTTGTCGGTGCACAGCGTCATCGGGGGGACGCGCAGTTCGACGCCGGCCGAGGCGCACCGCCGCTCGGCCAGGGCGCGCACCCGGGAGTTCGCGGCGACGCCGCCGACGACGATCAGCGTGCGGACGCCGTGCGCCGCGCAGGCGGCCAGGGCCTTGCGGGTGAGCACGTCGGCGACGGCCTCCTGGAGGGCGGCCGCCCCGTCGGCGACGGGGACCTGCGCGCCGCGGGCCCGGTGGTCCTCGACCCAGCGGGCGGCGGCCGTCTTCAGCCCGGAGAACGAGAAGGCGTACGGGTCGTCGCCGGGGCGGGTCAGCGGCCGCGGGAAGGCAACGGCCCGCGGATCGCCGTCCCGGGCGGCCCGGTCGATGGCGGGGCCGCCCGGGTAGGGGAGGCCGAGGATGCGGGCGACCTTGTCGAAGCACTCGCCGGCCGCGTCGTCGAGGGTGTCGCCGAGGTGCAGGATCGGTTCGCGTACGAGGTCGCGTACGAGGAGCAGCGAGGTGTGGCCGCCCGAGACGATCAGCACGACGGACGGGCGGGGCAGCGGCCCGTGGTCGAGGGTGTCGGCGGCGACGTGCCCGGCCAGGTGGTGGACGCCGTACAGGGGGACGCCGGCCGCGTACGCCAGGGTCTTGGCTCCGGCGAGGCCGACCTGGAGGGCGCCGGACAGGCCGGGGCCGGTGGTGACGGCCACGGCGTCGATCTGCCCGAGGCGCAGTCCGGCCCGGTCGAGGGCCTCGCGCACGACCGGGTTGAAGGCCTGGAGGTGGGCGCGCGCGGCGATCTCGGGTACGACACCGCCGAACCGCGCGTGCTCGTCCATGCTGGACGCGACGACGTGCGCCAGCAGCCTGCCGTCCTGGACGATGCCCGCGCCGGTCTCGTCGCACGACGACTCGATCCCCAGTACCACCGGTCCGCCCACCACGGGTCCCTTTCTGCAGGTCTATCGCAGGTGCAATATATGTGCATCAGGGGCGGGGGGCCGAACGCATGACGCTCTCCGATGCCGCGTACCTGGCCATGGGGGTCGGCGCGCTCGGCGCGGCCGTGCTGCCGCGGCTCGTCTTCCGGCGGCCGCTGTCCATGCCGATGGTGTTCCTGGCCGCCGGCGTGCTGGTGGGACTGCTGCCGCTGCCCGTGCCCGCGGTGGATCCCGTCCGGGACCGGCTGTGGGTGGAGCACGCGGCCGAGCTGTGCGTCATCGTCTCCCTCATGGGCGCGGGCCTCGCCCTGAACCGGCCGGTCGGGCTGCGGCGCTGGGCCGGGCCGTGGCGGCTCGTCGGGATCGCCCTGCCGCTGACCGTCGCGGGAGTCTGTGCGGTCGCCGTCCCCCTGCTCCAGTGGCCGCTCGCCCCGGCGCTGCTCCTGGCCGCCGTCCTCGCTCCGACGGATCCGGTGCTGGCCGCGGAGGTGCGCGTCGGGGAGCCGACCGACGAGGCGGACGACGAGGACGAGGTGCGGTTCTCGCTGACCGGGGAGGCCGGCCTGAACGACGGGCTGGCCTTCCCCTTCGTCCTCGCGGCCCTGGCCGCGGCCGCCGCGGGCGGCGGGGGCGGGTGGATCGGGCGGTGGGTCGTCGTCGACGTGCTCGTGATGACCGCCGTCGGCGTCGCGGTCGGCGTGGTGGCGGGGCGGCTGCTGGGGATGATGTTCTTCCGGGCGCGGCCGTCGGCACTGCGGCTCTCCGAGCACATGGAGGGCTTCGTCGCGCTCGGTGCCACCTTCGTGGCGTACGGGGCGGCCGAGCTGCTGCACGGCTACGGCTTCCTCGCCGTCTTCGTCACCGCCTGCACGATCCGGGCCGCCGAGCGCAGCCACGGCTACCACAAGGTATTGCACGAGTTCACCGAGCAGATCGAGCGGCTGCTGACCGTCTTCCTGCTGTTCCTCCTCGGCGGCTACCTGGCGGTCTCGGGCCTGCCCCACCTGACCTGGCAGGGGGCCCTCGTCGCCGTGCTGCTCGTCCTGGCCGTCCGGCCCCTCGCCGGGTGGGCGAGCCTGTGGGGGCACAGGGCCGGGCCGCGGGAGCGCCTCACGGTGTCGTTCTTCGGCATCCGCGGCATCGGCTCGCTGTTCTACCTCGCCTACGCTCTGGGGCAGACCACGCGCTTCGACGCGCTGGCTCCGCAGCTGTGGTCCGTGGTCGCCTTCACCGTGCTGCTGTCCGTCCTCCTGCACGGTGCGGCCGCCACGCCCGCCATCCGCCGCCTGGACCGGCTCCGCCGGGACTCCCAGGCTCCCCCGTGACGGCGGCGGCCGGCGTACGAGGAAAAAGATCCGGAGGAGATGTCGAGAAGCCGCTTCCGGCTCCGTCCCCGGTACGAACGCGACCAGCACGGGCCGCACGAGCACCCAGGAGAACACGATGGCCAAGTACCTGCTGCTGAAGCACTACCGAGGCGCCCCCGCCGCCGTCAACGACGTGCCGATGGACCAGTGGACACCGGAGGAGGTCTCGGCGCACATCCGGTACATGAACGACTTCGCGGCGCGGCTGGAGAAGACCGGCGAGTTCGTCGACGGCCAGGCCCTCGCCCCCGAGGGGGCCTGGGTCCGCTACGACGGCGAGGGCCGGCCCCCCGTCACCGACGGGCCGTTCGCCGAGACCAAGGACCTCATCGCCGGCTGGATGATCATCGACGTCGACGGCTACGACCGCGCCGTCGAGCTGGCCGGCGAGCTGTCGGCCGCCCCCGGGGCGGGCGGCCGGCCGATCCACGAGTGGCTGGAGGTCCGCCCCTTCCTGACCGCGAAGCCCCCGGTCGCGGAGTGACCGCTCCCATGGACGAGGCCCTGCTGCGGAGCCTCACCCCGGGCGTGCTCACGGCCCTCGTCCGCCGCGGAGCCGACTTCGCGGCGGCCGAGGACGCCGTACAGGACGCGCTGGTCGAGGCGCTGCGGGTCTGGCCCGCCGATCCCCCGAGGGACGCGAAGGGCTGGCTGGTCACCGTAGCCTGGCGCAAGTTCCTCGACGCGGCCCGCTCGGACGCCGCCCGCCGCCGGCGCGAGGACCGCGCCGGCGGGGAGCCGGCGCCCGGGCCGGCGCCGGCGGCGGACGACACCCTGCGGCTGTACTTCCTGTGCGCGCACCCCGCGCTGACGCCGTCGTCGGCCGCCGCGCTCACGCTGCGCGCCGTCGGCGGGCTGACCACCCGCCAGATCGCCCGCGCGTACCTGGTGCCCGAGGCGACCATGGCGCAGCGGATCAGCCGGGCCAAGCGCACCGTCTCCGGGGTGCGCTTCGACCGGCCCGGTGACGTCGCCACCGTGCTGCGCGTCCTCTACCTCGTCTTCAACGAGGGCTACTCCGGGGACGTCGACCTCGCGGCCGAGGCCATCCGGCTCACCCGGCAGCTCGCGGCCCGCACCGACCACCCGGAGGTGGCCGGCCTGCTCGCCCTCATGCTGCTCCACCACGCCCGGCGCGCGGCCCGGACCGCCTCCGACGGCAGCCTGGTGCCGCTCGCCGAGCAGGACCGCGGCCGGTGGGACACCTCGCTGATCGCCGAGGGCATCGGGATCCTCCAGGCGGCCCTCGCCCGGGACCGGCTCGGCGAGTACCAGGCACAGGCCGCCATTGCGGCGCTCCACGCCGATGCGCGCACCGCCGCGGAGACCGACTGGGTGCAGATCGTGGAGTGGTACGACGAGTTGGCCCGGCTGACCGGCAGCCCCGTCGTCCTGCTCAACCGGGCGGTCGCCGTCGGAGAGGCGGACGGGCCCCGCGCCGGCCTGGCCGCCCTCGCCGCGGTGGACGGCTCGCTCCCCCGCCACACGGCGGTGGCGGCGTACCTGCACGAACGCGACGGCGACCTGGCGGGCGCAGCCCGCCTGTACGCGGAGGCGGCCCACAAGGCGCCCAGCCTGGCCGAGCGCGACCACCTGACCCGCCAGGCCGCCCGCCTCAACACCCGCCTGCGCGGCGCCGGGGGCCGGCCGGACGGACCCTAGTGCTGTGGCCGGGTCACAGCACTAGTGGTACGCGAGGCGGTGGAAGCGCTGGTCCGGGATGCCGGGGCGGTACCCCAGGCTCGCCAGTTCCCGGGCGGCGGCCGCGGCCTCCTCCGTGCTGCCGGCGGTGTCGAGGAGTTCCCGGTACGCGTCGAGGGCCGCCGCGAGCAGTTCCAGGCGCTCCGGTTCGAGTGCGTGTATGCGCCGGGCCGCGTCCAGGGACTCGGCCCGCAGGGCGAGCGCGATGCGGGTGTCGTGGGCGAACTCCTGGCGGCTGTAGTCGTACAGCGCGATCGACAGCCGGGGCAGGTACGCGAGCGGGGTGACCCGGGCGAGGAGCCGGTAGGCCGCGACCTGCTGACGGATCGGCAGGGTCCCCGACCCCAGGAGGGCCACCCGGGCTCGCAGCACTGCGTCGTGGTTGGTGTTCGCCGTGTGATTCATGACCGTGATTCTGAAAGCCGCACAGGGGCCCGAACAAGGGCATACGACTGTGCCTTCCGTCCTACGAAAACCGTCTCTGACCTGTCATGATGGAACCGTCTTCACCCCTGCTCGCCGAGGTCGGGAGCGACAAGAGCGGGCGCACTGCGGTGCACAGGCCGGGAACGCCGGAGAGACGCCGCGGCTCCTGACCGGTGCGCGGCCCCCCGGCCGCTCAGGACCCGCCGCCGGAGTCGGCGGCGGTCCCGGCGAATCCGGGATACGGGAGGAAGGCCTGCACGGGCCTATCCGCTCGCCGGTGTTTCGATGGTGGAGACGACGCGTACGAGCGCCGGTGTGGCCGGAGCCGAGCCGAAGCCGAAGCGCACCGGGGGCAGGACCGGGCGCAGCGGCCCGAGGTCCGCGCCGTCGAGGGCCGCGCCGGCGCCGGTGATGCGGCGCAGGTCGCAGGCCGCGTACCACTGGCGGTGGCCGGGGCGCGCACTGCCCCGGGTGCGGACGCCGGGCAGCAGGCGGGCGGGCCCGGCGGCCAGCGCGGCCCAGGCGGGGCGGCGGGCGAGCGGCCGGGGGACGGCTCGCAGCGCGAGGCCGAGCGGGCCGCGTCGGCCGACGGAGAACCACAGGTCCAGGGGGCCGGCGGCGACCTCCCAGCGGGCGCCGTCCACGCGCACCCCGACGGGTGCGGTGCGGACCTCGTCGAAGCGGTAGACGCCCGCGATGCACGCGGCGGTGGGGGCGGTGGGAGCGAGCAGGGTGCGCCGCCCGCCGGCGTCCTCCAGCATCACGTCGCTGAACGGCCCGAAGGGCGAGTCGGGCCAGTGGCCGAGGACGACGCGCGTGCCGGACGCCGTCCCGAGGGCGGCGATCCATCCGTCGAACACCAGCCGTTCGCGTCCCACCTCCGGCGGGTACCCCGGCGGGCCCGGCCCATGCGGCGGAGGACGCGGTCGGCCTGGCCGGTCTGACTACGGCGCGGTCGGCGGGTCTGCCGCCATGAGGGCGAACGAGTGGCCTGCGGGGTCGCTGAGGAGGCGGACCGGCCGGAAGCCGTCCTCCGTGCCGGTGGCCAGCGGGCGGGCCCCCAGGGAGACCGCCTCCCGCTCGGCCTCGTCGAGGTCGGCCGCCGCGACCCGGATACGCAGGTGCGCCTGGAGCGAGCCCTCCGGCCGGGGCCAGCTCGGCGGGGCGAATCCGAGGTCGCGGCGGCACGCCACCGTGACGCCGTCCGGGCCCGCCACCTCCACCTCGTCGGGGCCGGGGCCGGGCCGGACCTCGCCGCCCAGCAGGTCGGCGTAGAACCGCGCCAGGCCCTCGGGTTCGGCGCAGTCCAGGGCGAGTACGGGTGTCTTCTGCACGGTCATGGCCCGCGTGTGCCCGCGGTGCGCGGATACACACGCGGGTGTGCGGACGGTCCGCTGAGGGGATCGCGTGACGCCAGGTCAGCGGGGCTGCGGCGGCGACCCGTTGTCAGTGGTCGAAGGTAGTTTCGAGGGAGTTCGAAGGGCCGTCCTCCCGAAGGAGCGTTCATGACCGACAACCGTGTGCAGCCCCGGCTCCGGGTGGTGCTGACCGACCTCAACGCGCAGGTGGTCCAGGCGTGGCGGGCGGCGTTCGCCGACACCCCGGAGATCGAGATCCGCCGGGGGTCGATCCTCGACGAGGACGTCGACGCATGGGTCACCCCGACCAACTCCCGCGGCCGGATGGACGGCGGCGTCGACGCCGTCATCAAGCGCCACCTCGGCGCCGGGATACAGCTGCGTGTGCAGCGTGCCATCCGGGACGGGTTCGCGGGCAGCCTGCCCGTCGGCAGTGCGGTCTGCGTGCCGTCGGGGGCGCAGACGCCGCGGTTCCTGATCTCCACACCCACGATGGAGCAGTCCTCGCAGGACGTCGGCCACACCCTGAACGTGGCCCTCGCCTGCGCGGCCGCCTTCCAGGCGGTCCACCGGCAGAACCGGGTCAGCCCGGGCAGCATCCGGTCGGTGGCGCTCGTCGGGATGGGTGCGCAGACGGGCCGGGTCCCAGCGCAGGTGTGCGCCAACCTGATGTGGACCGGCTACACGCTCTTCAACGACCACTGCTTCGACTCCTACGACGACCTGCGGAGCACGGTCACAGGACAGCTCGCCGACATCGACAGCGCCCCCGCCACGACGCGGGTGCGGATCGCGCCGCCGGCGCGGCCTGGATTTCGCCGCTGACACCGACACCCCCGCCGTTTCCCCGTCCGGTACGAACCCCGGGAGCCCCTCCCCCATGAGTGACGACGCCAACGCACCGGCCCCGGCCGACCCGCACGACCCGAGCGACCCGCTGGGCCTCACCGAGCTGTTCACGGGCGGCGGTGAGCCGTGGCTTCCGCTGCTGAAGCCCGTCATCGAGGCGCAGCCCGAGGCCGCGTCGTACATCGGGAAGGGCCGCAGCCAGGACATCGTGCCCGTCCGCGAACTGACCTTCCAGGCGCTCAAGCCGCATCCGCCGCACAAGTGGAAGGTGGTCGTCTTCGGACAGAACCCGTACCCGCGGCCGGAGAGCGCCACCGGCATCGCCATGTTCGACAACACCTTCCACGACTGGAAGGACAGCCAGTTCGGCAGGGTCGTCAGCATCCGCTGCATCATCAAGGCGGCGGCGATGTGGAAGTACGGGATCGCGAAGAAGACGCCGATCGCCGACGTACGGGCGCTCCTGAGGGAGAAGGACACCGTGCAGCCGCCGGAGTGGTTCCAGGCGATGCTGACGCAGGGCGTGCTGCTGCTGAACGCGTCGCTGACCGCCGGCAGCGGCGGGGCGACGCCGACCGGCCGGCACACCGCGTTCTGGCGTCCGGTCGCCGAGCGGATCGTCGAGGAGATCCTGAAGGCCAAGCAGGAAGCCGCCGAGGAGGACCGCGGCGTCGTGTTCGCGTGGTGGGGCGCCCATGCGCGGGCGCTGAAGCGGGTCGTGATGCGGCTGCAGAAGAAGTACCCGGGGGTGGACGTCCGGCACATCGACCACCCCAACCCGGCGGCGCAGGGCGACGTCTTCTGCGAGGGCGACCACTTCGCCGTGGTGAACGAGGCGCTGGCGTCGCTGGGCGCGGAGCCGGTCGACTGGCTGCCGAGCAAGGGGTGGAACGAGGGCGCGCCGGGCGGCGGGCCGGACGACGGCACCGCCGCGCGGATGGGGGCGTTCATCGCCTCCACGATGGAGCTGCACCAGCTGTACCTGGAGCGGCTGGCGAGCGTCAAGGACGAGGGGCTCGTCCTCCCGCCGGTCACGGGCGTGTTCGACACGCCGCTCATGGAGTTCCAGGACGCCGTCGGCCCCCTCGCCTCCCTGCTGCCGAACCTCGACCGGCACGTGAAGCAGTCGTACGAGTTCGGCAAGCGGCGGGCCGACGAGGCGGCCGACGGGCTGGGCGCCGACGCGATAGCCGCCCTGTACCTGTACACCTGCCCGTCGGCGTTCTACCGCGAGATCAACGCCGCGCTGCGCTCCCCCGACCGTGCCAGGGTGGCGCCGTACCTGCCGTACCTGCGGCTGCTGTTCTCGGCGGTGTCCGGGCTGCCGGCCCGTACGGAGCCGCTGTGGCGGGGCGTCCCGCTGGACCTGCGCGGGCAGTACCCGCCGGGCCGGACGGTGACCTGGTGGGGCGTTTCGTCGTGCACGTCGGAGCCCGGCGTGGCGCGGGCGTTCCTCGGCAGCCGCGGCAGGCGCACGCTGTTCGAGGTGACACCGGCCCGGGCGGTGGGCATCCGCAGCTTCTCGGCGTTCACCGGAGAGGAGGAGTACATCCTCGCCCCGGGCACCCAGCTGAAGGTGACGTCCGTCAGGACGGAACGCGGCGGCCTGTGCACGGTGAGACTGACGGAGCTGGACGAGCAGAGCCTCGTCTCCTGACCGGCCTGCCCGGTCAGGCCGGCAGGTGCGGGGCGGCCGTCAGCAGCACGTGCCGCTCGTCCGCCGTCAGCCCGCCCCGCACCCCGTGGGGGATGCGCGCGGCGAGGGCGTGCCGGCGGCACGGGATGCGGACGGGGCAGCCGCCGCAGACGGCCTTCGCCGCCTCCTCGCGGGCCCGCGCGGCCGTGGCCGGCTCGTGGGCGACCCGGGCGAAGACGCCGCCCTCCGCGCCCCGGCACGCCCCGTCCAGCGGCCGGTCGCGCCGCTGCTCGAACGATCCGGACACGGGCAGGGATGCGATCTCGGCCACGGGGCGGCTCCTTCCGGTGGAGGGCGGCCGCGACGGCCGCCCGGTGGTGCGCGTATCACCGGATCCTCGGCATCCATGCACGGCCGCACCTGCGAATTACGGCGTGATCCTGGGCTTTTCCCATCCCCTGGAGGGTGGGGTAGCCTCCGGGTCGGTACGGGCCCGCGCCCTGACCGCGCCCGGCCGGCGGCGGCCGCCGCGCAGGCGGGACGCGAAGGATTCGACAGCCGGCCACCGGCCCGGCGTTCTACGGAGGCGACGTTCTGATGGCTGGCACGACACCGCCCGACGAGGGTGCGGAACGGCCCCGGGGATCCGGCGCCGGGCCCGCCCAGGTGGGCGAGCCCGAGCTGCGGCTGCTGCTCGCGGGGCTCACCGCCGTACGCGACGGCGACTTCGGCATCCGCCTGCCCGCCGAGGCGGACGGCCTCCTCGGCGAGATCTCCACGGTCTTCAACGGCATGGTGGACCAGCTCTCCCTCTTCACCTCCGAAGTGACGCGCGTCGCACGCGAGGTCGGCACCGAGGGCCGGCTCGGCGGGCAGGCGCAGGTGCCGGGCGTGTCGGGCACGTGGGAGGACCTCACCGACTCCGTCAACGCGATGGCCGGCAACCTCACCACGCAGGTCCGCGACATCGCGCAGGTCGCGACGGCCGTCGCGAAGGGCGACCTCTCCCAGAAGATCACCGTCGACGCGCGCGGCGAGATCCTGGAGCTGAAGGACACCGTCAACACGATGGTGGACCAGCTCGGTTCGTTCGCCGGCGAGGTGACGCGCGTCGCCCGCGAGGTCGGCACCGAGGGCATCCTCGGCGGCCAGGCCGACGTCCAGGGCGTCTCGGGCACCTGGCGTGACCTGACCGACTCGGTGAACTTCATGGCCGGCAACCTGACCAGCCAGGTCAGGGCCATCGCCCAGGTGGCGACGGCCGTCGCCGAGGGCGACCTGTCCCAGAAGATCACCGTGGCGGCGCGCGGCGAGATCCTGGAGCTGAAGGACACCATCAACACGATGGTGGACCAGCTGTCGGCGTTCGCCGACGAGGTGACGCGCGTCGCACGCGAGGTCGGCACCGCCGGGAACCTGGGCGGCCAGGCCACCGTCCGCGGCGTGTCGGGGACATGGAAGGACCTCACGGACAACGTCAACGTGATGGCCTCCAACCTGACGGGGCAGGTCCGCTCGATCGCGCAGGTGGCGACGGCGGTCGCCAAGGGCGACCTGTCGCAGAAGATCACCGTGGAGGCCAAGGGCGAGGTGGCGGCCCTCGCCGGCGTGATCAACACGATGGTCGACACCCTGTCCGCGTTCGCCGACGAGGTGACGCGCGTCGCGCGCGAGGTCGGCACGGAGGGGATCCTCGGGGGCCAGGCCCGGGTGCCGAACGTGGCGGGGACCTGGAAGGACCTCACCGACAACGTCAACTTCATGGCGCACAACCTGACCAGCCAGGTCCGCAACATCGCCCAGGTCACGACGGCCGTCGCGAACGGCGACCTCACCCGCAAGATCGACGTCGACGCGCGGGGGGAGATCCTGGAGCTCAAGACCACCATCAACACGATGGTGGACCAGCTCAGCTCGTTCGCCGCCGAGGTGACGCGTGTCGCGCGCGAGGTCGGCAGCGAGGGCCGGCTCGGCGGGCAGGCCGAGGTGGCGGACGTCTCCGGCACGTGGAAGCGGCTCACCGAGAACGTGAACGAGCTGGCCGGGAACCTGACCCGGCAGGTCCGCGCCATCGCCGAGGTGACGAGCGCCGTCGCGGCCGGCGACCTGACCCGCTCCATCACCGTCGACGCCTCGGGTGAGGTCGCCGACCTCAAGGACAACATCAACTTCATGGTGGAGTCCCTGCGCGAGACCACCCGCGCCAACGAGGAGCAGGACTGGCTGAAGACCAACCTGGCCCGCGTCTCCGCCCTGCTCCAGGGGCAGCGCGACCTGAAGCTCGTCGCCGAGTCGGTCATGGACGAGCTGACACCGCTGGTGTCGGCGCAGTGCGGCGCCTTCTACCTGGCGGAGGAGGACCGGGAGGGCACGGTCCTCCAGCTCGTCGGCTCGTACGCCTTCCCCGACGGCTCCCGGCCGACGCGGTTCCGCCTCGGCGAGTCCTTCGTCGGGCAGGCCGCCCGCAGCAAGCGCCCGATCGCGGTCGACGCCCTCCCGGCGGGCTACCTCGCCGTGTCCTCGGGGCTCGGGCAGACGGAGGCGCTGTCGCTGATCGTGCTGCCGATCGTGGTCGAGGGGCAGGTGCTCGGCGTGATCGAGCTCGCCTCGGTGCGGCCGTTCACGCAGGTCCACCGCGACTTCCTGGAGCAGCTGATGGAGGCGATCGGGGTGAACGTCAACACGATCATCGCGAACGCCCGGACCGACGAGCTCCTCGGCGAGTCCCAGCGGCTCACCGCCGAACTGCAGGCCCGCTCGCAGGAGCTCCAGGCCCGGCAGGAGGAACTCCAGGCTTCCAACGCCGAGTTGGAGGAGAAGGCCGAGCTGCTCGCGGCGCAGAACCGCGACATCGAGACGAAGAACCTGGAGATCGAGCAGGCCCGCCAGGAGCTGGAGGAGCGGGCGCACCAGCTGTCGCTGGCCTCCACGTACAAGTCGGAGTTCCTGGCGAACATGAGCCACGAGCTGCGCACCCCGCTGAACAGCCTGCTGATCCTGGCGCAGCTGCTGGCCCAGAACCCGACGCGGAACCTGACAGCCAAGCAGGTGGAGTACGCCGGCATCATCCACTCGGCGGGATCCGACCTGCTCCAGCTGATCAACGACATCCTCGACCTGTCCAAGGTGGAGGCGGGGAAGATGGACCTCACCCCCGAGACGGTCTCCCTCACCAGGCTGCTCGACTACGTCGAGGCGACCTTCCGGCCGATGACCGGGCAGAAGAGCCTGTCGTTCACCGTGCACACCTCCGCCGAAGTGCCGTCCGAGCTGGTCACCGACGACTACCGGCTCCGCCAGATCCTGCGCAACCTGCTGTCGAACGCGGTCAAGTTCACCGAGCAGGGCAGTGTCGGGCTGCACATCGAGCCGGCCGACGAGGCGCGCATCCCGGAGATCGTGCGCCGCGGCGGCGGCCCCGTCCTCGCGTTCCGCGTGACGGACACCGGCATCGGCATCGCCCCCCAGCACCTGGAGACCGTCTTCGGCGCCTTCCAGCAGGCCGACGGGACGACGAGCCGCAAGTACGGCGGGACGGGCCTCGGGCTGTCCATCAGCCGCGAGATCGCCTACCTCCTCGGCGGGGCCATCACCGCCGAGAGCACCCTGGGCAGGGGCAGCACCTTCACCCTCTACCTGCCGGTCGCACCGCCCGACTTCGCTGTGGCCGCCGCGACGGACGCGGAGGCGCTCCGGGAGCTGGAGGGCGGCCCGGAGCAGGACGCCCCGGAGGCGGGCCGGGCCGCGGCCGACCCGGCCGCCGCGCCGGCGCCGCTGCAGCCGCGGCGCCTCCTCGTGGTCGAGGCGCGCCCCAAGGGGCTGCTGTCGCTGGTCGCGGAGAACGCCGTCGGGGACCTGCCGCACCAGGCGGACGCGGCGGGCCGCCGGGAGGTGGAGATCATCACCACGGTCGGCGCGCAGGAGGCCGCGGCCACCCTGGCCACCAGCCCCTGCCACTGCGTCGTCCTCGAACTGGACCTGCCCGACGGGGCGGCCGTCGGCCTGCTGGAGGAGATGGAGCGGGACCCGGCCCTGCAGGGGGTCCCGGTGCTGGCCCACAGCAGCCGGGGCACCGCCGCGCACGACGCCCGGCTGCTGCGCGAGCGGGACGGCTCCGGCCTGTTGGAGCTGATCACGGGGCTGGACGAGCTGCGCGAGCGCATCGCCCTGCACATGGGCGCGGACCGGCCCGGCGACGTCCTGCCGCTCGCCCACCGTACGGACGCCGGCTCGCCCTGGGACCCCGAGGTCGACCCCTCGCTGGCCGGCCGCACCGCGCTCGTCGTCGACGACGACGACCGCAACCTGTACGCGATCACGGGGATCCTGGAACTGCACGGCATGCGGGTGCTCCAGGCGGAGAACGGCCGGGCCGCGCTCGACGCGCTCGCCACGCACCCGGGCATCGACGTCATCCTGATGGACGTGATGATGCCGGAGATGGACGGGTACACCGCCACCTCGGCGATCCGTGCCATGCCCGAGCACAGCGGGCTGCCCATCATCGCCGTGACCGCCAAGGCCATGATCGGCGACCGGGAGAAGAGCCTCGCCTCGGGCGCCAGCGACTACGTCACCAAGCCGGTCGACGCCGGCGAACTGATCAGCCGGATCAAGCGGCACCTGGCCTCCTGACGCCGGGCCGGCCGACAGCAACCGAAGGACCGCGAGGAGACGAGCAGTGCACCACCCCCAGGATCCGCGAGACGGCAGCGGCCGCGCCGGGATCCCGCCCGGCCGCGGGGCGATCCGGATCGGGGCGCAGCGCGACAGCGCGGCGGCCGCCGTCTCCGTCCCGGCCTCCGCCGGGACGGAGGCCGGGGCGCACGCCGACGGCGGTGCCGTCGGCCGCCTGGCGACGACGGTCGAGCTGCTGCGGCGGGAGCTGGAGCAGGCGCACGCGGACGCCGCCGGGCGGGCGCTCGTCGAGATGGCCGTCGGTGTGCTGGTGGAGCGGCTGCACTGCGGGCCCACGGAGGCGTCGGCGCAGCTGGCGGACCTCGCCGAGAAGGCCGGCGTCACGCCGCTCGTCCTCGCCGCGGACCTGGTCAACCAGGCGGCCTCGGACCGGATCTCGGCGGTCGCCCGGGACTTCGTCACGGCCTCGGCCGCGGCGCCGGCCGCGGACTCCGTCGGCGTCCGGCTGCGCAGCGCCGAGGCGCACGCCCTCGCCGAGCGGGACACCGAGGCGGTCGCCCGCTCGATGCTGGAGCACGCGCTGCGGCCGCTGGGCGCGGTCGCGGTCGCCGTGTGGGCCGCCCACCCCGACCAGTCCCTCTCGCTCGCCGGCAGCGCCGGGTTCGGCGCCGAGGAGGCCCACCGCTGGCGGCACGTGCCTCCGGGCGTGCCGACCCCCGCCCGCCGCGCCCTCGACGGGCGGGCTGTCGTCGCGTATCCGGCGCTCGCGGACGCCGGGCTGCCCTCGATCGGCCAGCACGCGGTCGGCGGCGGCCGCCTCGCCGTCCCGGCGGGCATCGGCGGACGGCTCACGGGCGTGCTGGAGGTGTGCTGGAACGACCGGCTGCCCGAGCAGTCCCAGCCCCTCCAGCGGCAGTTCGAGGCCCTCGCCGAGCTGTGCGCGGCGACCCTGGAGACATGGGCGGACAGCGGCCGCCCCGCGGGCAGCGAGCACCACGATGCGCAGCTCGACGGGGTACGGGCCCTCGCCGACGGCGTGCTGGACCCCTGCCTGGTCCTGCAGATGTCGCCCGAAGGCGGCGAGGTGCCGGTGCAGTTCACCATCCGGCACGCCAACCCGGCGTTCGTGGACTTCGCCGGGCGGCCGACGAGCGCCATCGTCGGCTCGCGGCTGCTGGAGGCGTACCCGCTCGCCGCGGAGGCCGGCGGGCTGCTGGAGGCTGCCGAGCACGTCTTCGTCACCGGGGAGCCCTTCCGCACCGGGGGCATGACGCTCTCCGCGATGGTCGGCGGGGTGCCGCTGAGCACCCGCGCCAAGGTCAGCATCAGCCGGCACGGCAGCCACCTCCTGGTGGTGTGGCGCCTCGACGACGGCACGCCGCGCGTCGCCCGGCTGCTCCAGCACGCCCAGCGGCTCGGCCGCATCGGCGGGTTCGAGGAGAACCTGCACACCCGGCAGATCGCCTGGAACGAGGCGGTGTACGAGCTGCACGGCCTGCCGCCCACCGCGCTGCCCATCCCGCTGGAGCAGCTTGCCGACCACGCCCACCCCGACGACCGGCACACCATCGGCCGCTTCCTGCGCACCCTGCTGCACCACCGGCGTCCGGCCTCGACAGCGTTCCGCCTCCAGCGCCCCGACGGCGTCGCCCGCCACATCCGGGTGGTCGCCGAGCCCGTCCACGATCCGGACAGCCGGCTCAGCGTCGTCCGCGGCGCCTACCAGGATATCTCCGCCCAGCACTGGACCGAGGTGGCCCTGGCGGCCACCCGCGACCAGCTCGCGCAGACCGAGCAGGAGGCCGCCGAGCGCAGCCGCCTCGCCCGCCAGCTCCAGCACGCGATCATGCCGCCGGCCCGCGGCCCCGTGCACCTGGGCGACCTGCACGTCGCCGTCCGCTACCGGCCCGCCGAGAAGGACCACCTCGTCGGCGGCGACTGGTACGACACCCTCACCCTGCCGTCCGGGGAGATCCTGCTGTGCGTGGGGGACGTCGCCGGCCACGGTATCGAGGCCGCGACGGGCATGGTGGCCCTGCGCAATGCCCTGCGAGGGCTCGCCGCCACGGGGGCCGGCCCTGCGCAGCTGCTGACGTGGCTCAACAGCATCACCCACCAGCTGACCGAGAACCTCACGGCCACCGCGGTGTGCGGGCTGTACGACCCGGCCACGCGGCGGCTGCGCTGGGCGCGCGCCGGCCACCTGCCGCCCGTCCTGCTGCGGGGCGGCCAGGCGGAGACGCTGCCCCAACTCGGCGGGATCCTGCTGGGCGTTCTGGACCAGGCCGAATACGAGGAGACCGAGATCCACCTGTGCCCGGGCGACCTGCTCGTCCTGTACACGGACGGGCTGATCGAGCGCCGCGACCAGTCGCTCCAGGCGTCGCTGACCAGTCTGATCTCGCTGTCGGAGAAGGCCGGACACGTGGACGGCGGCCCCGCGGGCCTGGAGGACCACCTGGACCACCTGCTGCGCTACAGCCGTGCGGACACCGACGACGACACGTGCCTCGTCGGGGTGTTCGTCCGGGAGCGGGAGCCCGGCGGGCGGCCGGACGCCGCGTGATGTTCGCCGCTTCGCAGGATTTTCCGCCGCGGGCGCGCATCGTTCGCCCGTTCGGGGGTATCCGGGGGCGGACCGCCCGCCGTCCCGACGGAGGAACCCGTATGGCCGCGCCCTGTGACGCCCCCTGCCGCCCGCATGCTGCGGCCGGGGCTTGGCCGTGCGGGGGCGGCTTGCGTAAAGTCGAGGGGCACTCTCTGGAGGAACGACACCCATGCCAGCCGAGAACGAGCAGGGAGCCGGTATGACGACCGGACACCCGCAGGAGGCACCGCTGACGGTGCAGGTCCGCCACACGCAGGGCCGCGAAGCGGTCTGCCGTGTGGCAGGGGACCTCGACATCGAGACGCTCGCACCCGCGCAGGAGTCGCTGTCGGGGCTGCTGGGGCAGGGGCCGCCCGTGCTGGTGGTCGACCTCGAGGAGGTCGGGTTCTGCGACTCCTCCGGCCTGAACCTGCTGCTCAGGACACGATCGGCGGCCCTGGAGGCGGGCATCGACTTCCGCCTCGCCGCGGTCGCCCCGACGGTCATGCGCGTCCTCGAACTGACCGGTGCGCGAGCCGTGTTCTCCATCCACGACTCGGTCGACGCGGCCCTCGCGGTATGACCGGCCCGTTCGTACGCGCACCCGGGGGGAATGATCCGGGCGTGCCGGGGCATCCGACCGGACGAACCGCCAACACGGCCAGCACGGCACGCCTGATTCGGAGGGGTACCCGCACATGACGACCAGCCCGGGCACCCTTGACGACGGCCGGCCCGAGGAGAGCACGCTGCCGCCGGGCGGCCAGCGGCGCCGCCTGCCGCTGGCCGGACTCCCCAAGCCGGTGGCGCGCGCCCGCGGATTCACCTCGCAGGCGCTCGACGACTGGTCGTGGTCCGACACCTCGTACGGGGTGGACCAGGGGGTCGTGGAGGACATCGTCCTCGTCGTGGCCGAACTCGTCGCCAACGCCATGCTGCACGCAGGCGGGCCGCTGGAACTGGTCCTGCACGCCACGGAGTCGAGGCTGCGGGTCGAGGTCAGCGACGGCGATCCGACGCTGCCGGCGCCGCGGCGCCCGCACCAGCCGGCCCTGCCCGGCGGGCACGGGCTGTTCATAGTCCAGCGGACGTCCGACCGCTGGGGCGCCGAACGGCACGGCATGGGCAAGGCGATCTGGGCGGAGTTCGACGTCGCCCGGCTGGCGCCCGGCCGCCCCTGAGCCGTGCGGGACAGGCGGCCAGGGCATCCGGCAGTCAGACCGTACGAGCACGCTGCCGCCGAAGCGGCGGGCCGGTGGGCGCACTCCGCCCGTCGGCCCTTTCTCGTGTCCCGGCCCTGCGGGGCTCCTCCCGCCGGTACGCGGCGCCGCCCCGCAGACTCTGTTGAGACGCCGCACAGGCCGGCGCACCGGCACGGTACGCCGTGTACCGTGCCGGTGCGCCGGGAGGTGCCCGCGGGGGCGGTCAGGAGGCGAGCATGCCCTCCCGCAGGCGGGTGAGGATCCGCGAGAGCAGGCGGGAGACCTGCATCTGCGATATGCCGAGCTCGGCGCCGATCGCGGCCTGGGTCATCTCGCTGCCGAACCGCATGGCCAGGATGCGGCGGTCCCGGTCGTCCAGGCGGGCGAGGAGCGGGGCGAGGGTGGTGAAGTCCTCGAAGAGCTCCATGGCGGGGTCGGTCTCGCCGAGCGTGTCGGCGAGGGTACGCCGGCCCGGGCGGGCGGAGCCGGGCTGTGCCTCGGAGTCCGCGGCGGCGTCGAGGGACTCCGAGCTGTAGCCGTTGGCGGCGACCATGCCCTCGATCACGTCCTCCTCGCCGATGCCGAGGTCGCCGGCGATCTCCGCGACCGTCGGGGAGCGGCCGAGGAGGTCGGAGAGCGCCTCCTGGCTCTTGGCGATCTCCGTGCGCAGCTCCTGGAGCCGCCGCGGCACGTGCACGGCCCAGGTGGCGTCGCGGAAGTACCGCTTGATCTCGCCCACGATGAACGGCAGGGCGAGCGTCGTGAACTCGACCCCGCGGTCCGGGTCGAAGCGGTCGATCGCCTTGATGAGCCCGATGGTGCCGACCTGCACGATGTCGTCCAGCTCCACCCGGCCCTGGCCGGTGCGGTTGCGGAACCTGCGCGCGGCGTAGTGGACCAGCGAGATGTTCATCTCGATGAGGGTGCCGCGCACGTACTGGTACTCGCTGGTGCCCTCCTCCAGCGCGCGGAGCCGGACGAGGAAGAGCTTCGACAGCTCGCGCGCGTCGGCCGGCGCCATCTCGCGCGGCGGGGTGTCGGGCGGCAGCAGGTCGAGGGAGCCGGCGGCTCCACCGGCTCCCGGGTCCGCTCCCCGTACCGCCTCGTCGAGGTCGGCCGGGCGGACGGACTCGGCAACTGCTGCGGAGCGAAGCATGGTGAGGCCCTTTCTGCTGACGGCGGACGCTTTCCGCGCCACTGCCCCGCATCCGCGCGGCTAAGCGGTCCGGCTCCGGATTTCCCTGCGGAAGGGGTCGGATTTCGCCACGTCAGCGGCCTTGGGGGTGCCGGAGGCCTCTTCGGGGCGCCCTATGCGGCCGCCCGGGTGTCCGCGGCGACACGCAGCGTGCGCAGGGAGGTGTCGGCGGCGTCGGGGACGATCACGCCGTGGGCGGCGCCGCTCTGCAGGTGGTCGACGACCTCCCCGGTGATCACCTCGCCGGGGGCGACGGCCGGGACGCCCGGCGGGTACGGGCTGAGCAGCTCGGCCGAAATCCGCCCCGCTGCCCGTTCGGCGGGGACGTGCTCCGCCGGGCCGGAGAACGCGTCGCGCGGAAGCACGGCCTGTTCGAGCTCCAGGTCGGAGGGGTCGGGCAGGCGGACGGGCGGCTGCCGTTCCAGGGAGTCCGCGTGGCCGGCCAGAGCCCGGAGCGCGGCGAGCAGCACCTCCTCGGTGGTGTCGTCGTCGGCGTGGGTGATCGACGCGCTGATCCGGCAGGCGTCGGAGCCGCCCGCGTCGACGTGCCGGCGGGCGCGCAGCCACTCGGCGGACTCCTCCAGGGCTTCCAGTGCCGGAGCACGCGCGTGGTCCATGGATCCTCCCCTGGTCGTGGGCGCGGGGGCCGCCCCCCGGCGGTGGGTCGGCCGGGAGGGCTCGCCATGCGTCTTGCCCGGTCCTTCCGGACGAAACGGGGCGGCTCGGGCGGAGCAGGCGGCGAGGCCCGCTGAGCCTCCGCGGGTTCCGGGGACGGGAGGCGGCCCCCGTGGGGGCCGCGTGGCGGGCTCCGCCGTCAGCGGGCCGGCGCCGAGTGGATCAGGCGGATCTCCGCGGTCCGGTATCCGGCGCGGGCGAAGGCGGCCGCCATCGGCGTGTTCCCGGTGTCCGTGGTGGCGGTGACGCGCTGTGCGCCGGCCTCGGCATGGAACCGGGTGATCCAGGCGAGGATCTCGTCGACGTGGCCCCGGCCGCGCATCTCCGGCACGACGCCGAGGTAGCCGACGTTGCGGTGGTACGGGGTCGCGGACGGCACGGCGGGCCCGACGAGCTCGCCGCCGGGGGTGCGGGCCAGGCGCCACCACGAGCGCTCCCCCGGGCAGGACAGGTAGAACTCCATGTCGCCGCGGGCGGTCGCCTCGGCCCCCTCGCGGGCGAGGCTGCGGCGGGTCTCGTCGTCCAGGCTGCCCTCCGCGATACGCCGGAAGGCGTCGAGGAACTCCTCGTCGGTCCCCTCGTGGAAGACCAGCCGCCCCGCGGGCACCGGCGTCCCGCTCTGCGGGGTCCATTCGAGGCGCAGCCGCTCCACCTCGTCGGTCAGGCCGGCGGCGTGCGCGGCGGCGGTCCGCCAGGACACGGCGGCGGTGACGTCCGGCCGGTCGCGCCAGTCGGCGGGCAGCGCCAGGTTGTACAGCGGGGTCGCCGGCGCGCCCTGGGCCGCGAAGGCTTCCAGGCCCGCCTTGAGCAGCCCGGTCGCGAGGGCCGCCCGGTCCGGTACGGAGGCGTCGACGTGCAGGCAGTCCAGGGCCACGGGGTGTCCGCTGTCGGGCCGCCCCCACCACAGCGCCCGTCCGACGATGCCGTCGCCGTCCTCGGCGATCCAGGACCATTCGGGCCGGTACATGCCCTGGGCGAGCTCGTCGCGGTAGCGGTCGGCGGATATCGAGCCGACGGGGTCCCCGACGGTCACCGCCGCGACGCGGTCGAGGTCGGCCTCGGTGACAGAGCGGAAGTGCATTGTTCTCCTGCGAGCTCGTCGGCCGCCGCGGTGTGCGGACGGTCATGCCGCGGCCGGTCCGCGGCCGCGCGGACTTGATGATCACCGAGGGGTCGGCGTCTCCGCACTCCCTTTACGGGCCGGCCTCCCCGCGGCTCCGTGGCGTGTGCGCCTGGCACGCCCGGGCGGTCCGCGTTTGACTGGAAGGCGACACACGCGTCCGCGGGCCGGCGGGATTCCTCCCTCCCGACCGCGCCGGTGCCGCGGGCGAGGCCGGAGGTAGCCGTGAACACGCAGTCGCCGCCCCGCTTCGACCCCACCCGCGTCCCGCACCTGCTGGGCCCCTTCGCCCCCGTCAGCGAGGAGGTCGACGTCGAGGAGCTGGAGGTGAGCGGCCGGATCCCGGACGCCCTCGACGGCCTGTACCTGCGCAACGGGCCCAATCCGCGCTTCACGCCGATCGGGTCGTACCTGTACCCCGTCGACGGCGACGGCATGCTGCACGGCGTCCGCCTCTCCGGCGGCCGCGCCCGCTACCGCAACCGCTTCGTCCGCACCCCGGCGATGGCGGCCGAGGAGAGGGCCGGGCGGGCCCTGTGGGGCGGGCTCGAATCGATGATCACACCGGATGCGGACCAGGTCGGGCCGCTGCTCGCCGGCACCTTCAAGGACCTGCCGGACATCAACGTCGTCCGGCACGCGGGGCGGATGCTGGCCCTCGCCGAGTCGGCGTGCCCGTACCGTATCGACGCGGAGCTGGCGACGCTCGGCCGCGAGGACTTCGGCGGGGCCCTGCCGGCGGGGATCACCGCCCACCCCAAGACCGATCCCGTGACGGGCGAGATGGTGGTCTTCTGCTACGCCCTGGAGCCCCCGTACCTGACCTGGTCGGTCATCGGCCGCGACGGCGCCGTCACCCGCGGGCCGACTCCCGTCGACGGCGCGGACCAGCCGGTGATGATCCATGACATGGCTCTGACCGCCCGATACGTGGTCCTGGTCCTCGCGCCCGCCTTCTTCGACCTGCGTGCCGCCGCGGCCGGGGGCTCCTTCCTCGCGTGGCGGCCCGAGCGGGGCACGCGCGTGGCGCTGGTGCCGAGGGACGGCGGGCCGGTGCGGTGGGCGGAGGGCGAGGCCTTCTGGCTGTGGCACACCGTCAACGCGTACGACGACGGCGCCGGGGCGGACGCCGCGGTGGTCCTGGACTACGTGGAGTGGAGCCGGCTGACCCTGGGCAGCGGCGACAAGGGCGGGGACGGTGCGGCGGAGGTGACCGGCGGGCCGGCCCGCGCCCGCATCGACCCGGCCTCCGGCACCCTGTCCCGCGCGCTGCTGGACGACTGCCGGGTGGAGTTCCCGCGCATCGACGACCGGCTCCTCGGCCGGCCCCACCGCCGCGCCGCGTTCGCCTCCGGGACGGGCCGGGCGGACCTGCTGACCGGCGAGTACGACGCGGTGCGCTGGTACGACACCGGCACCGGCTCCTCGCAGGTGTGGGCGGCGGGCGACCTCGCGGTCGGCGAGCCCGTCTTCGCGCCCGAGCCGGGCAGCGGGTCCGAGGACCGCGGGTACTGGCTGACGTTCGCCACCGACCGCACCGACGGCACGAGCTGGTTCCTCGTCTTCGCGGCCGGGGAACCCGAGTCCGGGCCGGTGGCCCGGGCTCGGATCCCCGTACGGGTCCCGCTGGGCCTGCACGGTTGCTGGCTGCCCTCGGACGGCGGCTGACCGGCGGTCGGCGGGCCCGCCCGCCGGTCCCACGCGGAGTCGCGGGCCGCCGGGTCAGGCGACGGCCGGCCTCTGGGCGGCCAGGCGGGCCAGGTGCGCCTCGCGGAGGTCCTCCCAGGGCGTGCAGTCCTCCGGCGCGGGGAGCCCGTTGGCGGCGATGTCCTCCAGGGCGGCGGCGAACCGGTCGGCGCCGGCCCGGGTGCGGGCGGCGTACGCGCGCACCGCGTCGGCGGCTGCGGGATCCAGCTGCTGCCGGGCGGCGGGGGCCGGCTGTTCGCTCATCGGGAGCTCCTGGGAGTTCAACTGGCTGGCCCCCTTACGGTATCGCCCGGCCCGGCCCGCGGCGGCCCGTACGCGGGATCCCGCCCCCGCCGGAGCGCTCGCCCGCGTGCTCCCGTCCGGCGCGGCCGGGCCCGGCCAGGTGACATGCGTCGGCAAATGCGCGGCCCGCGCCCGGGGGGTCCGTACCGTGTGGGCAGGTGGTGACCGTCACGCTCCGGGGGCGGTCCCGGTCCGGGAGGTGCGCAGTGCGGCGATGGCGGGCTCTGCTGGTGCTGGGCGCCGCGCAGTTCCTGATGGTGCTGGACACCTCGGTCATGAACGTCTCCATCAGCGCGCTGGTGGAGGACTTCGACACCGACGTCACCGCCATCCAGGCCGTGATCACCCTGTACACGCTGGTGATGGCGGCGTTGATGATCACGGGCGGGAAGATCGGCGACATGGTGGGCCGCCGCCGCGCCTTCACCGTGGGGCTGTGCATCTACGCGGTGGGCTCGGCCATCACGGCGGTCTCGCCGGAGCTGTGGGTCCTGACGATCGGCTGGTCGGTGATCGAGGGCCTGGGCGCCGCCCTGGTCCTGCCCGCCCTGGCGGCCCTTGTGGCGGGCGCCTACCAGGGCCGTGACCGGGCCGTCGCCTACGGGGTGATCGGCGGGCTGGCCGGGGCGGGCATCGCGATCGGGCCGCTGCTGGGCGGCTGGGTGACGACGTATCTGACGTGGCGCGTCGTCTTCGCTGGCGAGGTCGTGCTCGTGGTCGCGATGCTGTGCGTGGTGCGGTGGGTGACGGAGCCGCCCCGGCCCGCCCGGCCGCCCCGGCTGGACGGGGTGGGCGCGGTGCTGTCCGCGCTCGGGCTGGGCGGGGTGGTGCTGGGCATCCTGCAGAGCGGCACGTGGGGGTGGCTGGAGCCGCGCGACGCGCCGTTCACCGTCTTCGGCTTCTCCCCCACCCTCTTCGTCGTCGCCGCCGGCGGCGGCCTGCTGTGGCTGTTCCGGATGTGGGAGCGGCGGCGCGAGGCCGGGGGCCGGGACGCGCTCGTCGACTTCTCCCTGTTCGGCGTCCCTCCGCTGCGGGCGGGGCTCGCGATGCTGCTGGGTCAGAACCTGATCCTGCTGGGGCTGTTCTTCGTCATCCCGCTGTACCTGCAGATCGTGCAGGGGCTCAACGCCTTCGAGACGGGCCTGCGGCTGCTGCCGGTGTCCGTCATGATGTTCCTCTCCGCGATGAGCGGCCCGCTGCTCGGCCGGGTGGCCTCCCCGCGCACTGTGGTGAGGGTCGCCATGCTCGTCCTGCTCGCCGCCATCCTCTGGCTGCTGGCGGCGATCCGGCCGGACCTCGACGACGCGTCCTTCGCCGGCGCTATGGCCGTCCTCGGCCTCGGCATGGGCCTGCTCGCCTCCCAGCTGGGCAACGTCGTGCAGTCGAGCGTCGCGGAGGACCGGCGCAGCGAGGCCGGGGGCCTGCAGTACACCGCGCAGAACCTGGGCTCCTCGCTCGGCACCGCCCTCATCGGGTCGGTGCTCGTCGTCGCGCTCTCCGCCGTCTTCGTCCGGCAGATCGAGGACAACCCGGACATCTCCGATGCGGTGCGCGAGCAGACCGGTATCGCGATCGACCAGGGCATCAGCTTCCTGTCCACCGACCAGGTGCGCGCGGCGGCGGAGGACGCCGGAGTGCCCCCTGCGGAGGCGGACGCGTTCGTCGACGAGTACGCGCAGGCGCAGCTCGGGGGCCTGAAGACGGCGATCCTCGCCGTCGGGGGCATCACCCTGGTCTGCCTGCCCTTCAGCCGCTGGCTGCCCGCAGAGCGGCCCGGCAGCACGGCGGAGGCGCCGGCCTCGCCCTGACCTGCCCGCCCGCGCCGCCGTGTCCGGCCGCCTGCCTCACCTGGGACGGGTGAGGCAGGCGGCCGTGCGCGATGGGCACGGTGGAGGTCCGACCGTGCCGTCGCCGGGGCTGCCCGCCTGCGAACACCGGCGCGCCGGGCGGCAGTGAGGAGGAAGCATGGACCCCACCGCACCGGGCCCCGACGAGGGCGGGACCCCCGCCGCGGAACGCCCGCTGACCCCGCAGGAGCGCGCGGAGTACGAACGCTTGCGGAAGTCCGCCGCGGTACGCCACCGGCGGCTGCGCTACACCGGCGCGACGGTCCTGCTCCTGCTGGCGCTGCTGCTGTCGCCGGTCGGCGTCATCGCGGCCTGGCTGCACAACACGGTCTCCGACCAGGACCGGTACGTGCAGACGGTCGCCCCGCTCGCGCAGGAACCGGCCGTACAGAACGCGGTCACCGACAAGCTGACGAACGCGGTGGTCGCGAACGTCGACGTCAAGGCCGTCACCGAGGCCCTTCAGCGGGCCCTGGAGCAGGCGGACGCCCCGCCCGCCGTGGTGGAGAGGTCCGACGCGCTGGAAGGCCCGCTGAGGAGCGCCCTGACCTCCGCGGTCCGCGCCGTCGTGTCGAAGGTCGTCACCAGCGACCAGTTCGAGACGGTGTGGACGGAGGCCAACCGGCGGGCCCAGGCCGCGGTGGAGAAGGTGCTGACCGGTGAGGGGTCGAGCGCCGTCCAGGCCAGCGGGGACACCATCGTGCTGGACATCGGCACGCTGACCGACGAGCTCAAGCAGCGCCTCGTCGAGTCCGGCTTCGGGAAGGCCTCCGCCATACCCGAGGTGAACAAGCAGGTGCCGCTGCTCCAGGTCGACAAGCTCAACGAGGCCCAGGACGCGATGCGGCTGCTGAACACCCTCGGCGTGTGGCTGCCCGTCGCCGTGCTCGTGCTGGCCGCCCTGGGTGTGTGGGCCGCTCCCGCGCACCGGGTGTGGCTGATGGCCACCGCCGTCGGGGTGTTCGTGATGATGCTCCTGCTGCTCGTCGGCCTGGCCGTGGCCCGGCGGATCTACCTCGACTCGGTCCCCCCGGCGACCCTCCCGCCGGACGCCGCAGCCGCCGTGTACGACACGTTCGTACGCTTCCTGCGGCTGAGCACGCGCACGCTCCTCGTCCTGTCCGTGGTGACCGCGCTGGCCGCCTACCTGTACGGGCCCGGGCGCGGCGCCCGGCTCGTCCGCCGGACCGGGGTCCGCTCCACCGGCGCGGCCGGCCGGGCCCTGGAACACCTGGGCATGCGCACGGGCTCCACGGGCCACTGGCTGCAGGAGCACCGGGCGTGGACGACCGGCCTGGTCATCGCCGGCGGCGCGCTCGCGCTGCTGCTGTGGAACTACCCGACACCGGGAGTGGTGGCCCTCGTGTTCGGCATCGTCGTCCTCCTCCTGGTCGTCCTGGGCATCCTCGCCGCGGCCACGGGTGATTCCCGCCGCGGTACGGGCGGGAACGGGACGGGGCACGGATCCGGCCTGCGCCCGGGATGAGGCTGCCCGCGGCGCGGGCGCGGCTGCGGCGGTTCACCGGCCGCCTCATGGAGGTGAACCCGCTGGACAGCGCGTTCCGGCTGGCCGCCCAGACCTTCCTGGCCGCGATCCCCCTCCTCCTCGTGGTGGCGGCGTTCGCGCCGCCGCCGATGAAGGAGCTGATGTCCGAGTCGCTGACCGCGGTCCTCGGCATCAGCGGCGACACCCTCCAGGAGGTGCGCACCGCGTACGGCGCGAGCGGTACGGTGCGCGACGCGTCGGGAGCCGTGGGGATCGTCGTGGCGATGCTGTCGGCGACGGCGGTGAGCCGGGCCCTGCAGGCCGTGTGCGAACGGTGCTGGCGCCTGCCGAAGGCGAGCATCCTCAGCGTGGCGTGGCGCTGGGTTGCCTGGCTTGCCGTGTGGCTGGTGGTGCTGTTCGCTCAGGCGCCGCTGCGCCGCGGCTTCGGGTGGGGGCCGGCGCCCGGCTTCCTGCTGTCGCTGGCGGTGTCCGTCCTGCTGTGGTGGTGGACGCAGCACCTGATGCTGTGCGCGCGGATCGGCTGGCTTCCGCTGCTGCCGGGCGCGCTGCTCACCGGGACGGGAATGGTCCTCTTCGCGTACGCGTCGGGGCTCGTGATGCCGGTCGCGATGAGGCGCGGGTATGAGGAGTTCGGCATGCTCGGCCCGGTCTTCACCCTGCTGACCTGGCTCGTCGCGGCGTTCGTGGTGGCCGTCGCCGGGCTGGCCCTCGGGCAGTGGGCGGCCGGGTCCGCCTGGTACGCACGGCTCACCTCCCGCGGGTGATCCGCCCGGGCCGTCCGTGCCGCACAGTCGGTTCCGGCACCCCTCGCGGGTGCCGGCACTCGGGGAACGCCCACGATCGGAGTCGAAGCCATGACAACCACGCAGACGGGCCGGGAGGGGTACCACCCCTTCGCGAGCGGTCTGGTCGTCTTCGCGTCCGTGATGCTGATCGTCTTCGGCATCCTCGACTTCTTCCGCGGCCTGATGGCCATCGCGCGGAACGAGGTCTTCGTCAGCACGCCCAACTACCTGTTCAAGTTCGACCTGACGGCCTGGGGATGGCTGCACCTGGTCTTCGGCCTCCTCGCCGTCGCCATCGGCCTCGGCCTGATGAAGCCGTCGCGGTGGGCGCGGGTCGGCGGGGTCGTCCTCGCGGGCATCCTGGTCATCATCAACTTCCTGTCCCTGCCGTACTACCCGCTGTGGTCGCTCGTGGCCATCGCCATGTACACCGCCGTCATCTGGGCCCTGTGCGTGGTGAGGACCCCGGACACCGTGTGACTCCGCTTGTGGCCCCGGGCCGGCCCTGGGCCGGCGGCATACGGGGCCCCGGGCCGCAGGCGGGCCTGAGGCCGTGTCGGGAGCGGCGGCCGGGGCGGGTCAGCCGGTCGGCCGGAGCGACCGGACGGCCATCCGGTAGGCGGGCAGCATCGCGTCGTGCTCCGCGGTGTCGAAACCGCCCAGCTGGAGGACGACGGCCTTGCCGCCGGGGGTGACCACCGCCAGGGCGCGCTCCTTCTTCGGCTCGTCGAGCGGTGCCGTCTCGTACCGGGCCTCGACCGCCGGGAGGCTGCTGTCGCCGGTCCCGGCCCGCAGGTCGGCGTAGGCGGGTGCGCCCTTGGCCTTCTCCCCGGCCATGAAGGCCTCCAGCACGCGGCGGGCGTCGCCGGCCGCGGTGGGCGTGTCGGCGACCCAGACGCGCAGGAAGCCGAGGTGCCCGGCCGGCTTGGCGTCGATCTCGCAGGCCAGGGTCGTTCCACCCTGCTTGAACAGGGCGGCGAACTCCTCGTCGCCGGCGTGCGTGACGGCCTTCGGCTTCCAGTCCTGCGCCAGGTCGAAGGCGACGGGCAGCGTGCACGGGCTGCCGGCCGCTCCGGCGGACCCCGCCGGCGGGGCCGCGGAGGCGGCGTCCGCACTCGGCGCGGGCGTTCCCGCCGAGGACGCCTGCGAAGCCCCCGCCGCGGAGGCGCCCTTCGACTCCGCGGGCCCGCAGGCCGCCAGTCCCGCCAGTCCCGCCAACAGAACGGCCGCTTTGGCCGCCTTGCCCCCTGTGCCTCGCACTGCCCGTGTCTCCCCCGCCCGGGCCCCGGACGGGCGTCCGGAGCGAACGGCCAACGTAGCAGCCCGCGGTGCACAGTTCGCAGCGGCCCGTGCCGGGCGCCGGCCGGCGTGGCAGGGTGGCGGCATGTCTCTCGATGTCCGTCCTGCGTCCGTGTTCGAGGACGTGCGGGCGCTGCTCGGTCCGAAGTCGCCCGGTGCCAACGTCTGCTGGTGCCTGAGCTATCGGATCCCGTCCAAGCTGAACAACGAGCTCCGCGGTCCGGCCCGCGGCGCGTACGTGTCCGAGCTGTGCCGGACGGGGCCGCCGCCCGGCGTGCTCGCGTACGACGGCGAGGTCCCGGTGGGGTGGGCCGCCGTGGCGCCGCGCTCGGACACCGCCTTCGCGCGCAGCCGCACCATTCCGCACGTGGACGACGTGCCGGTGTGGTCCCTGTGGTGCATCCGCGTGCGGCCCGGGCACCGCGGGCAGGGCGTCTCGCATGCGCTGATCGCGGGTGCGGTGCAGTTCGCGCGGGCGCAGGGCGCTCCGGTCGTCGAGGCGTACCCGCTGGACAGTGGCGACGCCAAGGTCGATCTGACGATGGCGTACGCCGGTCTGCGGAAGAACTTCGAGCGCGCCGGGTTCGTGTACCGGGCGGACACCTCCTCCGTCCTGGCCGGGCATCCGCGCGTCCTGATGCGGTTCGACCTGCGCTGACGGCCGGCCGGGTCACGTCCGGTCGCGGCCTCCCGGTTCGGGCCGGTCCCCTGCGGGCCCGGCGCCGAGGGCGATCACGGCGCGCGTCCGCATCGGCCCGTCGCCGCGGCGGGAGAGCACCGCGATGCCGTCCACACGGGCGTGGAGCACGCCGATCCGGGCGGCGCACTCGGCGGCCAGCGACTGCGGCGAGCGGGTGCGGCCGAGCGACAGGTGCGGGGTGAAGCGGGGGAAGCGGTCCGTGCAGGCCGGGAAGGGCTCGGCCAGTGCGGCCCGTAGGCGGGTCCAGGGCGCGGTGCCGGCCGCGGCCGGGTCGAGCCACACGGTGGAGTAGGCGCGGTGCCGGAAGGAGCGGACTCCGCACAGCCGCGCATCGAACGGCTCGCACTCGGCGGCCGCGGCGGCGAGCAGCGGCAGGGCGGCGGGGAATTCCTCCTCGGGGACGAAGCCGAAGAGCAGGTTCACGTGCGGCGGCCACCGGCGGATCTGCGGGTCGTGCTCCGCGCGGACCGCCTGGATGGCGGGCCAGAGGGCGGCCGGGGGCAGCCACGGCGGTGCGCGGCGTGGGCGCGGAGTCGAGGCGGCCGGGCGCGGCCGCGGGGGCGGGGGCGAGGCGCCGGGGGGCGGGCACGCCGCCATCATGGCCCGCGCCGCCGGGGTCCGCAGCCTGCCCCGTCGCAGCGGCCGGGCGCACGCCGGTTTCCGCCGCTTCGGCGGCATCGGCCCGGCGTTCCGGGGCACATGGGGAACAACCAGTCCCGCGGATGCGGAGGGGGTGCTCCCGATGACCGGCGCCAGGCCTCTCGCCCTGGTCACGGGCGCGCCGGGCGGCATCGGCCTCGCACGGGCAGGGCTCCGCCGGGCAGGGCCTGTGCGGGCGGGCCCCACCGCGCCGCGGCCTCCTCGGCCGGGGCCGCAGCCGCCGGGCGGGGCGCGATGACCGGCTCCCTGGTGCACTACGCCAACCTCGTCTCCGACCTCGCGGTCGACCCCGCCGAGGGCGGCGCGCTGCGCGCCTGGGCGGAGCAGGCCCCGCGCGAGGTGTGGCTGCTGCGTCCCGGGGACGTGCTGGTGTCCCCGGTGGAGATCGGCGAGGAGTTCCTCGCGTACGCCTGCGCCCTGACGGGCGTCCCCCGGGCGTCGCTCGCCGTGGTCGCCGATCCCGGGGCTTTCGGGGCGGCGGCCGCGCGGCCCGGGCCGCATCCCGCCGTCGCGGCGGTCAGCGCCGCGGGCCTGCGGCAGCCGGCGGCGGTCCTGCCGACCGCCCTGGACGCCTCCGCGGTGGCCCTGGCGCGCGGGCTCGGCGCGTCCGTCCACCCGTACGCGACGGCGGACGACGCCGAGGCGGCGCTCGGGGTGACGAGGCTGCTCAACACGAAGGCCGGATTCCGTGAGGCGGGCCGCGTGCTGGGGATGCGGATGCCGGACGGCCGGGTGTGCCGGCGCGGCGGGGCGGCCGAGGCGGTGGCGGAGATGCTGCGCGCGCACGGCGAGGTGGTGGTCAAGCCCGACCGGTCGGCTGGCGGCCACGGCATGCTCTTCCTGTCGGCGGCGGCCGGGCCGCGGCCGGCGCGCGGCCTGGCCGCGGTCGGCGGGGAGCAGGGGCTCTGGGTGGTCGAGGAGCGGATCGACGCGGTCCGCTCGGTGAGCGTCCAGATGGAGACGGGCCCGGACGGGCCGCGCACCGTGTTCACGGGCGAGATGCGCACTGTGGAGGGCGCGTTCGCAGGCTATGCGGCGCCGCTGCCGGAGGCGTCCGCCGGCCTGGGGGCGGTGCTGGAGGAATGGGGCGGGGCGCTGGGCCGGTACCTCGCCGAGCGCGGGTACGCGGGGCCCTTCGGCCTGGACGCGATGGTGTCGGCGGACGGCGTCCCGTACGCCGGGGAGAGCAACGTCCGGCGTACGGCGACGACGACGCCGCAGGCGATGGCGGCCCGCCTCGCCGCGGCGGCCGGGTACGGGGAGCGGGCCTGGGCGACGGGCCGGGTGCGGGCGGAGCCCGGCCTCCGCTTCGATGCGGCGGTGGCCCGGCTCCGGGCGGAGGGGCTCGCT
Source organism: Streptomyces globosus (assembly GCF_003325375.1). Taxonomy (GTDB): domain Bacteria; phylum Actinomycetota; class Actinomycetes; order Streptomycetales; family Streptomycetaceae; genus Streptomyces; species Streptomyces globosus_A. The sequence goes on along the minus strand of NZ_CP030862.1, from coordinate 3,402,656 downwards.
TACGATCCGGCGCGCTGCGAGGGGGTCGTGCTGTACGCGGGGGCGCCTGTGGAGGGGGCCGCCTGGCGCTATGCGGTGCTCGCAGCGGACCTCGCCGGGGCGCTGTGGTTCGAGGGGCGGCTGCACGCCGCCTGGGCGCCCGCGGGGTGACGGGCCGGCGCGGGGGCCGGAGGGGGGCGGGTGCGGTTCCAGGGGCGCTGCCGTGAGGCTGCGCCGGCCGGGGAATCGCCGGCCGACAGGGCAGGTCGGTGCGGTGCCGGCGGCGGACGCGGGCGGACCGGCGTGCGGGCCGGGCAGGAGCCGTTGCGCGGGAGGCCGGTCAGGCCGGCCGACCGCGGCCGGATGCGGAGACCGGCCGGCGGCCGGTCCGCCCGGAGCGGCCGGCACGTCCGCGGCGGCGGGGTTTGCATGTGACGTGGCGGCATGTGGTCCAGTGGGCGGCGAGCACGGCGACGAGCACACGGGAGGCCGTCGGCAGGATGCCGTACGACTTCTCCCAGGCCCGCGTCCGGTACGAGGAGCGCGTCCTGGAACGGCTGTACCCGGTCTGACGAACGGTGTTCTCCGCCGGCGGCCGCCCGCGGAGGTCACAGGCGACCGGCACGGGCACCCCGGAGCAGGGTCACCCGGGACCTGTCGTCCGGCGGTTTCCAGGGTGCCGGAGGCCTGGTGCGGCCGGCCGTGGGCCGGGCGACACGGACGGGTCGGCCACCCAGGCGGCGAGGGCCTCCGGGTCCGCCGGTCCCGGCGGGCCGTCCCCGGCCGGGCCGGCTGCCGCCGCGTCCGCGGGTCCCGTGGTGCTCATGGCCGGCGGCTGCCCGCCCCGCGCCCGGTGCAACCCCGGTCGGCGGGGGCAGGCGTGATTGCGGCGGCCGTTCCGGGGCAGCCGCCGCGCATGAACGCTGACTCCGCTCCGGAATGGGACTCGTACTGGACGCAGAGCGCGCCGCTGCCGCCGCGCCCCGCCCTCGAAGGGAGGCTGGAGACGGACGTGGCCGTCATCGGCAGCGGCATCGCCGGGCTGAGCACGGCCTGGGAGCTGGCCCGGGCCGGGCACCGCGTGGTGGTGCTGGAGGCGCTGCGGACCGCCGGAGGGGTGACGGGGCACACCACAGGCAAGCTCACCGCCCTGCACCCGTCGGTCTACGGGAAGCTGCTGGACAGCCGCGGCGAGGAGGCCGCGGCCCTGTACGCGCGGTCCCACAGCGCCGCTCTGGCGCACGTGCGGGAGACGGCCGCCGCGCTGGGCATCGACTGCTCCCTCGAAGACCGTGCCGCATACACCTACTGCACGGGAGAGGAGGGCGTGGCGGAGCTGCGGGCCGAGGCCGATGCGGCCCGCGCGGCCGGCCTCGACGTGTCGTTCGTGACGGAGACCGGGCTGCCGTACCCGGTGGCGGGCGCGGTACGGGCCGCCGGGCAGGCCCAGTTCCACCCGCTCGCGTACCTGCGCGGGCTGGCCGAGGACCTCGTCGCGCACGGCGGCCGCATCTTCGAGCACACGCGGGTCACCGGGCTCGGCCGGGGGACGCCGCACCACCTGGCCACGGAGTCCGGGGCGGTCGTCACCGCCGACACCGTGGTCGTCGCCGCGCACCACCCGCTGTTCGACCACGCGCTGCTGGCCACCCGGCTCGACCAGCACCGCGACCTCGTCGTCGCGGGCGTGGTGCCCGCCGCGGCGGACCCGCAGGGCATGTACATCACCCGGGAGGGCGGCACCCGGTCGGTGCGGACGGCGCCGTCCGGCCGGGAGGGCGAGCGGCTGCTCATCGTCACCGGCGAGGCCTTCACCCCGGGCTCGGAGACGGACGTCGGCGAGCGCTACCGGCAGTTGGCGTCCTGGGCTGCGGAGCACTTCCCCGGCCTGGAGGTCACCCACCGCTGGGCGGCGCAGGACAACACGCCGACCGACACGGTGCCGCTGATCGGGCCGCTGCCCGCCGCAGGCGAGCGGGTGTACGTGGCCACCGGCTTCGGCGGCTGGGGCATGACCGGCGGCGTCCTCGCCGGACGGCTCATCGCCTCGATCGCCGCCGGCGCGCCGGAGCCGTGGGCGGGGCTCTACGACCCCGGCCGGATCGGCCCGGTGGTCCGCGAGGCGCCCGCCTACCTGAAGGCGCAGTGGGAGGTGGGCCGGCACCTGGTGCAGGACCGGCTGCGGAGCCTCGGCGACGGCAGCCGCGGCCCCGTCGCCGAACTGGAGCCCGGCGAGGGCACCGTCATCCGGTCCGGCGGCCGGCCGTACGCCGTGCACCGGGACGCCGGGGGCCGGCTGCATGCCGTGTCGGCGGTGTGCACCCACATGGGCTGCCTGGTCGGGTTCAACAACGCCGAGCGCACCTGGGAGTGCCCCTGCCACGGCTCGCGCTTCGCGGTCGACGGGGCGGTCCTCCAGGGGCCCGCACTGGAGCCGCTGGAGCGGAAGGACCCCGACACCCTGTGAGGGCAGGCCGCCGGGCCGTGCGTCAGGAGGTGCGGGGGCGCCGACGCGGCCCGCGCAGCGGGCGCAGGGCCCGGAGGGCGGTGCGGGCGGCGTTGGCGCCGGGCGCGCCGTGCACGCCGCCGCCCGGGTGCGCGGTCGCCGAGGCGAGGTACAGGCCGCGGACCGGGGTGGTGGGGCGTCCGGTGCCGGGCAGGGGCCGGAACACCAGCTGCTGGTGCAGGCTGGTCGTCCCCTGGTTGACCGAGCCGCCGACGAGGGCGGGGTTGAGGCGTTCCAGGTCGGGCGGGGCGAGGATCCGGCGGCCGCGGACCGCGTCCCGGAAGCCGGGCGCGTAGCGCTCCACCTGGTCCTCGATCCGCCGGGCGAACGCATCCTTCTCGCGCTCGTCCCACCGGCCGGTGATGCCGTCGCCCCCCGCGTCGCCGGTGGCCGACTGCGGGACGTGCGTGTACGCCCACGCCGACTCCGTGCCCGCGGGCGAGCGGGCGGCGTCCGCCGTCGTCATCTGGCCGAGGACGGTGAACGGGTCGCCCGGCACCCGGTGCATGGCGATCTGCGCGGACCAGAGCGTCAGCTCGTCCAGGCCGTCGGCCAGGTGGACGGTGCCGGCTGAGGCCGGGCCCTCCGCCCGCCAGGGGATGGGACGCGACAGCGCCCAGTCGACCTTGAAGGTGGCGAAGTCCCATTGGAAGCGCCGCAGCGCGGCCCGGATACGGTCGGGGACGTTCTCGGGGGCGAGCAGCCGCTCGTACAGGAGGGGGGCGGGGACGTCCGCCAGGACGGCCCGCCGGGCGCGGATGAGGGTGCCGTCGGCGGTGCGGACGGCGGCGGCACGCCCGCGGTGCACGAGCACCTCGGTGACGGCCCGCCCGCAGTGCAGTACGCCGCCGCGGGCCGCCAGCCGGCCCACCAGGGCCCCGGTGAGGGCCTGCGCGCCGCCCTGCGGCACGGGGAACCCGTACGTCTGGCCGAGCATGCACATCAGCCAGCCGAAGCCGCCGCCGAGGGCCGACTCGGGGCCGAGGTCGGCGTGCAGCGCGTTCCCGGCGATGAGGAGGCGGCCGCCCTCGCCGTCGAACTCCTCCTCGCCGAAGCGGCGGGCCGGCAGCAGCAGGGTGCGCGCCAGGTGCAGGGCCCTGGTGTAGCCGAGGCGGGCGGCGAGGCGGAGGCCGGCGCGGGCCGGGGGGAAGGGGGTGAAGAGGCAGTCGAGGAGGTCGTCGCGGACCAGGTCCCACATGCCGTACATGCGGTGCCAGGCGGCCCCGTCCCCGGGGGCGAAACGCTCCAGGGACGCTGCCGTGTCCGCCGCCCCGCTGCCGAGGACGGCGCACCGGCCGTCGGTGAGGGGGTGGGCGACGGCGGCGGGAGCCCGGCTCCAGCGCAGCCCGTGGCGCTCCAGGCCCAGGCGGCGGATGACCGGGGAGGCGGCGGCGAGCGGGTAGAAGGCGCTGAACAGGTCGTGCACGTACGAGGGATCCAGGCCCCGGTCGCTTCGGACGGCGCCGCCCGGTTCGGGAGCGGCCTCGCAGACGACGACCCGCCAGCCGGCGTCGGCCAGGAGGTTGGCGGCGACGAGCCCGTTGGGGCCGGCGCCGATGACGACCGCGTCGGGGTCAGGCATGGGACCCGGCCCCGGCGGCTTCCGCCCCGGCGCCCCCGGCCCGTTCCTCGCAGGTGCGGGCCAGGCGGGAGAGCATGCCGCGGTGGCGGATCTGGGAGACGGCGTCGACGGCCGCGTGGTGGAAGGTCCAGCCCCTGCCGCGCAGGGGGTGCTCGTCGAGGACGACGACGGTCTCGTCGCCCCACGGCACCAGTTCGATGGCGATCCGGGCGCTGGTGTGGGACCCCGCCCTGGCCTCCAGTTCGAGGCGGCGGGGCGGCTCGTGGATGCGGACGACCGTGCGGCCCTCGAAGGTCCACGGGCCGGCCTTCACCACGTAGCGGAGGGCGGAGCCCTCCTGCGGCCAGCGGTCGTCCTCCTGCCGGGAGTCGTAGGTGCCGACAACCCACTCCGCGTACCGGTCGCCGTCGCACAGGACGCCCCAGACGCGCTCGGGCGGGCAGTGCACCAGCCGGTGCTGGACAGCCATGGCTCTCCCCTTCCTGAAGGCGGGTGGCCCGTCGCGCCTACCCCGCGGGGGCGGGCCCACACGGCCGCGTGCCTCACCGCGGGGCCGGGCGTCCGCGCAGGGCGGCGCGTACGGCGAGCACCGCGGCGGCTGCCGCGGCTGCCCGGCGGGCGGCGGTGCGGGCACCGCCGTGGCGCCCGCCGTGCAGCGCGGCGCGGGCGCCGGTCGGCGTGTGCAGGTTCCCCGCCTGCGGGAGCCTCGGCCTGCCGCGGTCCAGGTAGGCCCGGTCGGTGCGCCGGGCGATGCCCCGCCGCAGCAGGCCCGGGGCGAGCGCGTGGGCGGCAGCCATCGAGCGGGCGTACGGGCCCACCGGCACCCGGCTGTGGTTGGCGGCGTTCCGGAAGAACGGGGTGTCGACGCCCGTGGGCAGGACGGTGCAGACGGCGATCCGGCTCTCGCCCTGCAGGGCCGGCTCGCGCCGCAGCACGTCGTCGAAGGCGGCCAGTGCGGCCTTCGACATGGCGTAGGCGCCCATGTACGGGGCTGCGACCGCCGCGCCGAGGAGGGAGGCGACGTCGGCGAGGACGCCTCCGCCCTGGCGGCGCATGACCGGGACGGCCGCGCGGGCGCCGTTCAGGGCGCCGACGGCGTTGACGTCGAGGAGCCGGCGCACCTCCCGCCACCGGTACCTGGTCGAAGCGGCCCAGGATGCCGACCCCGGCGGCGTTGACCCATGCGTCGATCCGCCCGAACCGCTCCACGGCGGCCCGCGCGAGGCCGGCGACGGCCTGCTCGTCGGCCACGTCGACGGGCACGGCGAGCGCGGGGCCGCCGCGGCGCCGGCACGACTCGGCGACCTCCTTCCACCTGCCCGGCACTGCGGGCGGCCACCACGACGCACGCCCCCCGCCGGGCACAGGCCGGCGCGGTGGCCCGCCCGATGCCGCTGGAGCCCCCGGTGACGACGACGACCCGCCCCCGCAGCGACGCCCTTCCACCGCCCACCTGCACCACCTCCGGTACGCCGGGCCCGACACCGCGCGCCTGCCCCGCCCGCCGCCGGCCATCCGCCCCGGCCGGTACCGCGTGGCGTGCGCGGCGGCGGCGGTCCGGCGCGGTAGAAGTGCGGTGCGCCTCGGCGCCCGGCTGCGCGGCCGCCCGGCCCGGCCGGAGCGGGTGCATCCGCCGCGCCGGTGCGCGGCGAAGTGGGGCCGACGGCATGGGCGCGGGAAGGGAGGCGGGGCGTGGGGTGCGGGCCGGAGGTCGACGTGGACGTGGTGATCGTCGGCGGCGGGGCGGCGGGGCTGTCGCTCGCCCACGCGCTCACCCTGCCCGGCGCCCGGCGGGAGCCGGCCGTCGCCGTCGTGGAGACGCCCCGGCAGGCGCTGCGCCCCGGCGACCGCACCTGGTGCTTCTGGCAGGACGGCCCGGCCGAGCATCCCGAGGCCGAGGCGGCGTCCTGGGCGCGGCTGCGGGTCCGGGACCGCGACGGCGGTGTCGTCGACGGCGAACTGCGGGCGCTGCGGTACCGGATGCTGCGGTCGGACGCGTTCGAGGCGTCCGTGCGCTCCCGGCTGGCCGGCCTGCCCGGCGTCCGGCTCGTGGCGGCGACCGCGGAGGCCGTGCACGACACGCCCGGCGGCGCGGTGGCCGTGTGCACCGGGGCCGACGGCCGCCGCATCGCCGTGCGCGGCCGGCACCTGTTCGACTCGCGTCCGCTGCCCGCGCTCCCGCCGGCCCGGACCCTGCTGCTCCAGCACTTCCGCGGCTGGTTCGTGCGCACCGCCCGCCCCGCCTTCGACCCGGACACGGTCGAGCTGATGGACTTCCGGGTCCCGCAGCCGGCCCGCGGGCTCGCCTTCGGCTACGTGCTGCCGCTCGGGCCGGCGGAGGCGCTCGTCGAGTACACCGAGTTCTCCCGGGCCCCGCTCGCCCGCGACGCCTACACCGCGGCGCTGGAGCACTACACGCGTGACGTGCTGCGGCTGGGGCCGTTCGAGGTGCGGGCCGAGGAGTCGGGGGTGATCCCGATGACCGATGCGCGCTACCCGCGCCGTGCCGGGGCGCGCGTCCACCTGATCGGCGCGGCCGGCGGCGCCACCCGGCCCTCGACCGGCTACACCTTCTCCGCGGTGCAGCGGCAGACCCGGGCCGTCGCCGCAGCGCTGCGCGACGGGCGGACCCCCCGGCTGCCCGCGCCGCACCGCCGCCGGGCCCTGGCGATGGACGCCGTCGTCCTCCGCGCCCTGGACGCCGGCCGGATCGACGGCCCCCGCTTCTTCACCGACCTCTTCCGCAGGGTTCCCGCCGAACGGGTGCTGCGCTTCCTCGACGGGACGACGGCCCTGTGGGAGGACCTCCTCGTCGGGTGCGCCACCCCCGTCGCGCCCATGCTCCGCACCGTTGCCGAACTGCCCTTCCTGCCCCGCCGGCACGCACCCGCCGCCCCCCGTGAAACGAGGCCCGATGAACCAGACGACGACCCTGCTGCGGGGCACTGACCTCGCCCGCGCCTTCGACCGGGCGGCCGGCACGTACGACCGGCTCACCGGCCTGAACGCCGGCTACCACGCCGACCTCCGGCGCTCGGCCCGCCGGCTCCGCCTGCCCTCCGGCGGGGCCGGCCTGCACCTCCTGGACGCCGGCTGCGGGACCGGCGCCTCCACCGCGGCACTGCTGCGCGCCGCCCCGAACGCCCGGATCACCGCAGTCGACGCGTCCGCCGGGATGCTGCGGCGGGCCGCGGCCAAGCCCTGGCCGGCGGGGGTGCGTTTCGTGCACGCCCCGGTGGAGCGGCTCGCCGACGCCGGGGTCACCGGCCCGTTCGACGCGGTCTTCGCCGGCTACCTCTTCCGAAACGTGTCCGGCCCCGACGCCGTACTGGCCTCCGTACGGGCGCTGCTGCGCGACGGCGGCAGGCTCGCGGTGCACGACTACACCCTCAGCGGGTCCCCCGTGCACCGGGCGCTCTGGTCCGCGGTGTGCCGGGCCGTCGTCGTCCCGGCCGGCACGCTCACGGGCAACCGGGGCCTGTACCGCCATCTGCACGGCAGCGTACGGGCGTTCGACACGGCCCCGAGGTTCGCGGAGCGGATGGCGGCGGCGGGGTTCACCGGCGTACGGGTGCTGCCGGTGGCCGGCTGGCAGACCGGCATCGTCCACACGCTGCTCGGCAGCCGGCCCGCGCCGTCCCGGAAGGGGCCCGCCGCATGAGGGCCGCGACCGCCGTACGCCCCTCCCCCGGCGCGCCCCGCGCGCCCCGCCGCGGCCGGGACCGCCGCGCCGAGATCCTGCTGCCGCCGCCCGGCAGACCCCGCTTCACCGGGGCGGACGCCCCGCGCGCCGCGGTGGTCGGCGGGGGCATCGCCGGCCTCGCCGCCGCCACCGCCCTCGCGGAACGCGGCGTGCGCGTCACGCTGTACGAGCGCCGGCCGGTGCTGGGCGGACGGCTCGCCGGCTGGCCCACGCAGCTCGCGGACGGCTCGACGGTGACGATGAGCCGCGGGTTCCACGCGTTCTTCCGGCAGTACTACAACCTGCGCGGCCTGCTGCGCCGGGCCGACCCGGCCCTCTCCACGCTCACGCCCGTACCCGACTACCCCCTGCGCCACCGGGGCGGGCTGACCGACAGCTTCGCCCGGGTCCCCCGTACGCCGCCGTGGAGCGCCCTCGGCTTCGTCGCGCTCAGCCCCACGTTCGGCTGGCGCGACCTCGCCGGGCTCAACCCGCGGGCGGCGCTGCCGCTGCTCGACGTGCAGGTGCCGCAGGTGTACGAGCGGTACGACGGGGTCAGCGCCCGCGACTTCCTCGCTGCCGTCAACTTCCCGGAGGCCGCCCACCACCTGGCCTTCGAGGTGTTCTCGCGCAGTTTCTTCGCCGATCCGGGGGAGCTGTCGGCGGCCGAGCTGCTGCTGATGTTCCACATCTACTTCCTCGGCTCCTCCGAGGGGCTGCTGTTCGACCTGCCCGACGAGCCGTTCCCGCAGGCGCTGTGGGAGCCGCTCGGCCGCTACCTCGACCGCCTGGGCGCGGACATCCGCACCGGTGCGCCGGTCGACGCGGTCGTCCCGCACGCCGACGGGACGCTCGGCGTCGAGTCCGGCGGCGCGGGCGCCCACCACGACGCGGTGGTCCTCGCCCTGGACGTCGCGGGCCTGCGGTCGCTGGTGGCCGGCTCCCCCGGCCTGGGCGACGCGGCGTGGCGGGCGGGGATCGCCGCCCAGCGGACCGCGCCGCCGTTCCTCGTGTCGCGGCTGTGGCTGGACCGGCCCGTCCGCCGGGACCGGCCGGGGTTCCTCGGCACGAGCGGGTACGGCGGGCTGGACAACGTCAGCGTCCTGGAACGCTGGGAGGGCGAGGCCGCCCGGTGGGCCGGCCGCACCGGCGGCAGCGTCGTGGAACTCCACGCGTACGCCGTGGACGGGCCCTCGGCCGGCGACCGCGCCGGTGTGGAGCGGGGCCTGCTGGACCGGCTGCACGAGGTCTACCCGGAGACGGCCGCGGCCCGTGTCGTGGACTCCCGCCACGAGTGGCACGCGGACTGCCCGCTGTTTCCCGTCGGCGGCTACGCGGCCCGCCCTGGGGTGCGCACCCCGCACCCGGCCGTGGTGGCGGCGGGCGACCTGGTCCGCAGCGACCTGCCCGTCGCCCTCATGGAGCGCGCGGCGACGACGGGCATGCAGGCGGCCAACACCCTCCTGCACAGGTGGGGTGTCCGCGGGCACCCGCTGTGGACGGTCCCCCGCAGGGGCCGCTCCCCGCTCCTGAGGACCCTCGCCTCCCTGACGGCCGGGCCCTGAACTCCCGGCGCCGCGGGTCAGCCGGGGAAGCGGCCCGTGGAGCGGAGGCGGTAGCGGCGTTCGGCATAGGCGAGGTCGTCGCGCCAGAGGCGGCCCGCGGTCCAGCGGATCAGCGGGCGCAGGGCCGGGGCGAGGGCTCTGGCGGCGGCGAAGCCGCGGCGGTCCGAGGCGGCCACCACGGCTTCGGTCACCGCCGTGCGGGGCCGGCCGTCCGCGCCGGCCCCCAGTGGCGTCGCGTGCGTCTCGACCACCGACGAGACGCCCTCGCCCTCGGTGATGTGCATGACGACGGTCCGCGGCTCCGGCGCGGTGAACTCGGCCCGGACGGGGACGACGAGCCGGCCGGCGACCTTGAAGGAGACGTCCACGGTGAAGGCGTCCCTGTCCGCGCGCCCGTCCGGGATCCCGACGACGGTGAGGTCGGTGAAGGAGTACGGGTGGAACCAGGATCCGTGCCAGGGGTCGAGCCGGTTCGCCACGACGTCCTCGGGCTCGCACCGGCCCACCGTCTCGAACACGGCGTCGACCGCCCCGTGTTCCGGCCGCGGCGGGAGGACCGGCCGGTCCAGCGGCGGTTCGCCGCCCACCGCGTCGAGGCGGACCCAGGCGAGGACGCCGTCGTCGTGCACCGGCAGCGGCTCCCAGCCTGCGAACGGTTCGCCGCCGCGCAGGGCGAGTCCGTGCCAGTGGCAGACGAGCACGCCGCACACGACGCGGCTGTCGCGCAGCGGGGCCCCCAGGTGCGGGCAGGCGCCCGGTCCGGCCCGCAGCGCGCCCGAGGCGTCGCGCCAGGCGACGACCTCGGTTCCCGCGATGGTCCGGCCGAACGGCCGGCCGCCGGCGCCGACGGCCCGTGAGGCGCCGAGCACGTACCAGTTGCCCGACGGCATCGCCGCCGCGCGTTTGAGGGCGTCGGCGATGAGGGCCGGCCTGGCCTCGCGCCAGGTGGGCGCCTGCCGTTCCCAGCGCACGCGCCGGCCCGCCCGCAGCGGCAGTCCGCGCCCCCTGCGCCGTGCCCCTCCTGCATCCGTCATGCCGTCCCTCCCTCTCCCCGCACGGCGGCTGCCTCCCGCGGCGCGGGCGCCCGGCGGGCGCGCAGCCGTGCCGCGACGACCCCGGCGAGTCCGGCCGCCGCCTCGCGGGCCCGCTGCCGCCGCGGCACGACCGCCCTGCGGTGGACGACGGCGTACCCGTCGGCCGCGACGGCGTCGAGGATGGCGCCGTACAGCCGGTACGCGGTCCTGATGCAGGGGCGGGAGCGCGGGTCGAGCATGGCGATGCCCGGTTCCGCCTCCCGGTAGACGCCGCGCGTGAGGGCCGCGGCGGCTTCCAGGGCGGCGCGGATCCGCGGGTCGGGCCGGCCGGTGGCCCGGCTCCACTCCAGGAGGGCGCGGTCCGCGCCGTGTGCGGCGAGGAGGTCGGCCGGCAGGTAGACCCGGCCGCGGTCGAGGTCCTCGCCGACGTCGCGGATGAAGTTGGTGAGTTGGAAGGCGACGCCCAGCGCGGCGGCGTGCGGCGCGGCCTCCTCGCGCGGGGCGACGGTGCCGAGCACGGGCAGCATCTGGAGTCCGATGACGGCGGCCGAGCCGTGCATGTAGCGGCGCAGGTCGGCATAGGTGGGGTAGTCGGTGACGGTGAGGTCGTCGCGCATGGAGGCCATGAAGTCGGTGAAGTGCCCGGCGGGGATCGTGTACCGGTCGGCGGTGTGGGCGAGCGCGTGGACGACGGGCTCGCTGCTGCGGCCGGTGCGCAGGCCGTCGTCGAGGGCGTCCGCGAGCCGGGCGAGCCGGGCGTCGCGGACGTGCGGCGGGGTCCCGCGGGCCAGGTCGTCGACGATGTCGTCGGCCCAGCGTGCGAAGCCGTAGAGGGCGTGCACGGCGGGGCGGCGGGGCACGGGCAGCAGCCGGGTCGCGAGGAAGTACGTCCGCCCGTGCCGGGCGTTGAGCCTGCGGCAGTGCCGGTAGGCGGCGCGCAGCTGCGGGTCGGCGATGCCGGCGGCGTCGAGTTCGCGCCGGGTCACGGGCGGCGCCCCCGCCCGGGTCCGAGGATGCGCCGGGCGGCGAGCTTGCCGCTGATCAGCACGGTGGGGACGCCGACCCCGGGGGTGGTTCCGCATCCGGCCAGGACGGCGTTCTCGATGCCGCTGACAAGGTTGGCGGGGCGGAACGGGCCGGTCTGGGCGAAGGTGTGGGCGGCGGAGAACGGCGTGCCGGCGGCGTGCCCGAGAGCGGTCCAGTCGGCCGGGGTGACCAGCAGCTCCTCCTCGGTCGCGGCGTCGAAGCCGTCCAGGCCGCGGCGTTCCAGCTCCCGTACGAGGCTGTCGCGGTAACGGGGCCCGAGGTCCCGCCATGCGGCGGCGGAGGGGCCGGTCGCGGTGTTCGGGCAGGGCGCGAGCACGTAGTGCAGGTGGCGGCCCGGCGGGGCGAGCGCGGGGTCGTGGGCGGTGGGGCGGGTGATGAGGAGCGAGGGGTCGCTCATGAGGCGGCCGGTCCGGGTGATTTCCTCGAAGGTGCGCTTCCAGGCGGCGCCGAAGGAGATGGTGTGGTGGCCGAGGCCGGGCCAGGTGCGGCGGGTGCCCGCGTGGAGGACCACCGCGGACGGGGCGTGCCGCAGGCGGAGCGGGCGGCGCGGCCGGCGGCCCAGCAGCCGGTAGGCGACGGGCAGGTCGGGGGTGAGGACGACGGCGTCGCAGGGGATCTCCCCGCCGTCCGCGAGCCGTACCGCGGTGACCCGGCCGGCGGAGGTGCGCAGGCCCTCCGCGCCGGTGCCGTAGCGGAGGTCGGCGCCGGCGGCGCGGGCGGCGTCGGCCATGGCGGCCGGCAGTGCGTGCATGCCGCCCTTGGGGAAGTACACGCCGGCCACGGTGTCCATGTAGGCGATGACGGCGTACGCGGCGAGGGCGCGGGCGGGCGGCACGCCCGCGTACAGCGACTGGAAGGAGAACACGCGGCGCAGCCGGGGGTCGGACAGGTGGCGGCCGATCTGCGCGTCGAGCCGTCCGAAGCCGCGCAGGGCCGCGAGCCGGGCCAGGTCGGGGTGGAGGAGTTGGAGCGGGGAGTCGAAGTTGGTGTCGATGAAGCGGCGCATCTGGGCGCGGTACAGGGAGGTCAGCCAGGCGCGCAGGCTGCGGTAGCCGGCGGCCTCGCGCGGTCCGGCGAAGGCGCGGACCTCCTCCTCCATCGCGTCGGCGTCGGTGTGGACGTCGAGGGCGGTGCCGTCGGCGAACCGGGCGCGGTAGGCGGGGTGGAGCGGGGTCAGCCCGACGCGCGCGGCGAGGGAGTCGCCGACGGCGGCGAACGCCTCGTCGGCGAGGTGCGGCATGGTCAGGACGGTGGGGCCGGTGTCGAGGAGGTAGCCGCCGAGGCGGGTGCGGCCTGCACGGCCGCCGGGTCCGTCCTCGCGTTCGACGACGGTGACGCGGCGGCCGCCGCCGAGCAGGTGGAGTGCGGCGGACAGGCCGGACAGGCCGGCTCCGACCACGACGACGTGGTCCGTACGGCCGGGGACGGTCCTCATCGGCGGCCTCCCGCGGTGGTGGCCGCCGTGTCGACTCCGGCGGCCTGGGCGAGCAGTCCGGCGAGCGCGGCGACGGCGTCCGGTTCGGAGGGGAGTTCGGCGAGGCGGCGCTCGCCGGTGCGGACGAGGCGGGCGATCCTGGCCTCGACGACCTCGCGGGCGCCGGTGCGTTCGAGGGCCTCGCGGGCGTCCGCGGCGCGGGCACCGGCCGTGCCGGCGTGCGGTCCGGGGGCCGGTGCCGGAGCGGTGAGCGCGTGCAGGGCGGCGGTGTCGCCGGAGCGGGCGGCCAGCCGGACGGCGAGGGCCCGCAGGTAGGTGAGTTTGCCGGCGTGGAGGTCCTCGGCGGGCTTGCCGGTGTCGCGGGGGTCCCCGAACACGCCGAGGAGGTCGTCGCGCAGTTGGAAGGCGAGCCCGGCGCAGCGGCCCGCGGAGCGCAGGACGGAGGTGGTCCGCTCGGGGGCGCCGGCCAGCGCCGCCCCGAGCGCGAGCGGTCGCTCCACGGTGTAGAGGGCACTCTTGAGGCGGGCGATCCGGACGGCCTCGCCGAGCCCTGTGGCGCCGGTGGCGGCCGCCCGCAGGTCGAGGTACTGGCCGGCGGCCATCTCGGCGCGCAGGGCCCGCCATTCGCGGTGGATCCGGGGGCCGTCGGGGACGGCCAGCGCGGTGGCGGCGGCGAGGTCGTCGGCCCAGGCGAGGGCGAGGTCGCCGACGAGGATGGCGGCGGCGGTGCCGTAGGCGTCGGCGGAGCCGCGCAGGCCGGAGCGGGTGTGGTGCAGGGCGAAGTCGGCGTGGGCGGAGGGGCCGCCGCGGCGGACGGGCGAGTGGTCCATGACGTCGTCGTGGACGACGGCGCACACCTGGAGCAGTTCGAGGGCGGCGGCCAGGTCGCGGGCCCGGTCGGCGAGGGGGCCGTCGGCGGGTCCGCCGCAGGCGCGCCATCCCCACCACAGCAGGCGGGCCCGCAGCCGCTTGCCGCCGCGCAGCACGAGGTCCCGTACGCGCCCGGCGACGTCCTCGGCGAACGCCGGGTCCGTCGCGTGCGCTTCGGCGAGCCGTTCGGCTACGTGGGCGCGGAGGGCGTCCTCCACGGCTCCGGCCGCGGCCGCGTCGGCCTCCGTCACCGGGGCGCCGGCCGCGCCCCCGTCCGCGGTGCGTCTGCCGCCCGCCTGCGCCTGCATGCCCGCCATGGGCCCCCTTCCGGACGTTGCGACCACCTGCACACCGACTCTTCCGGTGGAACGGGCCGTACGGATGCACGCCCGGCGCGGCCGCGTCCCGAACAGGCGGTGCCGGGCCCGGGCCAGTCAACCACCCGCACCTCGTGCACGCCCGCAGGCGCGGGCCGGTCCGGCCGTGTCGGGGCGGTCGCTGCGGCGGACGGGGGCACTGCGCTGGGCCAGGCGGGCTACGCCCGGCGCGGCAGGCGGCGGGCGTGGGGCCCCGGGCAGCCGTACGGGCCGGCGCGCCGGCCGGGCGGCCGGTCGGGCGGCTGCGGGACGCATCGGGGCGGTCTGCCGGGGCAGGCGCCCGGGGACCCAGGCCGCCGGGGTACTTCCCGGCGGCCGCCCGAATGCACCGCTACGTCTGGAGCACTCCATGGCAGAGCAGAATCCCGCGCACGCCGCCGGCGGCCCCGTACCCGGCAGGCCGGGGTCGGTCGCGCCGCAGGTTCCCGAGCCGTCCGAGCCCGGCGGCCCGCTGCCGCCGAAGCCCGACCAGGAGGGGCCCGAGACGGTCGGCCCGACCGGGCAGCCCACCGGCTCCGGCCAGGACCGGCGGGCCCAGGGCGGGCCCTGGCTGACGACCGCGCAGGGGACCCGGCTGTACGACACGGACCACTCGCTGAAGGCCGGGCCGCGCGGCCCGGTCCTGCTGCAGGACCACCACCTGCGCGAGAAGGTGATGCACTTCGACCACGAGCGGATCCCCGAGCGGGTGGTGCACGCCCGCGGCGCGGGCGCCCACGGCGTCTTCCTCGGCTACGGCACGGCCACGGAGATCTGCAAGGCCGGCTTCCTCGCCAAGGACGTCGAGACGCCCGTCTTCGTGCGCTTCTCGACCGTGCTGGGGTCCCGCGGGTCGGCGGACACCGTCCGCGACACCCGGGGCTTCGCGACGAAGTTCTACACCGACGAGGGAACCTTCGACCTCGTCGGGAACAACATCCCGGTGTTCTTCATCCAGGACGCGGTCAAGTTCCCCGACGTCATCCACGCCGGCAAGCCGCACCCGGACCGGGAGATCCCGCAGGCGCAGAGCGCCCACGACACGTTCTGGGACTTCGTCTCCCTGCACACCGAGGCCGCCCACCACACGCTGTGGAACATGTCGGACCGCGGCATCCCCCGCTCGTACCGGATGATGGAGGGCTTCGGCGTCCACACCTTCCGGATGGTCAGCGCCTCGGGCGGGACGGCGCTGGTGAAGTTCCACTGGAAGCCGAAGCTGGGCGTGCACTCCCTGGTGTGGGAGGAGGCGCAGCTGCTCGGCGGCGTCGACCCGGACTTCCACCGCCGGGACCTCTTCGACGTGATCGAGGCGGGCGCGTTCCCCCAGTGGGAGCTGGGCGTGCAGGTCTTCCCCGACACGCCGGAGCAGGCGTTCGAGGGGATCGACCTGCTGGACTCCACCAAGCTCGTCCCGGAGGAGCTGTCGCCGGTGCAGCCGATCGGGCTGCTGACGCTGACGGCCAACACGAAGAACTTCTTCGCCGAGACCGAGCAGGTCGCCTTCCACGTCGGCCACCTCGTGCCCGGCATCGACGTCACGGACGACCCGCTGCTCGCCGGGCGGCTCTTCTCCTACCTCGACACGCAGATCACCCGGCTGGGCGGCCCGAACTTCGCGCAGCTCCCGATCAACCGGCCGCACACGGCCGTCAACGACATGCTGCGCGACGGCATGCACCAGACCGCCGTGCACACCGGGGTGGCCCCGTACCACCCCAACAGCCTGGACGGCGGCTGCCCGTTCCTCGCGGGCGCGCAGACGGGGGCGTACGTGGAGACGCCCGTCGCCGTGCCGGCCGCGAGCAAGGTCCGCGAGGCGCCGCTGTCGTACGCGGACCACTTCACGCAGCCGCGGCAGTTCTGGCTGAGCATGTCGGAGCCGGAGCGCGAGCACATCGTCGCCGCGTACACCTTCGAGCTGGGCAAGTGCTACGAGCAGACCGTCAAGGAGCGGCAGCTGGGCGTGCTGGCCAACATCGACCCGGTGCTGTGCGCGAGGGTCGCCGAGGGCCTGGGCCTGCCCGCGCCGGAGGCCGCGGTCCCGCTCGCCGACCCGGAGCCCAGCCCGGCGCTGTCCCAGGTGGGCGGCGCGTGGCCGGTCGACGGCCGTACCGTCGGGATCGTCACGGACGGGACGGGGGACCTCTCCCAGGTGCGGGCCGTCCGCGACGCCGCCGTCGCGGCGGGCATGCTGCCGCTGGTCATCGGGCCATCAGGCGGGACGGTCGGCTCCGACGGGGACGCGCTGGCCGTCCAGCGCACCTTCGCCACGGCCCGCTCGGTGGAGTACGACGCCCTGCTCTTCGCCGGGGTCCCGGCCCCGGCGGCGGACGCGGCCGGGGGCGGCGACGCGAAGGCGGCGCTGCCGCAGGCCGACGGCGCCGACCCGCGGATGGTGCTGCTGCTGGGCGAGGCGTACCGGCACGGCAAGGCCCTGGGCGGCTGGGACGGCGCGGTCCGGCTGCTGGAGGCCGCGGGCGTACCGGCCGGCGCGGAGGGGATCGCCCTCGGTTCGGACGGCACGGAGGCGTTCGACCGGCTGGCCCGGATGCTGCCCGGGCACCGCGTGTGGCGGCGCTTCGGCGCCGACTGAGGGCCGGCGGCCCAGCCGCCGCCCGCCCCGGCCGCAAGCGGCGGCTGGGGGCGGGCGGCGATGCGTCCGGCGGCTGCGCGGAATCCGCGGCCCGGCCGGAGGGAGTCCTCGCGGCGCTGCGGGTCAGTCCGACCTGCCCCTGCCGGTGACGAAGTCCCGGACGCGGTCCACCATGCCCATGCCCGGCGCGAGGAGCTTGTTCGCGGGGGGTGTGGAGGGGCTCCCGGGGTGCGGGCGGGTCGGGGCGGTCTTCTTCGCCCGGCGGATGCGGTCGCCGAGCTCGTCGAGCGCCTCCTGGGAGCAGTTGTGCCGCAGCGTCGGGAAGAGGTTCTCCTCCTCGTCCCGGATGTGCGCGAGGACCTCGGTCCGCAGGGCGTCCACGCAGTCGGCGAAGCGCGCCCCGTCCGGGTCCGCTTCCTCCAGCTCCTTCAGCATCTCCTCGACGCGGGAGTGGTCGGCGATCTCCTTGTCGGCGATGGCGTCGCCGCCGTCGAGGTGCTCGCGCACGGCCGGATAGAGGTACTGCTCCTCCGCGACCGAGTGCCGGACGAGTTCGATGGTCAGCTGGTCGGCGATCCGCCGCCGCTCACCGCCCTCCGCGGCGGTCTCCAGCCGGCGGAAGAACTCCTTCACCTCGTCGTGGTCGGCGGTCAGCTCCCGCACCACGTCTCCACCGTGTCCCATGGGGTCTGCCCTTCCGGACGGC
The DNA here is from genome assembly GCF_003325375.1 of Streptomyces globosus. GTDB lineage: Bacteria > Actinomycetota > Actinomycetes > Streptomycetales > Streptomycetaceae > Streptomyces > Streptomyces globosus_A. The sequence goes on along the minus strand of NZ_CP030862.1, from coordinate 3,385,298 downwards.
GGTCCGGACCGGGTGTCCGGACTCCTCCGCCGCCTGCCCCGTCGCCGCACACCCATGCGGAACCCGCCCCACCGGCGTCGGGGGGCGGCCGCGGTCCGGCGGTTCCCCGGCGGATCAGCGCGCGGGGAGCGCGCCGCGGGCCGCCGGGGGCCGGGCGGGCGGCAGGGCGGGCCTCAGCCCGTAGAGCCGCTCGCGCAGGGCGAAGAGGTCCCGGATCTTGCCGACCTGGGCCAGGCGGGCGAGGAGGGTGTCGATGCGGCGGTCGTCGCCGCGGTGCGCCGCCTGGAGGATCTCCTCGATGAGGCGGGCCGCTTGCAGGGCACGGTGCTCGCTGTCCACGGCAGGCCCCTACCCACGGAACGACCCGCCTAGTGCTGTGACCAGGAAGGTCTGCCGGCCGGTGCCGGCGGGCCGTCAGTGGCGGATGATGTTCTCCGCTTGCAGGCCCCGGTCCGACTGGGTGATGTCGAAGCTGACCTGCTCACCCTCGAGGAGCTCGCGGTAGCCGTTTCCGGTGATCCCCGAGTAGTGGGCGAAGACGTCCGGTCCTCCGCCGTCCTGGGCGATGAACCCGAACCCCTTCTCCGCGCTGAACCACTTGACCGTGCCCTTGGCCATCTTGCCTCCTGCTGCGAACTGCGGGCGGCCGCCCGGCTCCGGGCGGCGACACCCAGACCTACCGCGCACGGCGCCCGCAGCGCGGCTGCCACACCGACAGGTCACACGCTCCGGGCGTCTTTTCGCGCGGAGCGCGCGCCGTCCGAGGGGCCGGAGGCCGAGGCGCGGGTGTGCACGCCGGCGGACGAGGAGTTCGTGCAGCGGATTGCCGCGCTCGGGGTGCCGCTGGTAAGGACGGCGGGCCGGCTGCGCCCCGAGGGCGCCCGGCGGCGGCCCGTGGGCGCCTTCGCGGAACGGCTGGCTCGCGCCGGGGGACGTTCCGGACAACTTCCCCCGGCGGGGCGGCTTCCGCACCTCGCGGCGCCCCCTGCGGCAGTGCCTCGGAGAGGCGCGCCGGCGGGCCGGGCGGTGCTGGTCGGGCGCGGCGGGCGGGCACCCGCTGCGGCGCCGGCCCCGCGGTCCCGCCGACTGGGCGCCCCCGCGGGAACGGCGTACTTCACGCCAGCCGGCCGCAGGCGCCCTGTCGCGGCCCGCGCACGGCTGCCTACGCTGGCCGGGCAGTCGGTTCGCGTCACCGCTGCGGTGGCGCGTCGCAAGAGGGAACCCGGTGCGATTCCGGGACTGACCCGCAGCGGTGTGTGGGAACGAAAGCCGTCATCGGCACTGGTCTCCGTACGGGGCCCGGGAAGCGGCGGCCGGTAGGAGAGGGCCTGCGGGCCCGCGCCCACGAGTCCGAAGACCTGCCACTGCGCGCGTGCGGCACGCACGCGCTGTTCACGGTGACCTCGAGGGCCGGGTCGGCGGGACGGACGGGCAGGCGCGCACGCGGCGCGGCACGGCCCTCCTCTTCGCGCCCGCCTCCCCGGGGCCGGGCGACGAGGAGGGGGCCGTTCTTGACCAGGGCCGACGGGACCTTCGCCGGCGTGTGCCACGGAACGCTCGGCGAGCTCTGGCAGGGGCCGCTGCGCCCCTCCGCCGACCCGGACATCGCCCTCGTGTCGTTTCCCGTGCGCCGGTACTCCCGCGTGTACTTCACGCCCGGGGCGGAGCCCGCGCCGGGGGCGCCGCAGCTCGGCCCGAAGGCGGCCCGCGCGGCCCTCCTGTTCGCCGAGCGGTACGGGCTGCGCCTGCCGGAGGGCCGCTGGACCGTGCACTCCGACCTGCCCACGGGCGTGGGGATGGCGAGTTCGACGGCGGACATCGTGGCCGTGCTGCGCTGCCTGAGCCGGGTGTTCTCGCTGCCCTTCGACCCCCGGGCGGCCGCCGGCGTCCTGTCGGCGATCGAGCGGTCGGACAGCGTCTTCCTCGACGAGTTCGCGCTGTACCTGAGCGGACGCCACCGGCTGGTGCGCAGGCTGGGCACCGGCATCGGCTTCCACACCGCCTACGCCGTGGAGCCGGGCACCGTGGACACTTCGGCGGTCACCGCGCTGCTGCTGCGGCAGTACCGGCGGCGCGCTCAGGAGTACGAGCGGTCCCTGGACGAGTTGCTCAAGGGGTTCGCCGCCGGGGACCCTGCCGCCGTGGCCCGGGCGTCGACCAGCAGTGCCGTGCTGTCCCAGGAGGCTCTGCCGAAACGTTCCTTCGACGCCGTCCTCGCCCACCGGGAGGAGTTCGGCGCGGACGGCGTCTTCGTCGCCCACACCGGATCGCTGGTCGGCTACCTGTTCACCGGCCGGATCGGCTTCCCCGCCCGGGAGCAACTCTCCGCCTTCTTCCGCTCCCTCGGCCACCAGTGCGCCTTCGCCCAAGGAGGATACGGGTGATTCACCCCCACATCGCGGACGCCCTCAAGGCCCCCGCCCTCGTCGCCCTGACGGAGGGCGCCGTCCTCGTCCGCTTCGAGTCCATGAAGGTCTACTCGGCGCTCGCCGCCGTCGCGCGCCTGCTGGAGGAGGGCAGGGTGCGGCCGGGGCAGACCCTCGTCGACAGCTCCAGCGGGATCTACGCCCACGCCCTGGCCCTGGCGTGCCACCGCCACGGCATGCGCTGCCACATCGTCGCCTCGACGACCGTGGACGCCACCACCCGCGCCCAGCTGGAGATCCTGGGGGCCACGGTCGAGCAGGTCGCGCCGTCGCGGGACCTCAGGCTCGACCAGGAGCTGCGCGTGCGCCGGGTCCGGGAGATCCTCGCCGAGCGTCCGGACGTCCACTGGATGCGGCAGTACCACGACGACGTCCACTACCTGGGCTACCGGGAGGTCGCCGACCTCGTCGCGGACGCGCTCCCGGCCGGCCGGGGGCGGCTGACCGTCGTCGGCGGGGTCGGGTCCGGCGCCTCGACGGGCGGGCTGGTGGAGCACCTGCGGCAGCGCGACCCGGCCGTGCGGCTGGTCGGCGTCCAGCCGTTCGGCAGCGTGACCTTCGGCAGCCAGGACCACCACGACCCGGAGGCCATCATCGCGGGGATCGGCTCCTCGATCGACTTCGCCAACGTCCGCCACCACCTGTACGACACCGTGCACTGGATGGACTTCACGCACGCCATGGCCGGGACGGTGGCGCTGATGCGCGAACACGCCGTCTTCGCGGGCCTGTCCACCGGCGCCGCCTACCTGGCCGCCGTCCACGAGGCGCGCCGCCATCCGGACGACCTCCACCTCGTGGTCGGGGCCGACACGGGGCACCGGTACGTGGACCGCGTGCACGCCCGGCACGCCGAGGCACTCGACCCGGCCTGCCTCAAGCCGTTCGAGGTCGGAGCCCCCGAGGAGATGGCCATGCCCTGGTCGACGATGGCGTGGGACCGCAAGGGGCGCCCCGGCGCGCGGGCGGGGCGTGCCGCATGACCGTGGCCTGCCTGGAATCGCTCACCTTCGGCCTCGGGCACCTGGTGCGGGCCGCGGAGTCGCTCGGCGAGCGGCTCGTGCTGCTCACCCGGGACGCCGGCTACTACGCCCACGAGCTGGGCCTGTTGGAGCCCGGTGCGCTGGACGTCGTCGCCGTCGACACCTTCGACACCGCCGCCGTCGCGGCGGAGCTGCACCGGCTGCCGGGGCTGCGCGGGCTGATCAGCTCGACGGACACGTGGACCCTGGCCGGCGCCGAGCTGACGGCCCGCTTCGGCCTGCCCGGCGCGCCGCCCGAGGTGCTGCGGCTCACCCGCGACAAGGCCCGCGTACGCACCCTGCTGCACCGGGCGGGGCTCTCGCGGGCGCCCGCCGCCGAGGCCCCCGACGCGGACGGGCTGCGGGCGGCCGTGCTGAAGGAGACCGGACTGCCCGCCGTCCTCAAGGACACGGCGGGCACCGGCAGCCAGAACGTCTGGCTGGTCCGCGACGAGGCGGGGCTGGACGCGGCGCTCCGCGAGGCGGCGGGCCGCCGGCTGACCGGCCGGCTGTTCGCCGAACCGTTCTTCCCCGGGCCGGTCTACAGCGCGGAGACCCTCACCTGGGCGGGCCGCACCAGGCTGCTGGGCGTCTCCAGCCGGCTGATGTCCCCCGAGCCGCACTTCCGGGAGGAGGTGACCGCCTTCCCCGTCGCCTTCCCGCCCGTGCAGAGCCGGGAGTTGGAGCGCGTACTCGGCGAGGTGCTCTCGACCCTCGGCTACACCGACCGGTTCGCGCACGTGGAGTTCGCGCTGACGGCCGAGGGGCCCGAGGTGGTGGAGGTCAACCCGCGGATCGGCGGCGCGCTCGTCGGCGAGGCGCTGTGCCGGGCCCTCGGCGTCAACGTGTACGAGGCCCTGGTCGAGGCCGCGCTCGGCCGGCGGCCCCGGCTCATGGACGCCGGCCCCGGGACTCCGGCGGGCCCTGCGCTCGCCTTCGTCCTCGCCTACCCGGCGCAGCCCGGGGTGTTCACGGGCGCCGAGGGGCTGGAGCGGCTGGCCGGACTGCCCGGCGCGCCGGCCTGGTACCCGGTCAGACGGCCGGGCGACCGGCTCGAACACCTCGGCGACAGCCGCGGCTACGCCGGGATCGTCTGCGCCGAGGCCCCGACGGCGGAGCTCGCGACGCACTGCGCGGTCGCCGCGGCCAACACGGTACGCGTCGTGACCCGGCCGTTCGCGGACGGAGAGCAGGCCGCGGCGGGCGGCGGCGGTGCCTGACCGGCAGGCCCCGCCGCTTCCCGCCGCTCGACCGGACCCCTGCGGGCAACCCCGCCCACGAGGAAGGAAGACCGTCACGCCATGGCCGACACGGGTGGATTCCAGGACGACGACTTCTGGAGCGAGTTCTACGAGTTCCTGTTCCCGCCGGAGCGCTTCTCCCAGGCCGAGGAGCTGCTGGCAACCTCCCCCCTGCTCTCCTTCCCGCCGGGCGGCCGGGTCCTCGACCTGTGCTGCGGGCCGGGGGTGTTCACCGTCCCGCTGGCCCGCCTCGGCCACCGCACCACCGGCGTGGACCGCAGTCCGGCCATGCTGGAACGGGCCCGGAAGCTCACCGCCGAAGCGGGCGCGCAGGCGGAGTACGTACGGGCCGACGTGCGGGACTACACGGCCCCGGGCGCCTTCGACACGGTCCTCAACATGTTCACGTCCTTCGGCTACTTCGAGGACCCGGCGGACAACGCGCGGGCGATGCGCACCATGCACGACTGCCTGCGGCCGGGCGGCAGCCTGCTGCTGGACGTGGCCGGGAAGGAGATCCTGGCCCGCCGGGTGGTGCCGCCCAAGGTGGTCCGGCGGGGCGGCGGCCTGCTCGTGCAGACCGACAGCGTGCTGGACGACTGGGCGCGGCTGCGCAGCGACTGGGTGCTGGTGCGGGGCGAGCGGGTGACCCGGGCGAGCCTGGTGTGGTTCGTGTACAGCGCGGTGGAGCTGCGTGCGATGGCCGTGGCGGCGGGGTTCGAACGGGTCGAGGTGTTCGGGGGCTTCGACGGCCGCCCGTACGACGAGGACGCGGACCGGCTCATCGTACGGGCGTACCGGCCGCGCTGACCGGGCCGGGTGGCCGGGCGGCCGGGCCCGCGGCAGCGGCCCGGCGGGCAGGGGCGTCAGCTGAGGGGCGCACGCTCAGGGCGCGAGCCCCGGCGCGTGCGCCCTTTCACGCCCAAGTGACCGGAATGTAATATCGCCAGGTCATCGCCGCGACGGGAGACAGGAAGCCGGTGCGATTCCGGCACGGTCCCGCCACTGTGACCGGGGAGCGGTCCCCTCATGAGCCACTGCGCGCACGCGTGGGAAGGCGGGGGGAGCGCCGATCCGGGAGTCAGGAAACTGGCCAGTCGCGGGCCCGTTCCGAGGAGCGCGGACTCCCCAGGAGGCTCTACGTGTACGTCGGCATGCCCGGCTCCCTGCAGTTCCCCCCGTCCACCCGCCCGTCGCACCGCCGCGCCCTGCGCGCGGCGGCGGCCGCCGCCCTGGTCTCGGTGCTGGCCGCCGGCTGCGGCGGCGGCACCGATCCGGCCGGGGAGGACGGCAAGCCCGCGGCCGCGCCGGCGGCGGGCTTCCCGCTCACCGTCGACAACTGCGGCACCCGCACCACCTACGACAGGCCGCCCGCCCGGGCGGTCACCATCCACCAGCACCCGGCCGAGCTGATGCTGGCGCTCGGCCTGAAGGACCGCATGGTGGGCACCGCCTTCCCCGACTCCCCGGTCCTGCCGCAGTACGAGCAGGACTTCAAGGCCGTCAAGCAGCTGGCGCCGAAGGAGCCCTCCTTCGAGGCCGTCGTCAACGCCGAGCCCGACTTCGTGTACGGCGGCTACGGCAGCGCCTTCGCCGAGAAGGAGGGCCGCTCCCGCAAGGCGTTCGCGGACGCCGGCATCGACACCTACCTCAACCGCGAGTACTGCGGGAAGAAGCAGGTGTCCATGGAGGACGCCTACGAGGAGATCCGCACCATCGGCGGCATCTTCGGCGTCAGGGACCGGGCCGACGCCCTCGTCGCGGACCTGCGGGCGCGCGTCGAGAAGACCGGCAAGGCCGTGGAGGGCGCCCCGGCCGTGCCCGTGTTCGTGTACGACAGCGGCGACAAGTCGGCGTTCACCGCCGGAGGCAAGAGCCTCGGCACCGAGATCATCAGACTGGCCGGCGGGCGCAACATCTTCTCCGACCTCGACGAGGTCTTCGGCGACGTCTCCTGGGAGCAGGTCGTCGAGCGCAGGCCCGAGGTCATCGCCATCTACGACTACGCCGACGCCGGCAGCGTGCAGCAGAAGAAGGACTTCCTGCTCTCCCAGCCCGCCCTCGCCGACGTGCCCGCGATCCGGAACAAGCGCTTCGTGGTGGTGCCGCTGACCGCCACCCTCGTCGGCGTGCGCCCGCCGCACGCGGTCGAGGACCTGGCCCGCGGCCTGCACCCCGAGCGCTTCCGGTGACGGCCGCCGCCGCGGCCCGGCCGAGGGAGGAGTCCCCGCCCGGCCGGGCCGGGGAAGACGGACCCGCCCCGGCCGGGCGCGCCGGGCGGGCCCGGTTCCCGCTCGTCCTCGCGGGCCTGGCCGCCCTGCTGCTGCTGTCCCTGACCGCCGGGCTCGCCATCGGCTCGGTGCACGTGCCGCCCGGCGAGGTCTGGGGCATCGTCGGCCACGCCCTCGGCGCGGACTGGTCCGAGCCGGCGTGGTCGCGGGCCCGCGAGCACATCGTGCTGGACGTGCGCGCGCCGCGCGTCCTCCTCGGCGCCGTGACCGGGGCCGGGCTCGCGGTGGTGGGCACCGCGCTGCAGGCCCTCGTACGGAACCCGCTCGCGGAGCCGTACCTGCTGGGCGTGTCCTCCGGGGCGTCCCTCGGCGCCGTCGCCGTGATCGTCTTCGGCTTCACGCTGTTCGGGGCGGTGTCGCTGTCGGCGGCCGCGTTCGCGGGCGCGCTCGTGACGCTGCTGCTCGTGTACACCACGGCGCGCTCCGGCGGCCGGATCACGCCGCTGCGGCTGGTGCTCTCGGGCGTGGCCTTCGCGTCGGTGCTCACCGCGCTGCTGGACCTGCTGCTGCTGACCGCCGACCGCGGCAACCAGGCCCGTACGGTCCTCGCGTGGACGCTGGGCGGGCTCGGCGGCGTGCAGTGGGGCACCCTGTGGCTGCCCGCCGCCGCCCTGCTGCTCGGCACCGCCGTGCTCCTCGTCCAGGCCAGGCCGCTGAACCTGCTGCTGGCCGGCGAGGAGTCGGCGACCACGCTGGGGCTGGACGTGGCCCGCTTCCGGGCCCGCATGTTCATCCTGCTCTCGCTGGTCACCGGGGTGCTGGTGGCGGCCGCCGGCCCGATCGGGTTCGTCGGGCTGATCCTGCCGCACACCGTGCGGCTGTTCGTCGGCAGCGACCACCGCAGGGTCCTGCCGACGGCGGCGCTGGCCGGGGCCGTGTTCCTGGTCTGGGCGGACATCGCCGCCCGCACCGTCGCCGCTCCGATGGAGATCCCCGTCGGCGTGCTGACGGCCCTGTGCGGGGGCCCGTTCTTCCTGTGGCTGATGCGGCGGGACGCCCGCCGCCGGGGCGACCGGGGGGCGGCATGAGCGCCGCCGATCTGGCCGTGGAGCGGCTCACCCTCGCCGCCGGCGCCCACCGGCTGGTGCAGGAGGTGTCCCTCGCCGCCCGGCCCGGCGAGGTCGTCGGCCTGGTCGGGCCGAACGGCAGCGGCAAGTCCAGCCTGCTGCGGGCCGTCTACCGGGTGCTGCGCCCGCAGTCCGGGCAGGTCCTGGTGGACGGCGCCGACGTCTGGGCGCTGCCGGTGCGGGAACTGGCCCGCACCACCGCGGCGGTCGTCCAGGAGCCGGGCGGCGACTTCGACCTGACGGTGCGGGAGGTGGTCGCCATGGGCCGCACCCCGCACAAGCGTCTGCTGGACGGGGACACCGCCGAGGACGCCCGGCTGATCGCCCGGTCGCTGGAGGCGGTGGACGCCGCCGGGCTGGCGGAGCGCCCGTTCGCTCAGCTGTCGGGGGGCGAGCGCCAGCGGGTGCTCATCGCCCGGGCGCTGACCCAGCAGCCGTCCCTGCTGGTCCTCGACGAGCCGACCAACCACCTCGACATCCGGCACCAGTTGGAGGTGCTCGGGCTGCTGCGGCGGCTGCCGGCGACGGTGCTCGTCGCCCTGCACGACCTGAACCTCGCCGCCTACTACTGCGACCGGCTGTACGTCCTGTGCGGCGGCGAGGTGACCGCCTCGGGCGCCCCGGCGGAGGTGCTCACCGCGGAGCTGCTGGCCGAGGTGTACGGGGTGGCGGGCGAGGTCGCCGTCCATCCGCGGACGGGGGCGCCGCAGGTCACGTTCCTGCCGGCTCAGCCCGGTTCGTGAACGTGCGGCGCCGTCGGCGCGGGCTGCGGCCCGGCCGGCGGCGCGGGCGGCCGGGTCCGCCCGCCGTCGTGGCCGGTGGCCGCGGCGGCGAGGATCCCGGCGGCCGCGGCGGCGGCCGCAACCAGGCCGCCGGCCCGCACCGCCCGCCGCGCCGTGCGGCCCGGCCGGGGGCGCCCCGGGCCGGGCGGCGCGGGGCGCTCGCCGCGCCGCGCGGGCCGCAGCAGCCGGACCAGCAGCAGGGCGGCGACGGGCAGTTGCAGCAGCCAGAGCACCGTCCGCGGCCACTCCCCGTACCAGACGCTGGTCCCGTACAGCAGGGTGTGCCAGACGCCCAGCGCGTACACGGCGACCGTCAGGCGGTGCAGGCGCCGCCAGGCGGTCGCGCCGAAGCGGTGCCGCACGTAGAAGAGCAAGCCCAGGGGGATGGCGAGGTACAGCGCGCCCTGCCCGATCGGGATGGCGGTGCGGCCGGTCCCCGAGTCGTACCAGCCGGGGACGAAGGTGTCGGCGAAGGCCGACCAGAGGCGGGCCGCCCAACCGAGCCGGGTCTCGTAGCGGACGAGTTCCGCGGCGAAGAGCAGCGCGTGCGCCGCCATCAGCGCCATGGTGGTGAGGCTGGTCGTCCGGTGCCACCGCTCCAGCGTCCGGCGGGACACCGGCAGCCGGCCCGGTCCGGGCCCGGACAGCAGCAGCCCGAGCATGACCGTGCCCCAGGACCACAGGAGCGCGGACCAGCCGAACGCCTGGCTGAGCAGGTACATCCAGAAGGTGCCGGGGTCGGCCATGAACGGCATGACGGCGGTGGTGGCGGAGGTGCCGGACCGCATCCTGAACCACAGGACGGCGAACACGGCGGCCGTGACGCCGAAGCCGGCCGCGGCGTCCGGGACGGCGGCCCGCACGTCGCTCCTGAGTGAAGGCTGCACGCAGCGATCCCCGCCTTCCGCCCGCCGTCGCCACGGGGCGTGCGGGGTGTCCGAGTCTTCCGCGACCAGTGTTGCGGACGGGGCGGGTCGCCCGCAGCACCGAAACCGGTCACTGCGCACCCCCGCCAATTCCCGTGCGCCACAGGCCGGTTCGGGCCGCCGTACGGACGGGGAGGTACAGTCTGCTGCTGTTGATCTTGACTGTGGCGGGGCGGGGAGAAGGACGTGGCACGGCAGGGCGGGTACGGACAGCGGACGGGCGTGCGGCCGGGGGCGGCGGGGCCGGGGGTGCCCTCCGACGGGGCGGGCGACCGCCGCCACGGCTGCGTGACCGTCCTGGCGGCCCCCTTCGTCCTCGCCGCCCGCGTGCACCGGCCCGGACGGGCGGACCGGCTCGCCGACCCCGTGGTCCGCGGGGTCGCGCTCGCCCGGACCGGTGTCGGACTCGCCGCCACCGCCTGGCTGTTCTACGCGTTCACCCTGCGCGAGGAGGCCAAGGCCGTCGTCGACGACAGGCTCACCGACCTGCTGATCAGTGCGGCCGTGCTGGCTGTCGTGGGCCCGCTCGCGGTGGCGGCCTTCCTGGCGGCCGCCCGCCCGCCGCTGCGCGCCCGGTACCGCCGGCGGCTCGGCGGCCCGCTCACCGCGTGGGGCTGCCTGATCGCCACGGCCGGCCTCCAGTGGTTCGCGCTCCGCCCCGACCTGCGGAACACCCTCTTCACCGGTGCGGGCGACACCGGCTTCCTCCTCGGCCTGCTGTTCCAGCTGGGCAGCCTCTTCCTGCTGCCGTTCCTCCTCGCCTCCTCGGTGCTGTGCGTCCACCACGCCTTCCGCACCGCCGACGTCCACGAGGTGCTGCCGCCGCTGCTCTCCCCCGTGGTCGTCCTGGTGATGTCCGTGCTCCAGGCCGTCGACGGGCCTCCGGTCAACGCCCCGCAGGCCGTCTGGTTCGCGTTCCTCGCGGGCGCGCCGCTCTCGGTCACCGCCCTGTCCGCGTGGGAGCTGCGCCGGCTGCGCACCCGGTACGGGACCACCGTGCGCGGCGCCCTCGGCCGCCGGCCGCGCTGACCCCCGGCCGCCGGTGGCCGGCCCCGGTCCGCCCGGCGGGAAAACGCGTGGGCATCCGGTCCGCGGCGTTGCTACCGTGGCGGCATGGCTTCAGGCATCTGGTCCCAGAAGGTGCGATCCGCCCGCTGACGGCGGCGCCCTGATCCCTTGCGGACCCCCGCGCTCGCCGTACCGGTTCCCGCCGGGCGGCCGCAGCCCGCTGCCCGGCTCCACCTCGCGAGCCGCGGAGCATCCGTTGAACCACCGCACCCCCCTGCCCCATGCCCTTCCCCTGGCCCTGCCCCTGCCCGCCGGCTCCGGCGGGAGTGCGCACGTCCGCGCCGAGGGCGTCACCGTCACGCGCGGGCACCGCCGCGTGCTGGACGGCGTCTCGGTCACCGTCTCCGCCCGGTCGCGGGTCGCCGTCGTCGGCGAGAACGGCCGCGGCAAGACCACCCTGCTGCACGTCCTGGCCGGACTGCTCCCGCCCGACGCGGGCACCGTGCACCGCGCCGGCACCATCGGCCTGGCCCGCCAGGAGCTCACCGCAGGCCGCGCGGACACCGTCGGGACGCTGACCGCCGAGGCGCTGGCCGCGCCTCTCGCCGCGCTCGCGGCCCTGGACGCGGCTGCCCTCGCCCTCGGCGACGGCGGCCCCGGCGCGGAGGACCGGTACGCCGCCGCGCTCGACGCGGCGACCCGGCTCGACGCCTGGGGCGCCGAACGCCGCGTCGACACCGCCCTGGAGGCCCTCGGCGCGTGCACCGACCGCGAACGGCCGCTCGCGGCGCTGTCGGTCGGGCAGCGCTACCGGGTCCGTCTCGCCTGCCTGCTCGGAGCCCCGTACGACGTCCTGCTCCTCGACGAGCCCACGAACCACCTCGACGCCGACGGGCTGGACTTCCTCACCCGCAGGCTCCGCGCGCACGACGGCGCCCTCGCACTCGTCACCCACGACCGGGCGCTGCTGCGGGACGTCGCCGACCGGTTTCTCGACCTCGACCCGGCGCGCGACGGCAGGCCCCGCCTGTACGCCGGCGGGTACGACGCCTGGCAGGAGGCCCGCGGCCGCGAGCGGCAGCGGTGGGAGCAGGACCACGAGGAGCAGCAGGCCGAGCACCGCAGGCTGCAGGAGGCCGTCTCCCGGGCCCGCGACCGGCTGTCCACCGGGTGGCGTCCGGACAAGGGCACGGGCCGGCACCAGCGGCAGTCCCGGGCCCCGGGCGTCGTCCAGGCCCTGAACCGGCAGCAGGAGGCGCTCGACGCGCACCGCGTGGACGTGCCGCCGCCCCCGCCGGTGCTCCGATGGCCGCACCTCGGCGGCCGGAGGGGGGCGCCGCGGCTGCGGGCGCACGGCGTGGCCGTCGCCGGACGGCTGGCGGGCCCGGTCGACGTCGTGCTCGACGGCGGGGACCGGCTGCTCGTCACCGGGCCGAACGGCGCCGGGAAGTCGACGCTGCTGGCCGTCCTGGCCGGCGCGGTCGAGCCGACGCGGGGCCGCGTCGTGAGGGCCGCGGGCACCCGGACCGCCCTGGTCGCCCAGGAGACGGCGGTGGCGGACCCGCGGCTCACCGCCCGCGAGCTGTACGCGCGCCGCGTGGGCCGGCTCGTGGCGGGCGGGGTGCTGCGCGACGCCGAAGCCGTCCCCCTCGCCGCACTCGGACTGCTCGACGCCGATGCGGCGCGCACCCCGGCCGGGCGGCTGTCGCAGGGGCAGCAGCGGCGCCTCGACCTCGCACTGGCCCTGGCCGGGCGGCCGCACGTGCTGCTGCTCGACGAGCCGACGAACCACCTGTCGGCAACACTGGTCGAAGAGCTCACCGAGGCGGTCCGCAGCACGGGCGCCGCGGTCGTCGCCGCGACGCACGACCGGCAGCTGCTCCGGGACCTCGCGGACTGGCCCCGCCTGGAAGCCGGCCGGACCCGCGGGGCGGACCGGGGATGAGCACGGGACCCGAGGAGAAGGGGGCCGGCATGAGCACCCGCGAGAAGATGAAGGCGAAGACGGAACAGGTCGTCGGCAAGACCATGCGGAAGGTCGGGCATGCGATCGGCGACAGGTCCACCACCATGAAGGGCGGCGCCCTGCAGCTCCGGGGGAAGGCCCGGCTGGCGAAGGAGAAGGGGAAGGACGCCCTCAGGCACCGGCACTGACCGGGCCTCCCCTCAGCAGGGACGTGCACGCGGCCGGCGGATGCCGCCGACCGCGTGCACGGCCGCGCCGCTCCGGCCCCTCTGGCACCAGCTCCCCACCAGCCCCATGCGTCATCCGGCCGCTGACATCTTTCATGTCATCCATTCGGCGAAGTGCCGTGTTGTCATCGTTTCGACGACATGCTACAACAGGGCCGCAGCGCACTGGCAGCCGTTTCCGAGCAACCAGGAGGTGTCCCCATGCTGATGCGCACCGACCCCTTCCGTGAGATCGACCGCCTCACCCAGCAGCTCGCGGGTCCGGGCACGTGGTCCAAGCCGTCCGTGATGCCGATGGACGCCTACCGGGACGGCGACGCGTACGTGGTCGCCTTCGACATCCCGGGCGTCGCCAGGGACGCGATCGACATCGACGTCGAGCGGAACATGCTGACGGTCAAGGCCGAGCGGCGGCCCGCACCGCGGTCGGACCGGGCCCAGATGGAACTCTCCGAGCGGCCCCTCGGCGTCTTCACCCGGCAGATCATGCTGGCGGACACCCTGGACACCGAGCGCATCGAAGCCGCGTACGAGGCCGGCGTCCTGACCCTGCGCATCCCGATCGCCGAGCGCGCCAAGCCGCGGAAGATCACGATCGGCGGCGGCGAGCACAAGCAGCTGAGCAGCTGAGCAGCTGAGCAGCTGAGCAGCTGAGCAGCTGAGCAGCTGAGCAGCTGAGCAGCTGAATCCTGCGGCGCCGCCCGCCCTCCCCCGACCGGCCGACCCTCCCCGCGCCTGTGTCGGCCGGCTTTCCGGACCGTAGCCACCGCGACCCGAAAGGAAGGCATACACCGTGTTCGACCAGCCCGCAGTCCTCCGCCGGCCGGCCCCGGACATGACCTACGAGCAGATGCTGGAAGCCGTGCGGTACGAGGGCGCCTACTCCGGCACCGAGCGCGCCGCCGAGACCGTCGAGCGCGTGCTGGCCGCGCTCGGCCGCAGGCTGACCGGCGCTGAACGGGCGGACCTCGCCGCCCGGCTGCCCCTGCAGGCCGCGCTGGCCTTCACCGCGCAGGTCCCCTCGTACGAGAAGCTGACCGGATGGGGCTTCGTCAAGGACATCGCCGCCCGCTCCGGCACCAGCCCCGCCACCGCCCGCTGGGACACCGGCGCCGTCCTGTCCGTCGTCGCCCGCCTCGCCGGCCCGGACCTCCTCGCCCGCATCCTGCGGAGCCTCCCTGCCGGGTACGCCCTCCTCTTCGGCCAGATCGACCTCAACGCGGGCCGCACCGGCGCATGACCGGGCGCCTCCGGAACCCCTGACCGCCCGGTGGGGACGGCAGGGGCTCCGGCGCGCCCCGTTCAGCGGAGCGCCTCCCGCGGCGGCCGCTCGCGCAGGGCCCCGTAGGCGAGGAAGTACGCCGGGAGCCGGTTCAGCCGGCTCTCGGTCAGCAGGGAGGCCAGCCGGGCGGCGCGCTGCGGGTCGTCGAACGCGGACCGGCCGGCCAGCAGCGGCCTGATGACCTTGGCGTGGGCGGCACGCTGGAGGCCCTGCGCGGCCACGGTGGTGGGCCGGCGGCGCTGCTGCACGCGGCGTACGTCGTACAGGCCCACCCGGTGCTCGCGCAGCGGCCCCACCAGGTGGCGGGCGGCCGCCACGGCGTCCTGCACGGCCAGGTTGATGCCGATGCCGAACACGGGCGACATGGCGTGGGCGGCGTCCCCGATGCACAGCAGCCCCGGGCGGTGCCAGCGGCGCAGCCGGTCGAGGCGGACGTCGAGGAGTTTGACGCCGTCCCAGGAGGCGACCGCGTGCGCCCGGTCCGCGAGCCAGGGCACCGCCCCCGTGAACCGCTCCATGAACGGGTCCAGGCCCTCGGCGCGCAGTCGGGCATCGGCGCCCTTCGGGATGAGGGCCGCGCACTGCCAGTAGTCGCCGCGGTCGATGAGCGCGCTGAAGAACCGCTCCCCCAGCCCGCCGACGAGCCCGCTGGGGTCGTCCTCGCGGCGCGGCAGCCGGAACCACCAGGCGTCCATGGGGCAGGGGAAGTCCTGCAGGCCGAGCTCCGGCAGGGTCCGGGCGAGCGAACCGCGGCCGTCGCAGGCCACCGTCAGATGGGCGCGCAGTTCGCCGGCCGCGCCGTCCGCGGTGCGGTAGCGGACGCCCGTGACCCGGCCGCCCTCGACCAGGAACGACTCCGCCTCCGTGTCCATCCACAGGCGGAACGACGGCTCCTTTCGGGCCTCGTCCGCGAGCAGGTCGAGCAGGTCCCACTGGGGCACCATCGCGATGTAGTTGTACTTTCCGTGCAGCGCCCCGATGTTGCCCACGGTGACCAGCGTGCGGTCCGGTCCGAGGGGCAGCTGGACGGTCGTCACGCGCCGCTGCGGGAGCCGGGCGAACCGCTCGGCGAGCCCGATGTCCTCCAGCAGGGACAGCGTCGTGGGGTGCACGGTGTCGCCGCGGAAGTCCCTGAGGAAGTCCCCGTGCTTCTCCAGCACCGTCACCTCCACCCCGGCCCGGGCCAGCAGCAGGGCCAGCACCATCCCGGCCGGGCCGCCGCCCACCACGCAGCAGGTCGTCCGCTCCACGGGCCACCACTCCCTCCGCGGGCGTCGCGGGCGGATCCCGGACGCCCCCAGGGACGTATACCCCGTGGGGGGCGGTCGCCGGAGGCGGCCGGGCACAGCCGGGACATCCGCGCCGTTCCGGCCGCGCGCGCCGCCGGTGCGCCCGCCCCCGGCCCATTCCCGGGTGTCATGCCCCTGACCTGCGAGATAGGTTGTCCCCACTGACAACGGGGACGAGCTACGGAGCACGTGCATGACGCAGAGCAGTTGGCCGGGAGCATACGGGGGCAGCGGGGGCGGCACCCCGCACTGGGGAGGCTGGGGACCGCCCCCGCCGCCGCAGCCGGGCGTGGTACCCCTGCGGCCGCTCGCCCTCGGCGACATCGTCACCGGGTCGTTCTCCACCCTCCGCCTCCACTGGAAGCGGATGGCCGGCGTCGCACTGCTCGTCCAGGCAGTGCTCCTCCTCGCGATGGGCCTCGTCGCGGCCGCCTCCGTGGCCGCCGTCTTCCCGCACCTGGAGCCCGTCTTCGACGCGCCGTACGGCGAGGCCCCCACGCGTGAGCACGTCATGCCGCTGCTCGTGGCCGCCGCCGTCCTGTTCGTGGCGCTCGCCGTGCTGGGCATGCTGGGCATGGCGGTGATCTCCGCCGCCTGTCTGGCCGTGCTGAAGGAGGCGGTGTCCGGCGGTCCCACCACGTTCGCCGCCGTGCGGCGGGTCGCTTTCCGGCGGGCCCCGGCGATGGCCGGCGCGATGTTCCTCGGCTACCTGATCGCGGGGCTCCCGGTGCTGGCCGTCGTGGCGGTGTGGGCGCCGCTGGCCGTCGCCACCGCCTCCGAGGCCGCCCCGGGCGCCCTGCTGGTGCCCCTCGTCCTCGGGATGCTGGCCGCCTTCCCGGTGGCCGTCTGGCTCAGCGTGCGGTTCGGGCTGGCACCGGCCGCCGTCGTCATGGAGGACGCCGGCCCGGTCGCCGCGCTGCGCCGCTCGACCGCCCTGGTCCGCGGCGACTGGTGGCGGGTCTTCGGCATCACCCTCGTCGGCGCCCTGCTGGCGGGCGCCATCGGCTACGCGATCCAGCTGCCGTTCAATCTCATCGGGTCGTTCGTGATCGTGCCGGCCATCGCCCTCGCCGAGGACGGCGTCTCCGCGGCAGGCGCGATCACCGTGCTGGTCGTCGCCGTCCTGGTGACCCTGGCCGGCGGGATCGCCGGGCAGCTGTTCCAGATCGGCTTCATGCAGCTGGTCGCGGGCCTGCTCTACACGGACCAGCGGATCCGCCGCGAAGGCCTCGCGGAGGCCCTCCTCGCCGGCCACGCGGTACCCCCGGCGGCACCGGCCGCCGCGCCGGAGCCGCCGCAGCAGCAGGACGCTCCGCAGGACGGCCGGTAGCAGCAGGAGCCGCGGCCGGGCCGCCGCACCGCCGTGTCGCGGCGGCGGCGGGCCGGCCGCGGTGCCATCCTGGGGCGGGAGCGGAGGTTGCCATGGGTTTCTACACCGGCCACGTACTGCCGCGCATCGTCAACGCGGCGTGCGGGGCGAAGGCGTCCCGGCCGCTGCGCGCCCGGGTGTGCGCCGGGCTGACGGGCCGCGTACTGGAGATCGGCTTCGGCAGTGGCCTCAACGTGCCGTTCTATCCCCCGTCCGTGACCGAGGTGGCGGCCGTCGAGCCGTCGGACACCGCCTGGCGGCTGGCCCGCAAGCGCGTCGGGAACTCCCGGGTGCCGGTGCGGCGGGCCGGCCTGGACGGGCAGTCCCTGCCCTTCGACGACGGCACCTTCGACTCCGCCCTGTCGACGTGGACGCTGTGCACGATCCCCGACGCCGACGCCGCCCTGCGGGAGGTGCTGCGCGTCCTGAAGCCCGGCGGCACCCTCCACTTCCTTGAGCACGGCCTGGCACCCGCCGCGGACGAGCACGTGCGCCGCCGCCAGCGCCGGCTGGACCCGCTCCAACAGCGCCTGTTCGGGGGCTGCCACCTGACCCGCCGCCCGGCGGAGATGGTCGGGGCGGCCGGGTTCGCGCTCGGCCCGGTCGACGTCTTCTACGAGGAGAGCGCCCCGAAGTTCCTGGCCGCCGACTCCCTCGGCACGGCCACGGCCCCCACCGCCTGAGCAGAGCCGCGGCGATCCGCCGCGCCTCCGCCCCGTGCACTGCGCGGGCGTGCTGCCTGCCCGCGGCCGGACGGCCCGGCGGCGGCGCAACCCCGGACCAGGCGGCCCCGGAGCAGCTCGGACGGAAGCCGGACCGCCCGCCGCCGGCACATCCCCGACGTCCCGGAAGGGCCGCTCGCCTCCGCCGGCCTCGAGGCGCCGCCGCAGGCTGCCCGGCGCCGGCCCGGGTGTCCGGGGTCCCGGCGTGGAGCATCGCGTGCAGCCGCTTCCGCCAGTCCTTGCCGATCTCCTGACCCGGGCAGTCTGTTCGGCAACGGGCGCATTCGGCAAGGGGAGTTGCCTCCCGAGGCTGCCGCGTCGGCTCGGTGGAAGCACCCGCAAGCCGAGGGCCCGGGCGGCGAGGGGGCGGCGGGATTCTGCCCGGCGTCGCGGCGGTGTCAAGCCCCGAGTTTCCGGAACGTGTCCGGGGCGGGCCGTCTCGGGCCTACTGGTTGTGCGCCCCCCACCGGAGCAAGGGAAATACCCCGCAAGGCCGGGAAACACCCCCTTCCCCGCAAGGGCCGCACCGAGAAGGCATCCCACTCCATCCGGTTTTTCGGATCGAACAGCAGGAGAATCCCATGAACCGCACCACGCACAGCAACACCACGCACAGCAACACCACGCACACCAGCAGCATGCGTCCCAAGCGGCGCGGCCTCCGCCTCGCGACGCTGGTCGCCTCGGCCGCGGTCGTCACCGGCGGGGTCCTCCTGCCCGCGGCCACCGCTTCGGCCGCCCCGATGCCCGCCCAGGTGGCGTCCGTACTGCCGGCCGCCGGAGGCGCCGGAGGCGACGGCGGGGACGGCGGCGGCGGCCTGGTCGGCGGCGGGGGCGGCTCCGGCGGCTCCGGCGGCGGCAGCGTCACCGGCGTCGGCGGCGCGGGCGGCAACGGCGGCAACGGCGGCAACGGCGTCCTCTCCGGCGGCGGGGGCGGCGGCGGGGGCGGCGGCGGCGAAGGCGTCATCGGCGGCAAGGGCGGCAACGGCGGCAACGGCGGGTCCGGAGCCGTCGGCGGCAACGGCGGCGGCGGCGGTGGCGGCGGCGACGGCGTCCTCAAGGGCGGCGACGGCGGCAAGGGCGGCTCCGGAGGCTTCGGCATCTTCCAGGGCGGCAAGGGCGGCAAGGGCGGCTCCGGCGGCTTCGGCATCTTCGGCGGCCTCGGCGGCGCCGGCGGCAAGGGAGGCGGCAGCATCTTCTGACCCGCGCCCGAACCGAGCCTGACCCGATCCGCGGGGTGGAGGCCGCCGGCCTCCACCCCGCTCCACCCCCACCCACCCACCCGTTTCCCCGAGGCGGAGAACCCCATGTCCACCAGCTCCTGGCACCGTCCCCTCATCCTCGCGGCGGCCTCCCTGGCCTTCCTCACCGGCACGGCCTGCTCCGCCCACGCCGCCCCGCCCCCCGCCACCGCCGGACAGCTCCCCCCGTACTGCGCCGCCGGCGGCGAAGGCGGCAAGGGGGGCGAAGGCGGCAAGGGCGGCGCCCCCGGACAGCCCGGCGAGCCCGGCAAGCCCGGACAGCCCGGCTGCCTCCGCTTCGAAGCCCTCCCCGACAAGCCCGCCGACCAGCTCAACCCCGCCGACAAGGTCCACATCGTCTTGGCCCTCCTCGCCGACGGCACCGACACCCGCAAGAAGGACATCGCCCGGCAGTACGACATCCCCGTCCAGCAGCTCGACACATGGAAGAAGCACTACCTCGAAGGCAACTGGATCGCCCTGATGAACGGCGCCACTCCCTTCTGCCCCTGACATCCCGGAAATCCGCCCCCGACCGAACCCCGACCGACAGCCGCCCGGACAGCACTGAGGACCGGCAGGAGAAATCCCATGCACATGCGCTCTTGGAAGTTCCGACTCGGACTCGTCGTCTCCACCGCCCTGATCGGTGCCGGCGCCGTGGCGCCCGCCGCCTCGGCAGCCCCGGTGAAGGCGCCCGAGGCCGGGACGACGGCCCCCGCCCCCGGTGACAGCCGCTCGACGGGCAACCGCGGTCTCGGCCTCGGCAAGGGCAAGACGGGCACCGGCAGCGTCAAGCTCGGCAACGGGACCGTCCGGGTCGGTGACGGCGTGTGCGTCGGCAACTGCAACGGGACCGTCAACGGGACCAACGGCGGCAACGGCGGCGTCTGCGTCGGCCGCTGCAACGGCAGCGCCAACGGCGGCAACGGCACCGACGGCGGTACGGGCGCCAACGGGACGAACGGCGGCAACGGCGGCGTCTGCGTCGGCTCCTGCCACGGCAGCGTGAACGGAGGCAACGGCGGCAACGGCGGGGCGGCCCCGCCCGGCGGCGACGGCGGGAACGGCGGCAAGGGCGGCAACGGCGGCGTCTGCGTCGGCGCCGGCTGCCAGACCAGCGGCCGCGGCGGCAACGGGGGCAGCGGCGGCGCCGGCTGACCACCGGGGCCCGCACCGCCCGGGTCGGCAGGCCCCGGCCCGGGCGCACCGCATACGCAAGGACCGCAACGCACGGCGTTGCGGTCCTTGCGTATGGGGCGGACGGCCCGGCCTGCCCCGCGGGGGCGTCACTTCACCGAGCCGGCCATCACCCCTTGGACGAAGTGCCGCTGGAAGGCGAAGAACACCACGAGCGGGACCACCAGGGACAGGAAGGCTCCCGGCGCGAGGACGCCGATGTTGCTGCCGAACTGGCGGATCTGAGACTGGAGCGCGACGGTGAGCGGCTGGGATCCGCTGTCCGCGAAGAGCAGCGCCACGAGCATGTCGTTCCAGACCCACAGGAACTGGAAGATGGCGAGGCTCGCGAGGGCGGGGCGGCCCAGGGGCAGCACGAGGCGGAAGAAGATCCGCCACTCGCTGCCGCCGTCCATCCTGGCGGCCTCCAGCATCTCGCGCGGGATCTCGGCGAAGTAGTTGCGCAGCAGGAAGATGGCGAAGGGCAGTCCGTAGGCGACGTGGAACAGGACCACGCCGGCGACGGTGCCGAACAGCCCGACCGCGCCCATGAGTTTGGCGACCGGCAGCAGTCCGACCTGTACGGGGACGACGAGCAGGCCGACGACCACGAGGAAGATGCCGTCCCGGCCGGGGAACTCCAGCCAGGCGAAGGCGTATCCGGCCAGTGCCGCGATGCCGACGACCAGGGCGGTCGCGGGTACCGAGATCAGCACGGTGTTCCCGAAGGCGGTCGCGATGCCCGAGTCGGCGAGCAGGGCGGTGTAGTTGTCGAAGGACAGCTGGGCCGGGTCGGCGAGCGCCGTCCACCAGCCGCCGGAGGCGTTGTCCTCCTCGGAGCGCATCGAGGACAGGAACAGGCCGGCGAGCGGGGTGATCCACACGAGGGCGACCAGGACGAGCAGCCCCTGGACGAGGCCGCTGCCGAGGAGGCGGGAGACGCGGTTCCGGCGGGGCGGCCGGGAGGGGCCCGGGGCCGGGGCGGGGCGGGCGGCCGCCGCCTCCCGAGGGGAGGGGCGTCGCTCGATGGTGCCGTGGCTGGTCATGCTCCACTCCTTCGGAACCGCCGGATGTTGAAGACCATTGCGGGGACGACCAGCAGGAGGAGGACGATGCTGAGGGCGCTGCCGAGGCCCTGGTCGTTGCCGCCGCCGAAGGAGACCAGCCACATACGGGTGGCCAGGACGTTCGCCTCTTCCTGTACGGGTCCGGGGGCGATGATGTAGACGAGGTCGAAGACCTTCATCACGTTGATCACGAGGGTGACGAAGACGACGGTGAGGACGGGAGCGAGCAGCGGCACGGTGATCTTGCGGAAGATCTGTCCCTCACTGGCGCCGTCCATCCGCGCGGCTTCCAGCGCGTCGCGGGGGATGGCGGCGAGTCCGGCGCCGATGAGGACCATCGCGAAGCCGGTCCACACCCACAGGTAGGCGCCGATGACGGCAGGGGTGATCAGGGCCGGTCCCAGCCAGTCCACGCCCTGGTAGGGGGCGGCGAAGTTGGCCGCGGGGAGGCGGACGGTGTAGTCGCCGGGGGCGAGTCCGGCCAGGCGGAACGTGCCGTCGGCGGCGGCGGTGGCGGTCGCCGCGACCTCGCCGTCGCGTACGGCCTCGACCTTCATGCCCGGCAGGCCCTTCTCGCCGGGGTCGACGGTGCCGGGGGTGCCGGCGCCGCCGGGCGCGAAGTCGAGGTAGACGGTGCCGGTGATCGCGTCCGCGCCGCCCGGGGTGTCCGCGGGTGCCGAGGCCGGCTGCGCGGCCGCGGGCAGGGCGTCCGGGCCGACCCCGACGAGTCCGAGGCCGACGGAGCCGCCGGGGCGGACCGACCGCTCGGTGCTGTACGGGCCGCCGGGCGCGCCGGCCAGGCCGAGGCCCTCGCGGGCGCGGGCCGTGGGGTAGGCGGCGGTGTCCGCGAAGGTGTCGTGGATGCCGACGGCGACGGCGTTGAGGACGCCCCGGTCCGGGTTCTGCTCGTAGGCGAGGCGGAAGATGATCCCGGCGGCGAGGAAGGAGACGGCCATCGGGAGGAACAGCACCAGCTTGAAGGCGGTCGCCCAGCGCACCTTCTCGGTGAGGACCGCCAGCACCAGGCCGAGCCCGGTGAGCAGGGTGGGGGCGACGACGACCCAGATGGTGCTGTTGCGGATGGCCTTGAGGGTGGCGGGGTCCTGGAGGATCGCCGTGTAGTTCCCGGCCCCGACGAACCGGTCGCCGCTGGCGTCGAAGAGGCTGCGGCCGAAGGAGAAGAAGACGGGGTAGACGACGAGCGCGCCGAGCAGGAGCAGCGCCGGCAGGACGAAGGCGACCGCGAGGCGGCGCTTCCTCGCCAGGGCCCGGCGCCGCGGGTCGGCCGCGGCGCGGGCGGGGGCGGTGGCGGTGGGAGCCATGGAGTGCCTCAGTTCCCGTACGCCTTGGCGGCTTCGGCCTCCAGCTTGGCGGCCGTGCCCTGCGGGTCCGACGGGTCGCGCAGGAAGTCCTGGAGGATCTTCCACTCGCCGGCGCCCTTGGTGCCGCCGAAGGCGGCCGGCGCCTGGTCGGACATGTCGAAGCGGACGGAGTCGCCGGCCTCGACGAGGGAGCGGGCGGTGCTGCGGGTGGTGTCGTCGGCGTAGGCGGCGGGGTCGACCTTGCCGTTCGGGGAGAGGAAGCCGCCGGCGCCGGCCCAGATCGCGGCCGCTTCGGGGCCGGCGAGGAATTCGAGGAGCTCCATGCCGGCCTTGGGGTTCTTGCCCTGCTTGAGGACGACGGCGGCGTCGCCGCCGCTGACGACGGGGGCCTTGCCGCCGTCGACGGCGGGGAACGGGAAGAACTTGGCGTCCTTGCCGGGCGTCTTGCCGAACTGGTCCTTGGCGACGCCGCCGACGAAGTCGCCCTCGTAGACCATGCCGGCCTTGGGCTGGGGGCCGAAGACGTGCTCGACGGAGGTGGGGAAGTCGGTCTGGAGGGCCGTCTGGGCGCCTCCGGCGACGAGCTGCTTGTCCTTGAACAGCTCGCCGAGGGTGGTCAGGGCGCGTACGACGCTGTCGTCCGTCCACTTGATTTGGTGCTGGGCGAGCTGGTCGTACTTCTCGGGGCCGGCCTGGGAGAGGTAGATGTTCTCGAACCAGTCGGTGAGGGTCCAGCCGTCCTCGCCGGCTATGGCGAAGGCCGGGCGGCCGGAGTCGGCGAGGGTGCGGCCGGTCTTCAGCAGGTCGGCGTAGCTCGTGGGCTCGGTGACGCCGGCCTGGGTGAAGGCGTCGGGGGCGTACCAGACGGTGGACTTGTGCGCGGCCTTGAAGTACAGGCCGTAGTAGGTGCCGTCCACGGTGCCGTAGGTGCGCCAGACGGGGGCGAGGGTGTCGCCGGCGGTCTTCGCGGCCTCCTCGGAGAGGGGCTGGAGCCAGCCCTCCTTGGCGAACTGCTTCAGGACGCCCACCTGCGGCACCATCACGACGTCCGGCGCGTTGCCGCCTTCGATCTTGCTGCCGACGAACGTGGAGACGTTGTCCCCGGAGGGGACGAAGACGGTCTTGGCGCCGGTCTTGGCGGTGAAGGCGTCCAGGACCTTCTTGAAGTTCTTCTGCTCGCTGCCGGTCCAGACGCCGGCGACGGTGACGGTCTGGCCGCTGAGCTCGCCGCCGCTCGCGGGGCCGGTGGTGCCGCCGCCGCAGGCGGTGGCGGTGAGGGCGAGGACGAGGGCGGTCGCGGCGGTGAGCGCGGTGCGCCGGGCGGTCTTGGCGGGTCGTCGCATGACGGGGTCCTTTTCGGTAGGCCGGGCTGAGGACGGCGGAGACGGCGGGAGGACAGCGGGGGGGGGAGGCGGCGGGGACGGCCGGCGGGGAGAGAAGGCCGTCCCCGCGCCGGTTCAGGGGGCCGGGAACTCCCCCGTCCACCAGGCGGCGGTCGCCGCGGGGAGGACGCCGTCCGGGCAGGGGCCGCTGGCCAGCAGCGGCGCCCCGGGGACGGGGGCGGGGACCGGCTCGCTACCGAAGTTGACGGCGCAGACCAGGCCGTCGCCCCGGACGACGGCGAGGACCTGCGGCGGGGCGTCCAGCCAGCGCAGGGTGCCGTCGCCGAGCTGGGGCAGGCTGCGGCGCAGTTGGAGGCCGTCGCGGTAGAGGTGCCAGAAGGAGCGGGTGTCGGCAAGGGCGCGGTCGGTGGCGTGCTCGGCGAACCACTCGGGCTGCGGCAGCCACGGCCGGGCGCCGTCCGCGGCCTGCGTGAAGCCGAACGGCGAGGCGTGCCCGGACCAGGGCAGCGGCACCCGGCAGCCGTCCCGGACGTGCTTGCGGCTGCCGGTGCGGCGGAAGATCGGGTCGGTGAGGACTTCGTCGGGCAGGTCGAGGACCTCGGGGAGGCCGAGCTCCTCGCCCTGGTAGACGTACGCGGCCCCGGGCAGGGCGAGCATCAGCAGGGCGGCGGCGCGGGCGCGGGCGGCCCCGAGCCCGCTGCCCTCGACGCCGGGTTCGCCGGCGTAGCGGGTGACCGTGCGGACCTGGTCGTGGTTGTTGAGGACCCAGGTGACGGTGGATCCGGTGCCGGCGATGTCCCGCATCGCCTCGGAGATCGTCGAGCGGAAGGCGTCCGCGTCCCAGGGGGCGCTGAGCAGGTCGAAGAAGAACGCCTGGTGGAGCTCGTCGGGGCGGACGTACTCGGCGTGCTCGCGGGCGGTCGGCACGGAGACCTCGCCGACGAGGAGCCGCTCGTGGCCGTCGCGGGCGGTGTACTCCTCGCAGACGGCGCGCCAGCGGCGCCACACGCCGTGGACCTCGGGCTGGTTCCAGGCGAGCTGGTTGACGGCGTCGCGGGCCCGCTCGTCGGCCTCCGGGTCGTCGGAGTCGGGCAGCTCGGGGTGCTTGAACAGGCCGGCGGCGACGTCGATGCGGAAGCCGTCGACACCGCGGTCCAGCCAGAACCGCAGGATCTGCTCGAAGTCGTCGCCGACGGCCGGGTCCCGCCAGTTCAGGTCGGGCTGCTCGGGGGTGAACAGGTGCAGGTACCACTCGCCGGGGGTGCCGTCCGGGCCGGTGGTCCGGGACCAGGCGGGGCCGCCGAACATGGCGCGCCAGTTGTTCGGCGGCTCGGCGCCGTCGGGGCCGCGGCCGGGGGCGAAGTGGAAGCGGGAGCGGGCTGCGCTGCCGGGGGCGGCGGCGAGTGCCTCGCGGAACCAGGGGTGCTCGCTGGAGCAGTGGTTCGGCACGATGTCGAGGAGGACGCGCAGGCCGAGGCGGCGGGCGTCCGCCATCAGCCGGTCGAACTCGGCGAGGTCGCCGTAGACGGGGTCGACGCCGCAGTAGTCGGCGACGTCGTAGCCGTGGTCGTGCTGCGGCGAGGGGTAGAAGGGGCTGAGCCAGATGCCGTCGACGCCGAGCTTCCTGAGGTAGGGCAGCCCGGCCCGGACGCCGGCCAGGTCGCCGATGCCGTCCCCGGTGCTGTCGAGGAAGCTGCGGACGTAGACCTGGTAGATCACCGCGTCGCGCCACCAGGCATCGCGGGCGGCGGCTGAGCGGGAGGGGAGGCCGGAGTCGGCCGGAAGGGTGCTGAGCATCTCGCGTCGACCTGTTTCTGCTGAATGCGAGAGCGCCCTGATCAGGTGCGCTGTTATGCATGCATGTTAAGTAGCGACGACCGGAAGGTGTCAACGGTGTGTCCAGAAACCGGCTTGCAGATGGGGGGGTTTGCCCAGGTATGGGCATGGATGTGCCGAGAGGCAAGCGCAGGGCACCTACTTAACATGTAAGTAGGTGCCCTGGAGGAGGTGGGGAAGATGGGGAGTGCCGCCCGCCGGCCGCACCGGCAGCGGCAGCCGCCGCGGTCAGCCCTTGCGGGTGAGCGCCTCGAGTTCGCGCGCCAGCCGCGCGACGGCCTGCTCGGGCGTCTGGCGCAGCGAGAGCAGGTCCTGCGCCACTGCCTGCACGGCGAGGCTCACCTGGTCGTAGCGCGGGCTCTTGGGCCGCGGCACCGCAGACAGCACGCTCTCGCGGAGCACCGGCAGGTACGGGTACGCGCGCACCAGCTCGGGGTCCTCGTACAGGGCGGCCCGCACCGGCGGCAGCGCCCCCTCGGTGAGGACCTTGCGCTGCACCGGTTCGCTGGTGAGGTAGGAGATCAGGTCGGCCGCCGACGCGGGATGCCGCGAGCGGCTGCTGACCGCGAGGTTGGAGCCGCCGAGGACGCTGGCTCCCGGCCCGTCGGGCCCGGGCAGCGGCACGGCGCCGAAGCGGCCCGCGACCTTCGAGTCCGGCGCGCTCGCCTCCGCGTACACGTAGGGCCAGTTCCGCAGGAAGAGCAGCCGGCCGTCCTGGAAGGCCCGCCGGGACTCCTCCTCCTTCCAGCCGAGTGCGTCGCGGGGAATCCAGCCCTCCCGGACGCCGTCGGCCAGGAACCGCAGGCCGGCCCGCGCGGCGGGCGAGTCGACGGCCACCTCCGCGCCGTCGTCGCGCAGGACGGCCCCGCCGGCCGAGTGCACGGCCTCCGTGACGTTGACGGTGAGCCCCTCGTACGGCAGGAACTGGCCCGCGTAGCCGTCGAGCCCGTGCCGCGGGGCGACCTCGGCCGCCTGCCGGGCCAGCTCCGCCCAGGTGCCCGGCGGCTTCTCCCCCTCCCGGTCGAGGATGTCCTTGCGGTAGTAGAGCAGGCCGGCGTTGGTGACGTACGGGACCGCGTACAGCCGGCCCTCGAAGGTGGCCGTGTCGACGACCGGGCGCAGGAAGGACTCCAGCGGGAAGCGGTCACGCGGCAGCGGGGCGACCCACCCGGCGGCGGCGAACTCGGAGGTCCAGGCGACGTCGATGTTGAGCACGTCGAAGCGGCTGCTGCCGGAGCGCAGTTCGCTGGTCATCTGGGCGCGGGTCTCGTCCGCGGACTCGGGCAGCTCGACGAGGGTGACGCGCTCGCCGGGGTGCTGCTCGTTCCACTCGTCGAGGAGCGGGGAGAGGTAGTCGGTCAGGTCGCCGGCCGTCACGAGCGTCAGGGGCCCGCGGGCCGGCGCGTCCGCGCCGGCGTCGCCGCGGGCGCCGAAGCCGGCGTACCCCGCGAGCACCACCGCCGCGACCAGGAAAGCCCTGCCCGCGGCACGCATCCACCGCACAGGTTCCTCCCAGTACACGATCCGGCTGCGTCGCCGACCAGTACGGCCTATATATACCTGTTAGGCATGGGCGATACTAGACGCCCAGGCAGGGCGGGGCGGGCGGCGGTGCCACCGGACCGCTGCAGGGGTCTACGGTCGGCTACGGTGCGGGAAGGAGGGGGGAGCGCGTGCGTCTGCCGCTCCTGGCACTCCTGACCCGCGGCCCCGCCCACGGCTACGAGCTCAAGCAGGACCTTGAGAAGCTGCTGGGCGCCGCGTACCCTCAGCCAAACGTGGGCCAGGTCTACGTCACCCTCGGCCGGCTGGAGAAAAGCGGCCTGATCGAGGGCGAGGACGTCGAGCAGTCGGGCCGGCCCAACAAGCGCACCTACCGGCTGACGGACGCCGGGCGCGAGGCCGTGCTCGCCTGGTTCGAGGAGACCGCCGAGGAGCCCCGGGTACGGGACGAGTTCTTCATGAAGCTCGCCCTCGCGCCGCAGTCGGGGATGGCCGATCCGATCGCGCTGATCAACCGGCAGCGGCGGCAGTACCTCAACACCATGCGGGACCTGTCGAAGCTGGCTGCTTCCGAGGACCGCGACAACAAGATCTCCCAA
This sequence comes from Streptomyces globosus, assembly GCF_003325375.1. GTDB lineage: Bacteria > Actinomycetota > Actinomycetes > Streptomycetales > Streptomycetaceae > Streptomyces > Streptomyces globosus_A. Next base: position 3,357,590 of record NZ_CP030862.1, on the reverse strand, counting down.
CTGCTGATCGAGGGCGCCATGCTGCACCTCCAGGCCGACCTCGACTGGCTGGAACGCTGCCAGGAGGAGCTGGAATGAGCGACGACGCCGCCGGCGGCGCTCCTGCCGCGCCCGAGCCCGCGCCCATCGTGCGCGCCGAAGGCCTGACCAAGACGCACCGCGGCGAGGGCGCCCCCGTACACGCGGTGCGCGGGGTGGACCTGACCGTCCGGCCCGGCGAGTTCGTCGCGGTCACCGGGCCCTCCGGGGCGGGGAAGTCCACGCTGCTGCACCTGATCGGCGGGCTTCAGCGGCCCGACGGCGGGAGGCTGTGGATCGGCGGGCAGCGCGTCGACACCTTCCGCGAGGCCCGCTGGGCGGTCCTGCGGCGCCGCAGCATCGGCGTCGTCTTCCAGTTCTTCAACCTGGTCTCGAACCTGACCGTCGCCGACAACGTCGAACTGCCCGCCCTGCTGGCGGGCGCCTCCCCGAAGGCGGCGCGGGACTCGCGGGCCGAGCTGCTCGCCGAGCTGGGCCTCGAGGGCCGCGAGCGGGCGATGCCGGGCGAGCTGTCCGGCGGCGAGCAGCAGCGGGTCGCGCTCGCCCGCGCGCTGGTCAACCACCCCGCCCTGCTGCTGGCCGACGAGCCGGCCGGCAGCCTCGACAGCAAGGGCACCCGCGAGGTGCTGCGCCTGCTCTCCCGCTTCCACCAGCGCGGCCAGACGATCGTGATGGTGACGCACGACGCCCGCATGGCCAGCGCCGCCGACCGCGTCATCAGCTTCTTCGACGGGCGCATCGCCGACGACGCGCAGCTCGGAGGCGGGCGCCGCGAGAAGCCGGGCGGCGTCTCCCGCGTCCTGGACCTGAAGGAGTGACCGTGCGGGCCACGCTGCGCTGGGCGCACGCCGACTTCCGCGCACACCGCGGCGAAGCCCTCTTCGTCGTCCTCGCCAGTGCCGGGATCATCGCCTCCCTGCTGCTGGCCGGGGCCCTGTTCGGGTACGCCGCCAACCCCTGGCAGCGGATCTTCAACCAGTCCCAGGGCGCCCACGTGTGGCTGCACACCCGGCCCGCGGCCGGCGCCCCGGCCGGCGCGGAGGCCGCCGACGCGGAGGCGCTGTCCGGACTGGACGGGGTCGCCTCACTGTCGGGGCCGTTCCGGACAGCCGCCGCGACCGCCGAGTCGCGCGGCACGCGGGCCCCGCTGACGCTGCGCGCGGCCGGGGCGGAGCCCCCGCACACCGGCCGGCCGCTCGTCACCGCAGGCGGCTGGCTGCCCGCGGCCGAGGACGGCGGCCCGGCCGCCGGCGCCGTCGTCCTGGAGCGGGCCCTCGCGCGGGCGCTGTGGGCCGAGCCGGGCGACACCGTACGCCTCGCCGGGCCGGACGGCGCCCCGCACGCCCTGCGGGTGGCCGGGATCGCCGAGACCGCCGAGACCCGCTACCGCCCCGGCGGCGCGCCCGGCCTCGGCTGGGTGTCCCCCGCCACGCTCGACGCGGTCGCGGGTGGGCAGGTCGGGCAGAGCGTCGGGCTGCGCCTGGCGGACCCCGCCGACACCGACTTCACCGTGCAGCGAGCGGTGACCGTCCTCGGCGCGGACCGGGTGGCGCAGGTCGCCAAGTGGCAGCAGGCGCGGGCCGAGGCGGGCGGGGACGACCGGCTCCTCGGGCAGGTCTTCGCCGTGTTCGGGGTGGGTGCGCTGGCTGCGGCGGCCCTCGCCGCGTCCGGGGCGATCGCCGCCCGGGTCCGGGGCCAGCTGCGGGACATCGCCGTCCTGAAGGCCGTCGGGTTCACGCCCGGACAGGTGACCCGCGGGTTCCTCGTGCAGCACCTGGCCTTCGCCGTCCTCGGCGTGGCCCTCGGCACGGCCGCGATCGGCCTGCTGGGCGCCCGGATACCGGGCCGGATCGGGGAGGCCGCACAGGTGTGGCCGGACCTGCCGGGCCACACCGCGCTGATGATCGGCATCCCGTGCGGCGCGGTGCTGCTGATCGCCGCCGCCACCGGCCTGTCGGCGTGGCGGGCCGGGCGCGTACCGCCGGTGCCGGTGGCGCGGGCGGCGCTGCCGTCCGCCACGCCCATGACGGCGCTCGGCCGGCGGGCGCTCGGCCTTCGGGTGCCGCCCGCGCTGGTGCTGGGCTGGCGTGCGGCGTTCCCGCGGCGCGGCAGGACGCTCGCCGCGGTGGCCCGGCTCGCCCTGCCGCTTGCCCTGGTCGCCGTCGCCCTCGTCGCGTGGTCGACGCTGGACCAGTTCCGCAGCCGGCCCGCGCAGGTCGGCCTGGCGGCCGCGCTCACCGTACGGGCCCCGCAGCCCGCAGGGCCGTCAGACGCCGAGGCGGAGCGGATCCTCGCCGCCGTACCCGGCGTCGCATCGGTCCACCCGGGCGCCGAGATGGCGGCGCTCGTGCCGGGGCAGACCGGCACGATCACGCTCCGCGGGCTGGGCACGGCCCGGGAGCCGTTCCCGTCCGCGGTGGTGGAGGGCCGCGCCGCCGCCGGGCCCGACGAGGCCGTGGCCGGACAGGGGCTGCTGGACCTGCTCGGGGTGCGGGTGGGGGACTGGGTGCGGATGACCGTCGCGGGGCGGCCGCAGATCCTCCACGTCGTCGGCCGGACCATCGAGCCGGAGTCCGGCGGCCGGGTGATCACCACGACGATGGACGCGCTGCGCGAACGGGATCCGCAGCTGCGCCCCGACCACCACGCCCTGGTGCTGCGCGAGGGCGCCGACCCGCGGGAGGTCCGGGACGCCGTCGACCGGGCGGCGGCGGGGACGCTGGAGGTCCGGCAGGCCTCCGGCCCCGTGGAGGGCCTGGAGTCCGCCCGCGCGGTGATCGCCGCCCTGGTCGGGGTACTGGCGCTGATCGGGCTGACGGAAGTGCTGACGCTGGTCAGCACGGGCGTCCGGGACCGCGGCCGGGACCTGCTGGCGCTGAAGGCGATCGGGCTGACGCCCCGGCAGATCAGCGCGACGATCGTGGCGGCCGCCGGGCTGACCGCCCTGGCGGCCGCACTGGTGGGAACGGCGGCGGGCGCCTTCGGCGGCGTCCTGCTCGTCGACCTGCAGGCCGCGGCGAGCGGCATCGGCGCCGGCATCGCCCGCCTCCCGCAGCCGCCGGTCCTGGCGGCGGTCGTGGCCGCGGCGGTCCTCGGCGCGGCGGCCGCGGCCGTCCTCCCGGCGACCCGCACGGCCCGCCGGCGCCTGGCGGACTCCCTCAGCGAAACCCTCTGAAACCCGGCAGGGCCCGGATGGTTCCGTGACATACGTCACGGAACCCCGGCGGGCCGCACCGGCTCCCTTGCCGAACCAGGCGCTCGACATATCAACACTTGTCCGGTTTGGCGGCGACATTCCCCTCTCTTACGGAAAAGAAATTCGCGGTGGTTGGCCCCCGCGCCGGGACTGCACTGTTCAGAGCAGTTCCTGGCAGGCCATCAGGCTGACCGGAAAACCGTTTCACAGCGCTATACATGATCGGCCGCGTATTTCAAGCGGCGTTCCGGATCTCCCGCGGAAAGGGCCCGGGGTAACTTGCCAGCGCGTTGCCGGGCTTCTGAGAATGGCGACTCCTCCGGCGCCGGGTTCCATGACCGCCGCCGGAAGCTTCGCGATCACCGAATGAGGTCACATGCAGAAGCACCGGAAGAAGAAGACGCACTACAGGAAAATAGCCGTCGCCGTCGGCGCCGTGGGAATCCTGGGCGTGCCGACCGCGGCCATGGCCTGCTTCGACACGCAGGACGCGCCCCGCCCCCGGGCCGCCGAGCGGCACGAGTCCCGCGCCTGGCAGCACACCGCCGCCGAGGCCGCCCCCACGGTGCCCGAGGCGCCCGCGGCGCCCGTCGTACAGGACGCTCCCGCCCCCGCCGCGCCCGTCGCCCAGGAGCCGGCCCCCGTGCGCGAGGCCCCGGCGCCGCCGGCCGCGCGGCCGGAACCGCAGGCCCCGGCCGCGCCCGAGCCCTCAGCGCCCACCGCCGCGCCCGCCTCGGGCGCCGCCGCCCAGATCCTCGCGCTCGTCAACAAGGAGCGCGCGGCCGTCGGCTGCCCGGCGCTCACCGTGAACGAACAGCTGACCAAGGCGGCCCAGGCCCACAGCGAGGACATGGCGAGCCACTCCACCATGTCGCACACCGGCTCCGACGGGTCCGACCCGGGTCAGCGCATCACGCGCGCAGGGTACGAGTGGCGCACGTACGGCGAGAACGTCGCCTACGGCTATGGCAGCGCCGAGCAGGTCATGCAGGGCTGGATGAACAGCCCCGGCCACAGGCAGAACATTCTGAACTGCGCGTTCAAGGAAATCGGCGTGGGCCTCGCCCAGCCGAACCACTACTGGACGCAGAACTTCGGCGCATCCCGCTGACGCCTTCCCCACACAGGTCGGCAGCGGTTCCGTTTCCGATTCCGGCGACGGCCCGGCACAGTGCCCCGCGATCCCTCCGGATCAGCGGGGCACACGCCTTTCCCCGCCCGGACGGAGCGCCTTGAGGATGGGCCGGCGGGCCTCGTTGTCAAGCCACGACAATTCGAGGCCTGACCGGTCGGCGTGCCGTGTCGCCTAATCGAGGTCTCCCCACTCCCGCCGAGCGGCGGGGGTCCGACCCAGCGAGGAGACGAGCCCGATGACGACGCACTGCCTTGCCCACCGGTTCAGCGGCGACGGGATCCACCTGGCGCAGCGGGTGACGCAGGAGGTGCGCCGGACCGGGAAGCACTTCCTGCCGCAGCCCCTCCTGGAGCGGCTCAGCGCCTTCCGGGCGTGCCCGTCGACGTCCGGCAGCCCCTTCGTCCGGGCGTTCCTGGACTGCGTCCTCGACAAGCACGACGGGGTGTACTGGAACCGCACCTACCTCGCGCTGCCCGTGCTGGAGCTGGTTCTGGAGGGGGCGGGCGGCGCGCCCGACCCGGAGGGGCTCGCCACGCTCCTCATCGCCGACGCAGCCCGCTTCGAGATCACGGCGGCGGTCGCCGGCGGGGACCGCTCGGACGGGGATCCGCCCGATCCGGCCGTCCTGCGCAAGCGGCTGCGGCACGCGCTGCGGTTCGCCGCCCCGGACCTCGCCGACGCCGCCGGCTCCTCCCGGGCGCAGTGGCGCGGGATCGCCGATGCGCTGCCGCGGCCGCCGGCGACGGAGGCCGGGCGGTGGTTCGACGTGACCGTGCAGCCCGTGTACGTCCTGCACGACGAGTACTTCTTCATCCGCGTGCTCCAGACGCACGAGATGCTCTTCACGGCGATCGCCGGCGAGGTGGGGTCCGCCGTCGGGGCGCTGCGGGACGGGCGGCCCGCCGGGGCCGCGGAGCACGTGGACCGGGCGGCCGGCCTGTTCTCCCGGGCCTCCGCGCTGTTCCGGCTCGTCGCCACGATGCGCCCGGGGCACTTCTCCTCCTTCCGGCGGTTCACGCAGGGCGCCAGCGCCATCCAGTCCGAGCAGTACAAGCGGTTCGAGGTCCTCTGCGGGACGCCGCCCGCCGCACGCCTGGCGTCGGCCGCGTTCGCGGACCTCCCCGCCGTGCGGGCCGAGGCCGAGGACGCCGGCCGGGACACCCTCACCCGGGCCTATCTCGACCTGCGCCGCGGCAGCGGCATCGACTCCCGCGAGTGGGGGCTGCTGCACGGTGCGGTCGGCCGGCTGGAGGACCGGCACCAGCGGTGGAAGGCGACCCACCGGAGCATCGCCGCCCGCATGCTCGGCGGCGCGAGCGGTTCGGGTCACACCGACGGCGTCCCCTACCTGGACGGCTGCCTGCGCAACCGGCTCTTCTGGCAGCTCGGCCAGGCGGCCGCCTGATCCCCCGGCGGGTAGCCTGGCGGAACACGCTGCGGCGGATACGGAGAGGACGTCCCATGCCGGCTCTGGGGAGCGGAAAGCGGAAGATCCTGATCGGTCTCGCGGTCGCCGGCGTCGTCGCGGTCGCGTTCGGCATGTACTGGTTCCAGCCCTGGAAGCTGTGGACGGACCGCACCCTGCGCGAGGCCCTGCCGAGCGCCACCGCCGCCCCCTCCCCCACGGCGGGCGGCCGGACCGCGCCGCCCGCCCCGGCCGGCCCGCAGACGGTGGCGTCGGGCGCGTTCGTCAGCCACGAGCACGACACCACCGGGTCGGTGAAGCTCCTCCGGCTGGCCGACGGCTCGTACACACTGCGCCTGGAGGGCCTGGAGACGAGCGACGGCCCGGACCTGTACGTGTGGCTGGCCGACGCGCCGGTCAAGGAGGGCCGGGACGGCTGGCACGTCTTCGACGACGGCGAGCACCTCAGCCTCGGCAGGCTCAAGGCCAACAGGGGCGACCAGAACTACCCCCTGCCGGCCGGGACCGACCCCGCCCGTTACACCAGCGTCAGCATCTGGTGCGACCGCTTCAACGTGTCGTTCGGGGCAGCGGCCCTCGGCAGGGCCTGACCGCCCCGCCGGCGGCGTCCTGTCAGTCGAGGACCTCGCGGACCTCCCCCAGGTCGACGAACTTGAAGCCGGTGGCCTCGCGGTCGCCGTCGCCGGGCGTCTCCTGGCCGTCCTGGACGACCAGCAGTCCGTTGGGGTACCTGGCGCCGAGCGGTGCGTTCAGAGCGGCTGCCCCGTCGCAGGCCTCCGAGCCGTCGAGGGCCGCGGAGGCCGCGGTGATGCGGAAGGAGCCCTCGAACTCGTTGTCGTCCTCGGTTTCCCGGTCGTAGGCGACGAACCGGTTGTCACCCTGGCCGGAAGCCAGCAGGTAGCCGTCGCCGTCGGGCTCGGTGATCAGTGTCAGGCCCTCGACGTCGGCCGCCAGGTGCCTGCCTCCGTAGCCGGGGTCGGCACCGGGCGTGCACTCCTCGGTCTCCTCGTCGTAGGTGCCGGGGACCCCGTACTCGCGGACCTTGTCCATGAGCCGGGCGGGACCGGTGAGGTCGGCCTTGATCCGCCAGATTCCGACGTCCTCCTGCCCCGCGTAGAGCATGCCGTTCGCCGGGTCGACGACCATGCCCTCCACCTGCGGGAGCTCCCCGGGCTCGCCGCACGGCGTCCAGGAGGTGCCGTTCGGCAGCCGGAAGGACGACGGCAGGTCGATGGTGCGCACCTGCCGGTAGTCGACGGTGCCGGCGCGGGTGGGGACCAGTTCGAGCAGGGCGATGCTCGTGCGGTTGCGCCGGCTGGCGAGCGCGTAGGACCGCCCGGTGCTCCGGTCGGTCCAGGTGGCCAGGCCGTACGCGGTGGCCTGCTCGTTGATCTCCTCCTGCCCGGTGGAGAACACGGGCTGCACTCCGGGGTCGGTGACGTCCGTGAGGGGGCCGCCGGGCCGGTCGCGGTCGATCCGGTAGATCCTCAGCCGGTCGTTGCCGCGGTCGGTGACGACGGCGACGTCGGCGCGCCCGCCCGCGAGGCGCATCCCGTGGACCAGGTCGACGTTGTTGAAGCGGCCGGGCGCGTCGTCGGCGCCCGGGCCGGCCGGGGCGGGGACCGACTGGATCTGCCGGGCGTCCAGGCCGTAGACGCGCAGCCCGCCCTGCTTCGCGGTGGCGATCACGAGGCTGCGGCCGGGGTCGGCGGCGTTGCGCCAGATCGCCGGGTCGTCTGCGTTGGCGTCGCCGCCCGGCCCGTCGTCGAACAGGGCCGCGGTCTCGGCCTTCGGGTGGACTTCCCGGGTGCTGTGGGCCTCGGCCGGCAGGGACAGTGCCGTGGCCAGGACCGGGCCCAGGACCAGCGCGAAGGCCCGGCCCGCAAGACGTGTCGTCATGTTGCCTCCCGTGTAGGGGGGTTGCATCGTCAGGACGGGAGACACTCTCGCGGCCGGACGGGCGGCGCGAGGGGCGGCCGGGCGACCGGCAGGTGAATTCGCCGTGGTGCGCAGGTGCGGCCCCTCCCCCGGGGCGGTCACAGCGGGCGGCTGAACTCCTGCCGGTTCGCGACGACCCGGTACCCGGCGCGCAGGAACGCCTTCGCCATCGCGGCGTTGCCCGCGTCGCAGTCCCCGCGGATCTCGGTCGCGCCGTGCGCGGCGAGGATGCGGGTGCCGCGTACGACGGCCGCTGCCGCGTACCCCTTGCCGCGGTGGGCGGGCGCGACGCCGACGAAGCCGATCACGGGCACGAGCGGGTTCTCCGCGGGCAGACTGATCACGGCCGGGGTGCCGTCGGCGGCGTCGTAGCCGATCTCCCACCAGTCGGGATCGTGCGTCAGCTCGGCGGTCTCCTCGAAGAGCAGCTCGGCGGCGCGGCGCGCGCCGTGTTCGCGGACGTCGGCGGCGAGCCGGGCGTCCGCCGTGTCCGTGAGGAGGTCTTCGAGCAGGGCGACGAACGGTTGCCGTCCCAGCTCTGCGAGGGGGCGGAAGACGAGCGCGGGGTCGTCCGGAGGGAGCCGGTCGCCGGTGTGCGGGCCGGTGTGCAGGCTGAAGCGGCGGCCGTCGCGGACCTGCCGGAAGCCCGCCTGCCGCAGCAGGCCGGCCCGGCGCTCCGGGTCGCGCTGGAACTGGGGGGCCTGGGCGGGCGCGTCGAGGACGTGCTCCAGGGCGGTCGCGCCCAGCTCGGCCGCGAGGTCGGCTGCGGCTCCGAGCAGCGCGGCCGCGGTCTCCGGTTCGTCGGCCGGGGCTTCGAACAGGACGACGGCCAGGGGGATGTCGTGGCCGGGGAGGGTCCACAGGACGACGCTGCCCACGGGCCGCCCGTCGCCGCCCTCGGCGACGAGGCACCATGCGGGGTGAGTGCACGCGCTGTCGAGGAGCCGGGCGAGGTAGGCGCGCGTCGCGGCGTTCCGCTCGGGGTCGCCCGGGTGCTCGACGAGCGCGGGCAGTTCTCCGGGGCGGGCCGGGCGGACGGGCCGGGCGGGGCGGCCGGCGGACGGGGCGGTGCGGTGGGCGGGGGTACGGGTCACGGAGTGCCTTGTCGGTACGGCGGCGGGGTCGGTGCTGCCGGGCGACCCTAGCCGCCTGGCGCACCGTCGGCCAGGCCCTCGGGCCGTCCCTGTCACGTCCGTACGGGACCGGCCCGGGGGCGGCGGTTGCCGCACCCCCTGCACTCCGGCGGTCACCACGGCCCGGAGCCGTCACGGCACCGGGTACGCAGGGGGGGCTACGGCTGACGGCAGGCCCGCGGGCCCCGTACCCCCGTGCCGCGCAGGCGGTTTCCGCCGGCGCGGCACGGTCGTGCGCGGCGGGGCTACGCGTCGATGTCAACGTGCATGTTGAAGCGCACCCCGGCGATTTTGACGAGGAGGTTCCCCTGGACCTTGCGCCGGGCGAGGGTGGCTCCCACGTTTCCCTTGCCGAGGGCCGCCTTGTCCTGCGGGGCGTGGCTGACGAACCCGGTGAAGACGCCGCCCCCGGCGAGCTGCGACGCGGTCCGCCACTCCTCGCGCAGTTCCTCGTACGCGGTGGGGTCGAGGGGGGATCCGCCCAGGCCGAGGTTGACACGCTCCCCGCCCGCGTAGGCGGCGGCGCACTGCTTGAGGATGACGGGGACGAGGGTGTCCTTGAGGGCGTAGTGCTTGGCCACGGCCGCGAGCAGGCCGTCGGGGTCCGCGTCGAGCGTGGCCTGGCGTGCGTCGCGGGCGCCCGCCTTGAGCAGCCGTTCCTTGTCCTTGTCGATGGTGTTGTGGGCTTCGGCGAAGCCGTACTTCTCGTTGCAGGCGATCCCGATCGTCGTCTGCCAGTCCCCCGGGCCGATCCACTCGGGGTCGAACCCGATCGAGGCGCAGTACTCCTGGAGGTCCTTTTCGGCCTCGGCTTCGCTGCCGGCGTGCTTCGGCATGCATCCCCTCCTCGTGGCGGAGCCACCAAAGTCCCACGCCCGGCCGCTCCTGTCAGGCGGTTCGCACGATGTGTGAAACCCGTTGCGAAGTGGGGTTTTCGGGGTGTTGCGCAGGCTATACGGGCGGGCGCCGGCCGCCCGCTCCCGCCTCCGGCTGCGTCTTGGCGAGGTTCGAGTGCCGGTAGGAGTAGCCGAGGTAGACGACCAGGCCGACGAGGAACCACACCGCGAAGCGGAGCCAGGTCTCCACCCGCAGGTACGTGATCAGCCAGAGGGAGGCGATGACGCCGATGGCGGGCGTGACCGGCATCAGGGGGGTGCGGAACTGGCGCGGCAGGTCGGGGCGCCGGTAGCGGAGCACGATGACGGCGGTGCACACGACGGCGAAGGCGAGCAGGATGCCGATGTTGGTGAGTTCGGCGGCCTCGCCGATCGGCACGAACCCGGCGATGAGCGCGGAGCCCGCGCCGACGATCCAGGTGACGCGCGTCGGCACGTGCCGGGTCGGGTGGGTCTTGGCGAACCAGTGCGGCAGGAGTCCGTCGCGGCTCATGGAGAACCACACGCGTGTCACACCGAGCATGAAGGTGAACATCACGGTGAGGATGCCGATGATGGCACCGACGGCGATGATGTTGGCGACCCCGTCGAGGCCCACGGACTGGAACGCGGTGGAGAAGCCGCTCTCCGGGTCGATCTCGGTGTAGTTCTGCATGCCCGTCAGGACGAGGCAGGCCAGCACGTACAGCACCATGGAGATGGCGAGCGAATAGATGATCGCCTTGGGCATGTGGCGCTGGGCGTCCTTGGACTCCTCGGCGGCGGTGCTCATGGCGTCGTAGCCGAAGACGGCGAAGAAGACGGTGGCCGCGCCGGTGATGGCTCCGCCGACGCCGTAGGGGAAGAACGGCGTGTAGTTGGCGGTGTCGATGTGGAAGAAGCCGACGACGATGACCAGCAGCACCACCAGCACCTTCAGGACGACGACGACCGTCTCGAAGCGTGCGGCGTTCTTGATGCCGAGGGTGAGCAGGTAGGCGGTGAAGAGGCACAGGACGGCGGCGATGAGGTCGACGCGGTGGCCTTCCCCGGTGCCGGGCGCGCCGAGCATCCAGACGGGCAGGCTCGTGCCCGTCGCCTCCAGGAGGAAGTTGAAGTAGCCGGAGATGCCGATGGCGACGACCGCGACGATCGCTGTGTACTCCAGCAGGAGGTCCCAGCCGATGAACCAGCCGGCGATCTCGCCGAGGACGGCGTACCCGTAGGTGTACGCGGATCCGGCCTTCGGGATCAGCCCGGCGAACTCGGCGTAGGAGAACGCCGCGGCGGCGCTGGCGACGCCGGCGATGAGGAAGGAGATGAGGACGGCCGGTCCCGCGGTGCCGTTGGCGACGGTGCCTGCCAGGGTGAAGATGCCGGCGCCGATGATGCCGCCGACGCCGATGGCCGTGAGCTGCCAAAGGCCCAGCGTGCGCGCGAGTTGTTCGCTCGGGGCGCCCTCGGTCTCGTCGATGTGGTCGATCGGCTTGCGGCGCAGCACACCCTGCCCCGTCTGCGGCCTCGCCATGGGCGGTCCTTTCCCTCGGAACCCGACGGGCGCTCATCATGGCGGAGCCGCACCACGGGAGGAACTAGGCGCTCCGGGAAGTGGCCGGCGGTGGGCCGTCCGCGGCGCCCTGCGCCGGCCGCCGGTCAGGGCGGTTGGATGCGGGCGATGAGGAGGGCGATGTCGTCGTCGGCGGAGGCGGGGACGAGGCGGGCCAGCAGGCCGTCGGCGAGTCCGGCGAGGGTGGGGTGCGGCTCCTCGGAGAGCGTGCCGGTGAGTTCGGCCAGCCGCTCGTCGATGTCGCTTCCGCGGGCCTCGATGAGTCCGTCGGTGTAGAGGACGAGGATGCTGCCGGGCTCGAGGGTGAGGTGGGTGGTGGTGTAGCGGGGGTGTCCCACGCCGAGGGGCGGGTCGGGTGGGATGTCGAGGAGCCGTGCGGCGCGGCCGGGGGCGAGGAGGGCGGGCGGCGGGTGCCCGGCGCGGGCCACGCTGCACCGGCCGGTCGCCGGGTCGGTGACGACGTAGCACATGGTGGCGAGCATGGGCTCGGCCAGGTCGTCCAGGGCGGCTTCGAGCTGCCGGAGCAGTTCGGGCGGCGGCAGGTCGAGCCGGGCGAGTGCCCGGACGCTGGCGGAGAGCCGGCCCATCACCGCGGCGGCCGCGGTGCCGTGCCCCATCACGTCGCCGATGAGGAAGGCGGCCCGGCCGCCGGGCAGTCGCAGGACGTCGTACCAGTCGCCGCCGACCTCGTTGACGTCGCTGGCGGGGAGGTAGCGGTGGGCGACCTCGACGCCGGGCGGCGGGGAGATGTGCTGGGGCAGCATGCTGCGCTGGAGGGTGAGCGCGGTGTCGTGCTCGCGGTGGTAGAGGCGGGCGTTGTCGATGCCCACGGCGGCCCGGGCGGCCAGTTCGGAGGCGAGGGTGACGTCGTCCGCGGCGAACGGGCCGCACGGGCCGGTGCGGTAGAAGCCGGCGACGCCGAGCACCGTCTCGCGGGCGACGAGCGGGACCATCATCATCGAGTGCACGCCGAGGGCGAGCAGGCGGGCGGGGCGGCTGGTGTGCCGGCCGGCCGGGGCGATGGCCTCCTCGTCGAGGCGGGGCACGACGAACGGGCGGCGGGCGGAGAGGGCCTGCGTGTAGGGGGCGGCGTAGGGAAAGGTGAGGGTGCGGCCGACCGGGGCGAGGACGCCGATGACCGCGGAGCCGGTCAGGGGCGCCTTGCCGAGGCGGCGCAGGGCGGTGCCGCCGGCGAGGCCGCTGCCGGTGTCGTCGCCGCGGGCGAGGGATTCGAGGACGTCGACGGTGACGGCGTCGGCGAGGCGGCCCACCGCGAGGTCGGCGAGTTCCTGGGCGGTCCGCTCCACCTCCAGGCTGGACCCGATCCGCATGGACGCCTCGCTGAGCAGGGCCAGGCGGCGCCGGCCGGCTTCGGCCTCGACCTGGGCGTGCTGCTTCTCGGTGATGTCGAGGAGGGTGGCCACGATGCCGATCGGGCGGCCGCCGGGGTCCTCGACCCGCACGTACGAGCACGACCACACGCGGTCGCGGTCGGGGCGGGCGGGGGTGCGTCCGGTGCGCCGCAGGTCCAGGATGGGCAGTCCCGTCTCCAGGACCTGCCGCATCGCCTCCTCCATCTCGTGGGCGTTGACCTCCGGGAGCAGCTCGGTGAGCCGCCGCCCGATGTGCGCGGCCTGCGACAGGCCGTTCATCTGTTCCAGGGCCGGGTTGACCTGGAGGAACCGCAGTTCGGTGTCGAGGACGCCGATGCCGACGGGAGAGCGGGTGAAGAGGCCGTCCCACACGGCGGAGGAGCCGCGGATTCGGCGGGCGGCGTGGGCGTCGGCGGCGAAGACGAGCAGGGCGGACGGGCCGTCGTACTGGTCGGGCACGGGGCAGGCCCAGATCTCCAGTTCCAGGGGGTGCCCGTCGGCGTGCCAGGCGGTGACGGTACCCATGACGCCGCGCCGGTTGGTGGCGGCCTCCCACAGGGAGCGGCCGAGGGTGCGGTCGACGCCCGGGTGCAGCAGGTCGGCGATGTGCCGGCCCATGACCTGCTGGGGGCCGTAGCCGAGGAGGTCGGCGGCGGCCCTGTTCCAGCGGACGATGGTGCCGTCGGCGCTGGTGGCGACCTGGGCGATGGGGAGGGCCCCGAGCCAGCCGCCGGCGGCCTGCGCGGCACTGCTGACCAGCCCTTCCATGCCCGCGGGGTCGCTCATCGCCCCGCGCCCCGGCCGTGCCGGCCCCGCGGCGGCTCCGTCGTCTCCACCCCTCCATGGTCGCCCGGCCGGGGCGGGGCCGCTCTCCGTGCCGGACGTCCGGTTTCCACCATCGGGACGGTCCGCGGGTGCGGGTCAGCCGCGGCCGCCGTCCTGCTCCTCGACGTCGCAGTCGGTGTAGACGGGCGGCCTGGTCAGCAGCTGGGCCAGGTGGGAGGCGAACGCGTCGGTCTCGGGGGCGCGGCTGTTGGCCATGGCGGTCTCGTAGGAGTCGAAGCCGACGACGGCCAGGTGGCGGTTGGGGTTGGCGCGGTCCTTCAGCAGCAGGCGGCTGACTGGGCCGGTCTCGCGGCCTTCCGCCCGCGCGCGCTCGTCGTAGTCGTGGAGCAGCCTGCGCACGTCCTCGATGCGCTCGGTCTCGAAGTCGATGATCTGGACGAACTGCATGCCGGGCCTCCCGGAGGGTTCGGTGCCCCGCACGGTGCGGGGCCTGCCGGCACCGAGTGAACACCGGCGGGCCCGCCCGGGGCGGTCGCCCGCGCCCGGCGGGCGGCACGATCCACCGACATGGCCGAGGGGCCGCCGGGCGGGCGGCAGCCGTCAGGAGGCCGCGTCGGCGACGGCGCGGAGGAGGCGCTGAGGGTCCTCGGCGAGGCGGTTGCAGACGTAGAGCCACCATTCGGTGCCGAAGACGACGTACTCGCGGGTGGGGTGCCCGAGCCGGGCCATCTCGGCGAGGCGGTCGGTGCCGAGGCCGAGGAGGGTCTCGAACTCCCAGAAGGCGTCGGGGCGGCCCTGTCCGCCGAGCCGCTCGCCGAGCCGGTGGAGGAGGTCCCGGTCGTGGGTGGCGAAGGAGCACAGGTGCCCGGAGTCGGCGATGGCGGCGGCGGACTCCAGGTAGCGGGCCTGGAGTTCGGGGGACTCGCGGGGCAGGGCGACGGACTCCGGCTCGGCGAAGGCGCCCTTGACGAGGCGGACGCGGCCGGGGCGGGCCAGGACGCGGGGCAGGTCGTCGCGGGTGCGGTGCAGGCGGGCCTGGAGGGTGATGCCGACGTGGTCGTACGTGGCGGTCAGCCGCTCGTGGAGGGCCAGGACGGCGTCGGTGCGGTCGGAGCCCTCCGCCGAGACGACCATCTCGCGGCCGGTGTCGGCGGTGGCCCGGGCGATGCGCGAGGCGTTGGCGAAGGCCAGGTCGGGATCGACGGCGAGGCCGATGTGCGAGAGGTCGAGGGAGATCGAGCAGCCGGGCGGGAGCCGGTCGGCGGCCTCCGTGAACACCTCGGTCTCGGCGGTCGCCCTCCGGGGGTCGCGGCAGCTCTCGCCCATGTACTCGACGTTGGCGCGGTGGCCTGCCGCCAGGACGGCGGCGGCGCGCTCGCAGGCGTCGGCGAGGGTCTCCCCGGCGACGAAGCGGCGGGCCACGCGGCGGGCCAGGGGGCCGAGGAGGGGGTCCGCGGGGATGCGCCACTTCAGGTCCTCGTCGAGGGCGAGGCCGCGCAGGACCGCGGCGGCCGCGGCCGAGGCATCCGAGGCGTCGGAGGGGCGGGACGGTGCGGAGGGGCGGGACGGGGATGCGGGAGCGGTGGTGGTCACGGTGCGCCTTGCGGTCGGGAACGGGCGGCCGGGGTGCGGCCGGCGGCGGGTCGGCCCCCAGCCTTCCAGCCCGCTGCCGGCGCGGAACAGTGGCAGAAGTGACACCTGGCAGCTGATTGCTGCCAGCCGAGGGGCGCAGCCCGCGCCGGGGGCGCCCCTCGCCCCGGTCGGCTGACGGCGCGGCGCCGGCGGGGCGTCAGGGGCAGTACGACTCCAGGCCGCCGCGGCGCCGCACGTCGAGCGTCGCGCAGTGGAACGAGCCGCCGAAGGGCGCGTAGTGCAGCAGGTCGCAGGGGATCGGCTCGAAGCCCCACCGTTCGAGGGCGCGGAGCATGCCCGTGTGGTGCCGCTCCGCGATCACCCGCTTCTCGTCGACCATCAGGACGTTCATGCTCAGCCACTTGCCGCACAGCGAGGCGGTCCGCAGCAGGCGGTCCCGGATGGGCTCCGGCTCGGGGGCGACCAGCACCTCCCACGAGTCGAGCACGGCGGGCAGCCGGCCGACGTCGACGTACTCGGGGTTGACGAGCACCTTCCCGGGTGCCAGCGGCATGAACGTGGTGTCGATGTGCATCGGGGTGCGGCAGCGGCTCTCGATCTCGTGGATGCGGTACGCGGGCCCGAGGTGGCGGCGCAGCCACTCGATGCCGCTGCGGTTGGTGACGTTGCTGCGGGTGACGAACAGGTCCCGCCCGGCCCGTACGAAGTCCGCGGCGTCGAACACCGGCTCGTACTCGGTGAGGATGTAGCGCATCGGCTCGCCGGGCTTCGGCACCCGGAAACCCGGGTCGAACAGCGCGTCCGCGAGCTCCGGTTTGGGCGCGGCCGTCCAGCGGGCGCCGGCCTGGAAGTACTCCTTGAGCAGCGGGCGGTAGGAGTGCGTCTCGAAGTAGCGGCAGGGCCAGGCCATCGGCGTTTCGATGATCTCGTCGCCGATGACGAGCATGCTGTCGCGCGGGCAGGAGTTGCAGAAGCCGCGGGAGGACCAGTCGGGAGTGCCGAACCGGCGCCCGTAGTCGACGGCTTCGGGGCGCCTGACGGTGATCCCGAGGGACTCCAGCAGGGTGACGAACCCGTCCAGCTCCTGCTGCGCCCGCTCGACCAGCACGCGCGGGTAGCGAAACCCGGCGGCGAGCCCCTGGAGGCGGGCCGCCCAGGGCGGGATGTTGCACGCCACGACAGGGTGCCGGGAGGGGATGCGGACGCCGTCGAGGCGCCCGACGATGATCTCTTCGAGCGGGTCCCACTCGTTGTGCGACCCGACCGGCGAGACGAGCGGTTCCGCTTGCACTGCCGCCATGCTCGACCGCTTTCCGTCGCAGGAATCGACGGCCTTCGCCGTCCCGGGCGTTGTCGGCAGTGTACGGCGGCCCCTGCGGCGCGGCGACGGGAAGGCCGCCGCCCCTGGGGCCCGTACCGGAGCACCCGCAGTGCGCGTACGGACTCGGGGCCGGCGGCCGCGGCGTCCGCCGACCGGGCGGGACGGGGCGCGCGCCGCCGCGCCGGCGCGGGCCGGGGCTGCTGCTGCTTGCCGCCGCACTCGGCGGCCTGCTGCCGCCCGCGCCCCCGAACCGCCGCAGCAGGCGCGCGACGGCCGCCTCCGGCAGCAGCGGGACCGGCCGGCCGCCCAGGACGACGGCCCGCCCGGCGGGACGCCCTGCTGACCCGCGACGGCCGCACGCAGGTGTACACGGCGGGCACCGGCGATCTCGCGAGAGCACGGAGCACGACGGCAGTCACCAAAGGTGGTCAGGGGGCCGATTCGCTCGGCGGGTGAGCGGCGACTACGCGGCGGAAGAGGGCTTGGACGGCTCTGGTGATGTCGGTGTCGGTCTGGGTGTGGTGGCAGGGGCCGGTGTAGGCGTGGGTGAGGAAGTCCGCGGTGAGTTCGGGGTCAGGCACGTCGAACTCACCCGCCGCGCGACCTTCCGTGAGGAGGGTGACGAGCAGGTCGCGGGCCGCGGTGGCGGGTTCCTCGCCGGTGGCGCCGCCGGGTTCGTGGAAGAGCCGGTGGTAGAGCTCGTGGTGGTTCTGTTCGGCGGCGATCCAGGCGGCGACGAGTCCGTCGAGGCGTTCGGTCCAGGTCAGGCCGGGCTGTTCGAGGAGGGCGGCGGGCTGCTGGAGCATGCGGTCCCACATCTCCGCCTGGAGGGCGGCCAGGAGTTCCTGTTTGGAGTCGAAGTAGAGGTAGACCGTGCCTTTGGCGACCCCGGCGCGGGCGGCGACCTTGCTGATGGTCAGGGCCTCGTAGCTGTCGGCCAGGAGCAGGGCGGCCGTCGCGTCCAGGATCTGGCGGCGGCGGACGTCCGGGGGCTGGAAGCGGCCGGTGGGCTGGGCGGGGGCGGACTGGTCCGCGGGCACGGTCCCTCCTTCGTCGTCGGGTGACTGACTGACCGGCGGTCGGTCAGCCGGCGGACTCCAGGGTGTCATGCGGCTTGCGGGCGATGACGATGACCGCGTGGTCCGCGCCGGGGTGCTGGATCCGCGGTACGACCTTCCGTTCGGCGCGCACGATGTCCAGGCCGAGCGCGGCGAAGGCTTCGGTCAGCTCGGCGAGGGTGGCCAGGTCGCCGGGTGCACCCCAGTCGCAGGCTTCCTCGTCCCATTCACCGAGGGCCAGGATCCCGCCGGGGGCGAGTGCGGTGGCCAGGATGGCGAGGGTCGCAGTGCGGGCGGGGCCGCGGGGCGGCAGCGCGTAGGAACTGAGGGCGAAGCCGTAGGTGGTCTCGGGCTGCCAGACGGCGCTGTCGGCGACGGCGAGTTCAACCCGGTCGTCCAGGCCTCGTGCGCAGGCGCCGGCGCGGGTGGAGGCGATGGCGCGGGGTGCGAGGTCCACACCGGTGACACGCCAGCCGCGTTCGGCGAGCGCGAGGGCGTTGCCGCCGGCGCCGCAGCCCAGGTCCAGGGCCCTTCCCGGGGGAAGGCCTTCGGCGGGGGCCAGGAGCACCGGGTCCGGGGCGGCGGTGTCGCTGCCGTCGCCGGCGTAGAGGTCGTCCCACGCGAAGTCCGGGTACGAGGCGGCCCCGGGCCCATGGGCATGGCCGCCGTCGGGCGTGCCGCAGGCATGGCCGGTGTTGTGGGTCACAGTTCCTCCGGTGGGAATGAGATCGAGCGAATGACCGTTGGTCAGTAGTATGACCGCTGGTCATTCGATTCCGTCAAGTCCCTTCGGAGGCATCCTGTGAACCCCACCGCCCAGTACGACACCGTGATCATCGGCGGCGGGCCCGCCGGCCTGACCGCCGCACTGACCCTGACCCGCTACCGCCACCGCACCCTGGTCATCGAGTCCCCCGCACCGCCCCGCAACGCCGCTTCTCGCGGTGTCCACGGCCTGATCGGCCTGGAAGGCGCCACCCCTGACGAGCTGCGTGCCCGTGCCTGGGAGGAGCTGGGCAGCTACGGACTGGCCCAGCGGCTCGATGCCGCGGTCAGCGAGATCACCCCGTCGGCCGGCGACGGCTTCACCGTGCGCGCGGACGACGGGACCACGGTCTGGGCCCGGAACGTCATCCTGGCCACCGGCGTCATCGATCAGCACCCCGAGGGCGTCGAGGGCGTCGCCGCGTGCTGGGGCCGCACGGTGATCCACTGCCCGTTCTGCATCGGCGAGGAGAACGCCGACCGCACCTGGGCCCTGGTCTCCGACGACCCCCGCTACCTCGGTATGGCCGCCACCGCCTTCCGGGCCTGGACCGGCGACACCATCGCCATCGCCCCGCCCTTGCTCTCCGGCGCCGACGAACTGCGCCGCAGCCTGCGCAAGCAGGGCAGCGACCTCGTCCAGGGCGAGATCGCCCGCCTGCACCACACCGACGGCGACCTGCACACCGTCGAGCTGGCCGACGGAACCCTCCTGGAGCGCCAGACCCTGCTGTGGCCCCAGCCGCAGCGGCAGGTCCCGCTCGTCGAACGCCTGGTCAGGGACCACGGCCTCGCGCTGAGCGAGGGCTACGTCGCCGTGGGCGAAAGCCGCCGGACCAGCATCCCCGGCCTCTACGCCGCCGGCGACCTGACCGGAAGGACGTGGGAACAGGGAGCCGTCGCCGCCGTCACCGCCGGATCCGCTGCCGCCGACGCCATCCACTTCGCCCACCTGGCCTGACGGCCCCGACACTCCACCGGAGCCCTCCGTGCCCGAGCAGGACTTCACCGACTACATCGACCGCATCGGCGGCCACACCGGCGACCGCACCACCCTCTACCAGGCCGTCGCCGCCCACACCGGAGCCGGCCGCGTCCTCTACCCCGGCAGCTACCTCGACCTCGCCCCCTCCTACCACTGGCCCGACGTCACCTACCTCGACGCCGACGCCCGCGCCTGCAAGGCCTTCCGGGGCCCCGACGCCACCGCCCTCGCCACCCGGCACAAGCAGTACCGCGAACAACCCCGAATCGCCTTCGTCCCCGGCGACTACACCCGCACCCTGGCGGAACTCCCCGCGGCCGAGTGGGATCTGGTGATCTCCCTGTACGCGGGCCCCGTATCCGAGCACGCCACCCGCTGCCTGCGCCCGGGAGGCTGGCTCCTGGCCAACAACAGCCACGCCGACGCCGGCCTCGCCCACCTCGACCCCCGCTGCCGGCTCGCCGCCGTCCTCCACCACCGCTCCGGCCGCTACCGCCTCACCACCGGCGACCTCGACCGCTACCTGCAGCCCAAACGCCCGCCCCACCCCACCCGCGAACAACTCCACGCCGCAGGCAGAGGCGCCTCCTACACCCACCCGGCCACCGCCTACCTCTTCCGCTTCCACCCCCACGTGCGGGAACGGTAGACGCGACCCGGAATCCCGCCGTAAGCCGGCAGGCCGGTACCACTGAACGAGCCCGTATGTGCCGGGAGCCCGGGCGGGTCGCTGCTCTCCCCGCCCGGGCTCCCGGCACGTTCACCTCACCCACTCATACGCACCGTCCTCCCCGCCGGTGTCGCGGTCACCGCCGTCGAGCAGGTCGTTGGCCTCGTCCTCGGTGAGCTCTGGATCGCCTGCCACCGCATCTCCGAGGAGGACTCCGCCTGCGCCCTGCCGGGCGGCCGGTGGGCGGGCGGCGTCCCGCCGGGCGGGTGCTTCATCCGTATGCGCTGCCGGGTCGCGCGGGCGGCGGGCCCGCGGCGGCGTTGACTGGCGGCATGCACGGAGGACTTCGAGGAGGCGGGACATGGTGAGGCGCCGACTGGCGGGGATGGTGTGGGCGGCGGCGGTTGCGGCGGCCGCCCTGGGCGCGGCGGGCTGTTCGAACGGCGGTTCCGCGTCCGACGCGGCTTCCCGGGCCGCGTCGGCGGTCCGGTCGGCCGGCGCCGAGGTCTCGGCGGCCGCGACGCACGCTGCGGACGCGGCGGCTTCGGCGGCCGCGGAGGCCCGGAAGAAGTTGGACGAAGTCAAGGACGGGGTGGACGCGAAGGGCGCCGTCACCCTCGGGAAGCCGTCCACCGCCGGCGACGGGCACACGGAAGTGCCGGTGACGGTGGAGAACACCGACGACGCGGCGAAGTCGTTCGCGGTGCAGGTCGACTTCCGGGACGGGGACGGCAACACGGTCGACACCGTGGTGGTGACCGTGCAGGACGTGGCGGCGAAAGGCCGGAAGGAGGCCACCGCGCGCAGCACGCACGAGCTGTCGGGCAGCGTCACCGCGCAGACGGCAAGGGCGCTGCGGTACTGAGCGCGGCCCCGCCGCACCGCCCCGGGCACCGGCCGCGCGCCGGGGGTCCGGGGCGGTCGGCGTGCGGCCGGTGCCCGGGCCGCCCGGGGTTACGGGCGGCGGCCCCACACGGTGAGCATGCCGGGCGCGAGTTCGGCGAGGTCCGGGGATTCCAGGTAGGCGAGGGCGTCGTCGAGGACGGCCTCGTCGAGGCGGCCGCCGGAGAGCAGGGCCGGGCGGAGCCGGCGGAGGGTGTCGGTCCAGAAGGCGGCGATCGGGGTGCCGGGCCGCAGCGGCGGGCACACCAGTTCCGCGGCGACGTCGTGCAGGCCGGCGGCGCGCAGGGCATGCGGGTGGGCGCGTACGGCGGCGAGGTCGGTGCCGATGGTCTCCCGGAGCGTGTGCCACATGGCGTCGAGGGTGCGGCGGTACGGGGAGGCGGTGTCGCCGGGGTCGGGGACGTCGGCGGCGTCGCTGAGGACGAGGTGTCCGCCGGGGTTGAGCAGGCCGACGAGCCGGTCGAGGACCTCCCTCCGCTCGGGGAGGTGCATGAGGACGAACCGGGCGTGGACGAGGTCGAAGGTGCCCAGCCCCGGCTCGTCGGCGAGCCGGGTCAGATCCGCAGCGCGGACGCGCAGCCGGTCGCCGGCGAGTCGGTCGAGGTGGCCGGTGTCGCGGTCGAGGGCGACGACCTCGTCGGCGCAGGCCTCCTCGGCGAGCCAGCGCGCGACGGTGCCGGTGCCCGCGCCGACGTCCAGGCAGCGCGTGCCGGGGCCGGCGCCGAGGGCGGCCAGGCGCTCACGGGTGTACGGGTCGTAGACGAGGGCGGCGTGGTCGATGCGGTCGCCCTCGCCCGGGAGGCCCGGCGGGAACAGGTCCTCGCCGTACCGGCCCGCCGGGGTCTGCTCGTCGGGTGCTGCAGCCACCGCGTTCCTTCCGGCCGGGGGCCGTATCGGCCCGGGGGCCACCAGGGTCGCCCGGCAGGCGGTTCCCGGCGCGGGATTGGCCCGGCCGCGGGCGCGTCCCCACCCCTGCCTCCACAGTTTTCATATTTGCCTAAATGCTTTAGGTAGATTCATACTCTCTTCAGGCACAGGCCGGTACGGCGGAGGGAGACGCGATGGCGGGGCGGGCCGGACTGACGGCGGATCGGCTGGCGCAGGCGGGAGCGGAGCTGGCCGACGAGATCGGCTTCGACCGGGTGACCCTGTCGGAACTCGCCCGCCGCTTCGACGTCAAGGTGGCGAGCCTGTACGCGCACGTGCGGAACTCCCGGGACCTCAAGACCCGGATCGCCCTGCTGGGCCTGGAGGAGCTGGCCGACCTGGCCGCCGACGCCGTGGCCGGCCGGTCCGGCCGGGACGCGCTCGCCGCCTACGCCGAGGTGTTCCGCATGTACGCCCGCCGCCACCCCGGCCGCTACGCGGCAACCCGCTTCCCCCTGGACGCCGACACCGCCCTGGCCAGTGCCGGCGTACGCCACGCCCGGCTGACCCGGGCCGTGCTGCGCGGCTACGGCCTGGCCGAGCCGGAGCAGACGCACGCCGTCCGCATGCTCGGCAGCCTCTTCCACGGCTACGTCGACCTGGAGAACGCCGGCGGCTTCGCCCACAGCGCCCCCGACAGCCAGGAGAGCTGGGAGCGCGTCGTCGACGCCCTCGACCACCTGCTGCGCACCTGGCCGCCGGCCCGCTGACCCCCCGGCCGGCGCGCCGCGCCCCACATGCCCTGCTGTACGCACCCCCTGGAGTTCCCCCGTGAGCCCCGCACACCGCCCCGCATCCGGAGGGGGCCCCGCCCCCGCCCGGACGGCGGCCACCCCGATCACCGCCGCCCTCGTGCGCGGCGCCGCCGCACTGGAGCGCACCCGGCACGGGCTGCTGCCGCACCGGCTGCCGGCGGCGGCCCGCGCCCAGTGCTCCGACGGGCAGCTCGCCATGGCCGAGTCCCAGCCCTCGGGCGTGCGCCTCGCCTTCCGCACCCGGGCCACGGCCGTGGAGCTCGACACCCTGCCGACGAAGCGGGTCCACGCCGGCGTGCCCCGCCCGGACGGCGTCTACGACCTGCTGGTCGACGGCCGGCTCACCGCGCAGGGCACCGCACGCGGCGGCAACACCCTCGTCGTCGACCCGGCCGACTGGAGCAGCGAGCTGCGGCCCGGACCGCCCGCGACCGTCCGCTTCACCGGCCTGCCGGGCGCCGCCAAGGACGTGGAGATATGGCTGCCGCACGACGAGACGACCGAGCTCGTCGCCCTGCGCACCGACGCCCCCGTCGAGCCGCTGCCGGACCGCGGCCGGCCGGTGTGGCTGCACCACGGCAGCTCGATCAGCCAGGGATCCACCGCCGCGAGCCCCACCGGCACGTGGCCCGCCGTCGCCGCCGCACTCGGCGGCGCCGACCTCGTCAACCTCGGCCTGGGCGGCAGCGCGCTCCTCGACCCGTTCACCGCGCGCGCCCTGCGGGACACCCCCGCGGACCTGATCAGCCTCAAGGTGGGCGTCAACGTCGTCAACCTGGACCTGATGCGCCGCCGGGCGTTCGGGCCCGCCGTGCACGGGTTCCTCGACACGGTCCGCGAGGGCCGGCCCGACGTGCCGCTGCTGGTCGTCTCGCCGATCCTGTGCCCCGTACACGAGGACACCCCCGGCCCGACCGCGCTCGACGCGGCCTCCCTCGCCGCGGGGCGGCCCGCGTTCCGGGCCGCCGGCGACCCGCGCGAGGTGCCCGCCGGGAAACTGACGCTGGCCGTCGTCCGGGAGGAGCTGGCACGCATCGTCCGCGAGCGCTCCGCGGACGACCCGCACCTCCACCACCTGGACGGCCTCGCCCTGTACGGCCCGGCCGACGGGGCTGCGCTGCCGCTGCCTGACAACCTGCACCCGGACGCGGCGACCCACCGGCTCATCGGCGAGCGCTTCGCGCGGCACGCCTTCGGAGCCGGCGGCCCCTTCGCCGCCCCGCACCGGCCCGCGGGCTGACCTCATACTGCGCATGGGACGGGCGGCGCCCGCCGCGCCGCGGGCCGGTGCCGGGCACCGGGACCGCTGCGGGCGGGCGGCCGCGCGTCGGGGTGCGGCTACTTCTTCCTGTGCTTGCCGCGCATCTGCTCCCCCGCTTCGCGGGCGCGATCGTCGAGATCGGCGCGGGCTTCCTTGGCCTCGCCCCGGACCTGGTCCATCTTGCCCTCGGCCTGCATGCGCTTGTTGCCGGCGACCTTTCCGACGGCTTCCTTCGCCTTGCCCTTGGCCTGCTCCATCTTGCCCTTGTCAGCCATAGCGAACTCCTTGGGTCGGGAACTCCCCCGGCCCTCAACCTAGGCGAAGCACCGCGGTCCTGCGCGGCGAGAACCGCGCACGGGGCGGGGCCGGCGGGCGGCGGGCGGGCAGACAGGGCCGGTCAGAAGGCGTTGCGGCGACGCAGCCGGAGGGGGCGGCCGTCCGGGTCGACGAGCAGGTGGTGGGCGGGTGTCGCCAGGATCCGGGCGGGAGACGACAACTCCGGTGGCACGTAAGGGCGGAGCCGCCCCGGTGGGCGCGGGCCGCGGCAGCCGCCCGCGTGCCAGGATTCGAGGGCGGCGGCCGAGGCGGCGAACGCGTCGAAGGCGGCCCCCGGGTCGCAGAGGGCGCCGCCGTCGGCGGGGTCCAGGTCGAGGTGCTCGCAGGAGAGCTCCAGGCGCAGCCGGCGGGCGAAGGACCGGGCTCCGTCGCCGAGGCCGCCCGGATCGGCGGGCGGGCGGCCGTCGGCCGACTCGTCCAGGACGGCGCAGCCGAGCTCCGAATCGTGCGTCCAGGAGCGGAGGTTGATGTTGTCGGAGCCGATGGACGCCCACACGTCGTCGATGACGCACACCTTGGCATGGACGTAGACGGGGGTGCCGGCGTGGTTCTCCAGCGCGTACACCGCGACTCGGTCCCCGCCGGCCCGGCGCAGCCCGTTGAGTGCGGTGATGCGGCCGATGAGGTGCATCGGCAGGGTCAGGCGGCCGTCCCGTTCGGGGACGGCGGGGATGACGGCCGTCAGCCGCAGCCCGGGGTGGGCCCGCAGGGCCTGCGCGAAGCAGTCGACGACGCGCGGCGACCACAGGTACTGGTCCTCCAGGTAGATCAGGGAGCGGGCCCGCCTGACCGCCTTGAGGTAGCCGCGGGCGATGCTGCGCTCGCCGTCGCGGGCGAAGGGGTAGCCGCCGAACAGCCGGTCGGGGTAGGTGCGCAGCACCTGCACGGTGTGGGTGCCGCACGGTTCGGGGTCGGGGGCCTGCGGCGGCAGGCGGTCGGCGTGCGTGTCCTCGCCGTGCGCGCGGGCCCGCAGGCGGGTGAGGGGGCTGCGGCTGAGGGGGGCCGGATCCTCCCAGCGCTCGCGGAAGACGGCCTCCAGGTCGCCGACGACCGGCCCGCGCAGCGCGAGCTGTACGTCGTGCCACGGCGGGTTCGCCCCGTAGGCGTCGGCCATGCGCAGGGCCTGGGGGTCGCCCTCGTGGGCGGCGTCGTCGTTGCGGCTGCGGCACAGGTCGATGCCGCCGGCGTACGCGATGTCGAGTTGCGGGCGGCCGGGGTGGCGCAGTACGAGGAGCTTCTGGTGGTGACAGCCGCCCGGGCGGACCCGCATGTCCAGGAGGCATTCCCCTCCGGCTTCCTGGATCTCCTTGCCGAGGCGGCGGTTCTGCGTCTCGCTGAACCGGAAGCGGTCCAGGTACGAGCGCCACACCAGGCCCTTGACGACGACGCCGCGTTCGGCGGCCCGGCACAGCACGGCGCCGATCCCGCTGCCGGCGCGGTCGCCGTCGTGGGTGCGGCCGTCCGGGGTGCGGTGCGGGGCGAGCCGTTCGTCCGGGTCTCCGCGCCAGTCGGTGAACAGCAGCAGGTCTCCGGCGCGCATGGCGCCGATCCGCTCCAGCAGCTCCGCGAAGTAGGCGGCTCCGTGGACCACGGGCCGCGCCTCGTTCCCCCGCGACCAGGCGACCCCGCCGGGGTGGCGCCGGTCGAGGCCGGTGTCCGGATTGCCGCGCTCGGCTGCGGTCAGAAGCCAGGTGCTCAGGTCGGCAGGGCCCATGGCGTGCGTCTCCTTCCCGCCGCCCCTACCCGGCGGGCCCGGCCGCACACCCCGGGGCGGTGGGAGCGGGCGGCGCCGGTCACCGTCGGTGATCGAAAAGATGCCGGTCGGCACCGCCCGTGTGAGGGTGGGCGCACGCCGCACGCCGTGCGCCGGCACGGCACGGTACGAGAGACGGGAGCCGTCGCCATGGACGGAACGAAGGACACGCGCCGCGGGTCCGGCAGCGGGGGCGAGGAGCAGGACCGCCCCCGCAAGGGCCAGGACCGCTTGCGCCCGGCCTCGGGCAGGGCGGCGGGCAAGACCCCGGAGGAACTGGGCCGCCGCCCCGGCGAGGCGGTCCCGGAGGAAGACCACGACACACCCGACCGCCCCGACGACCGCTGACACCGTCGTGCCCGGCATCGACCACGCCCATGCCGCGCCGGCCGTCATCCGCTGCGTGCCCGGTCGGCCTGCCTCGGTGGTCGTGTTCAACGGCGCCGGCCATCTCCCCGCCGCACTCCGCTGGACCGGTTTCCCGCGGGAGCTGCACGTCTGATGTCCCGGGCCGGCCGGCCGGCGGCTTCAGCCGTGGGTTCGGGCGCGGTGCGGGCGGCGTGGAGGAGGGCTGTGAGGTCGCGGGCCGTGGTGCGGTGGCGGCGCGGGGCCGAGGGGCTCTGCCGCACGACGCGTGCGGCCCGGGCCATGGCGCGCAGCGCCCGTACGGAGCCGACGGTCGCCACCGTGTCCGGCAGGGCGGCCAGGGCGCGGTCGGCCTCGCGCCAGTCGGCCGCCTCGGCGAGGACCCGCGCGAGTTCGGCGGCGAAGAGGACCCGGTAGGCGGGGCCGCCGCCGGCGCCGTGGACGGCGCGGTGGAGCAGTTCTGCGGCGCGGTCCCGGCGGCCCAGGGCGGCCGCGGCCAGGCCGCGGTGTCCGTCGAGTTCGCGGCCATCCATCCACCACGCCCAGGCGGGGTCGCGGCGGCCGGGCGGGTCGGCGAGCAGGTCGGACCGCGTGGCCTGCGGGCCCCGGCCGAGGCGGGCGAAGGCACGCCCGGCCCGGACGTGGAAGACGGCCGCGACGCGCCCGGGCAGGTCGGGGCGGGCCAGGACGGCGGAGGCGATCCGCAGCGAGCGGTCGGGCCGGCCGAGGTGCTCCTCCTGCATGCTGAGCACCGCGAGGATGAGCGGTTCGACCGGGAGGGGGCCGTCGGGCCCGCCGCCGGCGGCTTCCAGGGCGCGCAGGTGCAGGCGCTGCGACGTGTGGTGCCGTTCGGCGTCGAAGGTGATCCAGGCGGCGACCTGGAGCAGTTCGGCGTACGCGGCACGGCGCGCCCGGTCCCGTGACGGCGGGCGGGGGCCGAGGCCGCGCACGGCGTCCAGCGCCGGTCCGGCGGACCGAAGGGCCCCTTCGGCGACGTCGAGGTCGATCAGCCTGCGCGTGAGGGCCGCCGCCTCGGCCGCGGACCAGTCCGGCACGTCGCGGTGTGACACGTTCCCGCCTCCCCCGTCTCCCCCGTCCCGGTCCAGTATGCCGGGGGCCGATCAGCGGCTGTGGGATCCGTACACGTGCATGGCCAGCGGCATGAACACGGCGGTGATGGCAGCGGCCCAGGCCAGGGACCACAGGACGGGTCCGGCGGCCGGGGTGCCGAGCAGGAGGCCGCGGAAGGCGTCCGAGAGGTGGGTGACGGGGTTGACGTTCACCCAGGCCTGGAGCCAGCCCGGCATGGTGTCGACGCGGGCGAACGCACTGCTCGTGAAGGTGAGCGGGAAGATGAAGGTGAAGGCGTACACCTGCACCTTCTCGGCGTCCCCGGCGAGCATCCCGATCAGGACCGCCGTCCAGGAGACGGCCGCCGCGAAGACGAGGAGCAGCACGGTCGCGGCGAGGAGCCCGCCGAGGCCGCCGGTCATCCGGAAGCCGAGCAGGGTGCCCAGGCCGATCATCAGGAGCATCGCCCACAGCTGCTTGGCCAGGTCGGCGGTTATGCGCCCGAACAGCGGGGCGGAGCGGGCGATGGGCAGGCTGCGGAGCCGGTCGAAGACGCCCTTGGTCAGGTCGGTGTTCAGCGACATGGCGGTGTACATGCTCATGAAGAGCGTGTTCTGGACGATGATCCCGGCGAGGGCGTACTGGAGGTACTCCTGCGGGGAGCCCGCCATCTGCCCGCCGAAGACGTAGGTGAACAGGAACACGAACATGATCGGCGTGATGCTGTAGTCGACCAGTTCGAGCGGGTTGTGCTTGACGGAGACGAGGCTGCGCCACGCCATCGTGGCGGTCTGCTGGAGGGCGGCGAGCGGCCGCACCCGGGTGCCGGAGGGGCCGAGGGCGCCGGTGACGGCGGCGCTGGTCATGAGGGGCTCCCCGCGGGCGCGTACGCGTCGTGGTCGTGGTCGTCCGCGTCGGGCGGCGGGGCCTCCGGGCGGGCGCGGTGGCCGGTGAGGGCCAGGAACACCTCGTCGAGGGAGGAGCGGCGCAGGGTGAGCTCCGCGACGGCCATGCCGGCCTGGTCGAGGCGGCGCACGACGCGCGGCATCAGGGCCGGGTCGCCGACGGGGGCCGTGATGACCTCGTCCTCGATCTTGGTCTGGGGCCCGGCCTCCTCCGCGACCAGCGCGCACGCCGCCGCGAGGTCGTCGGCGCGGAGCGGGCGCAGGTGCAGCACCTGGCCGCCGACCTGGGACTTCAGCTGGTCGGGGGTGCCGTCGGCGATGACCTTGCCCTTGTCGACGACGACGATGCTGTCGGCGAGCCGGTCGGCCTCGTCCAGGTACTGCGTCGTCAGCAGGACGGTCATGCCCTCGGCCACCAGCTCGCGGACCATGTCCCAGACCTCGCCGCGGCTGTGCGGGTCGAGCCCGGTGGTCGGCTCGTCGAGGAAGAGGATCTGCGGCCGGCCGACGAGGCTGGCCGCGAGGTCCAGGCGGCGGCGCATGCCGCCCGAGTACGTCTTCACGGCCCGCCCGGCCGCGTCGCCGAGGCGGAAGTCCTCCAGCAGCCCGGCCGCGCGGGTCCGCGCGGAGCGGCGCGGCAGGCCCAGGAGCCGGCCGATCATCACCAGGTTCTCCGTGCCGGTCATGTTCTCGTCGACGGCGGCGTACTGCCCGGTCAGGCCGATCAGCGAGCGGACCAGGCCCGCCTGCCGCACCACGTCGTGCCCGCCGACCTCGGCCCGGCCGGCGTCCGGGCGCAGCAGGGTGGCGAAGATCCGCACGGCGGTCGTCTTGCCCGCCCCGTTGGGCCCGAGCAGCCCCAGGACGGTGCCCTCCGGCACCGCCAGGTCGACCCCGTCGAGCGCGCGGGTCTCCTTGAACCGTTTGGCCAGGCCCTCGGCCTGGATCGCGTACCCCATGGGGTCCACCTCTTCCAGCGGATCGGCATCCTCTCCACTGTGACGCATGCCACTGACACCGGCCGTCCGGCGGCTGTCGGTGCCGCCTGCTACAACGGCTCCGCACCGGTATCGGCCGGGTGCACGGACCAGCGGGCGGGAGAAGGACCATGGGATATCCGGGGCGTCTGACGGAGTGGTACGGGCTTCCCGTACACGACTTCCCCGTCGGGCCGGAGGGGGACGCGGCGGCGCTGCCCGAGCCGGACGCCGTGGCGTGGCGGATCTCCGCCGACCCGCGGGAGGTGCGGGAGACCTGGCCGGAGGTCTTCGCCCGGTTCCGGGCGGCCGTGGACACGGCCCGGGTGCGGTCCCTCGTCGTCGGCTGCCGGCGCGACACGGTCGAGGTCGGCCCGGACGAGGTCAACGCCGCGATTGTGGAGGCCCGTGAGCAGTTCCCCGCCCTGCGGGCGGTGTTCCTGGGCGACATGGACAACCGTGAGCTGGAGATCTCCGCCATCCACCAGGGCGACGCCGGCAGGCTGTTGGAGGGGCTTCCGGAGCTGGAGGAGCTCGGCGTACGGGGCGGCAGCGGTCTGGAGTTCCGGGCGCTCACGCACCGCCGGCTGCGGTCCCTGGTCGTCCAGACCGGCGGAATGCCCGCGGCGGCCGTGCGCGGTATCGCCGGCAGCGGCCTGCCCGCCCTGGAGCACCTGGAGCTGTGGCTCGGGACGAGCTGGTTCGGCGGTGACTGCGAGATCGGGGACCTGTCGCCTGTCTTCGATGGGTCGCTGCTGCCGCGCCTGCGCCGCCTGGGGCTGCGCAACAGCGACATCCAGGACGAGATCGCCGCCGCGGCCGCGGCCGCGCCGGTGGTCGCGCGGCTGGAACACCTCGACCTGTCCCTGGGCGTCCTCACGGACGAGGGGGCGCGCGCCCTGCTGGCGGGCCGGCCGCCGGCCCGCCTCAAGAGCCTCGACCTGCACCACAACTACATCGGCGAGCCGCTGCGGCAGCGCCTGAAGGAGGTCTTCGAGGGCGCCGGGGTGGCCCTGGACATCCGCCCCGGGCATGCGGGCACGACGGAGTACGACGGCGAGGTGACCCGGTACGTCGCCGTCGGCGAATAGGGGGGCCGGCGGTGGTCCGGCTCGGACGGCGGCCGTGAGCGGGGCCGCCTATGCTCGGGAGGGGGGCGGCCCCGAGCCCTGGAGGCGGTCTTATGTCCGAGGCGACCGACGCGGTCGCGGCCGATCGCGCGCTGAAGGCCCGCCACCGGGCCATGTGGGCCATGGGCGACTACCCTTCCGTCGCCTCGCACGTGATTCCGGAGGCCGGCGCCCAACTCGTCAGGGAGTGCGGCGTACAGCGCGGGGACAGCGTCCTGGACATCGCGGCGGGCGCCGGCAACGCGGCGATCCCGGCCGCCCTCGCCGGCGCGGACGTGGTGGCCTGCGACCTGACGCCCGAACTCCTGGAGATCGGCAGGCAGGTGGCCGCCGTGCGCGGGGTGCGCCTGGACTGGCGGGAGGCGGACGCCGAGCACCTGCCCTTCGCCGACGGCGAGTTCGACGTCGCCATGTCCTGCTTCGGCATCATGTTCGCGCCGCACCACCAGGCGGCGGCCGACGAGATGGTCCGGGTGTGCCGCCCCGGCGGCACGATCGGCATGTCCAACTGGACGCCGCAGGGTTTCATCGGCCGCATGTTCGCGGTGATGAAGCCGTATGCGCCGCCTCCGCCGCCCGGGGCGTCGCCGCCTCCGCTGTGGGGCGACGAGGAGCACGTGTACGAGCTGCTCGGGGACCGCGTCACGGACGTGGAGGCCCGGCGCCTCGTGGTCCGCGTCGACGCCTTCCCCGAACCGGGCTCGTTCCGCACCTTCTTCAAGACCTGCTACGGCCCGACCATCGCCGTCTACCGGTCGCTGGGCGAGGACTCCGACCGTGCGGCGGCCCTGGACCGCGAACTGGACGCGCTTGCCGAGGAGCACACCCGCGACGGCGTGATGGAGTGGGAGTTCCTGCTGCTCACAGCGCACCGGACGGCCTGATTCCGGCGCCGGTCCTCACAGCGGGCCGTACAGCCAGTTCCCGGCGGCCTCGGGGTCGTCGCTGGTGAAGAACTCGATGACGGCGGCGTGGACGTCGACGGGGTCCAGGCCGCCGTCCCCGCTGCGGTCGAGCCGCCCGAAGGCGTCCTCCATGTCCTCGCGGGCGATCCCGCCGAGGGCCTCGCCCATGCGGAGGTACTCGTCGAGGACGATCCTGCCGTCGCCGTCGGCGTCGCAGAGGGCGAGCCAGGCGGCCGCCGCCTCGTGGACCGCGGTGAGGAAGGCGGCGGGGGCGGTGGCAACGGCCGTGCGGACGCCGCGCTCGTACGCGGCGCGGCCGAGCCGGCCCGTGCCGTCGCCGTCCATGTGGCGCAGGTGCGCCTCCCAGATCCGGCCCAGGGCGGCGCGCAGCCGTTCGGCCTTCTCCTGCCCGGCGGGCAGCACGGCGGCCATGCGGTCCGCGGCGGCGGGCAGGTCGGCGGCCGTGAGGTAGCCGTCCCGGTCCGTGTCCAGCAGGGCGAACATGTGCCGGAGCTTGTGCGTCAGTACCGGTGTCGCGGTGGGGGTCACGGTGGGTCCTCCTGGGTGGGCCGGGCGCGACGCGCCGATCGCCCGCGCGCACGCCGGGCGGACGGGGCGGGGCAGGGCGGGCGTCGGCCAGGCTAGTGCCGTGCGCGGGGTGCCCGGGTGGGCCGGCGTGCCCGCCGCAGGAGCGTACGAGAGCCCGCCGCACCGGCCGCGAGCTCGGGTTTTGCCGTCGGCGCCGGGCCGGGGCGCGGGGCGTGCCGAGGGGCGCGCGTTTCACCCGTCCAGCGGCGCGCACCCGCGCCGGGTGCGCCCCGTGCTCAGTGCGGGGCCGCGGCGGAGAGCGCGAAGCCGCGGTAGCCGTCCCGCGCGGAGGCCTCGCACGCCTCCCGGTAGCGGTCGGCGCCGCCCGCGTACGCGAGGAACACCCGCGGCTTGCCCGGTACGTTCGCGCCGGTGTACCAGGAGGCGGTGTCCGGGTAGAGGGTCGCGGCGGCCGTCTCGGCGACGTGCGCGCACCAGCGGTCCTCGGCCTCGGGGGTGGCGTCGATCTCGGTGAGGCCTGCGCCGCGCAGGTGGGCGATGCAGTCGGTGATCCACTCGACGTGCTGTTCGATGGAGAAGACCGCGTTGCTGAGGACGGAGGGGCTGAGGGGTCCGAGGACGGTGAAGAGGTTGGGGAAGCCGGCGGAGAGCAGCCCCAGGTGGTTGCGGGGGCCGCCGGCCCACTTCTCCCTGAGGGTGACGCCGTCCTTGCCGACGATGTCCACGGCGAGCTGGGAGCCGGTCAGTGCGTCGAAGCCGGTGGCGAAGACGATGGCGTCGGCGGGGTGCTCGCCCTCCGCGGTCCTGATCCCTCCGGGGGTGATCCGGGTGAGGGGTGTCCGGGCGAGGTCCACGAGTCGCACGTGGGGCCGGTTGTAGGCGGCGTAGTACCCGCTGTCGAGGCAGGGGCGCTTGGTGCCGAACGGGTACGTGCGCGGGGAGAGCGCCTCGGCGGTCGCCGGGTCGGCGACGATCGCGCGGATCTTGGCGCGGATGTGCTCGGCGGCGGTCTCGTTGGCCGCGCGGTCGGTGAGGATGTCCGTGTAGGTGCGCAGCAGGCCGCTGAGGAGGCCCGAGTTCCAGCCGGCCTCGTAGGCGGCCGTGCGCTCGGCCTCGTCGGCCTTGAGGGCGGATCCGGTGGGCGGTTCGACGAGGGTGCCGCCGCGGGAGCGGCGCTGGGCTGCCCGGTACTCGGGGTAGCGGGCCTTCAGCTCGGCGGTCTCGGCGGCGGTCAGCGGCCGGTTGTGGGCGGGCAGGGCGTAGACCGGGGTGCGCTGGAAGACGGTGAGGGCGGCGGCCTGTTCGGCCAGGACCGGGATGAGCTGCACGGCGGAGCAGCCGGTGCCGATGACGGCGACGCGGCGGCCGGCGAGGTCGGCGCCCTCGTGCGGCCAGTCGGCGGTGTGGAGGGTGCGGCCGGCGAAGGTGTCGGCGCCGGGGACGTCCGGCTCCTTGACGGCGGACATGCAGCCGGTGGCCAGGACGACGAACCGGGCGGTCACCGCCTCGCCGGTGTCGGTGGTGAGCCGCCAGATGTGGCGGGCCTCGTCGTATACGGCGCGGTCGACGCGGGTGCCGAGGGTGATGTCCCGGCGGAGGTCGAAGCGGTCTGCGACGTGGTGGAGGTAGCGGAGGATCTCCGGCTGGGCGGCGTACCGCTCGCTCCACTCCCACTCCTGGTCGAGTTCGGGAGAGAAGGAGTACGAGTAGGCCGCGCTCTCGATGTCGCAGCGGGCGCCGGGGTAGCGGTTGCGGTACCAGGTGCCGCCGATGTCGCCGCAGGCCTCGAAGACGCGGGTGCGCAGGCCGAGTCGGCGCAGCCGGTACAGCTGGTAGAGGCCGGCGAAGCCGGCTCCGACGACGGCCGCGTCGAGTTCCGGCTCCCCGGGGGCGGGCCGGGCGGGGTGCTGGGCGGCGGGCCGGGGGGCGGCCGTGTCCATGCGCTCTCCTGGGGGCGTCGTACGGCGGCCCGGAGCCGCTCGGCTGTGCCGGGAGCCCCAGTCTTCCCGTGCCGGCGGCCCCGCACAACGGGCGGATCCGGCCGAAGGGTGGCCGACGGGCTGCCCCGATCGGGTACCGCGGCGGGGTCGTTCAGCCGGTCCCGGCGCCGATCCCGGTCGCGGTCCCGGTCCCCGTGCCGGTCCCGGTCCCGGGCGCGGGCGTGAGCGCGGCGGCGGCCGCGAAGAGGCGGGCGCAGCGCTGTGTCATGGCCTCCGGCGACTGCTCGGGGTGCTTGGTCCACCAGCGGACGAGGGTGGCGACCATGTCCCGCCAGACGTAGGTGAGGGCGTCGGCGTCCAGGGGGTCGGCGGAGCCGGAGCGGCGCAGCAGGTCGGCGGTTCCGCCGGCGGCGAGCCGGTCGATCTCCGCCCGGTATTCGGCGGCGCGGGCGGCGGCCCCGCCCCCGGGCGGCAGGGTGGTGTCGTACAGCACGAACCACGCCTCGCGCTGCCCTTCCAGGGCGGTGAAGATGCCGTTCAGGACCCGCAGCGGGGTCTCCCCGGTGGTCCCGCCGGAGCCCATGGCGGTGGTGACGGCACCCAGGAGGCGCTCCCCGACCGGGGTCAGGCAGGCGGTGTACAGGGCCTCCTTCGTGCCGAAGTACTGGTGGAGCAGCGTCTTGGTGACGCCGACCTGCGCGGCGATCGCGGCGAGCGACGCGGCGGCGTAGCCGCGGGTGCCGAACTCCCTGGTGGCGGCCGCCAGGATCTGCTGCTGGCGGTCCCGGCGGGGGACGCCCTTGGTGCCGGCCTTGGAGCGGGGGGTTGCCATGGGCGGATATTAACAGTAAGTAATTTACCCCTGGGTAAGTTCTCTGCGGGGTCGTTCCGGCGACCCGCTCCCGCCCCTTCCTGCACCAGTGGCACCGGTACGAGCACCAGCCGCCACATCCGCCCCCCGCCCCAACGCGGGCGGGATCCGACCTCGGAGCACACCATGGCCGGCACCACCGCGCAGCCGACGTCCCGCCCCCGCTCCTGGTGGGGCTGGGGATATGCGGACGCCCATCCGGACGACGCCGAGTGCGCCGCGATGGGCGCTCTGCTCCCCGGCACCCTGCCCCGCCCGCTCCCCGTGCCGCACGTCCGCGACCTGCGCATCGGCGGCCCCGCCGCCGAGCCGCCCGCGAGCCTCGCCCACCTGGTCACCGCGGACCCCGCGGTCCGGGCGGCCCACGCGATGGGGAAGGCGTACCGGGACGTCGTACGGGCGCTGCGCGGGCGCCCCGGCCGCATCCCCGACCTCGTCGGCCACCCGGCGGACGAGCAGGACGTCGCCGACCTCCTCGACTGGGCGGGCAGCCGGGGGATCGCCGTCGTCCCGTACGGCGGCGGCTCGTCCGTCACCGGCGGCGTCGAGTACCGCGGGGACGCCCACGACGCGGTGCTCTCCCTCGACCTCACCCGCATGGGCCGCGTCCTGGAGGTCGACGCCCACGGCCGGGCCGCCCGCATCGAGGCGGGCGCCCTCGGACCGGCCCTGGAGGCGCAGCTGCGGCCGCACGGCCTGACGCTGCGGCACTTCCCGCAGAGCTTCGAGTTCTCCACGCTCGGCGGGTGGATCGCCACCCGGGCGGGCGGCCACTACGCCACCGGCCGCACCCGCATCGACGACTCCGTCCAGTCGCTGCGCGTCGTCACCCCGGCGGGGGTGAACGGCTCCTGGCGGCTGCCCGCCTCCGGGGCGGGCCCCTCCCCCGACCGCCTGTTCATCGGCTCGGAGGGGGCCCTCGGCGTCATCACGGAGGCATGGGTCCGCCTCGTGGCCCGCCCCCGGCACAAGGCGTCGGCGTCGCTCGCCTTCACCGGCTTCGGGGCCGCGCTCGACGCCGTGCGGGCCGTCGCCCAGTCCGACCTCCGGCCGGCCAACTGCCGTCTGCTGGACGCCGGGGAGGCAGCGCTGTCCGGTGTCCGCGCCGACGGCTCGGCCGTGCTCGTCCTCGGCTTCGAGTCCGCGGACGCGCCCGTCGCCGGCCTGCTGGACCGGGCCGTCGCGCTGGCCCGCGCGCACGGGGGCCGCCCCGGCGCCGGGGGCGGCGGCGACAGTACGGGCGGCGACGCCGCCGTGGCCGCGTGGCGCTCGGCGTTCCTGCGGATGCCGTACCTGCGCGACGGGCTGGCCCGCATGGGCGCCGTCGCGGAGACGTTCGAGACGGCCGCCACCTGGGACGGGATCCCCGCGCTGATCGACGCGGTGCGCAGCGAGGTCGGCGCGGCCGCCGCCAAGGCGACGGGCTACCCGGCGACGGTCAACTGCCGTCTCACGCATGTGTATCCGGACGGCGCCGCCCCCTACTTCACCGTCCTCGCCGCCGGCCGGCCGGGCGACGAGGCGGCCCTGTGGGACGACCTGAAGGCCGTCGCGAACGAGGTCCTGCACCGCCACCGGGCCACCATCACCCACCACCACGCCGTCGGCCGCGACCACCGCCCCGGCTACGACCTCCAGCGCCCCGAGCCCTTCGGCCTGGCCCTGCGCGCCGTGAAGTCCGCGCTCGACCCGCGGGGCATCCTCAACCCGGGCGTCCTGGTCGACTGAGGCGCCCGCGGGACAGGGGGTACGCGGCGCGTCGGCGGACCGGATCCCGGGCTCGCGGCGGTCGTGGCGCAGCTCGTGCTGCCCGACCGGTACGGGAAGGGCTCCGGACCCGGCCCGCGGCTGGCCGCCCGGCCCTCTCGGCCGGCGGGGATCGATGCGGCGGCAGCGGGTAGGGAGGGGGCGGGAGGTGGTGCGTGTGCCGGACACGGGCCTGGACCGGTTCACCGATCTGTTCGACGACACCGTCTGTATCGTCACCGCGCAGGCGGGAGGGGAGCGGGCCGGATGCCTGGTGGGGTTTGCCGGGCAGTGCTCCATCCGCCCGCCGCGCTTCGTCGTGTGGCTCTCCCGCCTCAACCACACCTTCCGTGTGGCGGGGGCGGCCGAGAGCCTTGCCGTCCACGTCGTGGACCGCGGCGGGCTGCCGCTCGCCGAGCTGTTCGGCGGCGAGACCGGCGACCGCGTCGACAAGTTCGCCCGGGTCGCGTGGCGGCCCGCCGCGGATGGGACGCCGCTGCTCGACGGGGCCCGCGCCTGGTTCGTCGGCCGCATCACCGCCCGCGTGGACGGCGGGGACCACGTCGGGTTCCTGCTGGATCCGGTGGAGCAGTCGCCCGACCCCGACCCGCTGCCGGACCTGCTGACGCTCCACGACGTGTGGCACGTGCGGGCGGGCCACCCCGCGTGAGGGCCCGCGGAGCCGTCAGGCGCCCGGGTCGCGGACCTCGGTGATCGTGAAGAGTGCGCCGGCCTTGTCCCGCAGCACCATCCGCCGGTCGGTCGGCGTCTGCTCGACGGGCGAGGCGGGACTGCCGCCCGCCCGGACCGCCCGCTCTGCCGCCTCGTCCAGGTCGGGCACGGCGAAGTGCACGCACCAGCGGGGGCGCAGCCGCGGGTCCGGGTCCCCGCCGACCGCGCCCCCGCTGATCCGGGCCACGGTCATGGTGCCGCGCCGTACGACGACGTGGTCGTGCTCGTACGCGACGTCCAGGGATCCCGGCCGGCCGGTCGCCCAGTCCAGGACCTCCCCGTAGAAGACGGCGGCCGCGAACGGGTCGCGCGAGCGCAGCTCCGCCCAGGCCGCCCCGTCCTCCGCAGACGTCCACTGGGAGACCACCTCGCCTTCCCAGTAGCCGAACGCCGCGCCCTCCCGGTCGGCGGCGAGCGCAGCCCGACCGGTGGCGAACGCCAGCGGCCCGACGGCCGTGGTGGCGCCGCGCTCGCGGATCCGGGCGGCGGTGACGTCGGCGTCCTCGACGGCGAAGTACGGCGTCCAGGCCATCGGGATGCCGAGGCGCGGCGCCACGGCCCCGATGCCGGCCACAGGGACCCCGCCCTGGAGTGCCACGCGGAACTCCTCGCCGAGGCGGGTGGGGCGGAAGGTCCAGCCGAGTGCCGCGCCGTAGAAGGCCTCGGCGGAGGCGAGGTCGCGGGTGGCCAGGCTCACCCAGCACGGCGCCCCGAAGATCTCCCCGCTGGTGGACATCCTCTGCAGCCCTCCGATCCCTCCGGCACCCCTTCCACTGTTCCATTCCCGCGGGGATCACGCCCTCGGGGAGCGGTCGGGCGGGGGCTCAGAGCGCGACCACGATTGCGTAGGCGA
Organism: Streptomyces globosus; assembly: GCF_003325375.1. Taxonomy (GTDB): domain Bacteria; phylum Actinomycetota; class Actinomycetes; order Streptomycetales; family Streptomycetaceae; genus Streptomyces; species Streptomyces globosus_A. The sequence goes on along the minus strand of NZ_CP030862.1, from coordinate 3,319,750 downwards.
GGAAGAAGAGGGCGCAGAGCACGGCGACCGTCACGATGATCGTGAGCGGCCCGCCGGCCCAGCCGCGCTTGAGCGGCCGGTACGGCCCCGCGCCGCCGGCGGTGCTCGACTCGCCCGGCGGGGTCTCCCCCGGTTGCACACCGCCGCCCGCGGCCGGCCCGGGGGTGGCCGCCGGCTCGGGGTCGGGATTGCCTTGGCGTCCGTATTCGTTCATGCCCGGCCCCTTTCCAGCCCGGCGCCGCCCATGCGCGGCGGGGCCGGGAAATAGCGGGCGGGCGCGGTGCTTCGGAAGGGGGGCGGGCCGGGCGCCCGCAGCTTCCGCGGGCGCCCGGCGCGGAACCGCCGTTCAATGGAGTCATGCCGCGCAACCTCACACGCAGGGGAGTCGCAGTTGCCGCCGGGCTCGCCCTGGCGGCCGGGGCCGTCGCCGCCACACCTTCGCCGAGCCCCGGCGGCTTCGACGTCGCGAGGGCCCTGGACACGCTCGACGCACAGGTGCAGGAGGGCATGCGGCGCACCGGCGTGCCCGGCGTCTCGGTGGCCGTGGTCCACGACGACAAGGTCGTCTACCTCAAGGGGTTCGGTGTCCGCAGCACGGAGGCCCCGGGCGGGAGGGTCGGCCCGGACACCGTCTTCCAGCTCGCCTCGGTCTCCAAGCCGGTGGCCACCACCGTCCTGGCCCAGGCCCTCGGCGCCGACGGCTTCGACGCCCCGCTGAAGGGCGTCACCCTCAAGGACCCCTGGGTCAGCGCGCACGTCACCGCGGCCGACCTGCTCTCGCACCGCTCGGGCCTGCCGGACCACTCGGGCGACCTCCTGGAGGACCTGGGGTACAACCAGTCCTACATCCTGTCCCACCTGCGCTACGAGCCCCTCAGCCCGTTCCGCACCAGCTACGCGTACACCAACTTCGGCTTCACCGCGGCCGCCGAGGCCGCCGCCAAGGCCAAGGGCGTCCCGTGGGACCAGCTCTCCGAGGACCTGCTGTACGAACCCGCCGGGATGACCCGCACCAGTTCCCGCTTCAGCGACTACCAGAACGCGGCCGACCGCGCCCTGACCCACGTCAAGACCGAGGACGGCACCTGGAAGCCGCGTTACGTGCGCAACGCCGACGCGCAGACGGCCGCCGGCGGCGTCAGCTCCAACGCCCGGGACATGGCCCGCTGGCTCCGCCTCCAACTGAACGGCGGAAAGATCGACGGGCAGCAGGTCGTCAACGCCGACGGCCTGGCCGAGACCCACGTCCCGCACAGCATCAGCCAGCCGCCCCCCGAGCCCGGCGCCCAGCCCGGCTACTACGGCCTGGGCTGGAACGTGCGCTACGACGACCACGGCCGGCTGCGCCTGAGCCACTCCGGTGCCTTCGCGCTCGGCGCCAACACCAACGTCACGCTGGTCCCTGCCGAGAAGCTCGCCATCGCGGTACTCACCAACGGCGCCCCCACGGGCCTCCCCGACACCGTCGCCCTGAACTTCTTCGACACCGCCGAGTACGGCAAGCCCAGCCGCGACTGGCTGCCGGTGGTGGCCAAGTCCTACGAGGAGCAGCTCGGCGAGGGCAGCTCCGAGACGGACTACGCCGCACCGCCCGCCGACCCGGAGCCGGCCCGCGCCGACAGCGCGTACACCGGCACCTACACCAACCCCTACTACGGCCGCGCCACCGTGACCGCCACGTCCGGCGGCGGACTGGTCCTGCGCCTGGGGCCGAAGCCGCAGGACTACCCGCTCACCCACTACAGCGGCAGCACCTTCAGCTTCGAGACCGCCGGAGAGAACGCGGTCGGCCGCACCGGCGTGACCTTCACCGACGGCCGCATGCGGGTGGAGTACCTGGACGCCAACGGGCTGGGCACCTTCGAGAAGGCCGGCCGGTAGGAGCTGCTCGGCCGAGGCCCGGCGGCGGTCTCCGGACGCTCCCGGGCCGCGTGGCCGCCGTCTCCGGCGTCACTGCGTCATCGGCGCGTGCCGCCGGGGCGTGTGGGCCGCGGGGACCGCCTCCTGCGGCGGGACGGGGCCGGGCGGGGTGCCGTCGCCGAAGGGGCGGCCGCCCAGGACCTCGCGTCCGTGCGGGGCGAGCCACGGGGAGAGGTCCGGGCCGGCCGGGACGATCCCGGTCGGGTTGATGTCCGTGTGCACGAGGTGGTAGTGCCGTCTGATGTGGTCGAAGTCGACGGTGTCGCCGAAACCGGGGGTCTGGAACAGGTCCCGGGCGTACGCCCACAGCACGGGCAGCTCGGTGAGCTTGTGCCGGTTGCACTTGAAGTGGCCGTGGTAGACGGAGTCGAACCGCACGAGGGTGGTGAAGAGCCGCACGTCCGCCTCGGTGACGGTGTCGCCGACCAGGTACCGGGAGCGGGTCAGGCGCTCGCCGAGCCGGTCGAGCCGGTCGAAGAGGCGGTCGTACGCCGCCTCGTACGCCTCCTGTGAGCCGGCGAAGCCGGCGCGGTACACGCCGTTGTTCACGTCCCGGTAGACCGGCTCGTTCACCGCGTCGATCTCCTCCCGCAGTACGGCCGGGTACAGGTCGGGCGCGCCGGGGCGGTGGTGGGCGGTCCACTCCAGGGACAGGTCGAGGGTGATCTGCGCGAAGTCGTTCGTGACGACCTTGCCGGTGGGCACGTCGACGACGGCGGGCACGGTGATGCCGCGGTCGTACGCCGGGTCCCGCGCGAGGTAGGCGTCGCGGAGCCGCTCGATGCCGAGGACCGGGTCCCGGCCGCCGGGGTCGAGGTCGAAGGTCCAGCTGCGCTCGTCGTGGACGGGTCCGGCGACCGCCATCGGCAGGACGTCCTCCAGACCGAGGAGCCGGCGTACGATCACGGCGCGGCTCGCCCACGGGCAGGCCCGGCTCACGACGAGGCGGTAACGGCCCGGCTCGACCGGGTACCCGTCGCGGCCGTCGGCGGTGATCCGCGTGGTGAGGTACCGGGTGTCGCGCTCGTAGTCCCGGCCCGCATGGACGTAGCTCATACCGCGCGCCTACCCCGCGCCCCGGGCGGCGAACACCCCGGCCCCGGTGATCCATCCCGGCCACAGCACTAGGGTGGCGCCCATGACGACGAGTGCGAGCGGTGCGGGCGGCGGCCCCGGGCGGGTGCTGTACGGGTGCATGGGCCTCGGCGGGAGCTGGGACACCGAGCCGTACGGCCCCGCCGACGTCGACGCGGCGGAGGCTGCCGTACGGGCCGCCCTGGACGCCGGGATCACGGCCTTCGACCACGCCGACATCTACCGGCACGGCAAGTCGGAGGCCGTCTTCGGCGAGGTCCTCGCCCGCGACCCCGGGCTGCGCGGCCGCATCACCCTCCAGACGAAGTGCGGCATCCGCCTCCCCGACGGCGGCCGGCCGGGTATGTACGACCTGCGCGGCAAGAGCATCCTGCACCGGGTGGAGGAGAGCCTGGCCCGGCTGCGCACCGACGTGATCGACATCCTTCTGCTCCACCGCCCCGACCCGCTGGCGGACCCCGACGACACGGCCGAGGCGCTGGAGTCGCTGCGCCGGCAGGGCCTCGTCCGCCGGTTCGGCGTGTCCAACACGGGCGCCGCGCAGATCGCCGCGCTCCAGGCCCGGCTGGAGATGCCGCTGGTCGCCAACCAACTGGAGATGAGCCTGCACAGCCGCGACTGGGTCGAGGCGGGCGTCCTCCTCAACACGCCGCAGGCCGCCGCCAACGGCTTCCCCTTCGGCACCCTGGAGTTCTGCCGCGAGCGCGGCATCGGCCTCCAGGCGTGGGGCGCCCTGGCGCAGGGCCGGTTCACGGGCCGTCAGGAGACGCCGGCCGAGCGGGCCACGGCGGCGCTCCTGTCCCGGCTGGCCGAGGAGAAGGGCACGACACCCGAGACGGTGCTGCTGTGGTGGCTGATGCGCCACCCGGCAGGCATCGCCCCGATCGTCGGCACGTCCGACCCGGCCCGCATCCGCGCCTGCCGCGACGCGGCCCGGCGCCCCGCCCCCGACCTCACCCACGAGGAGTGGTACACCCTCTGGACCACGGCCCGCGGCACGCCCCTGCCGTAGCCGAGCCCGGGCCGGAGCCCCTGTCCCCTGCCGGGGCGCCATTTTCCCACGGGCGGATCCGCCCGGCACGGCCGTTGCCCCCGGCGCGCGGTGGGGCGGGGGCGGGCGCATAGTGCCTTTATGAGCTACCGACGGGTTGCGTCGCTCTGCGTCGCCGCTCTGGCCGCCGCGGCCTTGCACGTTCCGGCCGCGGTCCCCGCCGGTGCGGTCCCCTCCGCCGCGGGCGGCTGCGTGGCCACCCCCGCCTCCGCCGGCGGGCCGGCGGCCCGCGAGATCCGCGGCATCGTCGAGCAGGCGAAGGCCGAACTCGATCTGAGGGCGGTGCAGTTCAGTGTGGCCGTGGACGGGCAGGAGGTCGTGACGGGCGCCGTGGGCGAGTCCCGCAGCGGCGAACCCGCCACACCCGCCATGCACTTCCGCGCCGGCTCGGTCGGCATCGTCTACCTCGGCATCGTCCTGCTGCAGCTCGCCGAGGAGGGGCGGGTCCGCCTCGACGACCCCGTCTCGCGCTGGCTGCCCGACCTGCCGGACGGCGACCGCATCACGCTGAAGATGCTCGGCACCTCCACCTCGGGCCTGCACGACTACGTGACCGACCCGGTGTTCGTCAAGGAGCTGAGCGCCGATCCGAACCGGCACTGGACGCCCGAGGAACTCGTCGGGATCTCCATCCGGCACCCCCTCTGGTACCCCCCGGGGACCGACTGGAGCTACTCCCACGCCAACTTCGTCCTGCTCGGAGCGGCACTGGAGAAGATCACCGGGACCCGGCTGGACAGGCTGCTGCAGGAGCGCGTCATGGGCCCGGCGGGGCTGCGGCAGACCCGGAACGGGTACACGCCGGCCATCCCGCAGCCTGTGCTGCACGCCTTCACCGAGGACGCGGAGGGCCTGTACGTCGACTCCACGTACTGGAACCCCTCCTGGACGACGGCCCCCGGGGCGGTCCTGACCATGGACGTGTGCGACCTGGCCCGGTCGGCGCAGGCCGTCGGCGCGGGCGAGCTGCTGTCCCCCGCCTCGTACCGGCTGCAACGCGACCCGGGTACGGCCGGGTTGGGGCATGCCACCGTGAACTGCCCGGCCTCGGTGTGCCTGCGGCAGACCCGCGAGGCGCACTTCGGGGTCGGGGTCATCGTCCTCGACGGGTGGGTGATGACGAACCCCTCGTTCTTCGGCTACGCAGCCGTGCAGGCGTACCTGCCGGAGGAGCGGCTCGCGATCGCGGTGTCGACGACCACCGGCCCGCGGGCCCCGCAGGGAAACACGGCGGAGACGGTCGCCCGGCGCATCTCCGCCGCCCTCGCCCCCGACCGCCCGCTGACCCCGTTCCCGCGCTGACCCCGGTGCCGCGCTGACGCCGTCCCGGGCGGTCAGCCCGCGGAGGCCGGCTCGGGCTGCGGCTGCGGGGCCGCGTCCAGCGCCGAGATCTCGGCGAGCGACAGCCCGAGGTTCTCGTGCAGGAACCGGACGATGGTCCAGTGCGGCAGCACGCCCTCGTCCAGCGGACCGAACTCGGCGCAGTACAGCGGGATCCAGCGCAGCGCCTCCTCCGCGGCGCGCTCCCGCCCCGGCTCGGCCTGGTAGTCCTGGTAGCCGATGCTGCGGTGGTGGATGAAGAAGCGGCCCGGCAGCCGCTCCTCGCACAGGGCGCGGTATTCGCGTGTCTGGAGGATCAGGTAGTGCCAGATCTCGTCGATGTCCTGCTCGACCGGCAGGAACAGGCCGCCGAGCCGGTCGGGGTGGGAGGAGACGAGGTGGAGGTAGCGCAGGCACTCCTGGACCTGCCGCTCGGCATGTGCCCGCCCCGCGCCGGTGCGGGCCTCGGCGTACCGGACGGCCTCCTCGTGCAGGACGGGGCCGAGGAGGGCGCGCAGCGCCTCGGGGCTGGTACGGGGGCTCATGCCGTGCCTCCTTGCGGCGGCTGCGCGGCGGGCGCGGCGGCCGGGTCGTCGTGGGCGGCGAGCCAGGGGTACTTGCCCGACCTGCCGATGGGAAGGTGCGCCGCGTGGGCGGTGGTGCACGGGCGGCCGGTCAGGGCGGAGAGGCCGGAGGCGAGGGCGGAGGCCCGGTCGGCGTCCAGCGGGCGGCCGTCGAAGGTGGTGTAGTGCAGCCGGGCGGCTGCGGCGGGTCCGCCGGCGGCCACGTCGAGGCGGGCGAGGAAGACCTGCGGGGCGGTGGCGGTGACGACGTCGTCGACGTCGGCGTGGGCCACGGGGCCGTGCGGGGTGGCGAGCAGTTCCTTCTCGCGCCCGCAGAAGGCGGTGATCCTGTCCGGGTCGGGGCTGCCGTCGGCGGTGCGGACGCAGTCCCCGGAGCGGTAGCGGACCAGCGGCATGTACGGGTTGCGGATGCTGGTGACGATGAGGCTGTGGATGCCGCTGCCGGGGGCGACGGGCACGAGTTCGACGCCCATCCGGTCCAGGTAGGGGTGGTAGCGGCCGTGGCGGTCGCTGTGGAAGAGGTAGCCCAGCTCGGTGCTGCCGAACAGGTCGATGACGGGGACGTCGAACCGGTCGGCGAGATAGCGGCGGACGTTGGCCGGCGTGTACTCGTAGGCGGTCACGATGCTCGCCGGCCGGGGGAAGTCCTCCGGGTTCCACAGGCCGAAGGCCTGCGCGCGGTGCACGAGGTGGGCCAGGTGGTAGCCGGAGCAGTCCAGGTGGTAGTCGCCCTTGGGGTGTTCGGCGCAGACGCGGCGGATCTCGGCGAGCATCCGCGCGATGTCGGCGCGGCTCCACTCGGCGGGGTCCAGGTGCAGGTTCAGGTAGAGGGTGCGGTCGTCGAGCCGGCGGTCCTCGAGGGAGGGCACGGCCGCGGGTTCGGTGCCGTGCTTGCGGGCGTTGACGCGGGCGACGTGCTCGGTGGCGAGGACGGTCGTCAGCGAGACGCGCCGGCAGCCGCTCTCCCAGGTGTGGGCGAGGTCGGGGTGCTCGCTCCACAGCCGGTAGTAGGAGCGGAGCAGGAAGTACGGGGGCCGGATGAGTTGCATCCGGGCGTGGTTGGTGCCCGTCGACAGGACGTACTCGGCTTCGCCGGACTCCAGGGCGGCGGCCAGGCCCGGGGTCATCCAGTTGTCCGGGAAGCCGCGGGCGATGTCGGGCTTCTCCAGGATCGGGAAGCGGCCGCGGGCGAGGGAGGGCTGGTAGAGGGGTATGTCCCGGATGCAGGCGAGGACTTCGGCGGACGGGAGCCCGTCCGCGTCCGGGATGCCGCTCGGGGCGGGTGTGGCGTCCATGACCACCTTCGGGTGTGCGGGGCGCGGAGTGGCGGCGCGGCGGGTGCTGTCTCGGCCGCCGGGCGGGGCCGTCGGGCCGTCGCAGCGGGCAGGGGGCGGCCCTGCCGGTGCGGCGCCGGCCTCGGGGCCCCGCCTCAGGCGGTGCCGGGTGGTCCGGCCGTCAGGAGATGCAGCCGGTCTTGCCGGCGGCGCTGATGCAGCCCGCCTTCGGGGAGGAGCTGATGCACCCGTCCTTCGCGCCCTGGGCGGAGTTCGCCGCGACCCAGCGGTTCCAGACGTCGTCCTGCGTCATCTTGCGGATGAGCTGCTCCATGGGAAACCTCCGATAGATGGGGAATTGCGGCGAGAGTGCTGCTTTGCACCCGCCGCTTCCAGACAGTAAAGGGGGACCCAAGAAGCGGACAAGGGGAAACCAAGGAATCGCCGTCGGTCGGCCAGAAGGACGGCCTGAATCCTGCGCGCTCCGGCGGGAGCCGGTCCTGCTTCGAGCCGTCTGCGAGCTGCTCGGGACCGCTCGGGCCTGTCCGGAGCCGGGCGCGGCCGGCGGCGGGGCGCCGGGCCGCCCTCCGCGGCTCCGGCGCCCCGCCGGGAGGGTGTGTGCGTCAGCCTCCCGCCGCCGACGGCCCGGGGCCGGCCCCGCCGGCCTCCTGCGCGGCCGGCTCCCTGACCCGCACCGGCGCCGTGCCGGCCCCGCGGTGCCGCTCCGCCCAGCCCTCCAGGGCGGCCCGGCAGGCGTGGTCGAGGTGGCGCACCTCGGTGAGGTCGAGTTCGACAGGCCGGCCGTGCGGCAGCGCCTCCAGCGTTTCCAGGATGTGCGGCAGGCGCAGGAAGGTCGCGTTGCCGGTGAGCGCCACCACGGTGCGCCCGCCGACCAGTTCGCGTACGGTGACCTGCACCTTGGAGGTCTCCCACGCGCACTTGACGACGGCCAGCAGGAGCCCGAGGACCACGCCCTCGAACATGCTCGTCATCACGATGGCCGCGGCCGTCGCGCACAGGATGACGGCCTCGCCCCGGTGCTCGCGCCACAGCGGCACCAGCGCCTTGACGGGGATCAGCTTGCAGCCGGCGTGGACGAGCACGGCTGCGAGCGCGGCGAGCGGGATGACGCCGATGGCGGTCGGCCACAGGACCGTGAACAGCAGCAGCCACACTCCGTGCAGCACGCGGGAGAGCGATGTCGTCGCGCCGGCCTGCACGTTGGCGGAGCTGCGCACGATGACGGCGGTCATCGGGAGGGAGCCGAGGGCGCCGCAGACGGTGTTGCCGACTCCCTGCGCGACGAGTTCCTTGTCGTAGTGGGTGCGGGGGCCGTCGTGCATGCGGTCCACGGCGGCGGCGCTGAAGAGGGATTCGGCGGAGGCGATGAGGGTGAAGGCGAGGACGGTGCCGAGGACGGCCAGGGTGCCCAGTCCGCCGAGGTCGCTCAGGCTGGGCGGCTGGATGGCCGCGAGGAGCCCCTGCACCTCGACTTTCGGAACGTCCAGTCCCAGGGCAGCCGTTCCCGCGGTGGCGAGCGCGACCGCGGCGAGCGGCGCCGGCACGGCGCGCACCCGGGCGGGCGCCTTCTTCCAGGCGACGAGGACGGCGCCGGTGAACACGCCGACACCGGCCGCCGTCAGCGCGGGGGCGCTGGTCACGGTGTCGGCCAGGAGGCCGGGGATCCCGAGGATCTTGCGGAGGCCGGAGTGCGGCTGCTCCGCCCCGGCGACGGTGTACAACTGGCCGACGACCAGCACCAGTCCGATGCCCGCGAGCATGCCCTGGACCACCGAGACGGAGATCGCCCGGAACCAGCGGCCGCACCGCGCCCACCCGAGGACGACCTGGAGCAGTCCGGTGGCGAGCACGATGGGGCCGAGCATGCCGAGCCCGAATTCCCGTACGGCTTCGAAGACGAGGACGGTCAGGCCGGCGGCGGGCCCGCTGACCTGGAGTCTGCTGCCGGGCATGAGGCCGACGACGATGCCGCCGACGATGCCGGTGATGAGGCCGAGTTCGGCGGGGACACCGGAGGCGACGGCCACGCCGACGCACAGCGGCAGGGCGACCAGGAAGACGACGAGGGATGCCATCGCCTCCTTGCGGAGCAGGGCGGGGCGCCGGAATGCGGCGAACACGGAAGTGGTGTCGGTCATGGGCGGGGTTTCCCGTTCGTCGATCGGGGCGGCATGGGCGCGCCGTTTCGATGAGGGATTCACGAAGGCCTGCCTCCTGCGCCCGCAGGGGGGTTGTGCCGTGTGGGCGCGGTGTGGTCGGGTCGGGTCCGGATGCGCTGCTGGGGCGGGTGGTGCGGCACACGGGGACGGCCCCGGGAGAGCCGGGGTCGGGCGGAAAACCCGCGGCGCATTCCACACCACAGGAGCAGCGCCCAATTTACCAAGGCATTACCAATTCATGGCAGATGCATTTCTCGCCACAACGATTTCGCCATACAGGCACCTAAGGCCGGCGCTTTACGCGGGCGCACGAAATCGCTGCACGCGCCCCCCGCTCGTTCAATAGCCGGAATACCGGGCCCCGTGCACGCTGGGGAGAGTCCCGCTCGGGACTCGGACGATCCGGCCGTCGGCGGCTGCGGTGCGGTACGCGGACATCGCGCCCTCCCGTCCGGTGGCGAAGGCGGCCGTGCAGCCCGTGCGTCCCCCGAGACGGGTGCCGCGGCCTGCGGAAACGCCGGAGCCGCCCGGGGCGTCGCTACACGCGGCCGGGGAGCGGTCCGGCCGTTTCATGGTAGGCCGGGCGGGTGACATCCGCGCCCGGACGGCGCACGCCCCGGCCCGTGCCCCGGAATCCTCCGCCTGTTCTCCCGCCCGCAGGCGGAACGCCCCCCGTGCGGCAATGCGCCGGGCGAATCCCGGGTGGGGGATGCCGCCGCCGGGCGGGCGGCGTCTCCCGTGGGTGCCGCTATGCGGGGGCGGCCGCGGCGGCGAGGGGCGGGACGATGCGCATGCGCCGGCCGTCGAACTCCACCGTCTCACCGGGCAGGATCAGCAGGCCCGCCTCGTCCTCGAACGCGGTCTCGCCGACGGGGCGCACCTGGACCGCCGGGCCGAGGACGCCCGCCATGAACACCGTCGGGTCGACCTCCCACCCCCGGGCGTCCAGCCAGCGCTCCAGCGCCTCGCTGTCGGCGCTCTCCGCTCCGCGCGGCCAGTCGTACGTGTTCGCCATGCCTACCCCCTGTAGCCGTTCGAACCACGCGCCAGATGGTGCCATCCGGCTCCGACAACCGCCGGGAGGCCGGTGCGGGCTGACCCCCTGTCGGAAGGGTCCAGTCCGTCGGCTCGACGGCTGCGGCCACCGGCCCCCTGCGGATCGATGCACAAACCACCGCAGCCGCCTTGGAATCCGGCGACTCGGAGTGTGGGCGACGCCACTCCCCCGTCCCGAGCCGCGGCGCCCCCGCGCAGCTCAGCCGGCCGGCCGGCCCCGCATCCAGTGCCCGGTCGTCGTCCAGCCCTGGAAGCGGCGCGCCAGGCCGCCCAGAGCGGTGCCGTCCGCGTCGAACACCCCGCCGGCCGCGACCAGGCGCAGTCCGGCGACCGCCGGGGCCAGGCGGGCCGCGGTGTGCCAGGGCTGCCGGGCGGCTTCGGCCGCGGCGTGCCCGGCGAACGCCGCCTGCCGGTCGGGCGGGCACAGCGACAGGTGGAACAGCATCTGCCGCCACGCGTACGCCGCGTCCTTCAGCGTCCCGAGGGGCCGGGGGTGGCCCTGGACGCGGGTGACGAGCCGGCACACCGTCGCCAGGCACTCCCCCGCCAGCGCCTCCCACCCGGCCGCGGGCGCCACGTTCGCGTACCGCACCAGGACGGCCAGGTTGTGCGTGGTGAGGATCTGCGCCTGCTCGATGACGGTGCCGTTCGCCGCGGGCGACCAGGAGCGACCCGTGTCCCCGCCCGCGCGCTGCGCGCACAGCCGGTCGAAGGCCTCGACCGTGCGGGGCCGCCGGGACGGGCTGCCGAGGCCTTCCGCGGCGTGGACGACGGCCATGCTGCGCACGGCGGCGCAGTCGATGCCGTAGTAGCGGGCGTACAGGCTGCCGTCGAGGAGGTCGGCGGCGGTGCGGGCGGCGGCGAGGAACTTCGGGGTGAAGCCCCCCATGAAGATGTCGGCTGCGAGTTCCTCGGTGAACGGCGCGGACAGCTCCGCCTGCTGAGCCAGGTGGGACATCTCCCGCACCAGCGGGTTGGGCAGCAGCGTGCCGGGGAACGCACCGACGGCCAGGTCGCCGACCCGGCGCAGCGCGGCATGCGCCGCGGCCCTCGCCCGGGCCCCGGCATCGGCGTCGACGCCGTGCGCGGCGACGGCCTGCACCCAGGGCAGCTCGTCGACGCGCACCTGGTGCGCGTACTGGACCAGCAGCAGCGAACGGCGGTTGCGGAACGCCCGGTAGGTGGCGGCGGCCAGGGTGCGCAGCGCGGGGTCGGCGTGGCGGGCGGCTGTGGCGTTGGCCACGAGCTGCGGCACGAGCGCGGCCAGCACCTCCGCCGACGGCACGAGGCCGCGTTCGACGAGGGTCTCCGGCGGGGCGCTGAGCGCGCCGAACACCGCCTGCTGCAGCCGGGGCGGGACCACCGTGCCGGCCGGCAGGCCGGTGGCCTCGGCCTCGGGTACGCCGATCGGGGCGACGGGGCCGTCCACGTCGGGCGTGCCCGCGCCCTGGTCCAGCTCCGCGAGCCGGTCGGCGACGGCCGCGGCGATGCGGTGGTGCGCCGGCCGGGCGGCCTGGCGGGCCTGCTCGGCGCGCAGCCGGGCGTGTTCGGGCGAGCCGGGCCGGCCGCGCTTGGCGACGGCCGACGTCACGGCGTGCCGCAGCAGTCCCGCGAGCCTGGGCTCCTGCGGGCGGCCCGCGGCGGCGTCCTCCAGGGCCCGCAGCATGATGCCGGTGTTGCTCTTGGGGTCGCGGTGCCTGCCGCACCGCGTGTGGGCCGCCGCGAGGGTGCGGTAGCGCTCCAGCAGGCGCGCGGCCTCGGCGCACGGGGCCGCCGTACGAAGGGCGCGGGCGCCGCCGTCCCGTACGCCGGTGCGCGCCGGTGCGGCGGCTTCGGCGTCGGTGCGGGGGAGCCAGTAGGCGAGGAGTTCGTCGTCGAAGGGCCGCCACACCGACAGCGCCTCCCGCTGGGTCTCGACGGCCTCCTTGGGCCGCCGGGCCCGCAGTGCGGCGGCGGCCTCGCCGACGGTGCGGCGGTGCACCGCGTTCGGGTCCGCGGCGGGGCGGTCGGCGGGGCGCGGCAGGAACCGCAGCCGGCCCGCGAACGGCCGCAGCCGGGCGACGAGTTCGGCGGCGGCCTCGAAGTCGTCGGCGCGCACCAGCCAGGCGACGGTGAGCAGGGCCGCCTCCTCGGGCAGCGCGACCTCGTACCGGCCGCTGTCGAGGAGCTGCCACAGGCCGGCGAGGCCGTCCTCCGTCAGGGCGTGCTCGAAGAGGGCGGCGCGGTCCGCGGGCACCCCGGCCCGCCGGGCGGCCTCCTCCTCGTACGGGGCGAGCGGGCCGCCGGCGGCGGGAGTGCCGGTGGCGAAGCCGCCCCGGACGACCTCGGGGGTGACCCAGGCGGGCAGTCCGGCGACGGGCGTGCGGGAGCCGACCGCGAGGGTGCCGTCCGCCATGCCCGCGAGCACCGCCCGCCACTTCTCCATCCGTCCGGCCGCGCGGGACCGTGTGGCCGGATCGGGGTGGGCCAGCGAGGTGCGCAGCGCCCGCCGCAACTGGTCGGCGGCGTATCCGGCCGAGACGGTCACGGCGGGGCGGGCGGCGGGCGTCGGGTGCTGCTGGTCAGCGTCGTCGTTCATAGCCGGCGTGGCAGGACCTGCCCCTGCGCCCTCCGGGTAGGAAGCCCGGTGCTCTGACTGGCTGAGCTACACGCCGTTCGGTGCGCTCGACCTTAGGCGTGCGCCGGAGCGTGCGGCAACGTTTTTTCCGCAGGTCCGAGGTCAGTTGGCGGGCACCGCGCGGAAGGGGGTCGCACGGACGGTGCCGCCGCACAGGGCGAACTCGCCTCCGTCGTCCGGCGCGAGCTGGAGGCCTCCCCGGCTGTTGGGAAAGCCGACGACGAGCGAGGGCGCGACCGTCGGATCGGCACCGGAGGCGCAGTAGCCGTCGGCCTCGCCGAGGACCGGCGTGAACGTGACGACAGTCGCGGCGGTGCCGCCGACGGGCAGCAGCACGGGCTGCGGGCGGCCCTGCAGGGTGACGGTGAGCGGCCTGTTGCGGTCGGGCGAGCCCTGCCCGGCGAGGGCGAGCCGGGGGTGGCTGCCCAGGGTGCAGGGGCGGGGGCCGTCGTTGACGACGGTAATCCGCCAGCCGGTGGCGCCGACCCGCTCGGCGCTGTTCGCCACGAGCTGGTCGGTACGGCACGGCTGCGCCGGCGCCCGCAGCGCGGCGCCGTCCGCGGCCGCGGCGGGTGGCACCGCGACGGCCAGGACACCGCCGGCCAGGGCTGCCGCCAGGAGTGCCCGGCAGGCGCGGGAGGTACGGGGCTCTGCTCCAGGGGACATGACGCATCTCCGCGAGTGAGCGATGAAGCACCGGGCCGTCGGCCCGGGAGGCCGCGCCGCTCGCGGCGCTCCCTCCCAGCGTTGCACCGTCGGAGCCGGCCCGCCCGGCGGAGAGGCGTCCGGACCGGCGCCCGGGGCTGCGGCGGAAGGGCCCGGACGAACGATTCGGCCGGCTCGACCACGGCAGCACGCTCGACGCGGAGGACGGCGCCCTCCTGCGGAGCCGCATCGACGATCTGGCCCGAGCCGGTCGACGGCAGCCACGACGAGGACCCCGGCGCCGGGGGGCCGGAGGCCGAGCCTTCGTCCAACTCGTCGGACAGACACAGCGGTTCGCGCCAAGCGCAGCGGCCGACGGGCAACGCGCCGGGGCGGAGGGACTTGGGGCCTGTATTGAGGTGCAGGTGTTCCGTGGCTGCCAAAGACAGCCCGGCAGACGTGCCGTGACCCTTCACACGCCGTGGCGGCCCCGCCCGCCGACCGGCGATCATGGGGGGATGCGAGCCCCTCAGCCCTCCCCCGCCGCCGACGAGTTCGCGCGGCTGTCCGCGTGTGCGACCGCCGAGGCCGTCAACGGCCGGCAGGTGTCGGCGCGGGAGGTGGTGGGCGCCGCGCTGGGGCGGGTGCGGGAGCACGACGGGCGGCTGCGGGCGTTCACCGCGGTGTGGGACGAGCTGGCCGCCGGGTACGCCGACGCCGTCGACCGCAGGGTCCGGGCCGGTGAGCGGCTGCCGCTGGCCGGGGTGCCGCTGGCCGTGAAGGGCACGGAGGGGCTGGCGTCCCTGCAGACGGTGCGGCTGGTCGCCGCGGGGTGCGTGCCCGTCGGCGCGACCTCCACGCCCGGCCGGGGCACCCGTTGGCAGACGTACGGCACCACCGCCCGCGGTGTCACCCTCAACCCGTTCGACCCGCGGTGGAGCCCGGGCGGTTCGAGCGCGGGGTCGGCCGTGGCGGTGGCCGCGGGCATGGTGCCGCTGGCCACCGGGAGCGACGGGGCGGGGTCGGTGCGCATCCCGGCGGCCTGGTGCGGCGTGATCGGGCTGAAGCCGACCAACGGCCTGGTGCCGGCGCGCGACCGGGCGGGGCTCAACGTCGCCGGCCCGCTCGCCCGCCGTCCTGAGGACGCCGCCGCCTACTTGGACGCGCTCACCGGCGCACCCCCGGCGGAGCGCGGCCCGACCCGCCCGCCGCGCACGGCCTGGTCGGCGACGCTCGGCTTCGCGGCGGCGGAGCCGGCCGTGGCGCGCACGGCCCGGGCGTACCTGGGGGCGCTCGCGCGCGCCGGCGCGGTCGATCCCGTCGGCGTGCCGGTGGTCCTGCCGGATCCGGCAGCGTGCTGGGAGGCCCTGCGCGGGCGCGGGGCGGACGCCGGCGCCGAGCGTGCCGCGCACCGCACCCGGGCCTCCCTCCGGCGGGCGCTCGACGCGGTGTTCGCGGAGGCGGAGTTGGTGGCGACACCGACGACGCCGAACGCCCCGCACGGCCACGACGGCCCCGGAGACACCCTCAGCGTGGCGCTGACCTGGGCGTTCAACATCAGCGGCCATCCCGCCATCAGCCTGCCGGCCGGGTTCACGCCGGCGGGCGAGCCGGTCGGACTGCACCTCGTGGCCCGCCCGCACCGGGAGGCGGACCTCCTCGCCGTGGCGGACGCCGCCACCCGCACGGCCCCCGTCTGACGCGGACCGGGGCCCCTCCGGTGGGCCGATCGGCGGCAGTTCGGGCACGACTCGGTACCCGCGGTGGACCGGAACCCGACCGCGGGGACTATGATGATGATCGCAGGGCCCGGGTACCGTATCCCCCGTCGGTATCCGGGCCCTGCATGCTTGTACGGGCTCGCCCCGCCCCACCCCCGTGGGGGCAGAGCGAGCCCGGTCATGGGCGCCCGGTCACGCGGTGAACGCGGGCGGTAGGACCGGCGCGGGCAGTTGCCGCGCCAGGTGCCTTGCGACGTCGACGACGGTCCGGTCGGCGAGGTACGGGCCGATGATCTGGACGGACAGCGGCAGCCCGCCGGGCGTGCGCCCCGCCGGCATGACGACGGCCGGGAGCCGGACGTGTCCGGCCAGGTTCAGCCACGCCGTCTGGTCGAAGTACGGCCTCTTCTCGCCGTCGACGGTGATGTACCGGTCCGGAAGCGGTGTCGTCGTCTGGTCGTCGACGGCCGGGGCCGGGACGGCCGGCGTGATGAGGACGTCGTGGGTGGTGAAGTAGTCGGCCCAGCGGGCGCGCAGCTTCTCCCGGTCCTCGTTCGCCCGCAGCCAGTCGCGGTGCCGCATGGTGCGCGAGTGCAGGAAGAGGCCCCTGGGGTCGTCGGCGGGGATCTTCTCCGCGGCCTCGATGTCCGCGGCGAAGCCCTCGTCGGTGGCGGTGGCGCCGGCGGTGGCGAACATGAGGCGCTGGAACAGCCGGTCGCTGGCGGGGAGGTCGACGGGCCGGGCGGTGTCGTCGACGGCGGCGCCGGCGGCGCGCAGCAGGGCGGCGACGTCGTCGAGGCACCGGCGGACGGTGGCGTCGACGCGGCAGTACGGGTCGTCCCGCCAGATGCCGATCCGGTAGTCCGCGAGGCGGCCGCGGCGGGGCGCCGGGAGGTCGATGCGCCAGGCGGCGGCCTCCGCGGGCGCGGGGGCGGCCAGGACGTCGAGGAGGACGGCGAGGTCGTCGGCGTTCCGGGCGATCGGGCCGATGGTGAGCATGTCCGAGGTGGAGAGCCAGCCCGGCGGGCGCGGGATGTGGCCGCGGGTGGGGACGATGCCGCCGCTGGGCCGGAGCGCGTACACGCCGCAGTAGGCGGCGGGGAGGCGGAGCGAGCCGGCGAGGTCGGAGCCGGTCTCCAGGCTGGTCATGCCGGAGGCGACGGCGGCCGCGGGGCCGCCGGAGGAGCCGCCGGCGGTCTTCGTGTCGTCGTGGGGGTTCCTGGTGGTGCCGAAGACCGGGTTGGAGGTCTGGAGGTCCTGGCACATGACGGGGACGTTGGTCTTGCCGACGATGACGGCGCCGGCGGCGCGCAGGCGGGCGACGGCGTCGGCGTCCCGGTCGGGGATGTGCCCGGCGAGGTCGGGTGAGCCGCTGGTGCTGCGCAGGCCCTTGGTTTCGAGGGCGTCCTTGACGGTGAGGGGCAGTCCGTGGAGGGCGCCGAGGGTCTTGCCGGTGCGGGCGAGGTGTCGGTCGGCGGCGTCGGCGGCGGCGCGGGCGCCTTCGGCGTCGAGGGTGACGACGGCGTTGAGGCCGGGGTTGGCGGCCTCGATGTGCCGGAGGTACTGCTCCAGCAGGGCACGGCTGGTGGTGTCACGCCGGCGCAGGGCGGTGAGCTGCTCGCGCGCCGGGGCCAGGTGGAGGTCCGGGCGCGGGGCCCCCGGGTTGCCGGCGGGGCCGCGGGAGCGGGCGGAGGCGGACAGGGTGGCCATGGACGCGGCCGCGGCGACGGCGGTCGAGGCGAGGAGCAGGGTGCGGCGGAGGATCACGGGCGGGCTCCCGGGGTGGCGCTGCCGGCAGTGCCGGCGTCGGTGGTGTCGGCGGCGGCGCGGGCGGTGGTGCGGCCGCCGCGCGGCGCGGGCGGGGTGAAGTGGGCGGCGACGCGCTGGAGGTGGCGCAGCTCGTCCTCGGTGGTGGCGAGCGGCAGGTCGGCGTCGGCGTAGTCGGCGGGGGCGGCGACGGGGTCGCCCGCCGCGTGCCGGTCGAGGGCGGCGCGGATCTGGTCGGCGGTGACGGCCGCGGCGAGTTCGGCGCCGGCGAGTCCGGCGGCGGAGCGGCGGGCCTCGGCTTCGGCGCGGACGGCGGGGTCGAGGTAGCGGCGCATCACCTTCTGGCCCTGGCGGATCTCGACGCGGCGGCGCAGCAGCGGGAAGTGGGCGCTGCGGCCGCGCAGGACGTCGCGGCCCTGCCTGGACGGGCGGCGCAGGGTGATGCCGGGGTCGGCCTGGTCGAGGGCGGTCCACAGGGGGGCGAGGCGGCGGTGTCGCAGGTGGGCGGTGGCCCAGTCGCGGACGCCGGCGGCGCGCAGGGCGACGGTGGGGATCAGGTAGCCGATCTGGGTGAGGGTGGCGCCGATGTCGCCGCAGGCCCAGGCGAAGCCGTTGAGGTGGCTGACGCTGAAGCCGGCCTCCGCGCCGATGACCGCGGCGATGCGGATGCCGCTGTAGCCGAGGGTGATGACGGCGCCGACGGTGACGAGGCGCAGGCTGAAGGCGATGGACCGGTCGGCGGCGGTGCGGGCGTACGTCCAGCAGGAGACGGCCAGGTAGGTTTCGGCGGCGCTGTACACGCCGAAGTACAGCAGCACGTACGCCTGGAAGACGGGGTCGTGCGCGTAGTACAGGGAGAAGTCGGTGGGCCGGGTGGCGGCCGGGGTGAGCGAGGCGAAGAGGACCGCCATGGCGGTGATGACGCCGGCGGCGGCGGCGAGGAGGAGGCGGCTGCGGCGGCGGGCCTCGGCGGGCGGCTTCGACCAGTGGGCGAGCACGGTCGCCTGGAGGGCGAGGACGACGATGACGAAGCCCTGGGCGATGGGCACGACGATGTTCGGGACGCCGAAGAACCCGTCGACGCGGATCCACACGGGTGTGAGGGAGACGGCGTAGCTGAGGGCGGAGAAGCCGTAGGTGAAGGCGAGGGCGACGAGTGCGGGGTCGCGGCGGCGCTTGCCCAGGTCGCGCACCAGGATGAGGAATCCGGTGCCGGCGATGGCAAGGCACAGAGGGTGGAGGATGTCTTTCACGGGGCCCTGTTCGGTCAGCGCAGCAGCGTGCGGGCTATCGGGTCGGCTTCCCGGCTGCCCTGGGGGCGGGATGCGCTCACGTGCTCCTGGAGGAGGGAGCCGAGCATCTCGGCTTCGAACTCCTCCGGCTCGTTGTACCGGGTCCTCCCGAGGACGAGCTGGACCGTTGCAGGGTCGATGTCGGTGATGAGGCCGCCGAGGCTGCCGGCGTCGACGGCCGCGCCGCCGCGGTGGCGCCCCAGCATGTGGCCGAACTCGTGGCCGACGATGATCTCGGCGTGGGCGCGGCTGATGGCGGTGTCGTAGAAGACGTAGTCGGTGTCGCCGGTGGCCAGCCACAGGCCGCACGGTGCGGACGCGTCGAGGGCGTCGGGGTCGGAGGGGTCCGAGGCGAAGGGCATGAGGCGGATGGTGCGGCCCAGGCGGTCCTCCATGAACGGCACCAGGTCCAGGACGCTGTCCACCTCGGGCAGGCCGAGGCCTTCGACGAACTCCCGGCTGCGGTGCTCGACTTCGTCGGCCTCGCTGCGGGTTCCGCCCTTACGACGGCTGAGCCACATGGAGCTTCCCCTTCCCCCGGAGACACCGGTCGCCGGTCACGGCAGGTCCCTTGCGGGGTCGTCGGTCAGGCCTTCCTCTTTGCGTACGGCTTCGAGTGCCGCCAGCACCTTGCGCTGGCCGGCGGCGGAGACGCCCATGGCGCGCAGGGCGATCTGCTCTACGCCGTTCTCCTTCAGCTTGCGGAGGATCTCGAACTGTGTGGCGACCTTCCGCGTGACCTCGTCCTCGACGAAGTAGGCGGCCTCCACGCCGAAGAAGCGGGCGAGGAGGGGCACCATCGTGATGGTGGGGGTGCGCTTGCCCGCGCGGAGCAGGCTGATGTGGGACCGGGTGTAGCTGTCCTCCCCGTACGAGGAGATGGTGCGGGCCACGTGCGCGTTGGTGTACTCCTCGGCGCCGGGCGGCCGTACGCGGTCGAAGAGGAAGTTCAGGCGGTCGCTGAAGGGGGAGCCGGGGCCCGGGACCGGGACGGGTCCTCGCATGGCCGGCTCCGGTGCTTCGGGTCCTTCTGCGGGATCCGCCACGGGGAACTGCCTCCTTCCGCGGGCGTAACTATAGTTGACGCCCGCCGTGCGTAACTATAGTTGACGGATTCGGAAGCGGAAGCCCCTTCCTGCGACAGCCCGTTCGCCCGGAGCGGAGGGCGACCGCGGCAGCGCGCAGGTGCGCCCCGCGCTACGGGCGCGGCGA
Source organism: Streptomyces globosus (assembly GCF_003325375.1). Taxonomy (GTDB): domain Bacteria; phylum Actinomycetota; class Actinomycetes; order Streptomycetales; family Streptomycetaceae; genus Streptomyces; species Streptomyces globosus_A. Next base: position 3,300,016 of record NZ_CP030862.1, on the reverse strand, counting down.
CAGGGGCGGATTCAGGGCTTCCGCGGGCCGCGCCTCGCTCCAGTAGATGTCGAGCATGGTGCGCAGCGGGACCTGCTCCTGCTCGGCGCCGACCGGCACGGTCAGCGCGTCCAGCATCCGCCAGAGCTCGTGGTCGATCGGCGCGGCGGCGGCGCCCTCCGTGGCGTGGGCCGCCTGGTGCCGGTGGACGGCGAGGGCGAGCCTGCGGAGCGTCTCGCGCTGCTCCTGCGCGACGCGGTGGTTGGCCGAGCGGTTCACCGAGCGCTGCACCTTGCCCAGTTCGGAGATGGCCCGCTGGATCATCTGGTGGAAGTTGGCGGCCCGCTTGCGCCAGCTCTCGTACTCGGCGCGGGTGGCGAACCACTCCCGCTTGCCCTCCTCGCCGCGGGCGAAGCACTGCGCCTGGAAGAGGTCGCGCTCCGCCTTGCGCTTGCGCAGCACGTTGCCGGTGCGCTGGTGGACGTTGGTGATGATGTCGTACGTGCGGCCCAGGTTGTCCGGGTGGGTGAGGGCCGCCCACACCTCGGGCCTGCGGGCCGGGGGGTGGGCGTTCGCCACGATCAGCTCCTCGTACTCCTTGTCCTCCAGATCGGCGATGTCTCGGGCGTCCATCAACGGGCCTCCAAGCCGGTGGCGGGCGGTGCACCCATGGTGACGGATTGTTCTGCTTCCGGTGGCGGAATGCCGGCAACAGCCCGGCCCCCGGGCTGCCGGGCCTGCGCGGACATGCAGAAGGCCCCGGTCTCCCTTGGGAGGCCGGGGCCTTGGCAGAGCGCTGGGCAGGCCTTGCACCTACATCTCCCCACAGGAAGTGGGGCGTCTTTCCTTGGACCACCAACGCAGATCCCGCCACCGCTGTCACGGCGCGGGCTCGACACCAACTCTACCGCACCGCAGGCGCTGTTCCGCACGTCCGGTGCGGGACTGCGGGGCGGCCTCCCTGGTGGCGGCGGTGTCGGCGCAGGCCCTCATACTGGGCGCATGGAACGGATCGGGGGGTACGGCGTCGAGCGCAGACTCGGCGAGGGCGGCATGGGGACGGTCTACCTGGCGCGTTCCCGCGGCGGCCGGCTGGTGGCGGTGAAGGTGGCCCGTCCGGAGCTCGCCGCGGACCCCGCCTTCCGGGAGCGCTTCCGGGCCGAGGTGGCCGCCGCCCGCCGGGTGGGCGGCTTCCACACCGCGCAGGTGGTCGACGCCGACGTCGACGGCGACCCGCCGTGGCTGGCGACCGCGTACGTGGCCGGGCCCACGCTGGCCGCCCGGCTCGCCGCCGGCGGGCCGATGGACGAGGCGGGGCTGCGCACCCTCGCGGCGGCGCTCGCCGAGGCGCTGGAGGCCATCCACGGCTGCGGCCTGGTCCACCGCGACCTCAAGCCGGGCAACATCGTGATGGCCGACGACGGGCCGCGCGTCCTCGACTTCGGGATCGCGCGCGCCCTGGAGTCCACCCGGATGACCGCGACGGGCACGGCCTTCGGCACACCGGGCTACCTGGCGCCCGAGCAGGCGCTGGGCCACGACGTCACCGGCGCGGCCGACGTGTTCGCGCTCGGGGCCGTGCTGGTCGCCTCGGCGGGCGGCAGCGCGTGGGGCGAGGGCACCCCGATGGGCCTGATGTACCGGTCGGTGCACGAGCCTCCGAACCTGGACGCGGTGCCGGAGGGACTGCGTCCGGTGGTTGCCGCCTGCCTGGCGAAGGACCCGGCGGAACGGCCGGCGCCGTCGGCGCTGCTGGACCTGCTGACCGCCGACGGCGCGGTGGCACCCGCCGGCTCCCCCGCCCCCGGCTGGACTCCGACGGTGAGCGCGCCCGCGACGCCCCCGCCGGCGGCCGTACCGGCGGCCCTGGCGCCCCGGACGCCCCCGCCGCTGCCGGCGCAGGCTCCGGCCGCGCCGCACGCCCCGGCGGCGGGCGGCGCGCCGTCCACGCCGTACCCGCCGCAGCCGGTGCCGCCGCTCCCCCACGGCATGCCGCCGGTCCCGGCCGCAGCGCCGGCCGTCCCGGGGGCGGCGCCCCTCCTCGCGCCGGAGTTCGTGGTCGCCGACCGCAGGAACAGCGTGGTCTGCGACGGCTCGGGCGTCGTCTTCGAAGTGGAGGGCGTGGAGGCGGACTTCCTGTGGGACGAGCTCGCCGGGATCACCTACGGGCCGGGCCACCGCGGCAGCCACCTCGTCGTGACGGTCCGGCTGCACGACGGCACCTCGTACTCCTGCCAGGTCCACAACCGGCGCGCCGCCCGCATCCAGGAGTGGCTGGCGCAGCTGCACGCGGTCGTCTCGCACTACCTCGGGCCCCGGCTGGGCCCCGCGCCCGCACCGTACGGGACCGGCCCGGCCCCGTGGGGCAGCCCGGCGGCCGGCTCCGCCGGCTTCGGCAGCCCGCACTTCGGCTCCGGCCCAGCCGCCCCGGGCGGCTTCGGCCCGCCGCCGCGCTAGGAACGGCCGCTCAGGCCTGGGGGAGTTCGTTGACGGCGCCGAAGGGTACGTGGACGCTCGGGGTGCCGGCGGCCGTGCCGCTGAGGTGGGTGACCTGGTCGTCGAAGAAGATGTGCGGGCGGAGGGCGGCGATGACGCCCGACTTGTCGACCCCGCCCAGGAAGAACGCCTCGTTCACCCGCACCCCCCAGTCCTTCAGGCTGCGGACCGCCCGCTCGTGCGTGGGCGCGTTCCGCGCCGTGACCAGGGAGACGTGGACGCGCGGCCGGTAGCCGGCGTCGGTGCGCCGGACCTCCTCCTCGCGCTGCTGGATGCGGTTGACGCCGGCGAGGAAGTTGCGGAGCGGGCCGGGGTCGAGCGGGGTGGCGGCGTTGCTCACCTCGTGGGCGCGGAAGCCGTCGAGGCCGCCGGCGCGGAAGACGCGCTCGGAGCTGTCGTCGGCGAGGACCCCGTCGAAGTCGAACGCGATGCGCAGCTCGGGGTCGTCGGCCGCGTCTGCCTTGTCCCCGCCGGCCGAGGCGAGGACGTGTCCGGCGGGCAGGCCGGCGGCGACCGCGTCGCGGACGTCCTGCCCGTTGGCGGAGAGGAACAGCGACATGTTCAGGGCCGGCATGAAGGGGTGGGCGGGGCGGCCCTGCCGGAAGACGGCGCGGGTGATCGGCAGGCCGTGCGCCTGGACGGAGCGCATGACGCGCAGCCCGGTGTCCGGGTCGTTGCGGGAGAGGACGATGACCTCGACGAGGGGGTCCTCGGGGCTGTCCGCCAGGTCGTTGAGGGCGAGGAGGCGGCGGACGAAGGGGAAGGCGACGCCCTTGCCGAGGGTCCGGTCGAGGTGTTCCTCCTGGTGCCTGCGGTAGGCCTCCTCGCCGTCCTGCCGGAAGACCGCGTCGGACTCGGCCAGGTCGAACAGGGCGCTGGAGGCGATCCCGACCACCAGGCGCCGGGACAGGTCGTACTTCATGACGCCCCTTTCGCACGTGCGTGCCAGTCTCGCAGGTACCGGCGGCGGGGCGAAAACCGCGGGCGGGTGTCCCGTGCGGGTCCGTAGGCTCGGCTGCGTGGACAACCGAACCGATCCTGCCCGGCCCCGCCCGGCCCTCGTCCTGCCGGCGCCCCGCACCTCGACCGGGGAACTCCTCGGCCGGGCCGCGGCGTGGCGCGGCTTCGATGTCCTCGCACGCCCTGAGCGGCCGCCCTCGGGGGGTCCGGCGCACTGGTACGGCGGCCCCCGCTCGGCCGACCGGGTCGCCGCGGGGCTGGGCCTCGCGCTGCTGGAGCCGGCGGACGGCTGGTTGGCCGGGCTGCCGTACGGGCTGCTGCGGCGGCGGGTCCGGCTGACGACGCTCGCGGAGGCCCGCGCGCTGCCCGGGCCGTGCTTCGTCAAGCCGCCGTCGGAGAAGACCGAGGCGCTGCCTGCGGCGGTGTACGGGCCCGGGGGCGGTGCCCGCCTGCCGGGGCCGGAGGTCCTGGACGGGGCGACGCCCGTGCTCGTCTGCTCGGTCGTGGAGTTCGCCGCCGAGTACCGGCTGTTCGTCCTCGACGGGGAGGTGGTCGCGGGCAGCCGGTACGCCGTGTACGGGCGCCTCGACCCGGCGGCGCTGGACGCGGGGGCCCGCGCGTTCGGCCGGGAGGTGCTGGCGGCCGCGGCGGACGGGCTGCCGAGCGCGGTGTGCGTGGACGTGGGCCGTCTCGCGGACGGCATGTGGGCGGTGGTGGAGGCCAACATGCCCTGGTTCGCGCACTGCTACGCGGCCGAGCCGGAGCGGGTGCTGGACGTGGTGCTGCGTGCGGCCGGACCGCTGGAGCGCGTACGCGGCCGGGACGTGCGGTTCCTGCGTGGCGCGGCGTGACTGCGCGGGCGTGCGGGACGGCTGGGGCGACACAGCGGTCGGCGCGGGCCCCCGCCCGGCCGAGCCGCGCGGTTTCTCGCCAACCCTCCCGGTTCCGGGGCCCGTTGCGGGGAGGCTGACCTATGTTCTGGGGCGTATGCCGGTCCGCCCCAGGAGGTCTGATTGCCATCCGGACGCACCCGTGCCCTCGACCGGTTGCGCGCGCTGCGCCGGTCCTCCCTGCTCATCGCCTTCGCCCTCGGCTCTCTGCTGGTGGGGCTGACGCCCCTGTTCGGCGTGGCCAGTCCGGCGCCCGGGGCGCCCGGGCCCCGGCCCGCGCCGGTGCCGTTCGAGCAGCAGAAGGCGATGCAGGCCCCGCACCACCCCGTGGTTCCGGCGAACGCCCTGGAGCCGTCGGCGCCCGTCCTCGACCGGAGCGGGTGGACGGCCGCGGCGAGCGACGAGGAGACCACCGGGGAGAACGGCCGCGCGGCCAACGTCCTCGACGGCAGCGCCGCGACGATCTGGCACAGCAAGTGGTCCGGCACCCCCGTCCCGCTGCCCCACAGCATCACCCTCGACATGCACCGCACGGCGGTGGTCTCCGCGGTCGTCTACCAGCCGCGCAGCGACGGGGGCAACGGGCGCGTCGGCGAATACGCCGTCAGCCTCAGCACGGACGGACGGAACTGGGACAGCCCGGTCGCCACCGGGACCCTCGCGGACGACGGCAGCACGAAGACGCTGGGCTTCGCCCCGCAGGGCACCCGCTTCGTCCGGCTGACGGCGCTCACCGAGGCGGGCGGCCGCGGCCCCTGGACGTCGGCGGCCGAGGTCAACCTGCTCGGCGACCCCGGCACCCCTGCCGCCACCGTCGACCTGCCGCGCACCGGGTGGACGGCCGCGGCGAGCGACGAGGAGACCACCGGGGAGAACGGCCGCGCGGCCAACGTCCTGGACGGGGAGGCCTCGACGATCTGGCACAGCAAGTGGTCCGGCACCCCCTCCCCGCTGCCCCACAGCATCACCCTCGACATGCACCGCACGGCGGAGGTCTCCGCGCTCGTCTACCAGCCGCGCCAGGACTACGGCAACGGCCGGGCCGGCGCCTACACCGTGACCACCAGCACCGACGGCAGCTCCTTCGGCGCGCCGGTGGCCTCCGGAACGTGGCGGGACGACGACACCGTCAAGACGGCCACCTTCACCCGCACCGCGAGCGCCCGCTTCGTGCGCCTGACCGTGACGAGCGAGGCCGGGGCGCGGGGGCCGTGGACATCCGCGGCGGAGATCCGCCTGAGCGGTCCCGCGAACCCGGCCGCGCACGGTTCCTGGGGCCGGATCACCGGCTTCCCGCTCGTCCCGGTGGCCACGGCCGCGCTGCCCGGCGACAAGCTGCTGGCCTGGTCGGCGTACGCGGTGGACCGCTTCGGCGGGAGCAACGGCTACACGCAGACGGCGATCCTGGACCTGAAGACGGGCAGGGTCACCCAGCGCCGCATCGACAACACCGGCCACGACATGTTCTGCCCGGGCATAGCGATGCTCGGAGACGGCCGGGTCCTGGTCACCGGCGGCAGCAACGCGGAGAAGGCGAGCATCTACGACCCGGCGACGGACGAGTGGTCGGCGACCACCGACATGAACATCGCCCGCGGCTACCAGGCCATGACCCTGCTGTCCACGGGTGAGGCGTTCGTGCTGGGCGGCTCCTGGAGCGGGGGCGGCGGCGACAGGGCGGGCGAGGTGTGGTCCCCCGACACCCGTACGTGGCGCAGGCTCCCGGGGGTGCCGGCGACGGCGGCGCTGACGGCGGACCCGGCGGGCCCGTACCGCGCGGACAACCACATGTGGCTGCACGCCACGTCCGGCGGGCGGGTGCTCCAGCTGGGTCCGAGCCGGCAGATGAACTGGATCTCGACCGCGGGGAGCGGGAGCCTGGCCCCGGCCGGCAGCCGGGCCGACAGCCCGGACGCGATGAACGGCAACGCCGTCGCCTACGACGTCGGCAAGCTGCTCACGCTGGGTGGGGCGACCGCATACGAGAACGTTCCGGCGACCCGGCGGGCGTACACGGTGGGCTTCGACGGCAGCGGCCGGGTGGAGGCGGCCCGCACCGGCGACATGGGCCACGCCCGCGCGTTCGGCAACAGTGTGGTCCTGCCGGACGGGAAGGTCGCGGTGTTCGGCGGGCAGGCCCGCCCGGTGCCGTTCAGCGACGCGACGTCCGTGCTGACGCCCGAGCTGTGGGATCCGGCGACCGGGACGTTCACGCCGCTGGCCTCGATGGCGGTCCCGCGCAACTACCACAGCGTGGCGAACCTGCTGCCCGACGGGCGGGTGTTCTCGGGCGGCGGCGGGCTGTGCGGCGAGTGCGCGACGAACCACGCCGACGGCGCGGTGTTCACGCCGCCGTACCTGCTGAACGCGGACGGGACGCCGAAGGCGCGCCCGGTGATCACCGGCGGGGTGCCCGCGCGGGTCCCGGCGGGGGCGTCGCTCACAGTGGCCACGGAGGGCTCGGTGGCGTCGTTCGTCCTGATGCGGGCGGCGGCCGCGACGCACTCCACGGACAACGACCAGCGGCGGGTGCCGCTGGTGTCGGCGCCCGCGGGGGCGGGCTCGCACACGGTGTCCGTGCCGGCCGACAAGGGTGTCGTCCTGCCGGGCACCTACCTGCTGTTCGCCCTCGACGCGCAGGGCGTCCCGAGCACGGCGAAGTTCGTGACGGTCCACTGAACCGCCGGCGGGTCACGGGCGGGGGGCGGTCCACAGGCGGGTGAGGAGGGTGCGCAGTGTTTCGGCGGTGCGCGAGGCGGGGAGCGACGGGCGCGCCAGCGCCCAGGCGTCGGCCGCGTCGAGAAGGGCGCGGGTCGCGGCCGTGAGGAGTTCACGGTCGGCCAGGGGGTCGATCAGGCCGATGCGCAGGCCGTTCTCCACGAGCCGGGCGGTCCAGCCGCCGTCGTCTCCGGCGCCGTCGTCTCCGGCGCTGCCGGCGGCGGCGAGTACGGCGCGGTCGTCGGGGTGGTCGCGCAGGTGGGCCGAGAGGCGGGCCGTGCCGTCGGTGAGCTGCTCCCAGAAGCGCCGTTCGGTTGCGGCGTCCTCCCAGGGGCCGAGGGCGGCCAGGGCGCGGGCGGCGGTGTCGGCGGCGACGGCGGCGAACAGGTCGTCCTTGCCGTCGAAGTAGTGGTAGGCCGAGGTCTTGGAGATGCCGGCCTCGGCGATGATCCGGTTGAAGGACGCCGCGTCCTTGCCGTCGCGGGCGAAGTGGCTGCGGGCGACGGCGAGGACGGCGGCCCGGGTCTCCGGGGGAAGCCGGTCGAAGCGGGGCAGGGGCACGGTTCACCTCACGGGGTGCGGGGTTGCAGGACGGCGGGGCGGCCGGCGGCGAGTCGGCGGTTGAGACGCGCGGTGACCGCCCAGTGCGCGGCCCACAGCAGCAGGGCCGCGGCGGCGCCGGCGCGGCCGGCGGCGCCGGGCAGGAGCGAGACGATCTGGAATCCGCACCAGGCGTACCCGAGGGCCTTCCAGCGCCGTACGGCCGCCGGCGCGGTGCGGCCGTCGGAGGCCAGGGACGCGGCGACGGCGCGGACGATGAAGAAGTCCTCGGTGAAGTTGTAGGGGATGGCGAACATCCACCACACGGACCGCGGCGCGGCCGTCCGGGCGTCCGGGGGGACCAGGTGCAGGGTGCGCTGCAGGGACCGGCAGTACAGGGCGACCAGTCCGAAGAACACCGCGACCGCGGCGACGGCTCCGGGCAGTCCCGGCGCCGCGACCTCGCCGAGGACGCCGCTGCCCCACTGGGGCGCCCACAGGGGGTACGTCAGCAGGACGGACACCAGGACCGTGCCGGAGGTCTTCACGGCTGCAGTGGCTCTCACACCAGGGAGTGTACTGGCAGTACACCCCACCGGTACACCCCCTGCGGGATCATTCCGCCGCCGTCAGGAGACGGCGTACCACTGGCTGCCCCAGCCCGTGTTGATGGTGCTGGTGGACTGCTGCGCCAGGTCCACCTTGGCCGGGAGCGAGGTCTGCCCCGTCAGGATCGTGCTGTAGCGCAGGTTCGGCGGGGTGAGTCCGGCGTTGACGGAGATGCCGGCGCCGGTGGCCTTGAGCGTGAGGGCGTTGGTGGCCCAGGTGCCGTTGAGGAGCAGGGCGATGAAGTAGGTGCCGGGGGCGGCGGTGAAGGGCTTCGCCAGCGGCAGCGGCTTGGCGATCGGGTCCGTCATCAGCTGCGGCGAGATGTCCGCGGTGGCCGCGCGCAGGGTGCCGGAGGCGTCGTACACGCCGAGGTAGCAGTCGGCCAGTCTGGCCTGCGGGTCGATCCCGGCGAGCCCCAGCCAGATGTTCGACCAGGTGATCTCCTCGTGGAGGACGAGCCGGACGAGGGTGACGCGGCCGCCGACGCCGCCCGTGGTCTGGGCCGTGACGTGGCCGGCGTCGTTCGGGTCGCCGGTCCAGGCGAGCAGGTTCTGGTCCTGCGGCAGCGGTTCCTGTACGGCGCGCGGCCCCGGGGAGGCGGGCGGCGCGGCGGTGGCCGCCGCCGAGGCGCCGGGCCGGTCGTCGCCGGGTGCGGCGGTGCACGCCGTGAGGACGAAGAGGGCGGTGAGCGCGGCGCAGAGGCCGGCGAGGCTACGGGTGTGCATGGTCTCCCCTGGGTTCGGACGACCGAGTGTACGAACCGGCCGGCGGACCCGAACCACCGTCCCCCCGCGCCTGCTTCGGGCAGGGCGCTCACCCCGTCCGGACGGGCCTGCGCAGCAGGTAGGCGGCGGCCGCCGCGACCAGGGCGCCCATGCAGGCGAGGAACACCAGGCCCGCGTTCTCCAGTCCGAGCGGCCCCGCCATAACGCCGACGCCGACGACCGGGACGGAGATGCCGGCGTACGCCACCACGAACAGCGAGGAGATGACCGCGGCGCGCCGGTCCGGCGGGGAGGCCCCGGCCACCGCCGACAGCGCCCCGCGGAACGACAGGCCCTGCCCGGCCCCGCCGACGAGCGCGCTCAGCACCACCAGGGCGAGGAGGTCCTGCCACAGGGCGGCGGCGAGCAGGGCCAGCCCGGCGAGGAGGGTGGCGCAGCCGAGCGGCAGCGAGCGCCGGACGCCGAGCCGGCCTGCGGCCAACTGCCCGGCGGTGGAGGCGAAGAACGCGAGGGCGACGACGAGGCCGCTGACGGCCCGGTCGTGGACGTCGAGGGACTGGGCCATGAAGGCGGGGCTGACGGACGTGAACACCCCGAACAGGGCGAAGCCCACGAACGCGGCGGTCGCGGCGGGCGCGAACACCGCACGGACCTGCGCGGGCACCCCGGGCCGCTGCGGCCGCACCGCCGACGGCGGCCTGCGCTCCCGTACGGTCTCCGGCAGGGCCCGCAGCACGCCCGCGGACGCGGCGAGCAGGACCAGGTGCACCGCGAACGGCAGGTGCAGCGGCCAGGGCGCGTACTCGGAGAGGAGGCCTGCGAGCAGCGGGCCGCAGCCGAGGCCTCCCATGTTGGCGGCCGTCGCGACGAAGGTGGCGCGGGAGGAGCCGCCCGGCGGGGCCAGTTCCAGGACGTAGGCGGTGGCGGCGCCGGTGAACAGGCCGGCGGACAGCCCGGACAGCAGGCGGCCCGCGTACAGCCAGGGCATGGCGGTGGCGCAGAGGAAGCAGACGGCGCTTGCGGCGGCAAGCGCGAGCCCGGTGAGCAGGACGGGCTTCCTGCCGACGGTGTCCGAGGCGTTGCCGGCGAGGAGGAGCACGCCGATGACGCCGACGGCGTACACGGCGAACACGACCGTGGTGATCAGCTCGTCGAAGCCGAACTCCTCCTGGTAGAGGCCGTAGAGAGGGGTGGGCAGAGTGGTGCCGGCCATGCAGACGGCGAACACCGCTCCGGCGAGCAGGCAGGGCCGCCACCCGCGGCCCCCGCCCGGGGCGGCGGCGCGGGCGGCGGGCTCGGGTCCGGGGGAGCCGGCCGGGCGGGCGGGCGTCACGGCTCGGTGCGGGGGCGGGGTCGGCAGGGGCGCATGGCGGCAACCATTCCCGCGGCGGGCCGGGCGTTCACGCAGGCGCACCGGGCCGGTCGCCCCCGGCCATCCTCCCGCCCGCCCACCGGCGGACGCGCCGGGCGGGCAGGGCGGGCAGGGCGGGCAGGGCGGGCAGGGCGGGCAGGGCGGGCAGCGGCGGCGGTGTCACACGAACGGGCGAAGACGTGACGAATCTCCGGTGTGGGGCGGGCGCCGCGCCGCACGGCCGGGTAGGACCGACCGCATGGTGAAGATCGAAGCGAACTGGCTGAGCCGGGCCTTCCTGTCGCTGCGGCGCGGGGCCTCGGCGGAGGCGCGGGAGGCCGCCCTGGAACTGCGCCCGTACACGGAGCGGCCCGGTCAGCGGGTGCCCGTCCCCGGCCCCACCCTGTTGCGGGCCGGGCTCGCACTGCAGGACGAGGCCCGCAGGGCCGCCGTCCCCCACCGGCGGGACAGCCTGCGGCAGGAGGCCGACGTGCTGATCGGCGCCCAGCAGCGCACGGAGCCGCCGCCCCGCGGGGCGGCCCCTGCGGGCTGACACCGGGCCCTGTGCCTGCGCGGGCCCCGGGGGTGGGCCCGGCCGTGGTCAGTGGAGCGTCCAGGTGTACTTGCCGCCGCCCACCCAGCGGACGGTGTCGGGGTCGTCCAGGTCGTGGATGGTCAGGCCGGCGGACGCGGCGGTCAGGAGGACGTCGGTCATGGAGGTGGCCGTGCCGACCACCTCGCCGTCGACCTCGACGATGCGGAACGGCGGATCGCCCGGCTGCACCCCGAGCACGACGATGCGCGGGGCGGAGATGTGGGGGCTGGTGCTCTCGGTCATACGGAACGGGTTCCACGCCGCCCCGCGGGCCAATCGGGGGATGCCGCTCCGTTCACCCGATCCCCCGCGCGGCCCGCGGACCGGCGCGGACCTGTCAGCGCGGGTAGGGGTCGTAGCAGTCGGGGACCGGGTCGTAGAGGACGGCCCAGGTCCTGGCGCCGATGACGCCGTCCCGCGGGAGGCCGTGGCAGCCCTGGATCCACTTGACCTTGTCGAGGGTCTTGGCACCGAAGATCCCGTCGACGGCCAGCTTCGGCACCCCGCCCCAGATGTTGGAGAGGCACTGCGCCTGTTTCACGGACGCCCCCGTGCTGCCCTGCTTCAGGACCGGCCGGTGACTCGTCGAGGTGTACGTGCACCCGCCGGGCGCGGCGCTCGCGGAGGGTGCACCCGCGCCGAGCACTGCGGCGGCCAGGGCGGCGGCGGTGAGGAGGGAGGCGGTCCGGCGTTTCATGGCGGTTCCTCTCGGTAGACCCCAGCCCGGCGGTGGCACTGGGTGACAGGGCCGTGACTCTACGGAGCTGCGGTCCGCCTGTCGACACCGCGGGGGCGAACTCCGGCCACCGCGCCCGGGTCGAGGCCCACCGGAAGGTGCACCGTACCCATTGTCGGGGCCGGCCGCCCGCCCGCGACCGGAGGCCGGCGTCAGCCCTCCGCGGGGCCGTCGCCGCCGGGCTCCCAGCGCAGCAGGTCGCCGGGCTGGCAGTCGAGGGCCTCGCAGAGCGCGGCCAGCGTCGCGAACCGGACGGCCTTGGCGCGCCCGTTCTTCAGCACCGCCAGGTTGGCGGGGGTGATGCCCACGCGCTCGGCGAGCTCGCCGACGGACATCTTCCGCCTGGCCAGCATCACGTCGATGTCGACGGTGATGGGCATCAGATCACCTCGTCCAGTTCGGCCTGCATGCGCGCCGCCTCGACGTCCCGCGCCACGGCCTGGCGGAGCAGCGTCCGCAGGACGAGCACCGTCAGGGCGACGCCGAGGGCGGCGAGGGACACCCCGCAGATGAGCAGCACGATGCCCGGCGGCACGGCTTCTCCGGGTGCGAAGAGGACGGCGAGGGCGAAGACGAGGGCGGCGGCCGCGACGACCGCACCGATGATGACGTCCACGTACCGGAACGCCGCGTGGGAGAAGACCGTGCCGCGGCGGACCATCGTCAGCAGCCGCCACACGCAGACCAGCACGACCTCGACCGCAGCGACACCGAGGACGGTGATCACGATGCAGGGGACGCGCAGGTGGGAGAGGTCGCCCCCGCCGCCGTCCATGTCGGCCGCCAGCAGGGGCACCATCACGCCCTGTACGAACAGGCAGCCCGCCAGCAGCATCGCGAGCACGCAGCGCAGCGCGAGCACCATCAGCCTTCCCATCACCACTCCTTCGATCGACTCACGATGGGAATCTATCGATTTTCGATAGATGCGGCAAGAGGCTGCCCGTCACGACCCAGGGCGGGACGCCTCCCAGGCCCGGGCGAACAGCTCGTGCGGCGGCAGCGGCGCCAGCAGCCGCAGGTACGGGCTGTGGAGCCCCTTGCCGTACACGTGCGCGAGGTGCGGCCCGGTCTTCGCCGTCTCCAGCGGCAGATGGGGCGCCTTCAGGTCGGTCCACTCCCCCGGGGCGAAGACGGAGCGCCCGGCGCGCGCCCGGGAGCCGGCGACGACCGCGCCGGCGGCCACGAGTTCGGCCTGGGCCGCCTTGTGCCGGCCGGCCGTCCAGCCGTTCCAGCGCCGGATGTTGCGGTCGGTGGGCCGGGCCAGGGCCAGCAGCTGGAGGTACAGCGCGGCCGCGTCCGCTCCGGTGCCCAGGGTGCGGGCCGCATCCGCGACCAGGTCCGGCGCACTCCGCGCCGGGTCGTTCTCGCAGCCCCCGGCCGGAACCGGGGTGGCCGCGGCGCGGGCGGCGATGCGGGCCAGGCCGTCGAGCTCGTCCCGCAGCTCCAGCAGGCGTCCGCGCAGGTGGTCCAGGCGCAGGTCCGTGCAGAGCCGGGCCGCCCGCCCGACGCGCTCCGGGTCGGCGAGCACCGCCGTCCGCACGAACACCGCGCCGGCCCCCGTCTCGACGACGAACAGGCCGTCGTCGAGGACCCGCGGCGCCTCCACGCCCTCGTCCAGCGGCTGCGGGCAGGGCAGCAGCGGACCCTCGTACGGGGCGAAACCGGGCGCACCGGCGAGAGCCGGAGCCGGCGGGTAGAGGACGGGCACCAGCGTGCCGGGGTCGTCGAGGACCGCCCGGAGCCTGCCGTACAGGCGCAGGGCGCCCGCGGCCGCCGGGTCGCCGACGGGCCGCTCGGTGAGCGCCCACACGACGGCGGTGGCGGCGGCGGTGTGGGCGGCCGCGGTGCCCGACACCCAGTCGCCCGGGGTTCCGTCCTCCCGCAGCAGGTGGAGCCGGACCCGGCCCGAGGGCTGGACGGCGAGGGCGAAGCCGTGCTCCCCGAAGGCGCCGGCGGCCCGGCCGGCCGGGAGGGCGCGCGCCCAGCCGCCGCCGAGGCCGGCCTCCGTCTCCAGCGCCTCGGCCAGCTCCTCGTCGGCGTACTCCGCGGCACCGAGCAGCGCCGCCCACACCTCGGCCATCCGCAGGGCGGCCGCGGCCATGCCGCCGGGCTCCCACAGCTCCGCCGGGTCGTCCGGGAGGCCCGCGGCGAGGAGGGCTCGCCGGCCGTCCTCGCCGAGCCGGTGGACGAGGCCGTCGTACTCGTGGACCAGCGGCCCGGTCAGCCGGTACGGCGTCTTGCGGAGCAGGGCGCGGTGGTCGTCGTGCCGCTCGCGGGCGGGCAGCCCGGCCAGCGCGAGCAGGCCGATGCTCCGGCGGGCGCCGGTGCGCCGGCAGAACGCCTCGACGGCCTCCTCGGGCACGGCCAGCGGCCCCCGCTCGGCGAGGAGCGCGAGGAGCCGCGGCAGCCGCCGCGCGTCGTCCGCGGCCTCGACGGTGCGGCACTCCTCGGCACCGGCCGGGGCGGGGTCGGCGGCGGGCTGGAGGAAGGGGACGAGTCCGCGGCGGGGCACACCGGAGGCGAGGGTTCCGCCCGCGGCCCGGCAGGCTTCGACTGCGTCCTCGCGGGCGCGGCCGGTGCGCCAGGCGGTGCCCGGCTCGGCGAAGGGCTGCCGGCTCCAGACCTCCAGGAGCGCGGCGAGCGCGGCGCGCTCCTCCGGGTCGGTGTGCGCGACGGCGGCCCGCCAGGCAGCGGCGCCGATGGCGCCGACGAGGACGGCCCATTCGGCGGGCTGTGCGGGCGGGGCCAGGCGCCGGGTCTCGTCGTCGATATCGCCGCGCAGATGGCGGCCGTCGGCGGCGACCGCGGTCAGCAGCGCGGGATGCGCCGCCGGTACGGGCGCCCCGTACCCGCGGATCTCGGGCAGGAGGCCGCGCAGGGCCGGCTGGAGGACGGTGTCGGGGACCGGCGAGGGCAGGTCGGCGACGGGCCCGGACCGCATGAGGGCCACGCGGCGGGAGAGTTCCCGGCGGCGGCGCAGCACGTCGGCGGCGAGCCGGGCCGCGCGGGCGACGCCGTCGGCGATGCGCGGCTCGGCGATCCCGGGCAGGGCGGGGCGCGCGTCGCCGCGCAGGGCCGCGTCGAGGAGGGCGCGTACGGCGGCGGCGTCCGCGGTCCGCAGGGCCTTGGAGGCGGCCTCGTCGCGCGGGGCGAGGAAGTGCCAGAACGCGGGCGGCGGGACGGGGCCCGCCTCCTCGCCGAGGGTGGGGGCGGTCCTGGCGGCCCGGGAGTCGGAGCCGGGGGCGCCGGGGAAGCCGCGGACCTGCCACAGCAGGGAGTTGTCGGCGGCGGAGTGGCAGCGTACGGCGGTCTCGTCGACCAGGACGGCGTCCTCGCCGCCCGCGGGCAGGGCGAGGATGCCCCACGGGTGGCGGCCCCAGGTACGGGTGCGGTAGTCGGCCCGGCGGCCGTCGGCGGACTCCAGGCGGAACTCGCGGGGCGAGTGGCCGCTCCAGGGGACACGGTGCAGGACGCGGCAGCCGGCGAGCCGGCCGTCCTGTCCGAGCGGGGAGGCCGGCGCCCCCTCGGGGAGCGCGGCCAGGGTCCGGAGGTCCTCGGAGTCCTTCCAGCCGTCGGGGGCCTCGCCTGCGCCGCCGATGCCCGGGGAGGGGCCGTCGCCGCTGCGCCCGCCGGTGTGCGGGTCGACGGGGGCGCGGCGGCGGTCCGCGCGGAAGACGGGCGCGCTCCACAGCCGCTGCCCGTCGCCGAGCATCAGGTCGTGGCCTCCGATGCCCTCGCGGCCGCCGGGGCGCAGGACGCGCTCGCCGTCGTGGCGGCCGGTGCCGTCGGCGGTTTCGAAGTGGTAGCCGAGCCCGCCGTGGATGAAGCCGCCGTACGGGCTCAGCCGGGACCGGTGCTGCGGGGTGAAGACCTCCTCGGGGCGGGAGGCCCAGAAGGCGTGCCCGCCGCCGGCCGTGCGCTCGTCGGTGCTCCAGGCGACGAGGAAGTCGCCGCCGACGTGGTGCACGGAGTGGGAGAGGGCGCCTGCGGGGAGCCGGAACGTGCAGGAGGCGCGCTCGCCCGCGTGGTCGACCGCGACGGCGCGGGTGGCGCCGTACACGGTCAGTACGGGCCAGGTACTGGTCACCTGGACGGTTTCGCCGGGCGGGAAGCCTGCCACGGCTGCGTCGAGGGCGGGCCAGCCGAGCTCCTCGGGCAGTCCGGCGTGCAGGGCGCGGGCCAGCGGGCCCGTCAGGTCGATGCCGGCGAGGGCTTCCTCGATGCCGTCGAGAGCGGTGGCGGTCGGGCGGTCGAGGAGCTCCCGCAGCTCGTTCACGGCCTCGTCGGCGGCGGCCAGGCCGCCGCCGCGCAGGGCGCCGAGGAGGCCCTCGATGCGGTGGTGCACCTCGGCGGCGATGCCCGGGTTCTCCGGGAGCCGGGTGATGGCCGTGCCGGCGCCGCGCAGCCCGGCGTGCACGGTGCCCTCCAGCCGGGGGCCGAAGACCGGGTCGGCGGCGAGCGAGGTGAGGTCCCGCCGCGAGCGGTCGCCCCAGAACTCCAGGCGGACGGCCGGGCCGGGGTCCTCGACGGGGATGCCCTCGGCGAGGCAGGCGTCGAGCAGGTCGGCGTCGATGCCCGGGTGGCGGTAGCGGTCCTCGTGCAGCCGCACCGGTGCGCCGGCGGCCTTCAGCCGGGGTGCGCACAGGGCGACGATCTCCAGCAGCTCGGCGGGCATCGGCTGGCGCATGACGCCGCCGCCGGCGACCTTGCGGTGGCCGTAGGTGCGGGCGTACCGGCGCAGCCAGTCGGCGAGCCCGCCGTCGGGCACGGCCCGGCCGGCTGCCGCGGCCGCGGCGGCGCCCGAGTCCAGCAGGAGGCGCAGCCAGGCGGCGGCGTCGGCGCGGGACTCGGGGAACAGGTCGAGGAGGGGAGCGTGCAGCCCGTCGGCCGGAGGGCGTGCGGCCAGGAGTTTCGCGAGGGCGAGGAGCAGCCGGTCGGGGACGGCCCGGCCGCGCGCGGCGGCGACGAGCGGGCCGAGGATCCGGGCGTCCTCGTCGGTGCCCGCCCCGGCGGCGCGCGCCGATGCGCGCACCCGCGAGGCCAGGTCGGCCGGCAGGTCCGCGGACGCCGCGGGCCAGGCGGCGAGGACCCGTACGAACTCCCCGTGCGCGGCGGCGGGCTCCAGGAGGCCGGCCAGCCACGGCTGGTGCCCGCTCAGGTCGGCGGCGGCCAGGGCGCCGTGGCGGGCGTGGAGCAGCACGTTGGCGCGGTGCCGGTCCGGGTCCGCGGGCAGCCGGTGCGCGTGCTCGGCCTTGCGGGCGAGGGTGTGGGCGCGGGCGGCGCTGCGGGGGTGGACGGGGATCAGCCGGTGCGCCACCGTCTCCCAGAACCAGGGCAGATGGGGCGGGGGCAGCCGACGCGCCTGCCGCTGCATCGTGTCGAGGAAGGCTCCGGGCTTCGTGTGCGCCGCCCGGGCGCCGGCGCACAGGGTGTCGAACAGGGCGCGGGCGGCAGGCTCCGCGCCGGGGTCGTGCGCCTGCACCCAGTCCGGGTAGACCTGTGACGTGCTCGGATCGGACGGCAGCGGGATCGGGAGGCTCATGCTGCGATCCTGCCAGCCGGTACCGACAGGCCTCGCGGGGTGGTCGCCGTGCCCGGCGCTGCGCGGGGGTGCGCCGGGTGTGCGCCGTGGTGTGCGCTGGGGTGCGCAGGGGTGTGCCGGCCACGTTCGGGTGACGCAGCGTATCCACCGGCAACGCAGCGCGATCCCGGCGGTACGTTGATCTTGGCCCCGGCGCGCCGCCCGGCGCAGGCCCGGGCACCCCTGACCCCCTTTCACCTTGGAGTACTTGATGCTGCGCCGTGCTGCCCTGTTCGCTGCGACCGCCCTCGTCGCGCTGCTGCCCTCCTCCCCCGCCGCAGCCGCCCCGGCCGGGTCCGCGGTGCCCGCCGCCGCACACGTGACCACCTTCGAAGGCTCGAACTGCCCCCGGGACAGCCTCTGCCTGTACCGCGACTACGAGTTCACGGGCGGCGGCATCGCGCTGCGCGCCGGGGACGCCGCCCCGTGGCTCGGCGACCTCCGGTTCAACGACCTGATGTCGTCCTGGTCGAACGACAGCGGGGTGGTGTGCCACTGGACGTCTGACGCGTACGGGGGCGGCGACGCGCACGTCATGCACGACGGCTACCGCGTCAACGTCCTGCCCTGGGAGAACGACACCGCCTCCGCCGTGTACTGCTGACGCCAAGTCCCGGGAGAATCCCGGGAATCCGCTTACGCCGGACCGCGCCTCTGGCAAGATCCGTGCATGCACACCGAAAGCGACCGGCCGGGCGCCTGGTCAGCGCAGAGCGCTGCCCGCAGGAGGCGTCGAGTGGTGTTACCGGATGGCCTGATCACATCCCTTTCGAGGCAGGGTGCGCGGCCGCGCACCGGGATCGGGGTGACCCCGTGAACAGGAGCCTCGACGCAGGGCGGATCGAGGAGATCGAGGCGGCCGGGCGGTCGCTGCGGGAGCGGTCGGCGGCCCTGGCCGACGCATTCGAGGCGGCGGCCGGGGCGGTACGGGCCGGCAGGCCCGGGCCGGCCCCGCTCGCCGGGGAGTACGCGGCCCGCGAGTCCGAGCGGTCCCGCCTGGCGGCACGGCTCGCGGCGGCGGGCCGCACCTGGGGCCCCGAAGCGGGCTTCGCCGAACTGGACGGCCTGTTGGCCGAGTTGACGGCCGAGGCGCATGCGGCCGCGCAGCGGGAACAGGAGTTGCAGAGCCTGAGGCAGACCCGCGCGGGCCTGCGGACCCTGCTGGACGGCACCGCCGCGGACGCCCCGCACCGGGAGCCCCTCGAACAGTCCCTGGCCATGATGGACCAGCAGATCGCCGACCTGGAACGCCTGCTCCACCCCTCCAAGCCGACGGAACCGGCGCCTGCCGCCGGCGACCACGCCACCGGCCAGGACTCCGCCGCGCAGCCGCCCGCGGGACCGGCGCCCGCCGCCGGGCACGGCACCGCCCAGGCGGAGCCGGCGCCCGCGCAGCTCCCCGTCAGCGCAGGCACCCGATCCGGGCCTGCGGACCACACCCCGTCCGGCTCCCACCGCGCGGAGGGCCCGAGCGCCGTGCCCACCGCCGCCCGGGCCACCGTCCCGGCACAGCCGGTCGCCGCACACGACGCCGGCGGCGGAGTCACGGCCGGATCCCCGTCTGCCGGGACCGCCTCCCGCCCCGTGAGCGACGCGGACGCCCAACCCGCCGCCCCGGCGGCCCTCCCCGAACCCGCGCAGGCCGCCGCCGCAGCCGCGGCCGGGGCGGCGCCGACGGACCGCATCCCGACGGGCTCCCCGCGCACGGGTGCCGGACACACCGCTGAGGACGCCCCCGTCTCGGCCCACACGGCACCCCTGCCGGACACCGGCGCCGGAGCCGCCACCGGTGGCGCGCTGCCGAAGGGTGGCGGCGTACCGCGGCCCGCTCCCGGGCCCGACGCCGCCGGGCCCGGGAGCGGCCGGCCGCCGGGCGGCGCCGGCGACCGCGCCCCCGCGGCCGCCGAGGCCGCGCCGCGCCCCGGTTCCTGGGAGGCGCCCGACGGCAGCGAGTCGCCCGTCGCGCGGCTCGTCCGCGAGGGCCGCTTCGCGGAGGCCTACTGGCTGACCGTCGGCTCTGCGGAGCCCGCGCACCGCAGCGAGTGCCTCGCGTTCGCCGCAGCCGCGTTCTCCTGCGGCGACGAGGAGGAGGCGGTCGCCGTGATGACCGGCTTCGACCCGGACCTGGAGGCGCTGGACGCCGACCGGCCCGCCCTCGTCCTGGCGGCGGCCGCCTCACTGCGGGCCGGACTCCTCGCCGGCTGGCCCAACGACCTCCTCATCCAGACGGAGCTCACCTCCGCCCTGCCCGGCAACTGGGGCAAGCTGCTGGAGCGGACCGTCGACGCCGTCCGCCGCTACCAGCGCCTCGACCTCGGTGCGACCCGCCTGGCCGGCGACTCCGAGCCCGCGCTCAGCCGGGCCCGGCTCGCCGCCGAGGCGGCGGAACTCCTCGACGCGCTGCCCCGCCAGCGCATCGGCTACCCCCGCGCCACGCAGGTGCGGTCCCGGCTGATCGGCTCCGAGCAGCCCCTCGGCCGAGCCCTCGCCGCGATCAGCGTCTGGGCGGAGGGCACGTCCGGTCCGGCCGAACTCGACGCGATCTGGGAGCTGTTCCGCAAGCGCGGCTCCGCGGAGCGGATGATCGAGGAGGCGGACGCCGCGATCCGCACCCCCAAGCAGGCCAAGGAGCCGATCGAGGCGGCCGCGAAGCGGGCCCTGCTGCGCACCATCGAGCAGGTCTGCGACCTGCTCTCCCGGGCCAGGGCGCTCGCGGCCCCGGCGGTGGACGAGCGGTCGGACTCCGTCACCGCCCTGCGCCACGCCCTGGACCAGGTGCGGGAGGCGGACGCCCCGCCCGGCGTCGAGGGCGCCGCGGTACTGCGCCTGCGCAGCTGGCTGCTCGGCGACGACCGCTCCCCCTCGGGCGCCGTGCCCGTACGCGACCCCGACGGCGACCGGACGGCCGGTCCGCCCGGCGCGCAGGCGCTGCTGGCCGCGCCCGACCTGCCCCGCGCCGCCGACGGCACCCCGCTGCCCGCGGAAGCCGGGTTCCGCGAGGCCGTCCTGGCCCTGCTGGAGCCGGCGGACGCCCGTACCGTCCTCGCCCGGTACTGCGAGCGCGGCGACCTGCACCTCGCGGACGCGCTCGTCGCCGCCCTCGAACAGGACCTCGTACCGGCCATCCCCGCCGGGCTCGACGCCGTGCCCGGCGACTGGCGGCAGCGGCGCGACGCCGAGTGGTCGCGCTGGAGCGCCGCGCACCGCAGGGCGCACGGCGCGGCGGGCACCCTGCTCGCCGAGCTGCGCACGCAGCAGCTCAACCTCCAGGTCGAGCGGGAGCTCGTCGGACGCCTGGAGCGGCTGAAGGCGCCGACACCCGAGGGGGCGTTCGGCCATGCCGCGGCCGGCATCCGGATCCTGGAGTCCGAGATCCGCACGCAGGTCGACGAGTACGTGCGGCGGCTCCGCGAGGCGCTCGCGCTGCTCGACCCGTCCGCGCAGGACAGGCGCCGGGTCACCTCGCTCCTCGACAACCGGGACACGGTGACCGCGGAGGAGTGCCTGTCGCTGCTGCGCGAGGGCAAACCGCTCCCCGACTGGAGCGCCACCGACTCGGGCGCCGAGCTGGAGCGGTTCACCGCGGGCATCGAGCTGGCCGGCGTCCGCAAGGCGTCCGGCTCGCAGGGCTACTCGGCGCGCCCGTGGGCGGAGTTCTACCTGGCGGGGCAGCCGCTGACCGAAGGCGCGCGCAGCGGCCTGGAGTCCTGGGACGCGCTGTGCCGGCCCGCGACCCGCGGCTCGGAGTGGCAGCGGCACGTGCCGTCCGTGCTGCGGGTCATCGGCCTGGAATGCCAGGCGACCCCGGTCCGCGACCACCAGCACGAGGTGCGCGGCGTGCTCCGGCTCACCGCCCGGGCGCACGCCAGCGAGACCGTTCCGGGATATGTGGCCGCGCTCGGGTCGGCGGCGTCCTCGTACACGATCCTGGTCGTCTCCGACGAGCAGCGCGGCCGCAGCCCGCTCGAACTCCTCGACAGCTCCGACTCCGGCGCCTGCCTGATCATCTACCTGTACCCGCTGGGGCTCGCGGGGCGCCGCGAGATGGCGGCTCGGGCCCGGACGGCCGCCTCGCAGAGGGCGCTCGTCATCGACCCTGCCGTCTTCGGCTGGGTCGCGGCCCGCTCGCCGCGCTCGTTCCGGGCGGCGCAGCGGGTGACGCTGCCGTGGACCGCGTACAACCCGTACACGCCGTTCGTGGCCGGGCTCGTCCCGCCGGAGGTGTTCTACGGCCGGCAGGAGGAGATCGCGACGGTCACCGACCGGTTCGGCGCGCTCTTCCTGTACGGGGGGCGGCAGTTGGGCAAGTCGGCGCTGCTGCGCAAGGTGCAGGCGTCGTTCCCCGGGACGCCGGACCGCAAGGCGATCTACGTCGACCTCAAGGCCCGCGGTGTCGGCGAGGCGGAGCCGGCCGAGCGGATCTGGCCGGTGCTGGAGGAGGAGCTCAAGCGGGTCGGCGTGCTGCGCGCCGACCGGGCCGCCCACCTGGCGCCGGACGCGGTGCTGGCCCGGGTGGAGCGGTGGCTGGAGGAGAACGCGGACCGCCGGGTGCTGGTCCTCGCGGACGAGGCCGACGCGTTCCTTACGGCGGACTCGAAGGCGGTGCGCGGGCGGGGCGGGGAGGCGACGTTCGCGAACGTGCTGCGGCTGAAGGGGCTGATGGACCGCACCGACCGGCGGTTCAAGATCGTGTTCGCGGGTCTGCACCAGGTGCAGCGGTTCCGGCACCTGTCGAACGTGCCGCTGACGCACGGCGGCCCGGACGTGCTGATCAGCACGTTGAAGCCGACCGAGGCGCAGCGGCTGGTGGTGGAGCCGATGGCGGCGTTCGGGTACCGGTTCGAGCGGCCGGAGCTGGTGTGGCGGGTGCTCGCGGCGACGAACTACCAGGCGTGCCTGGTGCAGATCTTCTGCGAGCGGCTGGTCGCCGCCCTGCGCGGCAAGTCCCTCGCGTCGGCGCAGTGGCCCATCACGGTCACCGACGAGGACGTGCGCGCCGTGACGGGCTCGGCGCAGGTGCACCGGCACATCGCCGAGCGCCTGCGGATCACCATCAACCTGGAGGACCGCTACCGGGTGCTGGCGCTGGTCATCGCCCTGCGCAGCCAGGAGGACGGCTTCCAGGGCGGGTACGACGCCGACGATCTGCTGAGCGCGGCGAAGAGGCACTGGAAGGTGGGGTTCGGCTCGCTGACGGCGAGCGACGTGCGGATCTACCTGGACGAGATGGTGGGTCTCGGCCTGCTCATCCAGCTGGCCGACCCGCGCCTGTACGCGGTCCGCAGCCCGAACGTGGTGAACATGCTCGGCACCCGCGAGGACCTGGAACTGGAGCTTCGGCAGACGGAGTTCGACCTGCCGTACGACTACAACCCGCGGTTCTCCCGGCGGTTCGTCGGCCATGACCGGGAGGGCATCGCCCGCTACAGCCCGCTGACGGAGCACCAGCTGAGCCTGGTGACGGCGCCGGGCGTGGCGGCGGTCTGCCTGACCGAGGCGCACGGCCCGGCGCTCGTCGAGGCGGCCGTGGAGTCGTACGCGAACGCGCGCGAGCTGGCCGTCCGCAGGGCCGGCCCGGACACGCTGGCGGAGGCGATCGCGCAGGACGGCGGGGCCGGCAGCCCGAGCGTGTTCCTCGTCGACCTGCGCGGCCGGCCGGCCGCCGAGGCGGCCGTGTGCGCGGAGGCGCTGCACGCGCACACCACCCCGGGGAAGGGGCTGCCGCACCGGGCGGCGGTGCTGCTGGTGGACCCGGACGTCCCCGTCCGGCAGAACACGTTCGTCGCCGCGGTGGTGCACCCGGAGCGGTGGAACGCGGACAGTCTGCGGGCCTGGCCCGAATGCCCCTTCGACACCCCGGACAAGCGGCGCCGCGTCATCGAGCTCACCGGCGGCTGGCCGAACCTGCTGGAGCGGACGGTGCACCGCATCGCCCGGGAGGGCTCGACGCTGGAGGCGGCGCTGGAGGACGCCCGCGGCTTCACCGGGCAGGCCGGCTTCGCGCGCAGCCACCTGGCGCGCGTCGGCCTGGACGACGGGGTGGTGGCGGTGCTGGCCGAGTGGGCGGCGTACGTGGAGCCGGGCGAGGGCTGTACGTACGCCGACATCGCCTCGGTGACGGGCCTGACGCTCGGGCAGGTCGATGCGCTGGTGCGCCGGCTGTCGGACACCGGCGTCCTGGACGACGGGCCGGACGGCTGCTCGCTGGACCGGATCACCTTCCGCGCCCTGCAGGCCGCGGCGGACCCGTCGTGAGGCGTGGCTCCTCCGCGGTGTCCGCCGCCTCCCTGCCGGGGGTGCGGCTGTGGACGGGCCGGGTGCTGGAGGACCTGCGGGCGGGCCGCAGCTGCCTGTGCCTGCTGCCGCGGACTCCGGCGGGCGGCGCCGATGCGGCAGCGGTGCTGGACGAGCTCCTGCACGAGCTGGGCGACTTCGTCCTCCTGCCGGCCCCGGGCCCGGCGGACGCGGCCGCCCCGCGCGGGGCGGGGCTGCCCGGGCCTCCGGCCGCGGCGGCCCCGCCGCCGGGCGGCCCGTGGACGGACACCGCTCCCGTCCTGGACTACGACGACGGCCTGTCCGCCTTCGGCGTCGGCCCCCGGGGCGGCGGGCCGGTCCCTTCCGATGCCGCGTCGGCCGCGGGCCGGGATACACCGGCCGCACACGGCCCGGCGGGGGGCGGGGAGCCCGGTCCCTCCGCGGCGGGGCGGGCCCCGGAGCGGGGGCGGCCGACGGCCCACGACCTGGCCGACCGGGTCCTGAAGGAGCTGGGCGCCGCCGCGCCCGGCGCCGACAGCGGCCCGGCGGCGGGCGTGGACGGGCTGCTGCACCGGCTGACGGACGGCTCCGGCGCCGCCTCGCGGGTGGTCGTGGTCCGGGGCTGGCACGAGCCCGTGCCGGCGGCAGCGGCGGAGCTGCTGCGGCGGCTGGCGGCGGCGGTGAAGGCGGCGGGCCTGCCGCCCGAGCGGCGGCCCCGCCTGCTCGTCCTGGCCGGGCCGTCGGGGCTCGCGGCGGAGCTGCCGGAGCAGGTCGCCCGCGACGACGTCGCCGTCCACTGGTGGTGGGGCGTCCACGGACGGCTGGACACGGCGACCGTCGTCGCGATGGCCCGGCCGCCCGCCGCGGGGCGGGCCGCCCGGCACCAGCTGCTGGAGGCGGTGGCGCAGGCCACGGTGGTGGAGGTGTGCGGCCCGTTCCTGGACCTCGCGGAGCGGCTGGCCGCGGAGTGGGACGGCAGCCCTGACACGCTGCCGCCGCAGCTGCGCCGCCTCCTGTGCGACGAAGGCCTCCTGCCCGGCGTCCCGGATCCGGACGACGCGGCCCGGACGGTGCCCGCGCCGCGGGGGCCCGCACCGGGCGCGGCGCTCCCGGCACCGGCCGGCGCCCTGCGCGAGCACTGGGACCGGGGCCTGGCCGACCGCTGGGACGGCCGTCTGCGGCACTGGCCGGGCGCGGCGGCCCGCCGGGATCCGCGTACGCAGGAGACGGGAGCGCCGGTGTGGGACTGGGAGTGGGAGCACGGCGTGCGCACCCGGATATGGCTTGCGCAGAACACCGCGCTGCTGCCGCTGCTCGACGAGGCGCGGGAGGCGTTCACGGAGGTCATCCGCAGCCGCTCACGCCTGCCGCTGCCGGATCTGGCCGCCCGGTACGGCCCCCGCCGCGACGGCGTGCCCGGCCCGCGCCCCGGCACGGCCGCCGCCCCCGGGTCGGCAGCGGCCCTGGCCGGGATGGAGCTGGGCGACATGTGGCGGGCCCACATCCAGGGGGACGCCCGCCTGAGCCAGCCCGAGGCGGACCGCCTGAGAACCCTGTGGCGCTCCCGCAACAGCCTCTCCCACCGCGAGGCCCTGGACAGCCCGCGCCTGGAAGGCCTGGCGGACCACCTCACCCGCTGACTCCCCCTGCCGCAGCCGGCAGGCGGGCCAGGTCACAGGGGGTGGGGCTTATGTTCCGGGTGCTCCCTATGTCACCCTTGCGGGCGAACCGGGCCACCCCACCCCGCACGGCCCGGCGGATCCCCCTCGGACGAGCCCATGACCTTGATCTTCGTGCCCCGCGCGGCAGCCGCCCTGGTGGCCGGTGCCGCCACCGCGGTGCTCGCCGCCTGCAGCCCGGATGCGGCGGCCCGCCCGGCCGTGTCCTCCGCCGGGGCCGGTGCCGCCACCGCAGCGGGGGCTTCCCTCCCGACCGCCTCCGGGGCGGTCGCGGCGACGCCGACGCCGTCGCCGTCCGTGTCGGCCGCCGTGCCGAAGCAGGCCTCCGTCCTGGGTATCCCGTCCGTCGGGATATCCGGGCTGCGGGTGGTCCCGTACGAGGGGACCACCGACGACGCCCCCGGCACCCGCATCCAGGACCGCGGCGTGGCCGCCAGCCCGTACGGGGAGCGCGGCGGTGTCGGGCCGGGGCAGGTGGGGAACTTCCTGGTGACCGCGCACCGGCTGTCCGCGGGCGGGCCGCTGCGCGACCTGCCCTCCGTGAAGCCGGGTGCCGAGGTGCACGTCACGCTGGACGGCGTCACGTACACGTACGAGATCACCGCGACGCGCAGCACGTCGTTCCGGTCCGAGCGCTCGCTCGCGGAGCAGCGCGCGGCGGTCCCGGGTGCGCCCGGCCGGGCTCCCACCCAGGCCATGATCACGATCTCGACGTGCGCGACGCCCGAGGACGACGCGGCGGGCAACTTCTGGCGCGACCCCCTCGGCAACCCGGAGCACCGCATCGACAAGGTCGGCGTGCTCCGCCGCACCGCCCCGGCCGACGCGCCCGCCGGGTAGCCGGTCGGGACGGGCGCGTCGGGGAGCGGCTGCTAGGGAGCCATCTCGTACGTGCCGGACAGGGCCTCGACGCGCTCCCAGACCCTGGCCGAGCGCTCGGCGTCGGCGACCGGGCGGCGGACCGCGGCGAGCGCCCAGGCCTGCTGCGCACCGGTCGCCGAGTCCTTGCCGTGGAGCTCGACGGCGTGGCCGGAGAAGTCGCGGACGAGGACGGAGAAGAGCTCGTCGAGGACGGACTCGTCCAGCCCCGTGAGGCGCGCCTGCTCCAGGATCAGCTGGGCGTGCACGACGAGCGCGAACAGCTGGCCCACGGAGAGCAGGAAGTCGAGGTCTCGGCTCTGCTGCTCGTCGGGGGCGTTGGCGGCGACGAACTCGCAGAGGGCGTCGGCCTGTTCGCGGAAGCGGGCCACGTTCGGCAGCTCGGCGTACGCGTCGAAGGCGGGCCGCCAGTCGTGGAAGCGGACGGAGCCGAGGCCGCGGGCGGGGCCCTGCCGGAACAGGAAGTCGTCGTCGGCCGCGTCGAGGCGGGTCGGCACGGCCGGGTACTCGGCAGGCTCCAGCAGGTGGTTGCGCATGAACTTCAGGATCAGCGCGAGGTTGACGTGGACGGTGCCCTCCAGCTTCGGGAGGCTGCGGATCTCGACGGCCGCCTGCGCGAAGTAGTTGTCCTTCTCGAAGCCCTTGGCGGCGATGACGTCCCACATCAGGTCGATGACCTTCTCGCCCTCGGTGGTCACCTTCATCTTCGTCATCGGGTTGAAGAGCAGGTAGCGGCGGTCGTCGGGGCCGGCGGTGCGGAAGTAGTCGACGGCGCGGTCGCTGAACAGCTTCATCCCGACGAGGCGCACGTACGCGTCGGCCAGCTCGCGCCGCACGTGCGGGAACGCGGTGACGGGGCGGCCGTACAGGATGCGGTTGTGGGCGTGGGTGACGGCCTCGTACATCGCGTGCTCGCAGATGCCGATGGAGGCGGTGCAGAGGTTGAACTTGCCGACGTTGACGGTGTTGAGGGCGGCGTCGAAGGCGGCGCGGCCGGTGTGCAGGACGTCCTCGGCGGCCACCGGGTAGTCCTCCAGGCGGAACTCGCTGACGAACTTGGAGGAGTCGACGACGTTCTTGACCAGGTGGTAGGCGGGGTGGCGGCTGTCGGCGGCGAAGAAGACGTACGCGTCCGGGCCCTCCATGTCGGTGCGGCGGCCGAAGACGGAGACGAGTCCGGCGGCGTTGCCGTTGCCGATGTAGTACTTGGAGCCGGTGGCGCGGAAGCCGCCGCTGCCGTCCGGCTCCAGCAGCATGTCGGTGGAGTAGATGTCGGCGCCATGGGTCCTCTCGGACAGGCCGAACGCGAACACCTCGCCCTGGGCGAGGAGTTCGGCGGCGCGGGCGCGGGCGGCGGCGTTGCCGCTCTGCCAGACCGGGCCGAGGCCGAGGATGGTGACCTGCCAGGCGTACCAGTAGTCGAGCCCGTAGAAGCCGAAGATCTCGTTCAGGGCGGCGATGCGGGCGGTGTCCCAGCGCTTGTCCGGCTCGTCCGCGCCGGCGGCCGAGGCCGGGGTGAGGAAGGTGGCGAAGAGGCCCTCCTTCGCGGCGAACGCGAGGAAGTCGGCCAGCCAGGCGCGGTCGCGGTAGTCCTCGATCAGCTTGCGCTTGCCGCGGGCCTCGAACCAGTCCACCGTGGCGCGCAGCAGCCTGCGGGTCTCGGGGTCGAAGTGCGCCGGGTCGTAGGTGTTCGGGTGGAACAGCAGCGGGTCGGCCATGGAGGGTCACCTTCCGAGGGGTCGTGGGTCGAAGGCCTGAGGCCTGGGGCGTTTCGGTGCGGGGGCCCGCGGTCGCGGCCCGCGCCGCGGGAGGAGCCGGCTCAGCCGGCGGGCGGGGCCCCGGCGAGCCGGTGGAGCGTGGCGAGGACGTCGTCGAGCCAGGCGATCGTCATCCGCTCGTACGCGATCCCGCCGCGCAGGACGACGTGCTGGAGCTCCTGCCCGGCGTCGAGCGGGGTCGGGGCGCCGGGCCCGGTGAAGTCGCGCAGCTCGCCGGCGAGGTAGTGCGCGAGCCGGTCGCCGTGCACGGCGCGGTGGCGTTCGACCTCGCGGACCAGGGCGGCCGGGTCGTCGAACGCGGCGCCGCGGATCTTGACGGCGAGGTCGTGGCGCAGGCTCTCCGGCTCGATGGGCTCGTGCAGCCAGGCGGAGAGAAGCGCCCGGCCCGGCGCGGCGACGGAGTACTCCTTCTTGTCCGGCCGGCCCTGCTGGGGCACCTCGCGCACGGCGAGCAGGCCGTCGGCCTCCATGCGCTTGAGGACGCGGTAGATCTGCTGGTGCGTGGCCGTCCAGAAGTACCCGATGGACCGCTCGAACCGGCGGGCCAGCTCGTAGCCGGAGCCGGGCTTCTCCAGGAGCGAGACGAGGATCGCGTGTTCGAGCGCCATGCCGCCGATCTTTCTATGCAACGAGTTGCATAGGCAAGGTCCGCCCGGTGAGACACGCCTCACTCACCGGCGCGGACGGGGCGCGGGCGGCTGCGGTCCGGGCGCGGGAAAAGGCGTTGCCGAGCCGCAGGCCCCCTGCGGATGATCAACGCGATGACGAACGCATTCGACGACGTACGGCGCCTGACGGCCGCCGGCGACATACCCGCAGCGGTCCGCGCCCTCCGGCCCCTCGCCGCCACCGAACCCCTCCCCGCCCTTGCCGGGCAGGTCGGCGCCCTGGCCGCGGCCGTCGGCTACGACGACCTGGCCGGCGCAGCCGCGGAGGTCGCCCGCCGGCCCGTCGGCCCCCGGTCCCTCTACGACTTCGGCCGCCGGTGCACCGAGCGGGGGATCGCCTTCCTCGCCGTCCCGGCGCTCCGGGAGGCCCTGCGCCTGGCCCCCGACGTCCGCCCCGTGCTGTACACGCTGGCCACCGCGCTGGAGGCCGACGACCGGCACGCCGAGGCGGTGGAGGTCCTGCTGCGGCACGAGGGCATGCTGGAGCCCTGGCCGGGCCGCTACCTGCTGGCCTTCAACACGCTGCTCGCCGGCGATGCGGCCACCGCCCTCGACCGCATCGCGCGCCTGCCGGATCCCCCGGACAGCGGGTGGGGGTGGGCCCACGCCCGGCTGCGGCGGATGGCCGGCCGCGCCGAGGCCGTCGCCGGGTTCTCGCCGCTGGACGGCGGGGACCTGCGCGGCTGGCAGTTCGCCCTGACCGGCACGCTGCTGGGCACGCTCTCCCCGTACGGCTTCGGCGTCATGGCCGGCCGCTACGGCTACCTCGGCGACAGCCACGCCGGCTGCCGGCGCGGCCTCGACCGCCTCGCGGCCGCGCTCGGCGCCGCCGGCGTCCGGCCCGCCGCCGTGAGCGCACTGCCGGGCCGCTCCGACCGCATCCTCGCACTGGCCGCCGCGGAGGTCCTCGGCGTGCCGCTGGAGCCGTACGCTCCCGGCCGCACCGACACCGTCGTGGTGGCGTACGACCTCGCCGCCCACGGCGAAGAGGTGCTCGGCGGGCTGCGCGAGCGGGTTCCCGGCCAGGTGCTGTACGAGCACGCCGGCTCCTGGACCGAACCGGACGGGGTCCCCGCGGACTTCACCGCCCTGCAACGGCAGTTCGGGACGGAGCCGTGGGGTGCGCAGCTCGGCCCGGACGGCCGCGGGCCCGCCGACGACCGGCCCGAGGAGGACATCGCCCGGGACGTCGTCGCGGCCGACCCGTCCGACGACCCGTCGGCCTCGGACCGGGAGGACGGCGCCCCCGACGACGGCGACCCGGCCTTCGCCCGCTTCACGACGGGTGCGGCCGCCCTCTGGCTCACCGGCCCCCGCCTCCCCGCCGGCTTCACGGGCCCGGTGCGGAGCGCCCGCTTCTGACCCGGCCGCTCCCGCGGCGCGGGGCCCGGTCCGCGGGAGCGGTGGGGGCGCCGGCCCGCCGTGCCGGGTTCGCGGCCGGTACGGCTGCGGGTGCGGGAGGACGGGGGATGGGGGAAGCTGGCGGTGGTGTGGGATCGCCGTTCCGCCCGCGCCGACGCGCCCGCGGCGCGGCACCGTGCGGAGCGGCCGTAGGCAAGGAGGCGCCCGTGGCCACAGCCGGAGTCCGCCGACACGTTGCCATCACAGCGCGCGCCCGCAGGGTCGCGGTCGCCGGTGCGGCCGTGGCACTCGCCGCGGCCACCGCCTTCCCCGCCGCGGCGGCCGCACCCGCAGCCGCGCCGGCCCGCGCCCCGGTTCCGGCGCCGACACCGCCGCCCGTCGTGGTCGTCGACTGCTTCGGGGAGCCCCAGGTGCGGCCCGAGGAGTACCTCCTCGCCTGCGGCGACGGCAACAACCGCCTCGTCGGCCTGCGCTGGACCGAATGGGGTGCGAAGACCGCCGCCGCCACCGGGACCGACATGGTCAACGACTGCCGGCCCTACTGCGCCGCCGGCCGCTTCCGGCCGTACCCCGTGCGGGTCACGCTCAGCGCCCCCGAGCCCTGGCCGGACCGCCCCGGCACCACCCGCTTCACCCAGATCCGGCTGACGTTCCCCGAGGCCGCGCCGGCGCCGATCCCCCACGACGTCACCTACAAGCTGGTCTATTGAGGCCCGTCCGCTGCGCCGCCGTACTGGCGGCGCTCGCGCTGCTCGGGCCCGCCCCCGCCGGGGACGCGGCCGCGGGTCCCGTCGTCCGTACCGACACGGGCGCCGTGCGCGGTACCGCGGAGGGCGGGCTGCGGCTGTTCCGCGCGATCCCGTACGCCGCTCCCCCGGTCGGCGCGCACCGCTGGGCGGCGCCCCGCCCCGCCACCCCCTGGAAGGGCGTCCGCGACGCCACCCGGGCGGGGCCGCTGTGCCCGCAGGTGCCGAACCCGTACGCCCGGATCTCCAGCGTCCGGGAGGACTGCCTGGTCCTGAACGTCACCGCCCCGGCCCGCGGGGCGCGGCGGCCGGTGCTGGTGTGGATCCACGGCGACGGCACGGTCGGCGGCGGGCGGTTCTTCGACGGCCGCCGCCTCGCGGAGCGCGGCCTGGTCGTCGTCACCGTCAACTACCGGCTCGGCGTCTTCGGCGGCTTCGCCCATCCCGGCCTGCCCGGGTCGGGGACGTTCGGGCTGCAGGACCAGCAGGAGGCGCTGCGCTGGGTGAGGCGCAACGCCGCCGCGTTCGGCGGCGACGCGGAGCGGGTGACGGTCGCCGGGTCGTCGTTCGGCGCCGCCGCGATCACCGGCCACCTGACCGCGCCCGGGTCGCGCGGCCTGTTCCGGCACGCCGTCCTGTCCAGCGGCGAGGGCATGATGGACATGCCGGCCGCGGCCATGGGCGAGGGCGTGCCCGCGTACCCCTGGTACACGTGGCGGACGGTGCGGGAGATGGAGGAGGCCGGCCGGCGGACGGCGGCGGCCCTGGGCTGCGGGCTCCCCGACGCCGCGCGGGCGCTGGAGTGCCTGCGGGCGGTGCCGGTGGGGCGGGTGCTGGGGGTGCCGTACGTGATGAACGCCTTCCAGGCGTTCGCGTACGGCGGCGAGGTGCTGCCGGAGCTTCCGCCGCGGGCGCTCGCCGCGGGCCGGTTCGCGCGCGTACCCGTCCTGTCGGGGGCGACGCGCGACGAGCACCGGCTGTTCGCCGGGCTGATGTACGACGCGGCGGGGAAGCCGCTCACCGGGGAGCGGTACGCGGCGCTGCTGCGGACGGCGTTCGGGGCGTCGCGCGCGCCCGCCGTACGCGCCGAGTACCCCGACGGCGGCTCCGTGCCGCCCGCGCACGCGTGGGCGGCGGCGGTCACGGACCGGATGTGGGCACGGGGCACGTACGCCCAGCACCTGGCCCTGGCCCGGCATGTGCGCACGTACGCCTACGAGTTCGCGGACCGGGACGCCCCCTGGTACCTGCCGGCGGCCGGGCCGTTCGACTTCGGGGCCTACCACGCGGGCGACACGCCGTACCTGTTCGAGGAGGCGGAGGCGCGGCGGCGTTTCACGCCGGCCCAGGCGCGGCTCGCGGACGCGATGGCCGACTACTGGGCGGCGTTCGCGCGCGACGGCGTACCGGCGGCGGACGGGTTCCCCCGGTGGCCGGCCTTCGAGGCGGGGGCGGGCGTGCCGTACACGCAGTCGCTGGCGCCGGGGCGCATCGGGCCGGTCGACTACGCGCGGGAGCACCGGCTGGCGTTCTGGGAGCGGTTGGAGCGGCCGTAGGGCCTGTACTGAGGTCCGCGGGCGGCGTGCGCGCGCGGAGGCGGTCTTCCCGGCGGGCGGGCGGGCCCGGCAGGATGCCCGCTGCAGCGGGACGGCCCGCAGCGGCACTGCCGCGGGTGCGGCCCGATCCGATCCGACGCGAGCGACCAGATCCGGAGGCCCCCTGTGGCGTGGCACGACCAGGCGACCCGGGACGAGCTGTACCGGGACCCCTATGAGCTGTACGCCCGCGCCCGCCGGGCCGAAGGCCTCACGTACGTGCCGGAGTTCGAGGCGTGGCTGGTCGCGCGCGACCAGGACATCCGGGAGGTGCTGCGGCGCGCCGACGACTTCTCCTCCGCCAACGCCCTGCTTCCCGACGTCACTCCGGCCGGGCCCGCGCTGGCCGTGCTCGCCGGCGGGTTCGAGCCGCGGCCGACCGTGGTCTCCTCGGACGGTGCGGCCCACCGCAGGCACAGGGCCCCGCTGAACCGGGGCCTGGCCGCCGGCCGGGTCGCGGCGCTGGCCCCGTACGCCCGGGAGTGCGCGCGGGGCCTCGTCGACGGGTTCGCCGCCGACAAGTCCGCCGAGCTGGTGGAGGCGTACGCCCGCCGGCTGCCCGGCATGGTGGCGGGGCGGCTGATCGGGCTGGACCCGGCGGATGTGCCCGCGGCCGTGCGCGGCGGCTACCGGGCGGAGGAGCTGCTGTTCCGGCCGCTGCCGCCGGACGCGCAGGCGGCCGCCGCGCGGGACGTCGTCGCCCTCCAGCACCTGCTGGACCGCTGCATCCGCGAGCACCGGGCCGAGCCGAGGGAGGACCTGTGCTCGGACATGGTCGCCGCGCTCGCGCCCGGCCGCGGCGAGCTCACCGCCGACCAGCGCCACGAGCTGGTGGCGAACCTGCAGAACCTGCTGATCGCCGGCTTCCTCACGACCTCCGCCCTCGTCTCGACGACCCTGCTCCACCTGCTCTCCCACCCGAAGCAGTGGCGGATGCTGTGCGCGGACCCGGGCCTGATCCCCGCCGCGGTGGAGGAGGGAGCCCGCTTCGACACCGCCCTGCAGGCGTTCCGGCGGCGTACGACCCGCCCTGTGGTCCTCGCCGGCACGCACCTGCCGGAGGGGGCCTGCGTCCTCGTGGCGTTCGGGTCGGGGAACCGCGACGAGCGGCGGTACGCGCGCCCCGGCGCGTTCGACATCCGGCGCGCCGAGAACCGGCCGCACCTCGCGTACGGGCACGGCCCGCACGCCTGCCCCGGCGCGCGGCTGGCCCGCCTGCAACTGCACACCACCCTGGAGGTGTTCACGCGGCTGCTGCCCGGGCTGCGGCTGGACGGGGACCGGCCGCCGCCGCGGATGCGGCCGACCCTGATCGACCGCTCGCCGGAGGCGCTGTACGCGGCGTGGTGAGCGGGGCGGGCCCGGGCCGCGGGAGGGCTCCGGAAACTCGGGGGCTGCGGGACGCATGGCTCGCCCCACGGGGGTATACGCAGAGCGTCCCCCCCAGGCAGAGGGTGCAGGAGGTTGTCGTGATAGCGCTCGGAGTGATTCTGCTGATCCTCGGCTTCGTGTTCGGGATCTCGATCCTGTGGACGATCGGCCTGATCCTGTTGGTCGTGGGCCTGGTGCTGTGGCTTCTCGGTGCGGCCGGACACGCGGTGGGCGGTCGCAAGCACTATTGGTGAGGGTCGCGGCCCGGCTCCTGTCCAAGAGCGCGCCGGGCGGCGCGGCACGCCGGTTGCACGGCGTCCGCGCCGCCCGGCGCGTGTCCGGGCCGGATACGCGCGGCCCCGGCAGGCACGGCGCCCTCCCCGGGCGGGCGCCCGCCGCCCGCCCGGGGCCTGGGCCTGTCAGCGGCGATGGCCGGACACGCCGTGGGCGCCGCGGCCCACCCAGTCGCGGTGCACGCTGCCGCTGATCCCCCGCAGGGCGAGTCCGAGGCCGGCCCGGGGCCCCCAGCCGCTGCGCCGGGCGGCACAGAGCCTCTCCAGCCGGCCGGTGGTGCCGTCGGGGCTGCGCTCGTCCTCGGCCGCGGTGTCCAGGAAGAGGCCGCCCGTGGCACCGGCCCCCTGGAGGAGCTCCGGCCAGAAGTCGACCGTGTCTCCGCCGTCCGGGCCGGCGGGCGG
This sequence comes from Streptomyces globosus, assembly GCF_003325375.1. GTDB lineage: Bacteria > Actinomycetota > Actinomycetes > Streptomycetales > Streptomycetaceae > Streptomyces > Streptomyces globosus_A. The sequence continues at coordinate 3,265,805 of NZ_CP030862.1, read as the reverse complement.
GTCGGCGCGAGCAGGGTGCCGCGTACGGCGGGGTCGCGCCGGGCGAGGTGGGCCACGGCGGCGCGGTGGGCCCGCCACCAGGCGGCGGTGGCGGACAGCCGCGCCTTCACCCGCGGGGCGCCACACGGGCCGCATACCCACCAGGCAGGTCGAAGACGGGCCAGGCCCGGGCGTACTGCGGCGCCTGAGCGCCCCCGGCGGTGATCACGGCGACCGGCATCCGCCGCCCGAGCGATGCCAGCCCGTCGGCGGTGGTGCTGCCGTCGTGGCCGCCGACCTGGCGGGATGCGCAGCCCGTGTAGTAGGCGAGCGGGATGGCCCCGTCTCCGCTCAGCACGCAGGGCCGGCGCACGTCCAGCCGGTGCAGGGCCGCGGCCGCGGCGGCGAGTTCCCGGTGCCGGTCGCGGCTGCGTTCGCTCAGGCGGAGGAGCACCGCGGCCTGCACGGCGACGTGCAGCACGAGGACTCCGGCCAGCGCCCCGTACGCGGCCCTGCGCCGGCCGGCGGTGTGCGCACGGGCCCGTACCGCTCCGAAGGCGGCCGCCACGCACTCGGCGACCGGCACGGCCAGCAGGGCGTAGGCGGGGAGCAGGAAGCGCGGGGCGGCGTAGTCCACGGTGAACAGGTAGGGCAGGGCCAGGCACACCCCGACGGCGGCGGCCACGGCGGCCTGCCGGCCGCGGCCGGCCCGGCGGGCCGCGACCGTGCCGGCAGTGACGAGCAGCGGAAGTGCAAGCCACCAGGCGGCCGTCCAGGGATGGCTCCACGCTGCGTCGCAGGGCCGGCACAGGGTCACCCCGACGAGGCTGCGCGCATGGTCGTCGACGGCGAAGTGGGCGCCGATGCCGCCCTGGATCTCGCTGGCGCGGGCGAGGCGGGCGGCGAGTCCGCCGTACGAGGTATACGCCTCCACCACCCAGGGCACGGCCCCCGCCAGCACGCCGACGGGCGGCGCGGCCCACAGCAGGGGCCGCCGCAGACCGGCCGTCAGCAGGGCGGCGCCGGTGAGCGGGAGCGCCAGCCACACCCCGTCCACGGGCCGCATGACCGTCACGAAGGCGACGGCCGCACCCGCGCACGCCGCAGCGGCCCGACCGCCCCCTGCGGGCCGCTCCGCCCGGAGCAGCCAACCTGCCGCGGCGAGGGCGCCCAGCGCGCACCACAGGTTGGGCATGGCGCGCGGGCCGTAGTACAGGGTGACCCACAGCCCGGCGAAGAGCAGCCCGGCGCAGCCGAGCACGGGCGGCGGAAGCAGGCGCCGCCACACTCGCAGGACGAGGAACAGCGCGCCGGAGGAGAGCAGGGCGAGCCAGATGCGCAGCGCGGTGGTCGAGGTGGTGAGCGCGGCGACGGGCGCGGCGAGGTACGAGATACCGCGCGCCCGGGGCGCGGAGAAGAACGCGGCGGGTGTCCCGGGCTGCACCTGGCTCACGTAGACGATCTCGTCCCAGCCGAGGGAGGAGCCCGGTACGGCGACGGCCAGTTGGACGAGGGCGAACACGGCGGCGGACCCCGCCGTCCAGGCCAGTGCGGATGCCCCCGGGACGGGCGGGGCGGTCGGCGGGGCGAGGCGGAGTGCGCCCATGTCCGGTCCTTCCTGTGGCGGGGGGGCGCCGACGACGGAGCCGACGCGAACGACGAGCCGACGCACACGACGACCGGGCCGCTACCGGCGCCCGGCCCCGTATCGGCTGGCGAGCGACGACGCCTCGCTCAGTCGACCCGCTCCAGCGCCACCCGCAGCACCGTGCACCGGTGCTCGCGCATGAATCGCAGCGTCGCCTGCTGTTCCCGGATGAGGTCGTCCACGGCCTGGCGGCCGATCAGCCGTGCGCCCTGTTCGCGGTGGGCGATGCAGCGCTCCATCCAGCAGTGGAGGGTGCGGGCCCCGTCGTCGGGGTCGTCACGCAGCTCGGCGACGGTGAACAGGCCGCGGGCGGCTTCGACGAGTTCGGAGCGGGTCGGCACGAAGCATTCGGGGAAGACCCGGCGGGAGGAGTGCAGGCCCTCGCGGACGTTGCGTACGGCGTCCCGGACGTCGCGCGGGCGGAGGCCCCGGCGGGGACCGCCGTCGGGTTCGAGCATGCGGGCCGGGAGGACCATGGCGGCCAGCCAGCCGCGCGCGTTCCACGCGTTCGACTGTACGGCGAGCCGTCCTCCGGGCCGCAGCCAGGCGTGGCAGCGTTCGAAGAACAGCCGGTAGCGGGCGATGCGCTGGGAGCGGCGGATCGTGCTGCCGGCGAAGTGCTCCATCGCCTCGATCGCGAACACGGCGTCGTACAGGGCGTCGGGCAGGTGGTCGATCCAGTTCTCCAGGCGCACCTCGCAGCCGGGCCATTCCCTGCTGCGCACGTACTCGACCTGTGAGGTGCTGACGTTGAGGCCGACGACGTGGCGGACGCCGTGGGCCTCGGTCAGGCGGCGCATCATGCTGCCCCAGCCGCAGCCGACGTCCAGAACGCGGGAGGCGCCCTCGGCGCGGGCGGCACGGGCGTGCAGGTCGAGTTTGCGGACCTGTGCCGCCTCCAGGGTGTCGCCGTCCTCCCAACGGGCGAGGGAGTAGACGAGGTCGGGGCCGAGGGCGAGCCGGTAGAAGTCCCCGAGGAAGTCGTAGTGGTGCCGGATCGCCTCGTCTGAGCTGCCCTTGTAGCCGGTTGCGGAGTGCTTCGCTCGGTTCAACGCTCACCGTCCGGAGAGGAGTGCGGGGACCGCATTCCTTCCGGGGCCCCGCTCCGTGTAAACGGGGGGTCGCCCACCCGAGGGTGCCCGCGGATCCGGCCCGTACCAAGCCAAGCCAAAATAAGGCCAGGCCAGGCCAGGCCAGGCCGGCCAGGCCGGGGTCCGGCCGCTGTCAGGCGGCCGCCGCCTCCTGCAGGATCCGGTGCCCGTCGCGCAGCAGGCCGGGCACGAGCTTGTGGTGGAGCGGGGTCAGCCGGGTCCACACGCGGGCGCCGGACGGCTTGCGGTAGCGGATGAACGTGGAGAGCGACGCCTGCCCCTCCTCCACGCGGAGCACGAGCTGGCCCGTGATCATCCGGGAGTGCGCCTCCAGGCGGATCCAGTCGTCGCCGCGGCCGTCGATCTCCCATCCTGCGACGCACCCGGGGGTCGGCCGCCCCTGCAGGCGCAGGCCGAGTATCCCGCGCCACACGAACTGGCCCTGCCAGCCCGCGGCGTCCTCGAGCACGGCGCACGCCCACTGCTCCGGCGACCGGGCGGCGGCGCCGGCGGCGGTGAGGGTGAAGAGGTCGGCGTAATCCGGTTCGGCGAGTGTGCTGAGGCGGCGTACCGCGTCGGGCAGGACGAGGTGCTGCCGCACCGGCGGTATGGCGCCGCCTGCTGCGTGACCTGCTTCCGAACCGACCGTCATGGCCTTCTCCCTTCGGGCGGTTTTCCGTTCCGGAATCCCGATCGGCAACGTAACATACGTACATGACTGTATGTAAGGCGGAGGGATCCGCCCCGTGAGCGCCGAGGCCGGCCGCGGCCCCCGCCAGGCCGAGGACCCCCGGACGGACCGCCGTCCCCAGCCGGAGCGCCGCACCCAGCCGGGCCGCCGCACCCAGGCCGACCGGCGCGCCCGTACCCGCAGCGCCCTGCTGGAGGCCGCCGCGCGCGGCCTGTCCCGGCACGGGTACGCGAACCTGGCGCTGGAGCGGGTGGCCGCCGAGGCCGGGTACACGCGGGGCGCGCTGTACCACCAGTTCGCGGGCAAGGAGGAGCTCGCGCTGGCGGTGGTGCGGTGGGTGGACGAGACGTGGGCGGCGGAGGTCGGCGACCCGGCGGCCGCCGAGGCCGATCCGGTGGCGGCGCTGATGCTGATGGCACGCGGCCACGCCGTCTACTGCCGGCGCGACGTGGCGGGGGTCATCCGGGTACTGGCGATCGAGTTCGCCGGGCGGGACCACCCGGTGGCCCGGGAGCTGGGCCGGATCCTGGGCAAGCTCACGGGCGACGTGGAACGGCGCATCGCGGAGGGGCGGCGCAGCGGCGCGATCCCGCCCGGCCCGCCCGCGGCGGACACCGCGCGGGCCTGCCTTGGCGCGATGGAGGGGCTCGTGAGCCATGACGGGATCGTCCCGCCGCACGACGTCGAGCTGGCCGAGCGCGCCGTACGCGGCGTCCTGGGCCTGCCGCCCGCCAAGCCGCACGGACCGGTCACGGCTCGATGAGGCCGGCCCGGATGGCGTAGCAGGTGAGGCTGACCTGCTACGCAGCCTGCTCCCCCGCGGGTTGTGCCATGGCTCGGCGCCCGTGTCCATCCGTACTGGCCCCCATGCTGCGGCCCCGCCGGAGATGGCACGATGGGCACCGCGCCGGCGCCCGGCACGGAACGACACGAGGGGGATGGGCCGTGCCTGCTCAGCGGACGAGTACGACGCGACTGCCCGGGATCGGGGTCCAGCACGACCTGACGACCGAGGAGCAGCAGCACGTGTCGGTGGTGGCCCACCGCGACGGCACCCGCACGCTGAGCCTGTACCGGGGCGACGACCCGGACGACTGTGCTGCCTCGCTGCACCTGACGGCGGCCGAGGCGGCCGTCGTCGTCGACGCGCTGATGCCCTGCCACCACAGCCCCAATCTGCTGCACACCAGCGACCTGGGCCTGGTTGCGGAACGCATCGAGCTGGCGGGCCACTCGCACTGGAACGGCCGCCTGCTCGGCGAAACCCGTATGCGGACGAGGACGGGCGTCTCGGTGGTGGCCGTCCTCCGCCGCGCCGCCGCCCGCCCGTCGCCGACCCCGGCGTTCCGCCTGGCAGGCGGCGACACTCTGATCGTGATCGGCACCCGGGAGGGCGTGGAGGCCGCAGCCGAGCTCCTGGGCCGCAGGTAGCCGAGAGAAGCGACGTCTCATTCAATGGGGACGCAGCCGGGGCATCTGCCACGATCACCGGATGGGTGCATTGGCTGCAGTGGCAGTCAGGGTTGCCGGCGGAGCCACCGTGACGTTCCGGCCCAGCGGCTCCTCGATGGTTCCGCTGATAAACAGTCGGCAGCAGGTGGTCGTTGCCCCGGTCGACCCGTCGAAGTTGGAGGTGGGGGACATCGTCCTCGCCCGTGTCGCCGGGACGGTCTACCTGCATGTGGTGTCGTCGACGGACCGCACCAGGAGGCGGGTGCAGATCAGCAATGACCGTGGTCGCGTCCACGGTTGGACCAGCCGCGACCGTGTATTCGGCATTTGTGTGGCAGTCGCCGTCCCCCCTGCGGGTTCACGGTGGCTTTGTGCGGTGGCTCGATGCCGGCGGAACGGCGGGGCCAGATGCTCTCCGAGCACGGACCTGCGAGGCTGCAGGTGAGCAGTCAGCAGGGGCAGAGCGTTGCCATCATGCGTGTACTGCGGACCGAACTCGGCATTGACGTGACAGACGCCAGGGCTGCGCTGCGCCGCGTACTGGACGGTGTCCACTCAGGAACGCTTCCCGAGATGGAGCATCTGGCCCGCATGCTCCGGAAGTCCGGCATCGCTGCTGTGGCTGCTCGCCCTTGCTGATGGTTTCAGCGAGTCAGGGTGTCGTGCGGCTCCGGAGGCTCCGGTCCGGACGACGGTGGCTGCGTTCCCTGACCGGTCCTGGTGAAGCCCGGGACGTGACCCGGCATCGGTCACGACCTGGCTCGTCTTGATCACTGCGGGACAGTCTCCCGCTTGATCTGCGACGTCCGCGCCGTTGGTCAGCCGCTGTAGGGCGCGTATTGAAAGTCGATCTTGGTGACGGATTTTCGTTACTTCAGAGGTAGTGGTCTCGACCTGCTTGCGTTGGCAGGATTGGTGATCTCTCCGCGTCGACAGGACGCGGGCCAGGACGGAGGGGTCACCCATGTCTTCAGCCGCACCTACGAACACGCGCACCGTGGTCGAAGAGCTGCTGCGGAGGATCGGTGAGGGCGACCCCGAGCGCATTGCCGAGCTGTACGCCGAGCAGGGCGATTGGAAGCTGGACTGGCCGGAGGCCGAGCATGGTCGTGCTGCCACGCCGTGGATCCGTCACCGGTCGACCCGGGCCGATGCGGCCGCTCACTATCGCGAGCTTGCCGAGCACCATGTGCCGGAGCATGTGGCGACTGAGGTGGAGCGCATCCTCATCGACGGTAACGACGCGGTCGTGCTGGGAGAGATCCGCCAGACCGCCCGGCCCACCAGACGTGCGTATCGCGCGCGGTTCGCCCTGCACCTCACCGTTGAAGACGGCCTTGTCACCCGGCACCACGTTTACGAAGACAGCCTCGCCGTCGCCCGGGCATTCGAGGCGGAGGATCGCTGAAGGACCAGTCCCCCCGGAGGTCCCCGATGAGCCCGTGGTCGCCGACCGGCGGTTATCGACGCAGGCGAGTCCCTTCGCGGCTGCCGGCGGCCCGCCCCGCCCCTCACGCCAAGGCCGCGGCCGGGGCCCGGCGCCGCGGCCGGTGTCACCGCCCGGACACGTTCGGCCGTGCGGGTGACGCCGGCCGCGGGCCCCGTTCAGAGCCGCGGCCAGGACGATCTGCTGCTCCTCGCGTACGGCCGCCGACTTGGCCGGCGGCGCCGAGTTCCCCTCGTGCGTGGAAGGCGTGACGGCCCTCTGCCGCCGAAGCAGGCGGCAGGCCGGGGGACGGGACCGGGCCCCATGGCGGCTCCGCGGCCTGCGGCAGCCTGGAGGCCGAGCCGCGCGGCCGGTCGCCCCCTCCCCCGCCCACCACCGCTCACCCCGCTCATCACTCTCCTCACCGTTCTTCGTTCTGCCCGCAGGAAGTGCGGCCTCCGTGAACCGCCGTGCTCCCAGCCCCGCAAGCGGTCGGCGGCGGTCGCGGCCGCCGCCCTGGCCGCCGCTCTGTCCCCCCTCGTCGCGGCGCCGCCCGCCGCGGCCGTCACCTGTGATACGGCGGACGCCAACCGGGCCCCCACCGCGGCCGGCGCCGCGCAGGCGCGCAGCGTCGTCGTGTGCCTCGTCAACGCCCAGCGCACGCGGCGGGGACTGCCGGCTCTCACCGTCGACCAGGCCCTGACGGCCGCGGCGCAGCAGCACTCGGCCGCCGCGGTGCGACTGAAGTGGTGGGGGCCCGGCAGGGACCCGCACCGCAATCCGGCGACCGGCTCGACGCCGCAGACCCGCATCCAGGCCGCCGGCTACTGCCCGAACCCGCGCTCGTGGCAGTTCGGCGAGATCGCCTACACCGGCTGGGGCGGGTCCGGCACCCCGCAGGCCGCCGTCACCTGGTGGATGAGCAGCCCCGGGCACCGCGCCGTCATCCTCAACTCGGCACTGCGGAACATCGGCCCGGGGGTCCAGCCCGGCGCCGCCGACCGCGCCGGGGCCACCGCGCCGAACGGCGGCACGTACGTCGTCACCTTCGGCCGCTGCCGGCGCTGACACCTCCGCGCGCCCCCGGTGTGCCCGGACTCTGTACAGGCGGGGCGCGCCGCCGGATGCTGGGGGTGGCACGTGCCGGGGATGCCCTGCCGGGGGAGGTCGTCGCAGTGGAACCGCACGACGCGTACGGGGGCGGTTCCGCGGCCGGCCGGCCGTGGGAGGGCGCCCGGATGCCGCGGCCGGTGCGCCGGCTGCGGATGCTGCTGATGCTGCTGGGCGGTGTGCAGGCCGTCGTCGGGGTGTGGCTCGTGACGGACAGTATGGCCGTTGCCGCGGCGGTCTGGGGCGAGGAGGACGCCTCGGCGCCCTGCTGCCGCCCGGAGGTCGAGGAGCGCGCCGGCCAGGTCGTCTGCGGCGGGCTCGTCGTGCTGGCGGTGGCGGCGTGGGGTGTCGTCACCGCGCTGAAGTTCCCGCTGCGGCTGCGCCGGCTGCGGGTTGCGGCCTGCGCGTACGGGTGGGTGGCCGTGCCGTTCGCGCTGGTCGTGTACCGGGTGGAACCGCTCCTCGGCCTGGCCTGGCCGGTGCCGGCGGTGCTGGCGGTGGTGTGGGCCCGGCGGCCGGAGTGCGCGGCGTGGTTCGACCGGCGGACGGCTCCCGTGCCATGACACCGGGCGTTCGATCGGTGGTAGCTTCCCGGCATGGAGCAGCGGATCAGCCTGATCACCCTCGGCGTGGCCGACCTCGGCCGGGCCCGTGCCTTCTACGAGGAGCTCGGCTGGCGCGGGCAGCAGGCCGAGGAGACGGTGTTCTTCCAGGCGGGCGGCCTCGCGCTGGTCCTGTGGGGGCGCGACCGGCTCGCGCAGGACAGCGGCGTCGAGGATGCCCCCGGGTGGGGCGGGATCGCCCTGGCGCACAACGTCCGGTCCCCGCAGGAGGTGGACGAACTCGTCGAGACGGCCCGGCGCGCCGGGGCGGCGGTGACACGGCCGCCCGCGCCGACGTTCTACGGCGGCTATGCGGGCGTGTTCACCGACCCCGACGGCCACGTGTGGGAGATCGCCCACAATCCGGGCTTCGCCCTCGCCGACGACGGCACCCTCACTCTCCCGGACTTCGGCACGTCCTGAAGGCAGGCCGCTGAAGGCAGGCCGTGCCGTCAGCCGCCTGAGGCGAGCCGGTCGCCGAGCCTGCTGCGCCGGTACAGGACCTGCCGGCCGTGGCGGGTCCGGGTGGCCAGCCCCGCGGCGTGCAGGACGCGGAGGTGCTGCGACACCGCGCTGGGGGTGACGCGCAGGCGGCGGGCGAGTTCGGCCGTCGCGGCGGGCTCCGCGAGCATGCGCAGCAGCCGGGCCCGGGGCGCGCCGAGCAGCAGGACGAGGGCGTCCCCGGCGGCCCGCCCGGCCGCGTCCGCCCCGTTCCGCAGGACCGGTTCGGGTTCGGCCTCCCACAGGGTGGCCGCGCCGCGGCTCGGGTAGAGCAGGGAGGGCGGCTCGTCGGGGCCCACCGGCGGCGCGCACTTGTGGGCGAACACGGACGGCACGAGCAGCAGACCGCGGCCGCAGGCCTTGGCCTCGTACCCGCCGATGGTGCGGTGGACGCGCAGGAAGCCCCGGGATCCGGCGTCCTCCCAGCGCAGTTGGGGGTGCATGTCGGCGAAGAGCAGCCGGGCGCCGCCGCGGGCGAGCTGCCGCGCCCGGTACGTCATGTCGGCTTCGGCGACGAGGCGGATCTGCGGCCAGACCGGCCGGATGGCGATCTCCCAGTAGCGGTGCAGGAGTTCGCACACGGTGTCGCGCAGCGCGGTCACGGGCCCGTCGCCGGGGGCGGTCGCCGCGTGCAGGGGTGCGGGCAGCGGGTGCGGGGCGTGTGCGGCCAGCAGGTCGCGGCGCACCCGGTCGGGCGGGGTGCTGCGGACGACGGCCAGCTCGTCCTCGAAGTGCGGCTCGAACACGGCGGGGCGCGGCGTGAGGAAGTCGGGCAGGGTGAGGAGGTCCGCGACGAGGGACAGCAGAAGCCCGGTGTCGAGACCGCCGCCGAGGCCTGCGATCCGGGCGAGGACCGACCGGCGCCAGGGCAGGTGCAGGACGGAGACGCCCGGATCGCGCAGCACGCGCAGGCTCAGCACCGTCTCGCCGAGCGGCGAGAGCGCGAACCGGGTGTGGGCCAGGTCCTCGACCCCGAGCTCGAAGCTGATCATTAAGCGGCACGCTACATCAATTGGCAGGGCCGGTCCCGTGCCGTGGACTCTCCCCATGACCTCCTTCGCCTCCCGCCTCCTCCCGGGGGCGGCCGGATGAGCCGCAGGCTGCTGCTGCTCCTGGCCGTGACCGGCGCCGTGGCCGTCGGCAACCTGTACTTCCCGCAGGCCATCGCCCCGCTGATCGCGGACGGCCTGGGGGTGTCCCCCGACGCCGCGTCCCTCGTGGTGACCGCCACCCAGATCGGCTACACCGCGGGCATGGTGCTGCTGGTGCCGCTCGGGGACCGCTTCCCGCACCGCTCGCTGCTGGTGGTCCTGCTCGCCGTCACCGGTCTGGCCCTGCTGGCCGCCGGCTGCGCCCCGGCGCTGCCGGCGCTGGTCGCCGCGAGCGCCCTGATCGGCCTGGCCACGGTGGCCGCACAGGTCATCAGCCCGCTCGCCGCCGGGCTGGTCGCGCCCGACCGGCGGGGGGCGGTTCTCGGCGCCCTGCTCAGCGGCTCCACCGGCGGCATGCTGCTGGCCCGCGCGTTCGGCGGCGTCCTCGGCGAATGGCTCGGCTGGCGGGCGCCCTACCTGGTGGCCGCGGCCGTCGCGCTGCTCCTGGCCGTGGTCGTGGCGTACGCGGTCCCCGCCACCGCCCCCGCGGCCGCCGACGCCCGCAGGCCGTACCGGGAGTTCCTCGCCGAGCCGCTGCGGCTGCTGCGCGCGGAGCCGGAGCTGCGCCGCTCCTGCTTCTGCCAGGCGGCCGCTTTCGGGGCGTTCTCGGCCGTCTGGACGAGCGTGGCGCTGCTCCTGACGGGTCCGGTGTACGGGTACGGGGCGCAGGCGGTCGGCGTGCTCGCCCTGGTCGGCGCGGTGACCATGCTGTGCACGCCGTACGCGGGCCGGCTCGTCGACCGGCACGGGCCTGGGCCGGTGAACCTGGCGGCCCTCGCCGGGGTCGCCGTGTCGGCCGCGGTGCTGGCGGCGGGCGGGCTGGGCGGTCTGCCGGGCCTGGCCGCGCTGGCGGCGGGCACGCTGCTGCTGGACGTCGCCATGCAGGGCGGGATGGTCGCCAACAAGGCGCGGGTGTACGCCCTGCGGGAGGGCTCGCTCAGCAGGCTCACCACGGCGTACATGATGTGCGCCTACCTGGGCGGTACGGGAGGGTCGTGGCTCGGCGTGCGCCTGTACGCGGCGTGCGGGTGGGGGGCGGTCTGCGCGCTGGTCGCCGCGCTCGCGGCCGCCGGCCTGCTGCGGCACCTGTGGCCCCGGGGCGGCGGGCGCACCGGGGCCGGCGGGCGGCGCCGCGTACGGCCGGCGGGCAGGGGCGCCAGCGGGCCGGCCGCGGGCCCGGCGGGCGTGCCGGGCGGCACTGGCTGAAAAGCCCTCTTGCGCGCGGGGCGCGCAGCGCCTTTCGTGGCCCGTCGGAGCCGGTGCAGGACGGACGGGAAGGCGGGCGCGGATGGCGGACACGACCACGACCGGGACGGGGGCGCGCGGCGGGGTGCCTCCCCGCAGGGCGGGCTGGCGGTCGATCGGCCCGGGGATCGTCGTCGCGGCGACCGGCGTCGGCGCCGGCGACCTCGTGGCGACCCTCATCGCGGGCGGCAGGTTCGGCTACACGCTGCTGTGGGCGGCGGTCATCGGCTGCCTGGTGAAGATCTCGCTGGCCGAGGCCGTCGGCCGCTGGCACCTGGCCACGGGCCGCACCCTGTTCGACGGCTGGCGCAGCCTCGGCTCGTGGACGACCGTGTACTTCGCCGGGTACGTCGTCGTCTGGGGGTTCGTGTACGGCGCGGCCGCGATGTCGTCGAGCGCGCTGCCGCTGGCGGCGCTCTTCCCGGGCACGCTGGACCTGAAGGCGTGGGCGGTGCTGTGCGGACTGGTGGGGCTGGTGTTCGTCTGGTTCAACCGGTACGCCGCGTTCGAGAAGGTCATGACGGTCCTGGTCGGCGTCATGTTCGCGGTGACGGTGTACCTCGCGGTCCGGGTCACCCCGCACCTGGGGGCCGCGGTCGCCGGCCTGGTGCCCGTCCTGCCGGAGGGGTCGCTGGTCTACACGCTCGGCCTGATCGGCGGCGTCGGCGGGACCATCACGCTCGCCGCGTACGGCTACTGGGTCAACGCCAAGGGGTGGCGGGACACCGGCTGGATGAAGGTGATGCGGCTCGACAACCGGGTGGCCTACCTGACCACCGGCGTGTTCGTGGTGGCGATGCTGTTCGTCGGCGCCGAGCTGCTGCACTCCTCCGGCATCGCGCTCGCCAGGGGCGACCGGGGGCTGCTCGACCTCGGGACCGTCCTCGCGCAGACGTACGGGGACACCACCGCCAAGCTGTTCCTGATCGGGTTCTTCGCCACCTCGTTCACCTCGCTGATCGGCGTCTGGCACGGGGTGAGCCTGATGTTCGCGGACTTCGTGGGCAAACTGCGGCCGTCGCTGGTCCCGGAGGGGCGGAGCGCCGAGAAGTCGCTGCCGTTCCGGGCGTACCTGCTGTGGCTGACGTTCCCGCCGGTCAGCCTGCTGTTCCTGGACCAGCCGTTCGGGCTTGTCGTCGTGTACGGGGTGATCGGCGCGCTGTTCATGCCGTTCCTGGCGCTGACGCTGGTGTGGCTGCTCAACTCGGCCCGCACGCCCGCCGAATGGCGCAGCGGGGCGGTCAGCAACGGCATGCTGGGCGCCGCCGGTCTGCTGTTCGTGCTGCTGTGCGTGCAGCAGCTGCGCGACCTGCCGTGGTAGCGGGGCCCGGCGGCCGCCGGGCCCCGGGTCAGGGGGCCGCGGCGCCGCCCGGGGCCTCGCCGAGTTCGCCGGCGAGGTCGGCGATGACTCGCCGGTGACGCGGCGTGCGGCGGCCGCCCTGGCGGGGTGCGGCGCCCCTCACCCGAGTGCGCGGTCCCGCTGGCAGTGCGGCGCCGGCGGCGGCTTGCTGGGGGCATGAGAGAAACCCTGCCGGATGCACCGTCGGAGACGCGGCTGGGCACGCCGGGGGCCGCGGGCCTCGCCGGAGTGGCCTTCGCCGTGCTGCTCGCCGCCGCCATCGTCCTCGTACGGTCCGCTCTGCCGTCGGGCGGCGGCGGGGCCTCCGTGGCCGTCGCGCCGGGCCGGGAGGGTGCGCTGCGGGCGGCGGTCGAGCTCGTCCCGTTCGCCGGGATCGCCTTCCTGTGGTTCATGGGGGCGCTGCGCGAGCACACCGGAGCGGCGGAGGACCGGTTCTTCGCGACGGTCTTCCTCGGCAGCGGGCTGGTCTTCGTCGCGTCCCTCTTCGCCGCCACGGCCGCGGCCGGGACCGTGCTCTCCGCCGGTGAGCCCGAGTCGTTCGGCCGTCACTTCGCCTACACGCTGATGACCACCTACGCCATGCGGATGGCCGCGGTCTTCGTGTTCGCGACGTCGGCGATCGGACGGCGCATGGGCGTCATGCCGCGCGGGCTGACCGCCGCGGGCTATGCCGCGGGGCTGGTCCTGCTGTTCGTCGGCTCGGCCGTGCCGTGGACCGAGCTGGTCTTCCCGGCATGGGCCCTGGCCGTCAGCGTGTACATCCTGCGTGCGGCCCGGCGCCGGCGTCGGACGGCCGCGTAGCCCTCACTCCAACGGCACCCCCCGGCGGGCCTTCCCGGGCCGCAGGCCGCACGCTGGCCCGGGGAAGCGCGGGGGCCAGTGAAAGGACCGCACCTTGCTCAGACTCGTCGTCGATCTGAACCGATGCCAGGGGTACGCCCAGTGCGCCTTCCTGGCCCCCGACGTCTTCGCCATGCACGGCGACGAAGGGCTGCTGTACGACCCGCAGGCCGAGGCCGCCCAGCGGGAGCGGGTCGCCCAGGCGGCCGCGGCGTGCCCCGTGCAGGCCATCCTCGTCGAGGACGCGGAGGCCGCCGATGCCTGAGTCGGAGCTGGAGGCCCTCAAGAGGAGCGGGCGGATCGTCGTCGTGGGTGCCTCGCTGGCCGGCCTGCGGGCCGCGGAGACCCTGCGGGAGAAGGGCTTCAAGGGCACCCTGACGATGGTCGGGGACGAGCCGTACGAGCCGTACGACCGGCCGCCCCTGTCCAAACAGGTACTGCTGGGCATGGCCAGAGCCGAGAACACGGCGCTGCCGCGCCGCCGCGCGATCGAGGCGGAGTGGCGCCTCGGCGTGCCCGCGAGTGGCCTCGACATGGCCGGGCGCCGGGTGAAGCTCGCCGACGGCGACGAGGTGCCCTACGACCGGCTGCTGATCGCCACCGGCGTGCGGGCCCGGCCGTGGCCGAACGAGGCGGAGGGCGAACTCGACGGCGTGTTCGTGCTCCGCACCCGCGCGGACGGCGCCGGCCTGGCGCGGCGGCTGGAGGCCGGGCCGCGCCGCGTCCTGGTCATCGGCGCCGGGTTCACCGGCTCCGAGATCGCCTCGGCCTGCCGGGAGCGCGGCCTGGAGGTCACGGTCGCGGAGCGGGCCGACGCCCCGCTGGTCGGCGCGCTCGGCGGGGTGATCGGGGCGGTGGCCGCCGGGATGCACCGCGAGCACGGGGTGGACCTGCGCACCGGGGTGATGGTCACCCGCCTCGAAGGCGATGCGGGCGGCCGGGTCCGGGCCGCGCACCTCTCCGACGGCGCGGTCGTCGAGTGCGACGTGGTCGTGGTGTGCCTGGGCGCGCAGCGCAACACCGAGTGGCTGGCCGGCTCCGGGCTCGGCGCGGGACCGCGCGGCATCGCCTGCGACGCCGGCTGCCGCGCGTTCGGCATCACGGGCATCGTCACCGACGACATCTACGTGGCGGGCGATGTCGCCCGCTCGCCGCACCCGCTGTTCGGCTACCAGTTCCTGTCGCTGGAGCACTGGGGGAACGCGGTCTCGCAGGCCGAGACGGCGGCCCACAACATGCTCAGCAACAGCGCCGGCCGGCGCCCGCACATCTGGGTTCCCGCTTTCTGGTCCTCCCAGTTCGGGGTGAACGTCAAGTCCGTCGGCGTCCCGACGATGGGCACCGAGATCATGATCACTCAGGGGTCCCTGGGCGAGCGCCGGTTCGCGGGGGTGTACGGCTACCAGGGCCGGATCATCGGGGCGGTCACCTTCGACAACGCGCGCTGGCTGGACTTCTACCAGCGGCAGATCGAGGCGACGGCGCCCTTCCCGCCCGAGTTCACGAACGTCGACCGGCGCCCCGAGGGCAGCCGGCCGGTGCCGGCGGAGTTCCCGGACCCGTCAATCCCCACGCACGGCCCGACGGTGACCCTCAGCGGGTACTCGCCGGCCGACCGCCGGATGACCTTCACCCCCGCCGGGAACTGACCGCCCGTACGTCCCCCGGAGGACCTGTCATGAAGCAAGGGATCCTGAGTCAGATCCTGGACTACTCGAACCGCGCGAACCCGTACCCGCTGTACGAGGAGCTGCGCAGGACGCCCGTCTTCCACGACGGGGAGGGGCCGTACGTGGTCAGCACGTACCACGAGATCCACGGCCTGCTGCACGACCCGCGCCTGAGCTCCGACACCCGCAACCGCGGCGCGGCGGCCGGCGACCCGCTGGCCGGGCAGGAGGAGGGCGAGCAGCAGCTGCCGCCGAGCTTCCTGAAGCTGGACCCGCCCGAGCACGACCGGCTGCGCCGGATGACGAACCGGCCGTTCGGGCCGCCCCATTCGCCGCGCCGCATCGACGGGATGCGGGGGGAGCTGGGGTCGATCGTGAAGGGCCTGATCGACGGGCTGGCGGACGGCAGGAGCAGATCCGGTGAGGGGGACGGGAACGGCATCGACCTGGTCGACCAGTTCTCGTACCCGTTCCCGGTGACGGTGATCTGCCGGCTGCTCGGTGTGCCGCGGGAGGACGAGGCCCGCTTCCACGTGTGGGCCGACACGCTCGCCGCGAGCCTGGACCCCGATCCGGACGCCGACGCGGAGCAGCGGGAGAAGGCGACGAGCAGCGCCCGGATGGAACTGGGCATGTACCTGGCCGGCCTGATCGAGGAGCGGCGCAAGAACCCCGGCGACGACATGCTGTCCCAACTGGCGGCCGGGCACGGCCAGGGCGAGACGATGTCGACGATGGAGCTGCTCAGCACGGCGGCGCTGCTGCTGATCGCCGGCCATGAGACGACCGTCAACCTGATCACGAACGGCATGCTGACGCTCCTGCGCCATCCGGACGTGCTGGAGCGGCTGCGGCGGGAGCCGCAGCTGGCGGTGCCGCTGGTGGAGGAGCTGCTGCGGTACGAGCCGCCGGTCCAGCTGCTGCCGCAGCGCACGCCCCTCTGCGACATCGAGGTGTGCGGGGTGACCATCCCCAAGGGGGCGCCGATGTGGCTGGTGCTGGCGGCGGGGAACCGGGACCCGAAGCGCTTCGAGAACCCCGACCGCTTCGACCCCGACCGCAGGGACATCCAGCACCTGGGACTGGGCAGCGGCATCCACAGCTGCTTCGGCGCGCCGCTGGCGCGGCTGGAGGCGCAGCTCGCGCTGAGCGAGCTGGCGCGCCGGCTGCACAACCCGCGGCTGCTGGAGGACCCGCCGCCCTACCGGCAGAACGCGGTGCTGCGCGGGCCGCGGCACCTGGTGGTCGCCTGCGACGACATCAGGCCCTGAGCCGCCGAGCCCCAGAGCCCCTGGGCCCTGAGGGGCCGCCGGCCGTCGGGCCCCCGGACCGGGCCGCCCGGCGCAACGGAGCGCCGGGCGGCCCTGTGACATGTCCGGGGCCGGGGCCGACGCCGCCGCCGCTGGTACGGCCCGGCGGGGCCGCGACGTCAGACGGCTTCGCGTGTTCCGGTGCCTTCGGCGGACGCGGCCCGGCGGCGGGTGCCGGCGGCGGGGTCCGCTTCGGCCGCGGGGGTGGTGAACACGATGCGGGTGCCGGAGCGCACGGGGGCCTGCCAGGCGGTCTCCACGTCGGCCAGCGGCACGGTGACGGGCTCGGTGGTGGGTTCCAGGGCGGGCAGCCGGTCGAGCAGTTCGCGCAGGCAGGCGGTGCGTCGGGCGCCTGAGATGGAGCCGAGGCCGCTGCCGCAGACGTGGACGTCGGCCTTGCGCAGCCAGGCGGCGGGGAGGGTCATGTCGGCGCCGGCGGCCGAGCCGACCTGCACCCAGCGCAGGGGCCGCGCGAGGTCGGCGCGGTGGCGGAGGATCCCGTCGAGGGCGAGTTCGGCGGGCCGGTCCCACAGGTAGTCCAGGACGAGGTCGGCCTCGGCCGCCGCGGCGCCGAACGCGGCGGCGACGTCCTCGTCCGGCCCGGTCAGGGACACGGTGCGGTCGGCTCCGAGCTCCTCGGTGCGCCGCAGCGCCTCCCGGTCCCGTCCGGCCGCGACGACGGTTCCCGCCCCCTGGTCGCGCGCGAGGCGGACCGCGGCCCGGCCGGCGTTCCCGGTGGCGCCGAGCACGAGGACGGTTTCCCCGGTGCGGAGCCGGCCGCGTTCGCGCAGCGCGATCCACGCGGACGAGGCGGGGTTGACGGCAGCGGCGACGGCGACCGGGTCGAGCCCGTCGGGCAGCTGCATGAGGGCGGTGGCGGGCACGGCGATGCGCTCGGCCATGGTGCCGTGCGGGGGCTCCAGCCCGGGGACGTAGACGAGTTCGCCGCCGGCGGTGCGGGCGACCGCGTCGAAGCCGGGGACGAGCGGCAGCGCCGTGGCGCCGGTGTAGTGGCCGCCCGAGGCGAAGGAGCGCACGAGCGGGTACAGCGCCGCGGCCAGTACCTCCACGACGACCTCGCCGGCGGCGGGGGCCGGTTCGGGCACCGTTGCGTACCGGGGTGGTTCTCCCAGGGCGTGGACGACGGCTGCGTACATGGACAAGCCCCCAAATGGGTGACAAGACGGCATAAACGACAGTCTGATTGTGGCGGCTGTCTGCCGTGGGCCCCGGCTGCGCCACGCGGGTGCGCCGGGGCCGCGGGTGTCAGGGGGCGTCGGCGGCGGCGTGGCCGCGCAGGCCTGCCGAGGGGGCGAAGTCCGTCAGGGAGACGGTGTAGTCGCGTTCGGCGGGACGGTAGGCGGTGCAGTAGCGGGTGGGGTACCAGCCCGGGATCCGCCAGGCCGCCGGCTGGGGAACGGGCTCGCAGGTGCGGTGCCCGGCCGGCGTGCGGTGCCGCAGCAGGAAGTCCTTGGTGAGCATGGGCTCCATGAAGACGATCTCACCGCCGTACGCCCCGTAGATGAACGTCTGGCCGCTGAGCGTGCCCGAGGTCGGCGGGCGGCTGTCAAGGTGGGCGCCCATGGCGCCCTCGGCGGTCTGCGGGCTGCTCGCCGGGTACCCGGCCGGCAGGAAGGCGGCCGGCACCGGCTCGGCCGCCTCGGCGAGCTGGCCGCAGTCGATGAGGAGGGCGCAGCTGCCGGTGCGGATGGCGGCGCGGACCTCGCGCGGGACGAGGTAGAAGTGCACGTCGAAGTGGGGGACGTCGTAGCGGCCGTGCGGGCTGTGGCCGTGCGGGTTCCAGTTGAACAGGGCCCACTGGTACGGCAGTCCGGGCGCGTCGGGCGGCGCTGCGGGCAGGGCCAGTTCGAGGCTGTGGCCGCCGACGCACTCGTGGCGGGTGTCGGTGCTGCCGTCGCCGTCGGCGTCGTGGCAGTGCCGGCCGTCGGTGGGGGCGGAGGGGAGGGCGGTGAGCGCTGCTGCACCGAGGGACACGCCGAGTTCCTTGGGGACGCCGCCGGCGTATGCGGTGTACGTGCGGACGGTGCCGCGGCCGAGTCGCGCGGCGGGCCCGTACCGGGTGCAGGTGCGCCCGCCGTCGGTGGCCGCCGCTCCCTCCCCGGTGCAGGCGGCCGCGTCGGCCGCCGTGGCCGCGGGGCGGGCTTCGGCGGTCGCGGTGGCGGCGGGTGGGGCGAGCGCGGGCAGCAGGACGGCGAGGAGGACGGCGGCTCCGGCGAGCCCGCCGGCGGCCGCCCCGGCGGCGCGGGGGCCGCCCGTACGGCCGGCGGAGGGGCGGCGCGTGCGGGGGCCGGGTGGGCGGTGGGCGGTCATGCGGTCACGCTCCAGGAGGACCGCTCGTTGAGCGCGGTGGCGTCGGTTCCGGTGACCTGGCGCGTGCAGGAGCGGATGTCGTCGAGCCGGTCGTCGGGCAGCACGTGCCGGATGTCGCGGAAGCCGTCGGGGGCGAGCGCCTCGACCTGCCGGAGCACCGGGTCGGGTTCCAGGCGGCGGTGCGCGCCGAGGACGCGGGTGGTCTGCGGGAGGCGGGTGGCCTCGTACCGGGCGAGGGCCTGCTCCACGCCGTGGCGGGCGAGCGCCCAGGCGAGGACGCGGGCGTCGACGATGGCCTGCGAGGCGCCGTTGGAGCCGGTCGGGTAGACGGGGTGGGCGGCGTCGCCGAGCAGGACGGCGCGGCCGTCGCGCCAGGTGGGCAGCGGGTCGCGGTCGATCATCGGGTAGCGCCCGATGAGGGGGGCCGCGGAGACGACGGCGTGCAGGTCGAGGAAGTCGCTGCGCCAGCCGTCGAGGTGGGCGAGGACCTCGTCGGCGGGGACGGAGCGGTCCCAGTCGGCTCCGCCGCGCGGGTCGTCCGCGGACGGGTCGTCGGCCGTGCGGGCCTCGACGACCCAGTTGAGCAGGCAGCGGCCGTCCGGGCCGGGCCTGGTGACGGGGTAGACGACGGCCTTGACGCGCGCGTTGCAGCCGATGATGACCATGGTGCGGGCGTCGAGGAAGGGCGGCGCCTCCGTGACGCCGCGCCACATGGAGATGCCGTTGCGCAGGGGCGGGCCCTCGTCGGGGTACATCGTGGCCCGCACGGCCGAGTTGATGCCGTCGGCGCCGATGAGCAGGTCGCAGGCGGTCGGCTCGGTCTCCCCGTCCAGGAAGGCGAGGACTGCGGCCGGGGCTGTCTTGCGGCCCCGGGCGGTCTCGCCTGCGTGCTCGTAGCGGAGGAGCCTGCGGCCGGTGGACAGGGCCTGCGGGCCCAGGCGTTCGCGCACGGCGGCGAGGAGCAGCTCCTGGAGGGCCGCGCGGTGCACCGAGTACTGCGGCCAGTGGTAGCCGGCGTCGCGGCCGCGGGGCTCGGACCAGATCAGGCCGCCGTAGCGGTGGTGGAACTCCAGGCGGCCGGTGGCCACGGCGCAGGCGTCGAGGGCCTGGCCGAGGCCGAGTTCGGTGAGTTCGCGGACGGCGGCGGGCTGGAGGTTGATTCCCGCCCCGACGGCCCGGAGATTCGGGCACGCCTCCACGATCCGCACGTCGCGCAGTCCCGCCGCATGAAGACTCAGCGCGGTCGTCAATCCGCCGATTCCGGCGCCGGCTATGAGGATGCGCGGAGGATTCCGCGTGCCGACCAGAGACATTCCCTTACCTCCCGAGAAAGACCCCTGCCCGCAAACTGCGGCGGTTGTCGGAAAGGCACCACCGCCGCGTTCGGGCGAAGTGAAGGTGTGCAGGTCAACAACTCACCCTCACCCGTTCAGAGTACGGCCGTGTGCCTCCTGACGGGTGACATGGCTTTAATCGAGGTGTCGGCAACAGAAAGGCTGCGACATGCATGACGTTACGTTCGAACCGTGCGACGTCCAGCGGCTCCAGCATGCTGTTGACTACGCCCTCCACGCCTCCCACAAATCACTGGACGCCCTCCTGCCGCCCTGGATACCCGGCGAACTCCGACGGGAAATCAAGAGCGGTTGCGTCGTTTCGCATTGCGCGACACTACTGTTCCCCGAAACAGTGGATTCCGCTCTCGCGTACTTCGCCGAGAACGGGTGGGCTGCCTCGGCCACCATACCTAGCGTGCTGGTCAAGCGCCGTCTGGTGGAGCGTCACTGGCTTCCGGAGGACACCGACATACGGGTGACGCGGCTGCGCGTCACGCCCGGCCCCGCGCCCGAGGTGGAGGTCTTCCTCTTCCCGCGGTGCAGCCCCGGCTACAAGGACGACGTGAGTTCCGAAGAGCGCGTCCACGGCTTCGAGAACCACGTCGGGCTGTTCATGGCCCGCGCCGAGGAGCCCGTCCTCACCCGGCTCGCCGACCGGCTGGAGACGGCCGGCCTCATGGTCTACGAGGGCTCGGCGCACAACCCGCACGAGAACACCACCATGCTGTACTTCGCGCCCAGCGCCCCCGTCGCCACGGCGCGGCGCCGGTTCCCCCGGTGGGAGCTCCAGTGCGCCGGCGACCTGTCGGCCTGCGCGGCCCGGCGCCCCGTCCGCGCCGAGGCGCTCCGCCTCGCGTACGAGGCTCTGAAGGCGAACCGCGCGGAAACGGCCCTCACCCGCCTGTCCCGCCCGCCGGTCCCCGTGGCCGCCGCGGAACGCTGACCGCGGGCCCCCTGCCCCCCGCCCCCCTCGCCTCCGCCCCTCCCGTGCCGCCGCGCTCCCCGCCCCTGCCGTGCGCCCCCCGCACGGCAAGGGGGCGGGGAGCCCCCTTGCGGTGCCGCCGGAGCCCGGCTGTGACTCCCCCCACCCTCTCTTGACGTACCAAGGAAGGCATACCTAAGTTCCTGGGTATGGCCCCCCACGACCAGACCTCCGCCCCCGAGCCCGGCCCCGGCGCCCTCGTCGGCTTCGACGTCGACCTGACCGCGCAGGAGATCCAGCGGCGCGCCCAGGTCCTCGCCGCCCTCGGGCCCGACTGGGACCCGGTCGAGGTACTGCGCGGCGAGGAGCAGGCGTACGACCTGCTGTACTCGGGCCTCGACGCCGACCAGCAGCGGACCTACGACGGCCTCGTCGCCGCCGGGGTGCTCCCCCGCCGCCCGGGCGGTGGCCGTGCTGCCGCTTGATCCGCAGGCCGACCCGGGCCGCCGCGCCTGGGTGCCCTGCCCGCGCTGCGACGACGCCCGCGCGTGCGGGCCGTGCGCGGATCGGCGGACGTGCCCGGACCACTGGCGCTACCTGCTGACCAACACCGGCAGCCTGCTCCACCTCCAGTGCCCGGGGTGCACCCACGTGTGGGTCCACGAAACGGGCTTCGGCGCGACCCGCTCCCGCTGGGACCGCCCCACCGGCACCCTCCGGAACCTCTGACGCGACGGGCCCGCCAGGGCGACGCACGTGCGACGGCCGGACACCCGTCCGCACACACACCCACCCCATCCGGCCAAGCCCGCCCATTTCACGCCAAGCGCGGCGAAGGGCACACGCGCTTCGGCTCCACCCGGCTACACAGAGGGCTGCTGGAGTCGGCGGCCGTCACGGCCGTGCTCGGGGAGGTCTGGACGGTTGCTGACGATCAACGTGGCCGTGCTGCTCGCGGTCGTCGTCTTCTTCCGCCTGCGCCGGCGTACCCAGGCCCGCAGCCGGGTGGAGGAGCGGACCACGGCCCTCATCATCCTGGCGCTGGGCGTCCTGCTCGCGCCCACCCCGATCGGCCGCGGAATCCTGGACGTCCTGGGGCAGCCGGCCGGCGGCGTCACCCGGGCCAGCCGATGAGCCCGCGCGCCCGCAGGCCGCGAGCGCCCGGGGGCAGGCGCCCGCCGGTGCGGCGGCGCACCCGCAGGACCGCCCGGCGGCAGCGCGCACAGGAGCGCACAGCCGGCCTCGTCGTGGTCGCGGCCTGGGCGTTCGCCCTCGTGGCGGCCGTCGTCGACTGGCTGCTGACCCACTGGTGGGTCCTGATCGCGCTCGGCGTCCTCGCGGTGGCGGCCGGCGCCGCCCGGCTGCACCGGGCGCAGCAGCGGGCGCGGTGGGAAGCGGTCCGCGCGCAGGGGCTGCGCTACGGGCTCCCCCAGCTGGACGCCCTGCACCACTCGCGCTTCGAGGACGCGGTACGGGACCTGATGCGCCGGGACGGCTGCGCAAACGCAGTCCGGGTCGGGGGCGGCGGGGATCTGGGCGCCGACGTGAAGGCCACCGACCCCTTCGGCCGGCGCTGGGTGATCCAGTGCAAGCACCGCGCCAAGGGGTTGGACGGCTCGGCGGCGGGCACGCCCGACCTGCAGGTCCTCAACGGCACCGCCCGCCAGGTGCACGGTGCCGACGTCGCGGTGATCGTGACGAACGGCCGGGTCACCAGGCCGGCGGTGGCCTTCGCCGCACAGCAGCGCCTGCACGTGGTCGACCGCCACGCCCTGGCCCTCTGGGCGTCCGGCTCACGCCCCCTGTGGGAAGTCCTGCGCGCCGTCCCCCCGCCGCGCCGCCCCACCTCCCGCTCTTAGGCAGCAGGGGACCCGCCGGTCTGCGGATCTCCGTGGATGCGGGCGTGCAGGTGCTCGTCGTGCCAGCCGTCGGCGTGGAGCAGGGCGCTGCGCATGGTGCCTTCCAGGGGGAAGCCCGCCTGGAGGGCGACGCGGCAGGAGGCCTCGTTCCTGACGGAGTGCGTGATCCTCAGCCGGTGCAGGCCCAGTTCGTCCAGGGCCCACCGGCTGACGCGGGCCACGGCCGCGGCCATGACGCCGTGCCCCCGGCCCTCGGGCAGCAGCCAGTACACGAACTCGGCGCTGCCGCCCGCCAGGTCGACGTCGCCCAGCCCGACCAGGCCCACCGGGCGCTCGCCGCGGGGCGGGGCGATCGCCCAGACTGCCGCATCCTCGGCGCGCCAGCGCCGGCCCCACTGGACGATCTTCTCGCGGGCCGTGGCGGGTGTCAGGTCCTCGGGCCGGTTCCAGTGCCGGATGCCGGGGTCTCGGCAGGATTCCGCCAGGGCTTCCGCGTCGGCGCCGGTCTCGTGCCAGGGGCGCAGGAGGAAGCCGGCGCGGAGGGGGAACTCCGGCTGGCCGGCCGCTCCCATGGCGCCGGCGGGGAGCACGGGGGGTATCGGATGCATCCGATCATGATGTCAGCCTGCCCTGTTAGCGTCGCCGCACCGTTGTGCAGGGGAAGGGAATCGGGAGGGTGCGGGTGGACGTCTGGGGTGGCAGGGCAGTCGGGTGCCGCTCGGCGGAGGCGGTGGCGCGGGCGGCCGGGGAGCTGATCGGCGGGGACGGCGGCAGCGTGCCCGAGTACGAGGCGCTGCTCGACGCGGTCGTCCGCCTGGCCGGGCGGGACCGGGGCGCGCTCGCCGCGGCTCTGCAGCCGGTCGTGGAGCAGTGGCCCGGCCCGTACGAGCCCCAGGCCGCCGCCGCGAGGCGGCTCCTCGCGGTGGTCCGCAGCGCGGCGGGGCCGGTCGAACCGGGCCCGGCGGTGGCACCGCGCTGGCTGGAGACCTGCCAGCACGAGGCGGTCGACCTGGTGCTCGCGGCCCGTGCCGGGGAGGTCTGCTCCCTGCTGCGCCGCGGGGTGGCCGTGCCGATGCTGCTGGCCACGTCCGACAGCGCGGACGGCACGCTGGATCCGCGCGAGCTGGTGATGCGGCTGACGGAGTACGAGCAGGCGGGCGTCCGGCCCGGGCCCGCCGACCTCGGGCAGGCGCTGCTGCGCTGCGGTGGCGGGCCTGCCGACGCGGACGTGGTGGCGGCCGCCGAGGAGCTGGAGCTGCCGGAGGGGCCGCGGGTCGCCGCGTGGCTGCGCGCCGGCGGGCTGCCGCAGCCCGCGCCCAGCGTGGAGCGGGAGCCGGGTGAGCCGGAGCCGCCGAGCCGGAGGCGGCGGGCCCGGGTGGGGCGCCGCATCCTCGTCGGGACCGCGGAGCTCCCCGGGCGCGGTGACTTCCCGCGGCCGTTCTGGTCGCTGTTCCGCCGCTTCGAGCCGTTGATCGGCTGCACCCACCTGCTGCTGCGGTCCCGCGAGCGGCACGCCGCCGCCGTGCTGCCCTGGCATCCGGAGATCGTGGCGTCGCGCCTGCTGGCGCAGGTCGCGGCGACCGCCGACCAGAACGGCAGCAGCGACGGCAGCCCGGACTTCCTGCCGGCGCTGGCCCGCAGCGCGGGCCCTGCCGGGCCCGCCGTGCACCTGGCCGTGGCGTACGGGCTCGGGGCCCGGCCCGCCGCCGGCCGCGCCGCGGCGGTGGAGGCGCTGGCCGAACTGGCGGCGCGCGCCCGCCTCGACGGGGCGCTGCTGGGCGCCGGCCTGGCCCGGCTGGTGCTGCTCGGCACGCTGAAGCTCCCGGTGGTCACGGCGTCCCTCCGGGACGCTGCGGAGGCCCCGGGCGGCGCGGCCGCCGTGTGGCCGGTGGTGGCCGCGGCACTCCCGGAGCTGTTGGCGGCGCCGGGTGCGGGCGGGCCCGTACGGCCGCACGTGCCGCTGCTGACCCTGGCCGCGGACTGTGCCGCGGCCTGCGGCGCGCGCGGCACCGTCCCCGGCGTCGACACCCTCGCGGCCCGCCCCGGCTCGGCCCCCTCCGCCCGGGAGGCCCGCCGCCTCCTCAGGGCCCTGACGGCCTCCGTCTGAAGCGGGGCGGCCGGCGGGGCGGCCGGCGGGTGGACTGTCGGCGCCTACGGGATCCGCCACTGCTGGGACTTGTTGTTCGCGGTGCAGGGGGTGACCGTGAGCTGTCGGCCCTGGCCGTTCGATGTCAGGCAGCCGCCCTGGAAGGCGATGTCCTTGATGGTGTAGGCGTTCGAGGACGGGACGCGCTCCAGGTTCCACCAGAGTCCGCCGCCCGCGCCGCCCAGTTCCACGCGCACCGTTTCACCGAAGTGGGTGAGGGCGCGGGCGAGGGGCTGGCCGCTGGAGGAGCACACGCGGAAGCTCTCGTAGCTGCCGCGTTCGTACACCCAGCCGAAGGCCGTGGTGCCGCCCATGACCACCTTCGTCCCCGACGCCTGGCTGTTGGAGGCCAGGCCGACCTTGAGGCCGTCGCCGACGCTGGTGATGGCGCCCCAGACGCCTCCGCCGCAGCCCTGGGGCGGGGTCGAGCCCGAGCCGCCGCCCCCGCCGGACGGGCTGCCGCCCGACGGCGTGCCACCGCCCGAGGGGCTGCCGCCGCTCGGGGAGCCGCCTGCGGCGTTCTGGTCGGGGGCGGGGGCGGGCGGTTGGGCCGCGCCCCCGCCGCCGGGGCCGCCGGGAGGCGTGCCGGTGCTGCCGCCGCCCTGGCCGGCCGCCGGGTCCTGGGTCGGCGGCGGTGCCGCCGACGCGGGCGGAGGGGACTGCGTACCGCCGGGGGCGGTCGTGCCGGGGGCTGCGCCGCCGGGCGTCGAGGCGGACGCCGACGCGGCGGGCTGCGCGCCCGCGCCCCGCGCCTCGGAGTCCCGCGCCCAGGGCGCCACCTGGAGGACGGTGACGGCCACCGTGGCGGTCACCGTGACCGACACGGCGACCGGCACGACGACGACCGCCGGAACCCGGAGCTTCTGCCACCACTTCTTCCGCTCGCCGCCTGCGGGCTCCCTGGCGGCCGCGTGCGCGGCGACGACCGGCCCGGCCGGGGCGTCGAGTTCGCCGAGGGGCCTGCCGGCCGCCGCCCGGCGGGCCGCAGCGGCCATCACGGAGGCGTCGGTGTACCGCTCCTCGGGCTTCTTCGCCAGTGCCCGGGCGACGAAGGCGCGTACGGGCCCGGGGAACTCGCCGGGGAGGTCGGGCGCGGGCTCGCGGACGTGCTTGAGCGCGATCTCGATCACCGAGTCGCCGGTGAACGGCGGTTCCCCGGTGAGCAGTTCGAAGCAGACGACGCCCATGGAGTAGAGGTCGGAGGCGGCGACGGCGCCGTGGCCCTCGGCCTGCTCGGGCGCCATGTACAGGGCAGTGCCGAGGACGGCGTGGGAGTCGGTGATGCTGGAGGTGGCCGCGCTGGAGCGGGCGATGCCGAAGTCGGTGACGGTCACCCGCCCGTCCTCGGCCACCATCAGGTTCGACGGCTTGATGTCGCGGTGGGTCACCCCGCTCAGGTGGGCGGCGTGCAGCGCGTCCAGGGCCTGGGCGGCGATGTCGAGGGCCTGCTCGGGCGGGAGCGGGCCGGACCGGGAGCGGAGCTCGCCGAGGGTCCGGCCCTCGATGAGCCCCATGACGATGTACGCGACCCGCTCGCCCGTCTCCAGGGGGCTCTCGCCGTAGTCGTGGACGTCGACGATGCCGGGGTGGCTGAGCGAGGCGAGGACGGTGGCCTCGCGCCGGAAGCGGGCGGCGAAGCCGGGCGCGTCGAGCAGGGCGGGGAGCAGGACCTTCACCGCGACCTGCCGCCTGAGCACGCAGTCGTCGGCACGCCACACCTCGCCCATTCCGCCGCCGCCGATGCGCTCGGTCAGCGTGTACCGGTCCCCGAGGACCGTGCCCCGTCCCCACATGTGTGCTCCCCCGCGATGCCGGCTGCCCGGTGGTACCTACAAGTGCAGTGCGGGACAGGGTACTTGGGGGAGGTGGGGTTCTCCCGCACGGCCGCGGCGCCAGGGGGTGCTGCGAACGTCCTGTGCGGTGCCCGCGGTGTCCGGTGCGTGCTGTCGGTGTGCCGGGCGAAACCCCTCGTACGGGGCGTACCCGGGGCTTCGGCCGGTGCGGCGGGAGTGCGTGCCGGGCGCCGCGGGCGCCGTGCGGGACCTTCGCAACACCCCCTAACCGGTGGTCCCCCAGTGCCAGAGGAGGTCGCCGCCCTCGGGGACCGCCGACCAGCGGGCGGCGGCCGCGTCCAGGCTCGGGCCCGTGCGGGCCAGGGCGTCCGGGCCGATCGGGGGGCGGCCGACGCCGCGGCCCTCGGTGGGCAGGCCGCGCCACACCCGGTACGCCCAGTTCACGGACAGCTCGGCGGCCAGCACGGCGTCGCCGCCGCGGCGCAGGACCTTCATCCCGGAGCGGCGGTGCCTGCCCGGGGCGAGCAGTTCGAAGCCCTGGAAGGTGGCGCCGCGCGCGATCGCGCCCCAGAAGCCGTCGTCGATGCCGAGGGCGGTCTCGACGACGGCGTGGACCAGGTCGTGCGGCATGGTCGGGCCGACGGGCTGGGCGGGGAGCCTGACGTCCGGGCCCTTGCGGTGGCGGACGATGATCTCGTGCTGGTTGTCCGGCAGCTTCCGGAAGGACATCTCCATCGGGGCCGACGGTAGACGCGGCGCCCGCCGCCGCCAAGCCGTTTTCAGCCGGCAGCGGGCTTCGGGGGTGTGGCGGGCTTCGCCGGCCTGGCGGGCAGGCCCACCGTGCCCGCGCAGCCGAGCGTGTCGCCGGTGACCGGGGCGCCGTCGGCGACGTTCCGGTCGTAGGTGACGTGCCGGACGCTGACGGGGTCCTTCCCGACGGCCACGTCGAGGGCGGTGCCGTGTCCGGGGACGGCCTGGAGGCGGGCTCCGGGCAGGGCCGCCGCGACCGTGGCCGCGTCGTCCTCCCGGCCGGGCTCGTACCGGATGACCGGCGGCCCGGCCGGCCGGACGGCGGGCGCCGCCGCGGAGGTGTCGGTCACGGCGAACGCGTCGGCGCGCAGGGCCGCCGCGACCGCGGCGTCGTCGACGCGCACCCGGATTCCGGCCGGGTTGGTGCGGGCGGGCGCCGCGTAGGCCGGCTGGATGCGGGTGTCGCCGGTGATCGGCCGGTCCGCGGCCAGCGCCGCCCACAGCGCCCGGGAGCGGGCCTCGTGCCACAGCAGGGTGGACCCGACGCCGGGCACACGGTGGTCGAACTCCCGGATGGGGACGGTCGCGAACTCGGTCTGCCCGGCTTTCAGGCGGCCCAGCGCCCAGGCGAGGTGGACGAGGTCGTCGAACCCGGTGCCCGCGTCGGTGCGGACGGACTTGAGGAGGGTGCGGACCGTGCGTGCGGCGCCGATCGGATCGGTGAGGGTGCCCTCGGCGGTCAGCCGGCTCAGCAGGTCGGAGACGGTGCGCTGCTGGCGGCGCACCCGGCCGAGGTCGCCGGGGCGGTTGATGTGGCGGGCGCGGACGTACTGGAGGGTGCCTCGCCCGTCGGTGCGGTGGAGGCCGGCGGGGATGTCGAGCCCCGAGTTCACGTCCTTGAGGGGCTTGTCGGTGCAGACGACCCCGCCGCCGATGCCGTCGACGGCCTGTTCGAAGCCGAGGAAGCCGGTTTCCAGGTAGTGGTCGATGTGCAGTCCGGTGGCCTTCTCCACGGTGCGGACGGCCATGTCGGCGCCGCCGAGCGCGTACGCGCCGTTGATCTTGCCGAGCCGGGCCGGTTCGGTGTCCTGCGCGTAGGCGACGTAGGAGTCGCGCGGGATGGAGACGACGCTGGCGCGGCGCTCGTCGGCGGAGAGGTGGACGAGCATCATCACGTCGGTGCAGTTGCAGCCCTTGCCCCCGACGTTCAGCCGGCGCTTGTCGGCGGCCGAGATGCCGGTGCGGCTGTCGATGCCGACGACGAGGATGTTCGTACCGCGGCCGGGGGCACCGGCCGGGCCGCCGGCGGCGGGGCGCGCCTCGGCGGTGAGGAAGGAGCCCGTGGCGAGCGTCGCCAGCAGGGTCAGGGCAATCGTGAACCGGCGCAACACAAACCCCCATAACAGTCTTTTTCGGACGTCGGAGACAGTAGTGGCCGGCGGGGGCGGGCAAGGGGCTACGCGCCGGGCGCCGGCCGCGTACCGCCCGGGTAGGGGGCAGCCACGCCGCCGGGGGCGGGAACGCGGGTCACCGGGGGCGGGAACGCGGGCCGGAAGTGCGTCGTTGGGAGACGTATGACCGTACCTGTGACACCGGACACCCCCGAGACGCTGGACCGGCGCGAGGGACCCTACGGGGAGGTGGTGCTGCGCCGGCGCGGCACCACGTACGAGATCATCGCGAACGGCTGCTTCCTCATGGACACCTCGGACGGGCGCTCCGAGCGGATGCTCGTCGATGCCGCGTACCTGGCGCTCGACCCGCCGCCCGGCTCGCGCCCCGCCCTGCTGATCGGGGGTCTGGGCGTCGGGTTCTCGCTGGCGCACGCCGCCGCCCGGCCCCACTGGGGCCGGATCGCCGTCGTGGAGCGGGAGGCAGCGGTCGTCGACTGGCACCGCAGCGGGCCGCTCGCCGAGGTGTCCGCCGCGGCGCTGGCCGACCCGCGCACCGAGGTCCTGCAGACCGACCTGGTCGCCTACCTGGCCGGCTCCGCCGACCGGTACGACGCCCTGTGCCTCGACATCGACAACGGCCCGGACTGGACGGTCGACGAGGACAACCGCGGCCTGTACGCGCCCGCGGGCCTGGCGGCATGCCGGGACCGGCTGCGGCCCGGCGGGGTGCTGGCGGTGTGGTCGGCGCAGCCGTCCGCCGCGTTCGAAGACGCCCTGCGGGCGGCCGGGTTCGGGGACGTGCGGACGCAGGAGGTCCCGGTGGCGCGCGGCGTGCCGGACGCGGTCCACCTGGCCCGCAGGCGGTGACCACCCGGGCTGTGCGGCCCAACGGCGGGTGAACCGGTGCAGGCGGAACCGAGGAGGCCCGGGTAGGTGCCGCCGGGGTGACGGCACGAGTCGCGGTCCAGGCGGGAGGTTCCCCGTCGCACCGGCTCGCCGGGTCCGGTCTGCCGGGGCGCCGCGGCCCGGGGTGAGCCCCCTGCTCCGCCGACTGGAGCAGGGGGCCCGCAGGGGGTTCGGCGATCGGGGGCCGGCCGGATGCAGCCGACGCGGATCGTCCACCTGCGGGAGTACGCGGCGGGCGGACACCTCAGCCCGCGGGCCGACGCGGGCCGGCCCCCGGCGCCCGTAGCGTCCCGGGCATGATCACCCTGCCTCGGGCGGCCGCGGCCGCCGTCCTCGCCTGCACGCTCGCCTTACCCGCCACGGCCGCCGCGGCGGCGACCGCGCCCGACACCGCCGCGGGGCGGCCCCCGGCCGCCTGGCCCGCCGCCTCCGACGCCGCCTCCGCCGGCCGTATGCGGCTGCCCGCGCCCACCGGCGCACACGGCGTCGGCAGCACCGTGCTCCACCTCGCCGACCGGTCCCGCAAGGACCCCTGGGTGCCCGCCGCCGACGGCCGCGAGCTGATGGTGACCCTGCACTACCCGGCCGCCCGCCGCACCCACGGGCGGCCGGCCCCTTACGCCACCGAGCCGGAGGCCCGGGAGCTGCTGAAGACGGCCGGTGTGCCGGACCGCCCCTCCGCCGTACGGGAGTTGGCCCGGATGCGGACGCACGGCGCGGTGGACGCGCGCCCCGCACCGGGACGGCATCCGCTGGTGGTCCTCTCCCCCGGGTTCGGGGCGCCGCGGTTCACCCTCACGAACCTCGCCGAGGACCTCGCGTCGCGCGGGTACGTCGTCGCGTCCGTCGACCACGCCTACGAGTCGTCCGGTACGTCCCTGCCGGACGGGCGGCTGCTGACCTGCACGGCATGCAAGGCCCTCGACGAGGACGGCGTGCCGGCGAGCGCCGTGACCGCCGCCCGCGCCGCCGACACCCGGTTCCTGCTGGACCGGCTGACCGGCCCGGCGCCGGCGTGGCGGCACGCGGCGTCGATCGACGCGTCCAGGATCGGCATGGCCGGGCACTCCATCGGCGGTGCGAGCGCCGCCACCGCCATGCTCGCCGATCCGCGCATCGACGCGGGCGTCAACATGGACGGGGCGTTCTGGGACGAGCTGCCGGCCGGCGGGCTGCAGGGGCGGCCGTTCATGCTGCTCGGCACGGACGACGACACGCACCGGCCGGGCGGCACGGACACCACCTGGGACACCGCCTGGCAGGCGCTCGGCGGCTGGAAGCGGTGGCTGACGGTGGCCGGGGCGGACCACTTCAGCTTCTCGGACGGTCCCGTCATCCAGCGGCGTTTCGGCCTGCCCGCGGGGGACATCCCCGCCGAACGCGCCCTCGCGGTGACCCGCGCCTACACGGCCGCGTTCTTCGACCAGCACCTGCGCGGGCAGCCGCAGCGGCTGCTGGACGGGCC
Organism: Streptomyces globosus; assembly: GCF_003325375.1. Lineage (GTDB taxonomy): Bacteria > Actinomycetota > Actinomycetes > Streptomycetales > Streptomycetaceae > Streptomyces > Streptomyces globosus_A. Next base: position 3,234,826 of record NZ_CP030862.1, on the reverse strand, counting down.
GGACGCAGCCCATCCGGAGGTGCGGTTCCACCAGCCGTGAGCGGCGCCGCGGTCGCTCAGCGCCCGCCTGCCCGGGCGGCGTCCAGGCGGCGGGCGGCCGCGTCTGCCGTGCGCTGCGCCTTGTGGAGGGCTTGCTCTGCCCGCCGGTGCCGGGACCGGGCGGCTGCGGCGGCCGCCTCGGCGGCCTCCAGGCGGATTCCCAGCCGGGACAGCTCCTCGCGCAGCGCCTCCGCGGCCGCGGAGGTCCGGTCCAGCTCCTTCTGCGCCCCGTCGAGCGCGGCCCGGGCGCGCTCCCCCTCCTCCTCGGCTGCGGCGACCGCCCGCAGCGCGGTCTCGACACGGGCCTCCAGGCGGGCGGCCCGGCGCTCGGCCACGGCATCCCGCGCCGGCTCCGGAGGGCGAGTCGGCTCCGGTTCCGCGGTCTTCCCCGCCGCCTTCTTCACCGACCCCCCGGCCCGCTCGGGGGCCGGCTTGCCTGCCGGTTTCCCGGGCCGCTTCCGCGGTGGTTCCGCTTCCTTCCGTCCGCGGCCCGCAGGGGGCGCGGGCTCCACCGGCTCGGCCCCGCCCTGGTCCGCCCCCGGCTCCCGTTCCGCCGTGCCCGGCGTCGCGCGGGGCCGGGCGGCCGGGGCGGCCGGGCCCGGCTCCAGGCCCTCGAAGCCGAGTCGCGGTGCCGGGGCCTGCGCCAGGTGTCCCGCGGCCCAGTCCCGGCCGGACTCCTCATCGCCCGCCAGGCCGTGGAGGACGGCCTCGACGTCCCGGGCCGGCACCCCGCCGCCGCGTTCCCCCGCGCCCTCCGCCAGCGCGGCCGCATCGCGGGCCAGGCCGGCCGAGAGCCGGTTCCGCGCGGCCGACAGTTCCCGGATCCGCCGGCCGTCGAGGTCGCGGTGCGCCCTGCGCAGGGCATCGCCCGACTCCAGGAGTTCCGCCGCCCGTTCGGGCTCGGCTGCGGCCAGCAGGTTCGCCGCCCACACCGCGAGCGTGGGACGCCGCAGCGCGGCGAGTGCGCGGGCGGCCTCCGCGTCGCCCTCCCGCTTGGCCCGGGCCGCGTACGCGTTCCTGGCCGCGACGAACCCGGCCGGGTGGAGTGCGTACAGCTCCCGCATCACCGCGTCGACGTCCATGCCCCCACCATGGGGCGCCGCCCCGGCCTCCGCCGCCCGCGACCCGCCGGGCGGCCGGAGGCACGCCCGGACAGCGGCGGCGCGTCAGTCGGTGTCCTCACGGGCCAGGGCCAGGGCGAGGTCCTGGAGGATCTGCTCCGTCGACACCGGCGGGTCGGCCTCGTCGTGGGCGTCCGCGAGGGCGTCGAAGGCGGTGATGAAGCCGTTCACCAGCGCGCTCAGCGGCGCGGACATCTGCTCCAGGACGGCCATCCCGACCTCCTGGGCACTGGCGTCCGCCGGGACGACGAACTGGGTGGGCATGACCTCGGCCAGCACGTCGGAGACGAACCCGGCGTCGGCCCCGGAGCGGAGGGCGGTGAGCGCGGCGATGGCCTTCAGTTTGATCTCGTTCTCCGTCATCGGACGAGCTTAGAACGCCCCTCCGCCTCTGTGACCGGCCCCCACCGCCACCGAAAGAAACAGAAAAGTTGTTGAATATCGTCTGACTGGCCGGATATATTTGGCAGATTTGGCGACTGACGCACTGATGTTCCATCATCATGACTGCACGTCAGCTTTCGGCGTGCGCCGAGGAGGCGGGGGCACGGGGGTTCCCCGGTCGCACCGGATGGTTCGCAGGCGGGCTCAAGGCCCCGCCGCGCACGGTGGCTCCCGCCCCGGTATCCCGTCATCTAGGCAAAGGCCCATGTCCGCCCAGCAGCTCTCGGACCTCATACGTTTCGCCCGTCGCAACTCGCCCTTCTACGAGGAGCTCTACGCGTCCCTCCCGTCCGGCGCCGACCGCCTCGCCGACCTCCCGGTCATCGACCAGAAGCGGTTCTGGGAGGCCAACACCTTCCCCGGCAGCCGCGTTCTGACCGGCCCGCTCAGCGAGGCCACCGTCTTCAAGACCGGCGGCACGACCGGTGCCCCCAAACTCTCTGCCTACACCCGCGACGAGTGGCGCACCTTCGTCACCTCGTTCGGCCAGGGCCTGGTGGACGCCGGCCTGCGGCCGGGCCACCGCGTCGCCGACCTGTTCTACGCGGGCGAGCTGTACGCCAGCTTCCTCTTCATCCTCGACTCCCTCGCCCACGCCCCCGTGGACAACGTCCGCCTGCCCGTCGGCGGCGGAGCCCCGCTCGACTCGGCGGTTCCGACGCTGCGCGACCTGTCCGCGCAGGTCGTCGCGGGCACGCCCACCACCCTGTGCCGACTGGCCGAGCACCTGGCGGCGGGCGGCGACCGGCTGGAGTCGGTGGAACTGCTGCTCTTCGGCGGCGAGGCCCTCTTCGACGACCAGCGCCGCCTGCTGGCCACCGCGTTCCCCCGCGCCGAGGCCCGCTCCGTCGGCTACGCCAGCGTGGACGCCGGACTGCTCGGCCGGCCCGTGCCCGGCCCGGACGCCCGCGTGCACCGCGCGTTCACCCCGTACTCCGTCGTGGAGATCCTCGACGACACCACCGGCGAGCCGGTCACCGAGCCGGGGCGGCCCGGGCGGGTCGTCGTCACCAGCCTCTTCCGGCGCCTCATGCCGATCATCCGCTACCCCGCGGGCGACCGAGCCGAGTGGACCGGCACCGGCCCCGGGCACTTCCGCATCCTCGGCCGCGCCGAGGAGGGCGTACGCGTCGGGCCGGTCTCGCTCCACACCGACGACGCGCAGGACGCCGTCGCCGCCGCGGACACCGCGGGCCGGGTCGTCGGCATGCAGCTTGTCGTCCGCCGCTGGGACGGCCGCGACGGGCTCGTGCTCCGCCTCGCGACCGCACCCGGCGACGCCGGCGACGGCCTCGACACCCTCGCCAAGGCCGTCGTCGCGGAACTGGAGGCGGCACGGCCGCTGTACCCGCAGAGCACGGCCGCCGGGTTCGTGCACCCGCTGTCCGTGGAGTGGGCGCGCCACCGCGACCTCGCCGTCAACCCGCGCTCCGGGAAGCTCGTCCGGGTCCTCGACGAGAGGCCCACCGCATGACCGCCGCACCGCCGTCCGCGCCGACCGCGCCCTCGGCCGCGCCCTCGGCCGCGCCCGCGCCGGCCGGGCGGCCCGCGCGGCGCGCCCCGCTCGTGCTGCGCAACCGCGCCTTCGGCGCCGTGTGGCTGGGCCAGGTCCTGACCCAGGCCGCCGTGCGCATGTTCCAGGTCGGCGTCTCCTGGTGGCTCGTCGCCTACGCCGTACGGGACGCCGCGGGGCTCGCCTCCGGGCTGTTCATGGCCGTCTGCACGCTCCCCGCGGTCGCCCTCGCGCCCGTCGTGGCGAAGGCCGTCGGCCGGTACGCGCACCGCTCGGTGCTGCGGACCGCCGCCGGCCTGGCCGCGGCCGCCGCGGCCGTCCTCGCCGCCGGGGCGCAGGCGGGCGGGCCGCCGCTCGCAGGCGTGTACGCCGCCGCCCTCGCCCTGGCCGCCTGCCAGGCGTTCTTCGACCCGTGCCTGACGACCTCGATCCCCGAACTCGTCGACGACGAGGACATCGAGGCCGCCACCGGCTTCGAGCTGTCCACCCAGTCGCTGGCCGGGCTCGGCGGGGCGCTGCTCGGCGCGCTCGCCGTGGACGGGGCCGGTGTCGCGGGGCTGGCGGCCGGCTGCGCCGCCGCCTACCTCGGCGCCGCGGTCCTCGTCGCCACCGCACGCTTCCGCAACCCGGCGCCCGCCGCCGGGGACGGCGCGACGGCGGCCGGCGGGGCCGCGCCGGGCGGGCGCCCGCTGCGCCGCATCCTCGGCGAACTGCCCTACGTGCGCCGGATCCTGGTGTGCTTCACCGCGGCGAACCTGTTCACCGCCGCCGTGTTCGTCGTCGTCCCGCTCTACACCCGCTCCGTCCTCGACGGCGGGGGCGGCACCGTGGCCCTGCTGGAGGCCGCGCTGGGCACAGGCGCGCTCGTCGGCGCGTTCACGGGGACGCGGATCCCCGGCCGGCCCACCGTCGCCGGCGCGTACTGCCTGGCCCTGATGGCCGCCGCGCTGGCGCTCCCGGGCCTGGCCCCGCACCGCGCCGTGGCGGTGTGCGGCCTCGCCGTGTCCGGCTGGTGCGCCGGGGCGGTCAGCGTCCGGTTCGTCGCCCTCTTCCAGCGGCTCGTGCCGCCCGCCGACAAGCCCGGCTTCTTCGCCGTCATGCAGGCCGTGCTGGGAGCCTCCCTGCCGGTGGCGTCCCTCGCCTTCGGCGCCGCGGGCGACGTGCTGTCCCCGCAGACGCTGTGCCTGGTCCAGGGCGCCGGCCTGCTCCCGGCCGCCCTCGCCCTGGCCCTCCTCGGGGCGCGCACGCCCGAGCCCGAGCCGGAGGCCGAGGCGGAGGCGGGCCCCGGCCCTGTGCCCGTGCCGGGCGCGGCTGCCGGCGCCGAGGGAGGCGGCCGGTGAAGCCCGCCATCACCCGGGCCTGCCCGGCGGACATCGCCGAACTGCGCCAGCTCTACTACGCCGTCTACGGACCCCACTACCCCGTGGCCCTGGGCACCGACCCCGCCGAGATGGCCCGGCTGATCGGGGACCCGCACTCCCTGTGGCTCGTCGGCCGCTGCCCCGACAGCGGCGCCCTGACCGGGTCGGCCGCCATCCACGGCGAGGCGGGCAGCCGCATCGGCCGCCTCGAAGGCATCGCCGTGCACCCAGGGCACCGCTCCGGGGGCCTGGCCGGCGCCCTCACCGCCGAGCTGTGTGCCGGCATGCTGGACACCGGGCGCCTGGACTCGGTGTACGCGACCGTGCGGACCGTCAGCGCCGGCCCCCAGCGGGTCGTCCTGCGCAACGGCTTCCGCCCGCTCGGCATCCTGCCCAACGCGGTCGACCTCCGCAGCCGCGAGAGCCTCGCCCTGTACGCCCGGCACTCCGCCGGAGTCCTGGACCGCCGCAAGCCCGTCACCGAGGTCCCCGCGGCCCTCATGCCGCTGCTGCGCACCGCCGAGGAGGCCCTCGGCATCGCCTACCCCGGCGTCCGGGCGGTGTCCGGGCCGGCGTCCGCGCCGGCCGCCCCGGCGGACGCCGAGCGCCTGGAGGTCATCGAGGCCCCGGCGTTCGTACGCCGCCGCTTCCGGGAGCGGTTCCCCGGCCGGGGGGACTGGTTCTACCCGCTGCACACCCCGAACGTCCTGCTCACCCCGGAGGACGGCCGGTTCGAGGTCTACGCCTACCTCAACCGCACCGGCGGCTACTGCTCCCTCCTCACCGCCCACCCCGAGCCCGCCGCGGCCGCCGCGTACCTGGAGCCCGTCACCCGCGCCCTGGCCCGGGCCGGCGCCGGCTACGTCGAGGCCCTGGTGCCGCTGGACCGCCCGGAAGCCCTCCAGGCCTTCCACGCCCAGGGGTTCGTCGCCGGGGCGCTGTACCCGGCGATGCGCGCCGACGGCGAAGGCTTCCGCGACTACGCCGTGCTGTCGCGCTCCTCGGAGCGCATCGACTTCCGCGGCGTCGCCGTCGAACCGCCGCTGCGGCCCTACCTGGACTGCTACGTGTCGGCCTGGGCGTCGACCCACCTGCCCACCCCATCCGAGGTTGCCCGATGAACCCCCATCTCGCGCCGGTGTCCGTACCCGACCCGGCCCTCCTGCCGCACGTCCAGCGACTGTGCGACCTGACCGACCCCTACGCCTGCGGGCCTGCCGAGGACGAGCTGTTCGCCGCGGCCATGGCCGAGTCGCACGCCTGGCACCGCGCGCGGTCGCCGTTCTTCCGCTCGCTGTACGAGGCGACGCCGCCGGCCGAGCCGTACCGGACGCCGCTGGTCCACGCGAACTTCTTCAAGCGCCACGAGGTGCTGTCCATCCCCCGCGAGGACGTCGAACTGCACCTGACGTCCTCGGGCACGACCGGGCAGAAGTCGCAGATGTTCTTCGACACCTGGACGATCCGCTCCGCGCAGCGCATGGTCGCCCGGATCTTCGAGCGCAACGGCTGGATCACCCCCGGGCAGGAGGTCAACTACCTGCTCTACAGCTACGAGCCGGCGCCTTCCCTCAATCTCGGCACGGCCTTCACCGACAACTACCTGTGCGACTTCGCGCCGGCCCGCAGCGTCGCGTACGCCCTGCGCAACACCGGCAGCGGCCACGAGTTCGACCCCTTCGGCTGCATCGCCGCCCTCCGGCGCTTCGCCGAGGACGGCGCGCCGGTCCGCATCCTCGGCTTCCCGGCCTTCCTCTTCTTCACCCTGGAGCGGATGCGCGCCATGGGCATGCCTCCGCTGCAGCTCCCGGAGGGCTCCCTCGTCGTCCTCGGCGGCGGGTGGAAGGGCCACGCCGACCGGCGCATCGGCAAGGAGGAGCTGTACGACCGGGTCACCGAACAGCTGGGCATTCCGGGCGAGCGGATCCGGGACACCTTCGGCTCCGTCGAGCACTGCATCCCGTACGTGGAGTGCGACCGCCACCGGCTGCACGCCCCCGTGTGGTCGCGGGTGGTGATCCGCTCCACACGCACCCTCGAACCGCTGCCGTACGGGGAGCCGGGCTACCTGCACCTGGTGTCGCCGTACATCACCTCCGTCCCGGCGCAGAGCGTCGTCATGGGCGACCTGGCCTCGCTGCAGCCGGGCGAGGCCTGCGGGTGCGACGTGCCGACCCCCTGGTTCACCGTCCACGGGCGTGCCGGGGTGAGCCGCAACCGGAGCTGCGCGGTGGCCGCCGCCGAACTGATGAAGGGCATGGCCTGACCATGATCGACACCACCACCGCCGCTGCGGCCGCTCCGACCGCCGCTGCGCCGCACTTCTGGCAGGGCGCCTTCATCGGCGACGAGGAGGCCGGGCGCCGCCTGGCCGACCTGCCCGCCGCGGTCGAGGCCGCGCTCGCCGGCGTCCTGGAGACCGAGACCGTCCTCGCCGCCTGCGACGCCCTGTCCGCCGCCCTCCTCGACCCGGCGCACGCCGTCCGCGCCCGGCTCGCCGCCCACCTCCCCGAGGGGGAGGACCCGGCGCTCCTCGCCGAGCTCGGGCAGGCCCTCGGCCGCCGGGAACTCACCCGCAAGCTGCGCCGGGAGCTGGGCGGGGCCGCGCCGGGCCGCCTGGACCGGGCCGATCCGCGCGAGACGGTCTACGAGGCGTGGGCGCCCGTCGGCATGGTCGCGCACATCGCGCCGGGCAACGCCGCGACCGTCGCGCCGCTCAGCATCGTCGAGGGCCTCCTCGCCGGGAACGTCAACGTCCTCAAGACCAGCAGCGCGGACACCCTCCTCGCGCAGGCCCTGACGGCCGAGCTGGCGGCCCTCGACCCCACCGGGGCGCTGGCCGCACGGATCGTCGTCCTGCGCTTCCCGTCCTCGCGGCAGGAGTGGCTGCGCCTGATGTGCGCGCCCGCGGACGCCGTCGCCGTGTGGGGCGGGGAGGCCGCCGTCGAGGGGGTCGCCGCCCATGTGCCGGCCGGGTGCCGGCTGGTGGAGTGGGGGCACCGGATCTCCTTCGCCTACCTGACGGCGGACGCCTGGTCGGAGCCGTCCGTGCTGGAGGCCCTCGCGGACGACGTGTGCCTGTACGAGCAGCAGGCCTGCTCCAGCCCGCAGGTCGTCTACCTCGACACGCGGGACGAGGGGGAGGTCTTCGCGTTCGCGGAGCGCTTCGCCGCCGTCCTCGGCGCCCGCCCGCCGGCCGTCCCGGCGGGCCCGGCCGGTGCGCCCGACCCGGCCGGGGAGGCCGAGCTGACCACGACCGAGCTGGTGGCGCGGCTGGAGGAACACCTGGGCCTGACGCGGGTGTTCGCCGCCCCCGACGGCTCGTGGCGGGTCATGGCCGACACCCGCTCGCCGCTGACGGCGTCCCCGCTGCACCGCAGCGTGTGGGTCAAGCCGCTGCCCCGCAAGGAGCTGATCGCGACGCTGCGCCCGATGCGCCGCTACCTGCAGACCGCGGGCATCGCGGGCAGCCGCGCCGACATCGCCGAGCTGTCCCGCACCGTGCTGGCCGCCGGCGCGACCCGGGTCACCCCGGTCGGGGCGATGCCGCACAGCTACGCGGGCGAGCCGCACGACGGCGTGTACGCGCTGCAGCGCTACAGCCGGCGCGTCGCCGTCCAGGCGGACCCGGAGCTGTTCGCGACGACCGCCTGCCTGGACGACCTGGCGCGCCCGGTCGCCCTGCCCCGCCCGGAGGGGCCGCTGGTCGGCAAGGAGGAGGTGCAGGCCCGCAACGGGCAGGTCGCGCGGGCGGACGCGGAGCTGTACTTCCACAGCGGCGGCAGCACCGGCGCCCCGGCGCTGTCGCTGTTCAGCTACGACGACTACGACACGCAGATGCGGGCGGCGGCCCGCGGCCTGATCGCCGCCGGGTACGACCCGGTCGGCGACCGCACCGCCAACCTGTTCTACTGCGGCGGCATGTACGGCAGCTTCATCAGCTTCTTCTCCGTGCTGGAGCGGCTCGGCGGGGTGCAGCTGCCGCTGGCGGCAGGCCCCGACCACGCGGCGACGGCGCGGGCGATCGTCGAGCACCGGGCGGACACCCTCTTCGGGATGCCGTCCTACCTGTGGCAGCTGCTGCATGCGGAGGCGGACACGCTGCGCGCCTACGGGGGCCTGCGCAAGGTCTTCTACGGCGGCGAGCACTTCACGCCGGAGCAGCGGCGGGTGCTGGAGGAGGACTTCGGCATCGGGGTCGTGCGCTCGATCACCTACGGCAGCACCGACCTCGGCCCGCTCGGCTACCAGTGCACGGAGAGCTGGGGCGGCGTCCACCACCTGCACGCCGACCTGCACACCCTGGAGATCCTCGACGAGGCCGAGGACCGGCCCGCGGCTCCCGGGGAGGCGGGCCGGCTGGTCTTCGCCACGCACGCCAGGCGCGGCCAGCAGCTGGGCCGGTACGTCATCGGAGACCTCGGCAGGGAGATCCCGGGCCGCTGCCCGTGCGGCAGCCTCGCCCCGCGCTTCGAGCTGCTGGGGCGGACCGGCGACACGGTGCGGGTGGCCACGTACCTGCTGAACCACCGCCGCTTCACGGCCCTGGCCGGCGAGGGCGGGCACCGCGGGGAGCTGCAGCTCCGCATCGGCGCCGGCCCGGAGCGGGAGCGGCTGGCGGTGCGGGTGGAGCAGGCGGAGGGGACGGATCCGCAGCGGCTGCGCGAGGTGTTCCTGTCCGGGTATCCGGAGCTCCGCTCGGCCGTGGCCGAGGGGCTGCTGGAGCTGGTGGTCGAGGCGGTGGACGGCGCCGCGCTCGACCGCGTCCCGACGAGCGGCAAGCTCCGCTCCGTGGTGGACGACCGGCCGCGCGGCGTCTGACCCGCCGTCCCGCGCCCGCCGGATCCCCTCCGCGCGGGCGCGGCCCCGGCGCCGGGTGGCCGGCGCCGGGGCCCCGGCCGACGATGGGAGGACACGCGCTCGGGGATCTCCCCGGGGAGGGCCAGTGACGGACACCGATGTGCTGATCGTGGGCGCCGGACCGGTCGGACTGACCGCGGCGGCGGAACTGCGCCGGCAGCGCGTGGCCTGCCGCGTCATCGACCGGCTGCCGGGCCGGCTGCCGTACGCGAAGGCGGTCGGGATCCAGCCCCGCACCCTGGAGGTGTGGGACCGGATGGGCCTGGTCCGCGCCGCGCTGGAGGCCGCCGTCCCGATGTGCGGCCAGTTGCTGTACGTGGACGGGGCCGAGCAGGGCCGCATCGACCTGCGGCTGCCGCCGGAGGTGCCGTACGGCTTCGCGGCGCTCCCCCAGTACGAGACGGAGCGGATCCTGGAGGAGCACCTGGCCCGCTTCGGCACCCGCATCGAGCGCAGCACCGAGCTGGTGTCGTTCGCGCAGGACGCGGACGGCGTCCTCAGCCGGATCACCACGGCCGGCGGCGGCGAGGAGGTCCGCTCGCTGTTCCTGGTGGGCTGCGACGGCGCGCACAGCACCGTCCGCAAGGGGCTCGGCCTCTCCTTCGAGGGCGGGGCGTTCCCCGAGGAGTACATGCTCGGCGACGTGGAGGTGGACTGGAGCCTGCCCGCGGGGTACGGCGTCCGCTCGCTGCACCACGGTGCGGACGGCGCGGTGGACGACGTCCTGGTGTGCATTCCGCTGCCGGGCCGCCACCGGTACCGGATGTCGATGCTCGTGCCGCCCGAACTGTCCGCGGCGGGCTCCGGCGGCGGCGCCGGCGGGGCGGAGGGGGTGGCGCACGGGCTGGAGACCGGGCGGGGGCCGGGGCTGGAGGACATCCAGGCGGTGCTGGACCGGCTGGCGCCCGAGCCGGTCACCGCGTCGGCACTGCGCTGGTCGTCGGTGTTCCGGATCAGCCACCGGCTGGTGGACCGGTACGGGGACGGCCGGGTGTTCGTGGCGGGCGACGCGGCGCACATCCATCCGCCGACCGGCGCCCAGGGCATGAACACCGGCATCCAGGACGCCCACAACCTGGCCTGGAAGCTGGCGCTCGCCGTGGCGGGCCGGGCGCACCCCCGGCTGCTGGAGAGCTACCACGCCGAGCGGCACCCCGTCGGCGAGGAGGTGGTGGGCCGGACGGTCCGGCACGCCCGGCAGGGCGCCGCATCGGATGCGGAGGACGCGGGCACGGCCCGGCTCCGCGAGGCGCAGCTGCTGGTGGCGTACCCCGGCAGTCCCGTCGTCGGCCCGCGCGGCGGGAACGGCGCGGGCCCGGGGCCCGGGGAGCGGGCTCCGGACTGCGGCGGCCTGACGAGCGGGGTCGCGGCGGTGCCGCTGCGGCTGTTCGACCTGCTGAGGGACCGCGGGCACGTGCTGGTGATGTACGCCGAGTCGGCGGCGGACCTGGCCGCGTGCGGCGAGCTCGCCGCGCTGGCCCGCCGGTCGGCCGGCGCGGGCGGCGGCGCGGACGGGAGCGGGCCTCATGCATGCGTGGTCCTCGCGGCGCCGGACTCCTCCGGGGGCGGCGAAGGGCGTGACCGGCACGGGGCGGCGGTGGACGCCGCGTACGAGGGGTCGGCCTCGGACGCCGCGCCGCTGCCGGTGTTCGTGGACGGCCGGGGCGAGTTCGCCCGGGTGTACGGGGCGGGCGGCGCGACGGCGTTCGTGGTGCGGCCGGACGGCTACCTGGGGGTGCGGCTCGCGCCGGTCGGGGCGCCGGAGGCGGCGGCCGGGCTGGCGGCCCACCTGGCGCGGGTCTTCGCCGCCTGACGCCGCCCGGCGGGGCGGGGCCGGTCAGGGCGCCCCGGTGCCGCCGGGGGCGGGCTGCGGAGCTGCGTCGGCCCCGGGGGCGCCGGCGTCGCCGGCGATGCGGCGGCGGACCAGGTCCTCCTGGGCGAGCCGGCGCAGCAGCTCCAGGACGGGCGCGGAGAGGGCGAAGACGATGACGGCCTGCTCGGCCAGGGCCGCGGGGTCGTCGATGGCGGCGGCGCGCTCCAGGTCGAGGCGGGCGATGGAGCGGGCGAGGCCGGCGTAGGCGACGAGGCGGTCCGGCCGGTAGTGCGGGTCGAGGCGCCTCAGCTCCTTGAGGGCGGTGGCCAGTCCCCGGACGTGCGGGGAGGCGGACGGGACCTGCCAGTCCATGGCGGCGACGAGCTCCGCGACGTCCGCCTCGGCGGCCGCCGCGGCGCGGGCGTCGTCCTCGGAGTCGGTGGCGGGCGATTCCGCGACGGGGACGGGGAGCGCGTAGCTGATCGCGCCGAGGGTGCCGTCGGTGGTGTCGGCCCGGTCGAGGGCGGCGAGCACGTCGCGGGTGGCGGCGATGGACAGTCCGCCGAGCGCGGTCAGCGCCTTGATCAGCCGCAGCCGCTGGACGTGTTCGTCGCCGTACTCGGCGAGGGTGGCGGCGGTCGCACGGCCTGCGGGGAGCAGGCCCTCGCGGCGGAAGTACTTGATGCTGGCGACCGGCACGCCGGTTCTGCGGCTGAGCTCCGAGATCTTCATGCTTCCTCGCTCTGGTGCGGCCGGACTCCGCCGGGCCGATTGGACACCCCTCCAAGATAGTGCAACTATCTAGTGCTGGATACCTCAGATATCCAGTTTTCTGCCGGCACGCCCCCCGGGAGCCTCCATGACCTCCTCACCGCCCTCCGTGCTCCGCAGCCCGCGGCTGTGGATCGGCTCGGGACTCATCCTCGCCGTCGTCTCCACCCTGTTCGCCCTGCTCTACGTCGGCGGCAACGTCGACCCCAAGGGCAACCTGCGCGACCTCCCGGTCGCCCTGGTCAACGAAGACCGCGGAGCGGACGCGGGCGGCGGCAAGCGGACCAACCTCGGGGAGCAGGTCGTCTCCGGGATCCGCACGTCGGCGGGGAAGGACGGCAGCATCGACTGGCAGGTCCTGACCCGGCAGGAGGCCGACAGGCGGCTCGGCCAGGGCAAGCTGTACGGCGCGCTCGTCGTGCCGCCGGACTTCACCGCGGCCGTCTCCGGCCTCGCCGCCCCCGGGCAGCCGGCCGCGGCGCCGGGCGGGCAGGGGCAGACCGCCCAGAGCAAGGGCCAGGCCCAGGGCCAGGCACAGGCCCAGGGCCAGACGCAGGCCCAGCCGCAGGGCCAGGGCCAGGCGCAGCCGCAGCCGGCCCGCCCGAAGCTGACGGTGCTGACGAACCAGGCAGCCGGCAGCTTCGGCTCCTCCATGGCCTCGCAGGCCACCCAGAAGGCCGCCCACGCGGCGTCCGCCCAGCTCGGCAAGGACCTCCTCGCCAAGGCCGACGGCGGCCGGACGGCCGACCGGGCCCAGCTGCCGCCGGCCGCCAGGCTGATGCTGGCCGACCCGGTGGCCGTGGAGGTCGCCGACGGGCACCCCCTCGGCGAACGCAGCGCGATGGGCCTGAGCGCCTTCTACTACGCGCTCGTCCTGCTCGTGTGCGGCATGCTCGGCGCCAACGTCATCCACTCCCAGGTCGACAACGCCCTCGGCTACCTCCACACCGACTTCGGCCCCTTCCGCCGCCGGACCCCCGTCCGCCACACCAGCCGCGTCCGCACCCTCGGCATCTCCACCGCGCTCATGCTCGGCCTGTCCGTGGTCATGGGCTCGCTCGTGGAGGCGACGACGGTCGGCCTGCTCGACATGGACGCCTCCCACCTCGGCCTGCTGTGGCTGTACTCGGTCGGCACCATCGCCGTGGTCGGCGTCAGCGGACTGGCCCTCCTCGCCGCGTTCGGCACGCCCGGCATGCTGGTCTCGACGATCGTCTTCATCGCGATGGCCGTCCCCTCCTCCGGTGCGACCGTGCCGCTGGAGGCGCTGCCCGGCTTCTTCCGCACGCTGTCGGAGTTCGAGCCGCTGCGGCAGCTGACCGGCGGCCTGCGCTCCCTGCTGTACTTCGACGCCCAGGCCGACGCCGGCCTGGCCCGCGCCTGGGCCTCCATGGGCCTCGCCCTGGCCGGCGCCCTGGCCTTCGGCTTCGGCGCGACCCGCCTGTACGACCGGCGCGGCCTGCACCGCATCCCGCAGCCCGCGCAGGACGGCGCGGACGGCGACCGCGTCCCGGCCGCAGCCCCCGCGGGCCAGGACGCTGCCGACCCGGCGCCCGCCGGAGTCTGACCGGCCATCCGCCGCCGAACGGGGTCCGCCACGGGCCCCGTTCGGCACATCGGCTGGTTTCGGCCACCCCAACCACGCAACAAAGGACGGCATTTCCCCCGGAACCACCGGCAGCCGCCGGAAGTCAGGCGTTCCCGCCCGGCCCGGCCCGGCGGCTCCCGGTCCACCTGCCGACACTCGATTGCGTGAGCGATCCGATCCGTGATCTATTGGTATTGCAGGTCGCAGGAGCGTGCCGGCAGCCCGAACGCCCCCTGCACCCATCGCCTGGAGGGTCGTTGAGAGACGGGTACGGAAGGCTCGCCGAGACCATGGACACTGCCGCAGCCACCTGTCCGGAACCGGACCCTGCGCCCGCCCCGGCCTCCCCCGGACACCGTGGCGTCCGATGATGCGAGGCAGCGACTACTTCATACCGGCGACCGCCATGGCCCTGGCCCTCGCGGTGAAACTGCCCGCCCTGCTGCGCGGCTGGCGCTCCCCGATGGTCCGCTCCGTCTGCGCGCTGATCGCGACGGGCGCGAGCAGCTGGTTCTTCGCCGCGCCGCCCGTCGTCGAACGCGTCAACCGCTGGACCGGCGTGCCGAACGCCGGCGCGCCGCTCGTCTACTCGCTCGTCGTCTCGTTCTCCTGTGCCTCCCTGGTGCTGATCCTGCACTGGCGCGGCGGCCCGGCGCGGGCGCAGCGCCGGCAGGCGCTCGGCTGGATCGGCGGCACCGCCGCCGTCATCACCGTCCTCGCCGTCCTGTTCGCCCTCGGTGACGCACCGGTGGAGCGCCGGCAGGACTTCGACACCCACTATGCGCGCACGCCGTTCATCCGCGAGCTGATCGCCGTGTACCTGGCGGCCCACACCGGGGCCGCGCTGGTCGTCACCCGCACCTGCCTGCGCTGGGCGCGCGAACTCGACCGCGGCTGGGTCAGGAACGGCCTGCTGACCCTCGTCACCGCGTTCAGCTTCAACCTCGCCTTCGGCGTCCTGAAGGGGACCGCACTCGCCGCCCGCTGGCTCGGCGCCGACCTGGACGTCCTCAGCACGACCGCCGCCCCGCCCGCCGCCGGCATCGGCGCCGGCCTGGGCGCCTGCGGGTTCCTCATGCCGCTCGCCGGGCCCCGCCTGGAGGAGTCCTGGCGTGCCTGGCGCGCGCACCGCCGCATGTACCCGCTGTGGCGGGCCCTGCAGGACCATCCGGACGCCCGGTTCACGACGATGCGGCTGCCCCTGTGGTCCCCGATCGCGATGCGGGCGACGCAGCGGGCCACCCAGGTCGCGGACGGCATCCACGACCTCGCCCCGTACATGGACGAGGCGAGCCGCCCCCTGCTGGAGCGGCAGGCCGAGGCGGCCGGCCACTCCGCGGCGCAGGCCCGCACCGCCGCGGAGGCCGCCCTGGTGCGCGCCGCGCTCCGGGCCCGGGCCGCCGGCCGCACGGAGGAGGGTGCGCCCGCCCCGGCCGGCCCGGCCCCCCGGAGCCCGTACCCCGTCGCCGCCGGGTACGAGGAACTGGGCCTGCTCGGCGTGCACTTCGCCCGGCTCGGCACCGCGCCGCGCCCCCGGCGGCCGCTGCGGGCCCGCGTCCCCGAGAGCGGCTGAGCAGGATGCCCGCCTCCCCAAGCTCCGGCCGCCCGCGCCGGCCGGGCACCCCCGGACCGCAGACCGCGCTCGTGCTCGGCGGCGGGCTCGCCGGCATGCTCGCCGCGGCCGCGCTGGCCCCGTACGCGGACGAGGTCCTCGTCGTCGAACGCGACGGCCCACCGGCCCCGGGGACCGCGGGCGCGCCGCGCCGGGGCCTGCCGCAGGCACGGCACGCGCACATGCTGTGGTCGGGCGGCGCCGAGGCCATCGAGGAGCTGCTGCCGGGGACGTGCGCGCGGTGGCTCGCGGCCGGCGCGAACCGCGTGCCGGTCCCGGCGGCGATGGTCGCCCTGTCCCCCGCGGGCTGGTACCGGCTGTGGCCCGCGTCGCACTTCCTGATCGCCGCGAGCCGCCCCCTCATCGACGCGGCCGTGCGCTCCCGGCTCCTGGACCTCCCCCGGGTGCGCCTGCTGCACGGGGCGGAGGCGGTGTCGCTGCTCGGCAGCGCCGCCCGGGTGCGCGGGGCCCGGGTACGGCACGCCGACGGGACGCACACCGACATCGCCGCGGCGTTGACGGTAGACGCCACCGGCCGGGGCTCCCGTACGCCGCGCTGGCTGGCCGGGCTGGGGCTGCCGTCGCCCGCGCCCGAGGTCGTCGACCCCGGCGTCGCCTACGCCACCCGCCGGTACCGGGCGCCCCTGCCGACGCGGGGGTGGCCCGTCGTCACCATCCAGCCGGAGTCCGGGGCGGGCGGGCCGGCCCGGTACGCGGCGATCCTGCCCGTCGAGAACGACGAATGGCTCGTCAGCCTCTCCGGCAGCCGAGGCGCCAACCCGACCGGGGCGAACGAGGACTTCGAGCCGTTCGCCCGGCGGCTGCGCAGCCCGCTCGCCGCGGACCTCCTCGCGCGCGCCGAGCCCCTCTCCGACGTCATCGTCACGCGGGCCACCGCCAACCGGCGCCACCGCTACGAACACCGGCGGATGCCCGAGGGGTTCCTGGTGCTGGGCGACGCCGCCTGCGCCCTCAACCCCGTCTACGGGCACGGCATGTCGGTGGCCGCCCTCGGGGCGCTCGCCCTGCGGGACGCCGCGGCCCGGGCCGAAGGCGCCGGCGGGCCCGGGTTCACCCGGCGGGCGCAGCGCGCGCTCGCCGCGCCGGGCACCGCCGCCTGGCTGCTGGCAACCGGCGCTGACATCGGCCTGCCCGGCTGCCGGGGCAGGTCGGCCGGCGCGGTCGACCGGATCGCCAACCGGTACGTGGGCCGCCTCGTGCACACCGCGACCGGGGACCACACCGTCACCCGCGCCCTGACCCAGGTCATGACGCTTCGGTCCGGGGTCGGCACGCTGTTCGGCCCGCGCGTGCTGTGGGCGGCCGCCCGGGGGCCGGGCCGGCCCGCACTGGACGGCCCGCCGCTGCCCGCGGCCATGGCGGACCTCCTGGCCCGCGACCCCCTCCCCGGCGGCCCGGGCCCGCGCTGACGGGCCCGCGGGGCCGCCGCTCCGCGGTACGTGGGCGCGGGAGACGAGGGGGAACGCCATGGCGCACGACGGCGGTTACGAGGTCTTCGCGGTCCGGTACGACCGGGGCAGCACGGACAGCGTCCACAACACGCTGCTGGACCGGCCCGCCGTACAGGCCGCGTGCCCGCCGCTCGCCGGCCGCACGGTGCCGGAGGCCGGCTGCGCGGGCGGACGGCTGACCGCCACCAGCCGCTCGACGACTTCGCCATGTCCCCCAGCGGCGACTGTTTCCGCATGGAGGACCTGACGGACAAGTGGACGGGCTTCCGCCGCCCGCGCCCGTCGTCCGGTTCTTCCGCCGCCCACTCGGCGCGATGCCCGCCGACGTGCACCGCGCCGGACTGGGCCTGCGCGAGCTGTACGAGCCGCGGGCCGACCCGGCCCGGCGGGAGGAGTTCGGCGACAGGTACGGCAAGCTGTCGCGGACACCGTCGTTCCTCGTCCTGGTCCTCGGTCACCCGATCGTGCACAACCCTCCCCTGGCGCCAACCCGCGTGACATCATGAGGAGTTGTGGCTGAGGGGGGAGCTTTGGCGAACAACACCATCCGGGTACGCATGGTCCGGGGCGCGAACGACGCGGACGTCGCGGCCCTGAAGGCGTGGCTGGAGCGGGAGCACCGGCTCGAAGTGCTGAGGAACGGCGGGCGGTTGGAGATCCGTGAGCAGCCGTCGGTGCAGGATCCGGACAGCAGCCCCATGGGTGCCGCGATGGACATCGTGCTCGTGCTCGTCGGCGCGGCCGCGACGAAGCTGTTCGACGAGGTCTACGAGCAGGTGAAGAGCGGGGTCCGCGCATGGCGGGAGAACCGCCGCGCCGTCGAGCGCGGCGAGCCCCCGGAGGTCGAGGTCGCCCCGGAGAATGACGGGAGATAGCCCGGTGGCGCGCTTCGACCCGCGCGGGAAGGTGAATCGCGCGCTGCTCGTCGGCGTGCCCGAGTACGCCTTCAAGCAGCCGAAGCACCCGGCAGGGGTGTCCGGGGACCTCCCGGCGGTCGCGCACAACCTCACCGAACTGGAGCGGGTGCTCCGCGCGGGAGGGGTGTTCGGCCCGGACGGGGTCACCGTCTCCCGGCCCCGCAACGTCGACGAGTTCGACCGCGAGCTGTACACGGCTGCTGCCGAAGCCGAAGGGCTGCTGCTGCTCTACTTCTCGGGGCACGGGGCCGTCCCCAGCACGGGCGACGGGCTGTGGCTCCAGATGCGCCGGGCGACCGTCGTCCCCGGCGCCGAGTCCGTCTTCCTCGGCGCCGCGCCGTGGAAGGGGGTCCTGGCCGTGCTGTCCGCGGCGCGGGCGGAACACGTGGTGGTCGTCCTCGACTGCTGCTACGCGGGCAACGCGGCGGCGGCGTGGGACGCGCTCGGCACGCCGCAGCGGCGGCGCACCTCGCTGCTGATGAGCGTCCAGGCCAACAACCGCATCGACGCCGGCGACGACGACACGCCCACGCCGTTCACCGCCCGGCTGGTGGAGCTGCTGGAGCGCGGACTGCGGGGGCGGGGCGGAGAGGTCACCTTCGCCGGGCTCGCCGACCGGCTCCGGGCCCACATGTCGGCCCACCACACCACCCTGCGGGAACCGCCCGAGCCGTGGGAGCCGCAGAGCCGCCCGGCGACATCGGGCGCCGACGTCCTCCTGGCCGTCGCCGCACGGCGTCCGCCGCGCTTACCCGTGCCCCCGCCCACGGGCACCGAGACGCACGGCGCCGGCAAACCGTCGGGCCCCGGAGCCGGCCCGGACAGCGACACCCCGCCCACGGGCGGCCCGACCGGACCGGACACGCCCGACTCCGCGCCCGCCTCCGGCGGCACGGCCGGTCCCGACGGCACCGGCGGAGCGCAGGTCGCCGGCGGCTCGGCCGGCACCGACGGCGCCGCAAGCCGCACCGGGCCCGGCGGGCCGAACTCCCCCGGTGCAGTCGGCGGAGGGAACACTGCCGGCACACTCGGCGCAGGCAGCGGTGCCGGCACGCCCGGCGGCGGACGCCACCACGGCACTGCAGACGAAGGGGCCGGCTCCGGCATGCCCGGCGAGGACAGCAGCACCGGCAGCGGAAGCGGCTCCGGGGCGACCGGCGGCGGAAGGGGTTCCGGCGGGCGGGCCGCGGGGTGGGCGTTCGATCCGCGGCGGCTCGCGACGCTCGTCGGGATCCCCGCCGCCGCGCTCTCCCTCGTCTTCGCCGGCCTCGCATACTTCGGCGGCGCCCACCGGCCGCCGTGCCGCCCCCCGCTGGAGCTGCGGCTGCTCACCGACCCCGACCTGGAGCCCACCGTCCGCAAGGCGGCCGAGGCCTATCTCGCCTCCGCCGGCAACAGGACCGCGGAAGGCTGCCGCCGCTCCGGCATCACCGTCTACAGTGCCGGATCCGCCGCCGTCATCACCGCGTTCGGCCGCCAGTCCGGCCCCTGGCTGCGGCCCGCCGGCGAGGAGAACAACCCTCAGCGCGACATCGGCCCCCAGCCCGACATCTGGATCCCCGCCTCGCCCGCCGACGTCGAGCGGGCCCGGCCCCCCGCGGACGAGTCCGCGTACGCCGAGCTGACGGCCGACCCGGCGCCCTTCGCGTACTCGCCCGTCGTCCTCGCCGTCCCGCAGAACCTCTCCGGCGAGGCCCTGCGCGACCGTACGGGCCGCCTCGCCGCACTCACGGCGGCCCTGCGGCAGCGGGACCCCGGGGCCGAGGTGCGCCGCACGGACCCCGAGCACACCGACGCGGGCCTCCTCGCCACGGTCGCCCTCCACGGCCCCGATCAGGACGACCCGGCCGCGGCCGAGCGGGCGGTGGCGCAGGCCGGGCCGCCCGCCCGGACCGGCGTGGACCTGCTGTGCACGCTGCCCGACGACGACGCGGTGGACGAGCGGACCGCCGCCCTCGTCCCGGAGTTCCTGCTCAGGACCGGCGTGGGCTGCGACAGCACGACGCGGGCCCGGCGGATGGCCGCCTACCCCGCGGACGTGCCGGGGCTCGCCCCCACGTTCGTCCGGGTCCGCTGGGTGGGCGCAAGCCGGAAAGCCGACCAGCGCGACGACGCGGTGCGGCGGTTCCACGACTGGCTCACCGGCAACGGGCAGGGCGCCGGGAAAGGCGGGCTCGCCGTGTTCGGGCAGGACGGGTTCCGCAGCTCCGCCGCCAACCACCCCCCGCTCGGCGCGGACGGAGCCGGGAAGGGCGGCGACACGGACGACAAGGCCGCGTTCAGCGCGTTCGGCGCCCTGGAGGATCCGGGCACACTCGCCGGCCCCGCGTCCCCGGCCGCCATGGCCGCCGCGCTCAAGGGCTACCGGGAGGCCAACGGGCCCGGCCGGGTGCTGTTCCTGCTGGACTCCTCCGGCTCCATGGGCGAACTGTGGACCGGGGCGGGCGGCGCGCCCGGCATCATCTCCCAGTCCCTGGCGGGGCTCGGCGGGAACGACGACTACGGCGTGTGGGGGGTCGCCAGCGACCCCCGCACCGGCCGCCACCACACCGAGGTGCTCCCCTTCGGCAGGCACGCGCAGCGCGCGGACTCCCAGCGCGCCGTGGCCGCCGCTCCCGTCCTGGACCTGGAGGCGGACCCGTACCGGGCGCTGACGGCCGCCGTGGACGAGATGGCCCGGCGCGGCACCGACGACCACCGCCCGCAGCTGGTGGTGTTCCTCACCGACGGCGAGGACAACGGCCGCCTCGCCGAGTCCGGGCGCCTGGACGGCCTGCTCCAGTCGGCCCGGACGAAGGGCGTCCCCGTGGTCATGGCCCTCCTGGACGGCGTCTGCGACCCGGAGAAGCCGGCCGCGGCCCTCGCCGAGGCGAGCGGCGGACGCTGCCTGGACACCAGGGGGGACCTCGTCACCCGGCTGCGGGAAGAGGTCGCCAGGACCGGAACGGGGGACGAGGCATGAGGAACGGCCCGGGGACAGCCGCCCGCGCGGCGGGCGCGCGCCGCACGCGCACGCCGCGCGGCGGGCGGCGCCGGCCCGGCGGCGTGCTCGCCGCACTGCTGGCACTGCTCCTGGCCCCCGCGTGCGACGCCGCCCCGGACAGCGGGTCCGGCGGCGCCGCCGCGGGCAGCGGGTCCGGAGCGTCCCACGCCGCGGACACGGGAGGCGACATCGTCCTCGCCAGCGGGGTCGACGTCACCGGCAGGGGCGGCATCCGCCGGCAGCTCGTGGAGGACTGGAACAAGAAGCAGGCGGCCGCCGGCACCCGCTGGCGGGCCCGCATCGTCGACCTGCCCGGCTCCGCCGACCAGCAGCGCAGCCAGCTCCTCGGCGCGCTCCAGTCCGGCAGCGCCGAGTACGACGTCGTCAACCTGGACGTGACATGGGTGCCCGAGTTCGCGGCCGCCGACCTCGTCCGGGAGCTGCCCGGCGACCTGGTCGACGACCAGGACGTCATCCCGTCCGTGGCCGCGACCGCAAAATGGGGCGACCAGGTGTACGCCGTCCCCTTCAACAGCGACGTCGGGCTGCTGTACTACCGCCGCGACTACCTCAAGAGCGCCGGCGTGACGGACCCCGAACTCGGCAAGGACACCCACTGGTCCGTGGTGCAGCAGCTCACCGAAGCCCTCGGCGCGGCGGACCGCAAGCCCGCGCAGGCGTACGAGAAGGGGTGGACGGCGCAGCTCGACGCCTCGTACGAGGGCCTCACCGTCAACGGGATCGAGGCGTTCGCCTCCGCGGTGGACGGCCTGCGCCTCACGGACGGCGCCGGCCGCTACAGCGGCACGCCCAAGATGCTGGAGGCGGGGGTGGACGAGCTGCGCAACAGGACCCAGGCCGCGTACACCCTCCCTGACTCCGCCCGGTCCGACGAGGCGGACTCCCTCAACGACTTCGCGCGCGGCCGCACCGCGTTCCTGCGCCACTGGCCCTACGCCTACGGCGCGCTCCACCAGTCGCTGACGCCGGAGCAGCTCGGTGTCGCCCCACTGCCCGGGCGGGCTGTGCTGGGCGGGCAGAACCTGGCAGTGACGACCGCTTCGAAGCGGGCCAACGCCGCGGTGGAACTCGTCCGCTATCTCACCGACGCGGGCAGCGAACGCTGCCTGCTGAACGCCGGATTCGCGGCGACCCGGCGCTCCGCCTACGACCACGACGGCCTCGAGTGCAAGCTTCTCAAGGGCTCCGGGGCGCCGTCCGCGCCGGCTTCGAAGGAGAGCACCGACCGGATGCCGCGCGACGGGCAGGGCCGGCCCGAGTACGCGCACGGCACACTGCTGCCTGCGCTCCAGAAGGCCGTGCAGCGGCCCCGCACCCCTCTCTACGGTGCGTTCACACAGACGTTCGCGGCGGAACTGGGCCGTCTGCAGTCCGCGAAGCCGCCGTCGAAGTCCGAGCTGGCCGCCGACCTCCACGCGAAACTCCGCCAGGCCCTCCCGTAGGCGTCCCCCGGCGGGGCCGGTCGGCGGGCGGGGGGAAGGGCGGCAGGCCGGGCGGCCTGCCGCCCGGGTCGGGCGGTGGCCCGGCTCAGCGGGCCGGGCACTCCTTCCAGGAGAAGTGGTAGACGGTGTTGAGGCTGCCGTCGGTGGAGTCCACGGTCATGTAGCTGACCTGGGTCTTGTCCGAGGTGCCGACCTCGGCGCGCAGTTCGGTGTTGATGTTGAAGTTGCGCTTCTCGCCGCAGGGGGCGAAGACGAGCGCCTCGATGCCGGTGGTGTCGGTGACCTGCCAGTTGTCGTCGAGGGCGCCGTGGAACTGGTGGCTGCGGGACATGGTCTGGCTCATGCCCTGGAAGTAGTAGCTGGCCTTCTGGGTGCCGATGGCGCCTTCCGCGAGGCTGCCGAAGCCGCGGTAGTCGACCTTCGACACCGCATAGGTGAAGCCCTGCGGGACGTTGACGACGAGGGAGAGGAGGCAGTTCTTGCGGCCCTCGGTGACGGGGACGTCGGCCCCGGCCTGGGCCAGGTAGTCGCTGTAGGTGACGGTGAAGGCGGAGTTGTCGGGGGCGACGGCGACGGTGGCGGTGCCGGGGCGGCAGCCCGAGCCGTTGACGGTGGCGACGTCGACCGTCACCTTGCCGGTGGGCGGCGCCGTGGCGGTCGCCCCCGCCGAGGGCGAGAAGGCGACCAGGCTTCCGGTCACGGCGGCGATGGTCAGTGCGGTGCGAAGTGGCTTGATCACGTCGCCATGGATAGCCGCCGGGCGGGGGCGGCCGTCACCACCGGGTACGGCACCCCACCCTTCCGGGTGACCCGATTCACCGGTGGAACGTTTCTTCAGGGCGGCTGCCACCGCTGAACGGCCCCACTCGGCACCCCGTTCGGCCCGCAACGACGCGCCCCGGCCGAGCCGGGCGGGCAGTTCCTCCTATTCTGGGCGCTTTCGCTCCCGGGAGGAGGGCCCATGCCGGGTCGCGGTCGCTCCGCACGCCTGACCACCGCGCTCCGGGTCGCCGCGGCCCTGGCGGCCGCCCTCGCGCAGGCGCCCCTCGCCACGGCGGCCTCCGCCCTGCCGGCGGCCGCCGCGCACGCGGACGGCGCCGCCGGGCCCCGGGCGGATGCGGACCCGGCGGAGGCCGCCGTACTCGGCGAGGAGCACGCCCGGGCGCATGCCGGGCGCCGCTCGGCGGCAGCCGGCGCCAAGGGCTACCCCCAGGCGAAGCGGACCGCGAGCCTCGCCTCCCTCACGGCCTCGCAGCGCGGGACGAACGCCGCGTTCGCCGCGGCCCGCTTCGGCCGCTTCGCCGAGTTCTTCCCCTCCCCCGACTTCGGCGTGCACGCCGCCCTGCTGCCCACCGGGAAGGTGCTGCTGTTCTCCTTCGAGCGGGTGGAGGCCGATCCGACGAAGGAGACGGGCCCCACCGACCGGATCGGCAGGACGAATGCCGGCCGCGCCTACCTGTGGGACCCGGCGCGCGGGACGGGGGCGGGGGCGTTCCGGAAGGTGGAACCGCCGACCGTCCTGATGCCGGACGGCACCTTCGCCCCGCGCCCCGCGCCGTTCTTCTGCGCGGGCCACGCGTTCCTGCCGAACGGGATGGTCGGCGTCTTCGGCGGCAACGCCGGAGGGAAGGGCGGCAGCGGCGCCCGCCTGTCGTTCGTCTTCGACCCGTGGACCGAGACCTGGTTCCGCAACGCGGACATGGCGGTCGGCCGCTGGTACCCGTCGGTGGTGACCGTGCCGGACGGCCGGCAGATCATCGTGTCCGGCCAGTCCGAGCGGGGTACGGGCACCCCGACGCCGGTGGTGGAGCGCTTCCCCGCGCTGCGCCACCCGGTGCCCTGGATGCCGTACGAGATCCCCGTCGGCCTGGCTGCGGAGCGGCTGCGGGTGGACGCGCCGTTCCGCAACGACTACCCGCACCTGTTCTCGCTGCGCGACGGAATGGTCTACGGCCTCGGCCGGGACGCCGACCAGCAGTGGCTGTTCGACCCCGTGCGGGAGACCCGGGCCGACCTGCCGCGGCGGCCGGCCGACTTCCGCGGGTACGGCTCCGCCGTGCCGCTGCCGGCGGGGCTGCGCGGCCCCGACTCCGTCCTCGTCCTCGGCGGCGACCCGCGGGACCCGAACACCTACCGGCTCACCGGCCGCCGGTGGACCACAGAGGAGCCCCGCGCCTTCGGCCGCACCCAGGACGACACCCTGATCCTGCCCGACGGCACGCTCCTCACCGTCAACGGCGCCCTGAGCACCCGGGACTACGGCCACGGCCCGTTCAACCCGCAGGCGGACCTGAAGTACCGGCAGGTCGAGCTGCGGGACACCCGCGGCAGGTGGCGGCTCGGCCCGGCGCAGCGGCTGCCGCGCGGCTACCACTCCAACGCCCTGGTCCTGCCCGACGGGCGGGTGCTGGTCACCGGCGACGAGCTCCAGCAGATCGCCAACGACCCCGACATCACGGACGGCATGGACGGCAGCATCGAGCTGTACGAGCCCGCCTACCTCCACCAGGGCGGCGGCCGGCCCGCCCTCGACGGCGTGCCGGGGCGCGAACTGGGCTACGGGGAGCGGTTCGAGGCGGCGACGTCCACGGCGGCGGCCGTCCGGCGGGCCGTACTGCTCGCGCCGACCACGGTCACGCACGCGGTGAACACGAGCCAGCGCCACCTGGAGCCGGCGATCACGGCGGTGCGCTCCGGAGCGGTGGAGCTGCGGACGCCGCCGAGCGCGGCGGACGCCCCGCCCGGCTACTACATGCTCTTCCTCCTCGACGCGAAGGGCGTTCCGAGCACCGCGAAATGGGTCAAGCTCGGGCATCGCCCAGGGGCCCGGCGATGAGCGCCGCGCGGCGCGATGTGGCGGCGGTGTGCGGATCCTGAGGCGGAGCGAAGGATTCCTCACCGCTCGTGACAAGGGGAATTCAGTTCGTAGTAATTAGATGAATCCCTGACTGAATTGCCGTCAACAAGCCTCTGGTGCATATTTCGATTTGATAACGACGCGGCGCCAAAGGACTGGACCATTGGACCCCTACGCGCGTAACTTCCGCTGCGTGCAAGCAAGTTGACTGTTCATCAAATCAAACCCGAAGGTAACAGTCAGATATCTCGGGCCGCATTCCCGTTTGTCCGAATTCTCCACCGCGCCCGTCTGGCAGGCTTCCGCGCACCCACTCCTCCGACCAAGGATTTGAGGTGCGCATGACGAGGCATCGTCGAAGCAAGCCCGAACACCGGCGCAAGCCGCGCCGGTTGATACTCTTCACCGCCGCCCTGGCATCGGCGGCGGTGATGGCGGGGGGCATCGCGTACTCCGGCCTCGGCGACGACGCCCAGGCCGAAACCACCGTCCAGGCCGACGGCATCGCGGAAGCGATCACTCCGGCCGCGGCGCCCGCCCGCGACGCGGAGCCCGAGGCCCTCCCGAGCGAGCCGGCCAACGAACCGGCGCGCGGCATGGTCTACGACGGCCTGAAGGCGGCGCCCAAGGGCGACAAGTGCGTGGGCGTGTACCGCACGGACACCGGCCTGTGCAGCCACGGCCCCGACGCCCCGCCGAAGGACGTGGACATCAAGAAGGAGGTCCCGCCCGCGGTCAAGACCGAGGCCGTGGCGTCCGACCCGGCCAAGCCCGAGGCCGCGGCCCAGGGCAGCGGGCGTCCTCAGGACGCGCCCGCCGCCGACGCAAAGGCCGCCAAGGCGGCGCCCAAGGACGCTCCCGCCCCCGCTGCCGCGGGCGGCGGCCAGACCGTCGCCGCCGGCCCCGCCGGCCAGACGGTCCAGTGCGACGGCGACGGCAGCTCCGGCAACCGCGTCCAGGTCGTGTACGTGCACGGCCCCGACCGCGACCGGTACTCCCAGTACTTCGCCTCCTTCCGCAAGTGGGCGGCCGACGCCGACCTCATCTACTCGATGAGCGCACAGGAGACGGGCGGTGTCCGCCACATCCGCTACGTGACGGCGGCCGACTGCACGCCCACCGTGCTCAACATCGAGCTCCCGGCCTCCGCCCTGGCCGACTTCAGCGCCACCAACCGCGCGCTGGCCGCCAAGGGCCTGGACCGCCGCGACCGCAAGTACATGATCTTCGCCGACAGCCAGGTCTACTGCGGCATCGGCACCTTCGCGGGAGACGAGCGCCCCGGCCAGAACAACCTGAGCAACTTCGGCCCCTCCTACGGCCGTACGGACACCGGCTGCTGGGGCGGCCACACGGCGGCCCACGAGCTGGGCCACAACCTCGGCGCGGTCAACAACAGCGCGCCGAACACCAGCCGCGGCGCCCACTGCACCGACGAGTGGGACGTGATGTGCTACTCGGACACGCCGTACTACCCGAAGATGCGCAACGTCTGCACCAACAAGGCGTCCGAGAACATCCTGGACTGCAACCACGACGACTACTTCCACACCAACCCGAAGCCGGGCAGCTACCTGGCGACGCACTGGAACATCGCCGACAACCAGTTCCTGATGAAGGGCAAGGGCAACGGCGGCGGGACCACCGACCCCAACCCGAACCCCAAGCCGACGCCCACGCCGACTCCGACGAAGAAGCCGGGCGGCGGCCCGACCGTAACGGTCGGCCAGATCCAGTCGAACTCGGCCGTGGTCAGCTGGCCGAAGGTGGACGGCGCCTCCTGGTACCAGGTGCTGCTGGGCGGCAAGCACCTGACGTGGGTGCAGTCGCAGGCCGTGCGCATCTACAACCTGCAGCCGGGCACCGAGTACAAGGTCGCCGTCTCGGTCCGCGACAGCGCCGGCCGCGACAGCGGCGCCGGCAAGACCACCGTCTTCAAGACGACCGGCGCCGGCGGCGGCGGGACCGCCCCCAACACCCGCTACACCCTCGGCAACGGCAGCACCGGCATGAACGCCGAGCTGTGGGGCGGCCGCAGCGCCGACGGCACCGTCCTCGTCGGCGGCCGCGCCAACGGCTACGCCCAGCAGCAGTGGCTGTTCGAGGACGCGGGCGGCGGGATGTTCCGCATCAAGTCCTCCGTCTCCGGCAAGTGCCTCCAGACGGGCGGAGCCCCCGCGCAGGGCATGTGGATCGCGCAGCAGCCGTGCGGCAACGGCGCCACGCAGAAGTGGAAGCTGAACGCCCAGAGCGGCTCGACCACCATCACCGACCCGAGCGGCGCCTACGCCCTGACGGTCAGCAACCGTGCCTACTACGGCGCGTGGCTGCTCGACCTCCAGCGGGCCGACGGCCGCGCCACCCAGGTCTGGACGGTCCAGAAGGTCCGCTGATCCTCCCCCGGCCGGCCTTCCGCCGGCGGACGGCCGCACCCCTGCGGCCGTCCGCCGGCTCCTTCATCCCACCGCACCAGGGAGCACCACACACGATGCGCACACGACGCTCCTTCCCCGTCCGCAGCGGACTCGGGGCCCTGATCCTGTCCCTGTTCCTGGCCCAGGCCGTGGCCTCGCCGGCCCCGGCCCGCGCCCACGGCTCCACGCTGAAGGTGGTGGTCACCGGGGAGCGGCAGGGCCGCGTCGCCACCGAGATCACCTGGGAGAACGACGGGGACGCCGTCGACGGGGCGGTCGCGGGCACGGTCGACGCGACCAGCGCCGACGGCACCCGGACCCTGGGCCCCTGGAAGCTGGTCCGGGACCCCGGCCCGGACCGAAAGGTCTGGAACACGGCCGAGGCCCTGCCGCCCGGCACCTGGAAGGTGACCGTCCGCGTGGGGTACCCGGCGCTCGGGCAGGCCGACGCCGAGGTGTCCGTACCGGTCGTGGACCCGGCGCCCTCCGGCGGCCCGGGCGGGACCGGCGCGCCTGCCTCCCCCGACGCCTCGGCCGGCACCGGTGGCTCCGGCGGCTCGGCGGCGCCCACGGCGCCCGTCCCTTCCGTCGCCGCCCCCGGCGATTCCCCCGCGGCCGCGCCCTCCGCATCGCCGTCCGACGGCGGCGGCGCCGGGACCGCCGGCGACGACAGCAGCGTGTGGTGGTGGACCACGGCGGGTGTCGCCGTGATCGCCCTCGCGGGAGCCGCCGTCGGCCTCCTGCTGCGCCGCGCCCGCGCCCGCCGACTCTGAGGGGCCGCGCAGGCAGCCACCGCCCCCGCCCGGCCCCGCGCGGCCGGGCGGGGGCCTTTGCCTGTGCCGGCGCCCCCTCCGGGTGCTGTCAGGAGCGGGCGGCGGTGTCGCGGTAGAGGTCGCGCAGGAGGGCGATCTCGGCGCCGTGGTGGAGGAGTTCCTGGTTGACCCACCAGACGATGTCGGCGAACGGCTCCTCGGCGTCGCTGCCGTGCGGGTAGGTGCAGTAGCCGACGGTGTCGAGGGCGGCCTCGTCGACGCCGAGCAGGGCATCGCGCCAGGCGGCCGCGCCGGCCTCGAACGCGGCGACCGCATCGGCGGCGCCGCCGGCGACGGGGTGGCGGTCGCGGGTGAGGGAGCGGCTGCCGGCGGTGTGGTCGGCGCGCAGGGCCAGCATCTCCGCGAGGTGGCTCAGCCGCCAGGCCAGGGTGGTGAACGGCGGCGGCCAGGGGTGCGGATAGGCGGCGGCGTCCCGGCCCCAGGGGCCGCAGCCGGCCAGCGCGGTGGCCCGGGGCCCGGGGCCGTCGGTACGCCGCCGGACCGACCAGCAGCCGGGGACGGGCTCCCAGAGCCACTCCCCGTCGGTGAGCGGGCCGTCCACGGCGGTGGCCGCTCCGTCACCACTGTCCATGACGGGGCCGCTCAGGCGGGCGGTGAGGCGTTCGCGCGCGAAGTCGAACTGCGCGAGCAGCAGCGCGAGTCGGGGCGGCGTCGCGGTGGGCGGTGTCACGGAGGGCTCCCGGGTGCGGTGTGTCGGCGCCGGCGCCTCCGGCCCGCGCGGCAGACTGTCACAGCCCCCGCACGCCCGCCACCGAATTGCGCCGCCGCCCGGGGCGGCCCTGCCGGCCCCCGTCGCCGAGGCGGACGACGGCGGTGCGGCCGGGGCTGTCGAGGACCGCAATGAAGGGGCCCCGGGCGAGGGCCGCGTCGTACCGGCCGAGGGCGGTGGCCGCGCCGTCCGCGGCGAGTTCGGCCGTACCCTCCAAGGGGACGACGAGCAGGGTCTCGCCCGGGGCGCAGGAGACGGCGAGCGAGCCGCGCACCACCGCGGTGTCCGCGGGGGCCGTACCGCGCCGGTACATCACGTTGAAGTTGACGACAGGGCCGCCGAGGAGCCGGCAGTCGGTCGGGGCGTCCCCGGGGAAGCGCTGCGGGACGTACCGCTCGTCGACGAGGCGGGGCGCACCGGCGACGGTGAGGTCCATGCCGGCGCCTTCGGCGAGCGTGAGCGTGCGGTCCACGCCGGGGAACGCGGAGAACGGGCCGTCGGAGGCCACGTCGGCGAGGCTGACGCGCCAGGCGAAGCCTTCCATGCCGGCGCCGGGCGGCCACGCGGCGATCTCGCGGGTGACGCCGCCGCCGTTCTTCCAGGCGACGGCCGCGCGGTCGGCGGCGCGCAGCACGCGCGGTCCGCGGTGGGGGGCCTGCATGTCGGTCCTTTCGTGCGGGGTCGCCGTCCCGCGGCGGCGCCCGGCGGGGCGGGAGCCCGTTCAGACGAGGTCCAGGCCGCGCGGCGGGACGAAGAGGTGCGCCGCCCGGTGCTCGGCTCCGACGAGGAGCGCACCGGCCGCCAGGTCCGACGCGGCGGTGTTCTCGACCCTGCGCCGGTGTTCGTCGCACCGGGCGCACGCCGGCGCCCAGTCGGGGAGCAGGTCCGGGTGGGTGAGGGCCATGTGGCGGGCGAGGCGTATGCGGGAGCCGGGCCCCCTGTCGGCGGGGTCCCAGTCGACGCCCTGCCCGCCCGTGAGCCAGAGTTCCGCCGCGGCCTCCTGTATCTCCATCATCGAGCGGTAGAGGCGGGCGCACTTGGTGCAGCCGAACATCCAGGCCGGGGGAAGCGGCCACACGTCCTCGGGACTGAGGTCATCGGCACTCATGGCGGCCACGGTAGCGGCGGCGCGGCGCCCGGTGCAGGTGTTCCGGCGGACCGGCCGGCCCTCCTGCGGGCCGGGCCCGGCCGCGGCGTACGGGGGCGGCGTCGGGCGGTGCGGCGTACGGGTGCGCGCGGGCCCGGGGCCGCCGGCGGCGGGTCCCGGGCCCGGGACGGGAGTTACGCGCCGCTCGCGCGGAGCATGTCCTCACGCTCGACGATCTTGATGCGCTCTCGGCCCTCGGGCTCGCCCAGCGCCTTCTCGGCGGCGTCGAGCCGGTACCAGCCCTCCCATGTCGTGTAGCGCACCTCGCGCTCGGCGAGGAAGGCCTCGACGGCCTCGGGGGCGGGCTCGGCCGGCGCGTGCAGGCGGCCCGCGGCGTGGTCCTCGAGGAGGTTGGCCACGGTCTCGTTCGCGTCGCCCTTGGTGTGGCCGATGAGGCCGATGGGGCCGCGGCGGATCCAGCCCGTGACGTACGTCGACTGCAGGTGCGCGCCGTTCTCGATGACGCGGCCGCCCTTGTCCGGGACGGTGCCGGACTCGACGTCCCACGGCAGCTTCGGCAGCTCGTCGGAGAGGTAGCCGACGGCCCGGTAGACGCCCTGGACGTCCCAGTCGGTGAACTGGCCGGTGCCCTTGACGTTGCCGGTGCCGTCGAGCTCGGTGCGCTCGGTGCGCAGGCCGACGACCTTGCCGTCCTCGCCGAGGATCTCGACGGGCGACTCGAAGAAGTGCAGGAACAGCTTGTGCGGGCGCTCGCCGGTGTCGCGGATCGCCCAGTTCTCCAGGGTCTTCGCCACCATGTCGGCCTGCTTGTTGGCGCGCCGGGTGGCGATGGAGCCCTCGTCGTAGTCGATGTCCTCGGGGTTGACGATGACCTCGATGTTCGGCGAGTGGTCGAGCTCGCGCAGCTCCATGGGGCTGAACTTGGCCTGGGCGGGGCCGCGGCGGCCGAACACGTGGATCTCGACGGCCTTGTTGGCCTTCAGGCCGTCGTAGACGTTCGCCGGGATCTCCGTGGGGAGCAGCTCGTCGGCGGTCTTGGCGAGGATGCGGGCCACGTCGAGGGCGACGTTGCCGACGCCGAGGACGGCGACCTTCTCGGCGTGCAGCGGCCAGGTGCGCGGGACGTCCGGGTGGCCGTCGTACCAGGAGACGAAGTCGGCCGCGCCGTAGGAGCCGTCCAGGTCGACGCCCGGGATGGGCAGCGCGCGGTCGGCGGTGGCGCCGGTGGAGAAGACGACGGCGTCGTAGAAGGAGCGCAGCTCGTCGAGGGTGATGTCGCCCGGGTAGTCGACGTTGCCGAAGAGGCGGACCTGCGGCTTGTCGAGGACCTGGTGGAGGGCGGTGATGATGCCCTTGATCCGCGGGTGGTCGGGGGCGACGCCGTACCGGATCAGGCCGAAGGGGGCGGGCATCCGCTCGAAGATGTCGATGGACACACCCGGCTCGGCGGCGGCCTCGGACTTCAGCAGCGCATCGGCGGCGTAGATGCCGGCGGGGCCGGCTCCGACGATTGCTACCCGCAGGGGGCGAGGCATGACAGGTTCCCTTCGACCGAAAAAGTGTGGATCACTGGGAACCCTAAGCTAAGGACACCCTTACCCGACACCCGCCCCCCGTTTATGACCCCATAACCAGAACTTATGACCTCCCAAAGTGGCCCTTGGAGAACCCTACTGGTGGGTACAGGAGCAGGGCGCAGGGCCGCGAACCGGGTCAGACTGGGAGGAAACAGGGAGGTTTCCGATGGACCCGGTCGCGGCGCTGGATCGGATCGCGTTCCTGCTGGAGCGGGCACAGGCACCGACGTACCGGGTCCGCGCCTTCCGCAACGCTTCAGCGGCGCTGGCCGGCCTGGGTCCCGACGACGTGGCGCGGCGGGCGGCGGCCGGGACCCTGGAACACGTCAAGGGCATCGGCCCGAAGACCGCCCAGGTCGTCCTCGAAGCCCTCGGCGGGGCCGTTCCCGGATACCTGCAGAAGCTGGAGGACGAGGCCGCGGCGCATCCCGCCGGGCCGCCCGCCTCCCCCGCCGCCCTCGCACTGCGCGCGGCCCTGCGCGGCGACTGCCACCTGCACTCGGAGTGGTCGGACGGCGGCAGCCCGATCGAGGCGATGGGCCGGGCCGCGGCCGCGCTGGGCCACGAGTGGGCCGTCCTCACCGACCACTCGCCGAGCCTGGCGGTCGCCCGGGGCCTGACGGCGGAGCGGCTGCGCGAGCAGCTCGACGTCGTGGCCGAGCTGAACGCCGGGTGGGCGCCGTTCCGGCTGCTGACCGGCATCGAGTGCGACATCCTCCTCGACGGCTCCCTCGACCAGGAGCCGGAGCTGCTGGACCGGCTGGACGTCGTCGTCGGGTCCGTCCACTCCAAGCTGCGGATGGACGGGCCCGCCATGACGCGCCGGCTGCTGACCGCCGTGGCGAACCCGCTGATGGACGTCCTGGGGCACTGCACCGGGCGGCTGGTGACCGGGCGGACCCGGCCGGAGTCCCGGTTCGACGCCGAGGCCGTCTTCGCGGCCTGCGCCGAGGCCGGGACCGCCGTCGAGATCAACAGCCGGCCCGAGCGGCTCGACCCGCCCCGCCGGCTGCTGCGGCTCGCCGTGGAGGCCGGAACCCTCTTCGCCGTCGACACGGACGCCCACGCCCCCGGCCAACTGGACTGGCAGCTCACCGGCTGCGAACGGGCCGCCGAATGCGGCGTCCCGGCGGACCGGGTGGTCAACACGTGGTCCGCGGAGGACCTCCTGGCCTGGACCCGCACCCGCCGGCCGCCGGGGCGGGGGCGAGCGGCGTAGGCTGTCCGCCGCCGCGGTGTGGGCGAGTAGCGCAGAGGTCGTCGCATCCTCCTGCAAAGAGGAATGACGCCGGTTCGAATCCGGCCCGCCCCACCGCGTGCGCCGGGCGTCGTCGCGAGGTGCCCTTGCGCGGCTCGGCCGCTCGGCCCCCCGGGGCATGGTCGCGGGGGCGGAGCCGGCGCGTGCGCAGCTCCGCCCCCGCGGGCTCACCCCCCAGCGTCAGCCGCGCGCCCCCGCCCGCGCCCTCGGCGCCCGGGCGGCCAACGCCAGCCCCGCCGACAGCGCGGCGACCGCCGCGCACAGCACCGCCGCGGCGCCCGCCCAGGGCAGCGGCGCGCTCACCGCGCCCAGCAGCGGGTCCAGGCCGCTGACCCCGCCGACCACGTGCAGGGCGACGACCCCGACCGCCGCGGCGGCACCGGCCCGCCAGGCAGCGTCGCCGCCCCGTACCGCCAGCAGCGCCCCGAAGCCCAGGCCGAGCAAGGCGGCGAGCAGCGGCAGCAGGGCCGCCGGCCCCGCGGCCGGCACCGCCGCCGGGTCACCGGGCAGGTGGAGGGCGCCGCAGAGCAGCAGCACTGCCGCCACGGGCCGCCGCAGCACGCGGCGCAGCCGCCGCGCCCGCACGTGCGCGGGCTGCGCGGACCCGTCCGCGGCCCGGCCGGCGGCGGGGTCCGAGTCCCGGTCCGCGGCGGGGTCGAGGGGGCGGCCCCGAGGGGCCCCCGCCGGGGCCGCGGCGGGGCGGCCGTACGGACGCGCGGGAGCGGCGGCAGCGCTGCCGCCGCCGTCCGTCCCGAGGATGCTGACGAGCAGGGCGACGTCCTCGACGGGCCGACCCACGGCGGCGGCGCGCAACGTGACGTCCTTCTCGGGCCCTTCTCCGGCGGCGTCGTCCAGCAGGGCGACCATCTCGCGCACTTCGTGCACGGGCCGCGCCACGGCCGCCGCGCGCAGCGCCTGGTGCCCGCGGTCCGGGTGCTGGCCCGTCTCCTTGAGGAGGCTGACCAGCTCGGCGACCTCCTCCAGCGGCCGGCAGGTGCCCGCCGTCTCCAGCAGCGTCCGTATCGGCTCGGCGGCCGCCGGGCCGGTGCCGTCGCCTGTCTCGTGGTCTGCCCGTTCGTCGGTGGCGGCAGGCTCGCGGGGACCGGCGGGCTGCGCCGCCGCGAGCGTCATGGGGTCAGGGTCGTTCATCTGAAGCTCCGTTCGCCGACGCGCGGGTCTGCGTAGTGCGCGCCGGTCAGCGTGCGCCATATGGATGCGCACGCCCGTTCCCATTCACGAGGACACGGCCGAACGGCGCCATCCGCGGCGGGCAAACGGGGGAACCGGCCCCGGTGGCCCCTCACCCGTCGGCGGCGGTTCGAGATGCGGCCCCGCGGCGCGGCTGTTTCGCTGGGTCCGCCCTCCTTCCCCCACACACGAGGAGTGATCATGGGCGTTACAGGCGAATCCGGCGGCCGGGTCCGGCAGTTGCGCGAGAAGGCACAGGAGCTGCAGCAGGCGGCCGAACGCTCCGGCGACCCGGACGAGCGCCGCCGCCTCCAGGACAAGGCGCGGCGCCTGCGCGAGCAGAGCGAGCAGGAGAGCCGGATCGACGACCGGGGTATGGACCCCATGTAGCGCAGCGCCGTCCGGGCCACCGGCCGGCGTGCCCCGCGGGGCTCCCGGCCGGTGCGCCGTACGGCGGCACGGGCGCGGGCACGGTTCGAGAACACGTCTGGGGACGGTGGATGAAGGCGACGCAGGTACTGGCCGACGGGTACGGGCGGATCCGGGAGGTGGTGCACGAGGTGGTGGACGGGCTGTCGGCCGAGGAGCTGAACATGCGGACCGGCCCGGACGCGAACTCCATCGCCTGGCTGGTGTGGCACCTGAGCCGGGTGCAGGACGACCACATCGCCGACGCCTCCGGGCAGGAGCAGGTCTGGACGGCGCAGGACTGGGCGGGCCGCTTCGCACTGCCGCTGCCCGCCGACTCCACCGGGTACGGCCACACCGCACGGGAGGCCGGCACGGTCCGGGTCGACTCGGGCGACCTGCTGCTCGGCTACCACGATGCCGTCCACGAGCAGAGCGCGGCCTTCCTCCGCGGGCTCGCCGCCGCCGACCTGGAGCGGATCGTCGACAAGCGGTGGGACCCGCCGGTCACCCTCGGCGTGCGGCTCGTGAGCATCCTGGCCGACGACCTCCAGCACGCCGGGCAGGCGGCGTTCGTACGGGGTCTGCTGGGCCGCTGACCCCCGGGCCCGTCCGGCGGAACGGCCGGGTCCGCCGGACAGACCCTAGGCTTGCCGGCATGGCGAACGACGACGCAGCGGTCCTGGCCTCCGTCGGCCCGCGGCTGCGCGCCCTGCGCAAGAACCGCGGCATCACCCTGACCGCGCTGGCCGACACCACCGGCATCTCGGTCAGTACCCTGTCCCGGCTGGAATCCGGGGCCCGCCGCCCCAACCTGGAGCTGCTGCTGCCGCTGGCCCGCGCCTACCGGGTCCCGCTCGACGAGCTCGTCGGCGCGCCGCCGGTCGGTGATCCGCGGGTCCGCCTGAAGCCGATCCGCCGGCACGGGGCGACGATCGTCCCGCTGACCCAGAACCCGGGCGGGCTCCAGGCCTTCAAGATGGTCATCCCGCCCACCCGCAGGAACCCCGACCTCCGCACGCACGAGGGCTACGAGTGGCTGTACGTCCTCAGCGGCACGCTCCGCCTGGTCCTCGCCGAACGCGACCTGCTCCTCCGCCCGGGCGAGGCGGCGGAGTTCGACACCCGCCTCCCGCACTGGTTCGGCAGCACGGGCGACGCCACGGTCGAACTCCTCAGCCTCTTCGGCCCCCAGAGCGAACGCGTCCACGTCCGAGCCCGTCCGAGCGGCTCGTAGCGAACCGGGCGTTGCAGGGGGCCTGCACGTCCCGCGGCGGTTCGGTGATCATGGCGGGATGGATGCAACCGAGCCGATCGTGTTTCTTGATGTCGACGGGCCGCTGATTCCGTTCGGGGCTTCGGAGCAGGAGCTGCCCGGGGGGTATCCCGCGTACGGCCCGGCCGACGAGGGGAATCCGCTGCTTGCGCGGCTTGATCCTGCGCTGGGGGCGCGGCTGTCGGCGCTGCCCGGGCGGCTGGTGTGGGCGACCACCTGGTCGGACGACGCCAACGCCGTCGTGGGGCCGCGGCTCGGAATGCCGGTGCTGCCCGTGGTGCGGTGGGAGCACGGCGGGGGGCGTTCCGGGCACTGGAAGCTGCCGTCGCTGCTCGCCTGGGCGGCGGGGCGGCCGTTCGTCTGGGTTGACGACGAGATCCGTGAGGCGGACCGGGCCTGGGTGGGCGAGTGCCACCCAGGCCCGGCCCTGTTGCACCGCGTCGACGCGCGGTTCGGGTTGCGGGACGCGGACTTCGCCCGCGTCGACGCCTGGTTGCGCGGCTGCCGCTGAGGTGCGGGCTCAGTCCCAGGAGGCGGCCACCAGGGCCCGTCGGGCCGCGGCCAGGTGGGTGGCCGCGGCCAGCCACGCCCAGGCGTAGGCGTCGGCCGACGGGTCGGTGAGGCGGCCGAACGCGTCGCGCGGCCGGCGGTCCGCCTCGGCGGCGAGGTCCGCGGCCAGTTCGGCCGCTGTGGTGAACCCGGCCCTGCGCAGCGGCCCGTACGCGGCGAGCGGCTCGGGCCCGCGCCCGGCCTCGGCGACGGCCCGGCGGCCTCCCGCGACGCCCGACTCCAGCAGCCGGTCGGCCCGCCAGAGCGGCGATTCGGCCAGCGGGTCGGGGCCCGGTTCGGCGGGCGGGGTCTGCGGGGCGGTGCTCCTGGGCGGGAAGTTGTCGCCCTGGAGGCGGTCGTAGCCGAGGTCGGCGCGGCCCAGCAGCCCGTCGGGCAGCCGCAGTGTGTACGCGGCGCCCGGGACGGGCCCGACGGCCAGGGGCCGCAGGGTGGCGGCCCGGTCGAGGTCGGGGCGGCCGAGGACGCGCAGCGCGAGGCCCGGATGGGAGGCGATCCGGCGGAGGTTCTCCAGGTGCGGCAGTTCGGGGTGCGGGTGGGCGGCGCGCAGCCGCAGCACCGGCCCGTCGGGGCGGTCCTCCCGTACCAGGAGGTCCTCGCCTGCCGGGCCGAGCACCGTGACGTCGCAGCCCAGCAGAGCCGGGCCGGCGCCGTCCGGGTCGGGGTCGGCGAGCTGCGCGGCGACCGCCTCGGCCGCCGGGCGGGCGAACAGCGCGGCGGCGGGCTCCCCGGTCCAGGGGATGCCGGGCATCGGGTGGGCCTGTACGCCGCGTCCGGCGCCGAGCCGGCCGTCGGGCGAGACGGTGGCGCCCGCGATGCGCAGGCCGCCGCGGGCGAGGCCCGCGTGGTCGAGGGCGGCGCCGCCGAGGACCACCGAGGCGGAGCCGGCGCCCTTGGCGCGGGCCAGGCCGCCCGGGCGGACGTCCGACAGGGAGTGGCGTCCGCCGTCCTGCGACAGCAGGTGGGTGACCACTCCCCCGTATCCGGTGGCGGACAGCACCGGTTCCCGGCACAGCCCGTACACCCGCAGGTGGCCGCCCTGCCGGTAGCTGCGCCGGGAGGTGCCCGTCCACGCGGGGTCCGCGGTGCCGGAAGCCAGCAGGGCGGCGGTCTGGAGGAGTTCCAGGAAGGACGCGGCGAGGTCGGCGAGGCGGTGGCTGCCGCTGCGCTCGCGCGCCGCGCGCAGGCCGCGTACGAGGCGCAGGGTGGCGGCCTCGGCGCGCGGCAGGCCGGCGACGCGGGCGCTGTGGGCGGCGCGCAGCAGTTCGGCCTGGACGACGGTCCCGGCGGCGGTGGCGCCGGCGGCGAGTGCCTCGGCGCCGGCCCGCCACAGGGCGACGGCTGCGGCGGCCTGCGCCGCGCTGAGGGCCGGCGGCGGCGCGTCCGGCCCGCCGGCCGGGCTCGCGGGGCCGCCGGCGGCTGCCGGGGAGGTTGCGGTTGCCGCCTGCCCGCCGGTGCCGTCGGCCGCGGCGGCTGCCGCGGTCGCGGCCGGCCGGGCGGGGTCTGCCGCCGTCTCCGGCTCCGGTGCGGCCGGTGTGTCCGCGAGCGGGGCCGCGCCGAGCGCGGCGGCCCGGTGCAGGCAGCGGGGCGCGAGCAGGCAGGTGCAGACGGCCCGTTCGGGGGTGTCGACGGCGCCGCCGGGGCCGGGCCGCAGGGTGACGACGGCGTCCTCGCCGAACCGGATGGTGACGGTGCCGTCCGCAGCGCGCTCGGCCGGTGTCGCGCCCGTGGCGCAGCCCTCGACGGCGGCGTCGAGCTTCTTGCGCAGCCGCGCGGTGAGGTGCTCGACGGCTTCGGCGAGGACCTCGGGGGCGACGGGCGGCAGCAGGTCGGTACTCAACGGGTTTCTCCACGGAGGCGGTCGCCCACCCAGCGGGCGAGGGCGAGCGGGCTGAGGGCGGCCACCGGCATGCCGGCCGCGACGAGCTGCCGCGCGACGGACACCGAGTAGCGGGGGGTTCCGGTGTCGTCGAGGGCGGCGCAGCCCATCAGGTGGGCGCCGGACGCGGCGAGCGCCCGCACCTCGCCGAGGAGTCCGCCGATGGGGGCGCCCTCCTCGAAGTCGCTGACCACGACGACGAGGGTCCGGCTCGGCACCGTGATCAGGGAGCGCGCGTGGGCCAGGCCCGCGGCGATGTGGGTGCCCCCGCCGACGCGGACCTCCAGGAGCAGCGACAGCGGGTCCTCGACGCGGTCGGTGAGGTCCACGACCTGGGTGGAGAAGGCGAGGAAGTGCGTCGACAGGGTCGGTACGCCGCCCAGGACCGCGGCGGTGAGCGCC
Organism: Streptomyces globosus; assembly: GCF_003325375.1. GTDB lineage: Bacteria > Actinomycetota > Actinomycetes > Streptomycetales > Streptomycetaceae > Streptomyces > Streptomyces globosus_A. The sequence continues at coordinate 3,196,393 of NZ_CP030862.1, read as the reverse complement.
GACCAGATGACGGACGCCTCCATGGAGCCGGAGACGTCGACGACGAGGACCAGCCGCCAGTCGGCCTCGCGGCGGGCCCGCGTGTGGAAGACGGGCCGCTCGGGGACGACGACGAGGCGTCCGTCGTCGAGCCGCCGCGTGTGCGCCAGGTTGGCCCGCAGGGTGCGGTCCAGGTCGAGCCGCCCGCCGGGGCGGCGGCTGGGGCGCGGCGTGTTGAGGCCCGACAGGGCGGGGCGCAGCCGGGTGGCCAGCTCCTTGGCGAGTTCGTCGACCAGGCGCCGCACGAGGGGGCGCAGGCGGGCGAGCTGGGCCTCGGGCAGGCCGCCCGCGAGGGACAGCACGGAGCTGAGGAGTTCCACGGAGGGCCGTACGGACGCGGGGTCGAGCTGCGTCAGCACGTCGCTGCGGCCGGTGTCGGCGGCGGCGGCGAGGACTTCCTCGCGGACGTCCGCGCCGAAGAGCGCCTGCAGTTCCTCGGCCCATTCGCGGGCCGTGGGGAAGGAGGCGTCCTGGCCGCCGCCCGTGCCGGAGCCGGCGCCGGTGCCGCCGTCGAGGTCGGCGGAGCCCTCGCCGCGGCCGGTGCCGTACAGCTCGTCGAGGGCGCGGGCGTACCGGCGGGCGCCGGCGGGGAGCCGGTCGCGCTGCCGGCCGAGGAGCAGCCGCCAGCGGTCGGCGGGTCCGAGCCGTACGGCGCCCCCTGCGGCGCCGGTCCCCACGGGATCCGCGTCCGCGGGCGGTGCGGGCACCGCGGCCGGTGCGGGCGGCCCGGCCTGCGCTCCGTCCGCGGCGGCGCCGGCCGCCTCCCCGTCCGCTGCGGAGTACGCGGCGGTTGCCGGTGCGGCCGGCGGTCGTGCGCCGGCTTCGGCGGCGGCCGGGTCCGCGGCGGCCGGGTCCGCGGCGGCCGGGTCCGCGGCGGCGGGGTCTGCGGGGGCGGGGCGGTCCGGACGCGGGAGGGCCTTCAGGGCGGCGGCTCCGGCGGCGTCCGCGGCCGCCCACAGGGCGAGCAGCGCGGGCGGTGCGTCGAGGGTGAGGTCGATGCGGTCGCCGAGGCGTTCGGTGACGGTGGCCAGGAGCCGCTCGCGGGCGGCGGGGGCCAGCGTGTCGAAGCCGCCGCGGAGGGCCGGGAGCCGGTCCAGGAAGTCCGTGTCGGCGAGTGAGTCGACGCGGTCCAGCACGGGGAGGAGTGCGGCCGCGGAGGACTGCAGCAGCGGCCCGGCCGCGGTGAGCAGCCCGCCCAGACGGCGCGTCAGCGCGCGGCGCGCCTCGAGGGTGGAGGCGCCGTCGATCCAGCCGGCGGCGCGGGCTCCGAGCCCGTCGGCGGGGTCGAGGTCGAGCAGGACCCGTACGGCGAGGGCCGCGCCCTGCATCAGGGGGGAGCCGTCGGCCGCGAGCGCGGTGAGGGCGTCGTCCATCCGCAGGCCGAGGTGGCGGCCGGCGGCCCGGTCGGCGAGGGCGACGAGCGCCCGTGCGTCGGCGGGGTCCTCGCTGCCGGCCAGGCCGGGCAGGGCGCGTACGGCGGCCTCGACGAGTTCGCCGGTGAGGGCGCCGGCGGCCTCGCACAGGCCGTCCGAGTCCAGCGGGAAGTGCCCGCGGGCGAGCCCTTCCAGCAGGTCGAGCGCTTCGAGGAGTTCGGGCAGGGCCGCGGTCTGCGGCAGGACGGCGGCGGCCTCCTCCAGGCGTGCACCGGCCAGTTCGGGCAGGTCGCAGCGGGCAGCGTCGGCCAGGCCGGCGAGGATCTGCTGCGGGGTCGGTCCGCCGTCGGCGGCGGCCCGGCGGGCGGTCTCGCCGAGCGTTCCGGCGGCGGCCTGGGCCGCGGTGACGCCGCGGGCCCCGGCGAGGTCCAGCCGGGCCGGGACGGACGGCGTCCACTTCAGCCGCCACTTGGTGCCGAGCGCGGTGCCGTCGCCGGTGCCGGCCACGTCGAGGGCCTCTCCGTATCCGGCGCCGAGGACGGCGAGGCGCTGTAGGAGCACCTCGCGCCGGCGGTCGAGCGGGGAGCGCAGGGGGTCGAGGCGGATCTCGCGGGAGGCGGGGTCCTGTGGGCCGGGCAGCCGCAGTTCGGTGAGCTCCGCTTCGACGCCGGGCCCGAGGCCGGAGCGCGGGGCGTGCGGGGTGATGCGGCCGCGGCCCGTGCCCACGAACACGGCTTCGAGGGCGCGGGCCAGGGCCCGGCCGCGGCCGAGGGGCTCGCCCTGGCCGAGGACGGTGGTGACGGCCTCCAGGAGTTCGCCGCGTCCGGGCGCGGGCAGGCCCCGCAGGGCGGCCAGGTCGCAGGCCAGGCGCAGGGCTTCGGCGGCCTCTCCGGTGCCGGCGGTGTGGCCGGCGCGGCGCAGCTCCCGGCACAGGCCGGTGAGCGCGTCGGATGCCGCGGTGCGGAGCCGCCCGGGGTCGCCGCCCGCCTCCAGGACGGCCTGCTGCCAGCGGGGGTCGCGAATGCCGGCGGGGTAGCCGGAGCGGGAGTCGAGCAGGTCGAAGGAGTACGGCACGAGCGAGGTGACGGCGGCCTCGGCGTCCCCGGCGGCGTCCCCGCTGCCCGTGCCCGCGCCGTCGGTGTCGAGGAGCGCGGCGTCGAGGAGCGCGGGCGCGTGGAACGCGCCGATGACGGCGGCGACGCGCCTGCCCCCGGCTGCCGCGCCGGCGATGACGCGGCGCATCCGCGCCTCGCGGGCCAGGTCCGCGGCGGGGACGTCGGCGTCCTGGCGCAGTGCCCAGCCGACGCCGAGGGCGGCCCGGCGGACGGCCTCGGGCGTGCAGCCCGGAGCGAGCACCTCGACGGCGCGGTCCCACATGTCGTCGCCGTCGCGGCCGGTGCCGGAGGCGCTGAGCGCGTCCGCGTACGTACGCCCGCGCACGGCCGGGCCGTCGCCGTCGGCGGCGCCCGGCGCCGCGTCCGAGGCCTGCCCGGGGGTCCAGCCGGGGTCGCCGAGCGGCAGGTCGCAGCACAGCACCTCGGCGCCGTGCCGGCGGGCCCACCGGATCGCCGCCAGCTCCGGGGAGAAGTCGGCGAACGGGTAGAACGCCAGGCCGCCGCCCCGCCCGGTGCCGGCGAGGGCGACGGGGGCGACGGTCTCGGGGTCGGCCAGGTGGTCCAGCCACGGCCGGAAGTCGGCGGGCAGCTCCACGCAGACGGCCTCGGCGCCGGAGGCGTCCAGCAGCGCCGGGACGACGGCGGCGAGGGCCGGGCTGTGGTGGCGTACGCCCAGCAGGTAGGGCTGCCGGGACGCGGCGAGGGCGTCCACGGCGGCCCGCGGGTCGGCGGCGCCCGGGCCGGGGCCGGCCGGAGGCGTCGGCGCGCCCGCGGTGAGGGTGGTCATCGCAGGCTCCCGCGCAGGTCCCACAGGCGGCGCCACATGGCCGAGCCGTCCTCGGCGCGGCGGCGGACCGGGCCGTCCCAGTAGCCGAGCAGGCGGCCGTGGTCGGCGGGGTCGTCCTTGCGTACCACGCCGAGGAGATGGCCGGGCAGCAGGTCGAGGACGTCGCCGCCCGGCAGGTACGCGGCCGCGACGCCCAGGGAGGCGGCCACCTGGACGGCTTCGGCGGTGGACATCACGGTGCCGGGGCGCTCCACGTCCCAGCCCTCGGCGGAGCGGCCGGAGCGCAGGTCGCGGAAGACGGTGACGAGGGCGTCGAGGACGGCGTCGTCGACGCCGAAGGAGGCGCCGGCGCGCTGCACGGCCGCGACGGCCTGGCGGCGGATCAGGGTGGCCTCGGCGTCCGCGTCGGCGATGGGGTCGACGGTCTCGAAGTTGAAGCGCCGCTTGAGGGCGGCGGACATCTCGGAGACGCCGCGGTCGCGGAGGTTGGCGGTGGCGATGACCGTGAAGCCGGGGGCGGCGCTGACCACGGCGTCCTCGGTGGCGGTCAGTTCGGGGACGCTGACGCGCCGGTCGGACAGGATCGACACCAGCGCGTCCTGTACCTCGGGCAGGCAGCGGGTGATCTCCTCGACGCGGACGACGCGGCCGGTGCGCATGGCGGACAGGACCGGGGAGTCGACGAGTGCCTGCGGGGTGGGGCCCTGGGCGAGGAGGAGGGCGTAGTTCCAGCCGTAGCGGAAGGCGTCCTCGGTGGTGCCGGCGGTGCCCTGCACGGTGAGGGAGCTGGTGCCGCTGACAGCGGCGGCGAGGAGCTCCGACAGCATCGACTTGGCGGTGCCGGGCTCGCCGGTCAGGAGCAGGCCGCGCTCGCCGGCGAGGGTGACGACGCAGCGTTCGACGAGGGCGCGCTCCCCGACGAACTTGGGGGCGATCTTCATCTTGGCGGGCAGTCCGGTCCGGCGCCCGCGCAGGGTGAGCTCCTCGCCGTCGCTGCCGCAGACGAAGGTCACGACGGCGCGCGGGGTGAGCGCCCAGCCGGGCGGGCGGGGGCCGGTGTCCTGCGCGGCGAGGAAGGCGAGTTCGTCGGCGTACCGCTCCTCGGCGGGCAGCGTCTGGCGGGCCGGGGCGGGCGGTTCTTGGGTGGCGGTGGTGGTCATGGCGGGTCCTCGGTACGTGGGAGACATCGGAAGAAGGAACGTCGGGGAGGGGAGCGGGAAGAAGGGGCGGGCCCGGGATGCGGGGCGGCCCGCCGGGCCGGCTGACGTCCCCGTGAAGGGACGGCAGCCGGCCCGGCGGCGGTTCTCGGCCCGCGGGGGCCTGCGGTCAGCGGCGGCGTGCGCGGGTGCGCTTGACCTTGAGCTGCTCGAAGCGGGGGGCGTCGCCGTCGGCGACCCGCTGCCAGGCCCGCCGGTACAGGTCGGCGACAGGTTCGGCCGGGACGAGGACGCCCAGGGCGGGGCGGGCGCCGGCGGCCAGGCCGTACAGCGGGAGCTTCCACTGCTCCAGCGGCAGGACCGGGGTGTGCATCTCGGCCCAGCCGCCGGGCAGGAACAGCGTGCGCCCCGCCCGGGTCCGGCCGGCCGTCACCACCAGGTCCGTCGCCCCCAGTTCCGCCCGCGCCGCCTTCATCCGGGCCGGCTTCCAGCCCGTCCAGCGCACCGTGTTCCGGTCCGTCGGGTCCGGCATCGCCAGCAGCATCAGGTACAGCACCGCCGCATCCGCACCCAGGCCGCACGCCTCCTGCACGGCGGCCACCACCTCCGGAACCGAACGCCCCGGATCCTGCGGCCACCACGTCCCCCCGGCATCGGCACCGCCCGCCGCCGGCGCCCCCGGATCGGCCAGCAGCGCCGCGAACCGCGGGTCCCGGACGCACCGCAGCGCCGCCTCGACCGAGGTCTCGGCCTGGTCGTCGCCGCGCAGGGCGGGCAGGTACGGGTCGGAGCCGGTGGAGTCGAGGAGGCTGGTGCGCAGTGCGGGGCGCGGGCGGTCGTCGTGGGTGGCCATGACGACGGCGCCGTACCGCTCGTAGCCCTCGCCCGTCTCGGTGGGGGTGCCGGCCGCCTTGCGGAAGCCGGGCAGGTCGGCGTAGTAGCCGAGGTCGAGGAGGAGTCCGGGGGCGGCGAGGCGGCCCCGGACGGCGGTCAGGGCGCTCGGCAGGGCGGCCCGCATGGGGTCGCCGGCGGGCAGCCGGTGGGCGAGCCATGCCGTCAGCCCGAGGGTGGTGGTCAGCACGGCCGAGGTGAAGGCCGGGCCGTTCGGGTCGCAGGGCTCGACGCGGTCGCGGTTGACCTTCCACGCGGTGTCGGTGCCCAGTACGGCGGACTCGCCGGGGTTGAGGACGTCGCCCAGCGCGTCGTGCACGGCGCCGGCGGTGCGCACGGCGCGGTTCGCCTCGGCGAGCAGCCACTCGGGGACGGGGGTGCGGCGGCCGACGCGGCGGTTCCAGACCTCCGCGGCGGCGGCCGCGTCCGGGCCGTCGGTCCACAGCCGCGCCGGGTCGGCGGGCAGCAGCGCCGCGACGACCTCGCGCCGCACCTCCAGCGGTACGGCCTTGAGCTGGTTGCGGGCGATCTTGGCGTCGGCGGCCTTGATGCCGAGGGCGGTGCGGAGTTCGGCGGGCAGGAAGTGGTGCTCGTAGCTGTCGATGTTGGGCAGGCCGGCGATCAGCAGCCGTGCGGCGGTCGCGGTGACGCCGGTGAGGCGGGCGAACTCGTCGGCGGCTTCCGGGTGCAGCGGTGCCGGCCCGCGGGCGGCGGCCTCGGTGAGGAAGGCGGCCAGCCAGCCGGGGCCGCGGTGGCGGTCGCCGAGGGGGGATTCGCCGCTCGGCGTGTACGGGCCGGGGACGGTGAACCGGCCGGACGGGTCGTACAGCAGGGCCCCGAACACGCGCCCGCCGGGCACGGCTTCGGTGTCCTCGGTGATGCCGAGGGCGGCTCCGCCGCCGAGCGGGAGCACGCTGCGGTGCGACACGTTGCGGTCCCGGCCGTCAGGGGTGGTGAGGTGGCGGTCGTCGAGGTGGACGCGGACGCGGCGCCAGCGGTCGGCGGACTCCTGGGCGGAGGCCAGTCCGAGGGCGTCGATCTGCGCGAGGACGGTGCACAGGGCCGCCCGCTGCGCGTCGTTCGCGGCGGGCCCGACGGCCCGGTAGGCGATTGCCGCGGGGTGGTCGAGCATCGCCGTGAACGGCAGGCCCGAGTGGTCCAGAGCGGGTGCGTCGAAGTGCAGCCGGCCCGGTACGGGGGCGGCGCCGGTGTCGGCGGACGCGGCGGCGAGGCGGTGCAGGAAGCGGTGGGCGACGTCCCGGTCCGCGTTCCAGTGGTAGTAGCCGCTGCCGATGACGCCGCGCAGGGCGCCCGCGAGGAGCTGGTCCGTTGGGCCCGCCGGCTCGGCGGGCCGGGCGGGCTCGGCCTCGCCGGGGTTGAGGCGGGCGGCGATCGCGTCGAGCGCCCGCTGCTGCTTGAGGGCGAACCGCGCGACCTCGATGATGCCGGCGATCAGCCTGGTGTCGGTGACCTGCGGGAGGACCGCGCGCACCAGGTCGGGCAGGTCCTCGGTCCTCTCGGCGGTGGCGACCGCCTTCATCAGCGCGGCGGCGGTGTCGGCGCCGGCGGCGCGCAGGGCGGCGGAGCCCTCGGGGTCGCGGGGGCGCAGCGCGTACCAGAAGGGCAGCGGCGGCAGCTGGACGACTCCGGTGGAGAAGCCGTCGCTGCGGTGGTCGCCGCCGGTGACGGTGGTGACGACGCCGTCCGGGTCGGTGATGGACAGGGTGCGCCAGTTCTGCGTCAGCGCGCGCGGCCGGTCGTCGCCGGGGACGGCGAGGGCGGCGACGGGCATGCCGCGGTCCTCGGGGAGGCGGACGCTGCGGCCGGCGGTGTCGCGGCCGTACCAGCCCTGGCCGGGGATGCGGACGGCGTGCCAGCCGAGGAGCCCGTCCGCGGCGGGGCCGAGGGCGGAGCCGTCGACGGCGGGCGCGGGGCGCAGCCAGGCGGCGCCGGCGGAGAGGGTGCTGTCGGCGGGGTGGCCGCGCAGGGCGTCGGCGAGGAACGCGGGCTGCGAGAAGCGGCCGCGGGCCCCGTCGGCGGGGTCGTACTCGCACCAGCCGCCGCCGTTCTCCTGCTCGCGGCGCTGCCACACCCAGTACGAGGTGCCGTCGCACAGCACGGGCCGCTCGGGCGGGAGGGCGGTGTCGCCGGCGTGGAGGATGCCGCCGCCGGTGGTGCGGCCGCCGCCGGGCAGGGGCAGGCTCACGTCGGCGGAGCGCAGCGACCAGTGGTTGCGGTCGCCGCCGACGGTGAAGACGTTGGCGGGGTCGGTGTGCCAGTAGCCCTTGACCTCGCTGGTGTTCCAGGAGGACCAGAAGACGAGCAGGGCGCCGTCGACGTAGTGGAAGCCGTGGCGGTAGGCGTTGCCGGCGGGGGCGCGCAGGTCGTGCGTGAGGACGGTGGAGTCGGCGTCGATGACGCGGACCTGCCGCTCGTTGGCGACGATCAGGTACGGCCAGGCCTCGACGACGGTCAGGGAGTCGCCGTGCCGGGTGGTGCGGGCGGGCTGCAGCTCGGCGAGGGCGGTCTCCCAGGCCGGCCAGGAGAGCTCCTCGAAGAGGCCGCTGCGCAGGGTGCGGGCGGTGATCTCGCCGAGGTCGGCGGCGGCCGCGGCGGCCACGCCGTCGCGGGCCAGTTCGAGGGCCTCGGCGGGCAGCCAGGACAGGCGCTGGATGGCGTCGGGGAGGCGGGGCAGGCCGGGGGCGGTGGAGCGGGCGGCGACCTCCTGCATCCACTCGGTGAGCATGGTGCGGCCGCCGGGTGCGGCGGCGAGCCGGCGCATGGCGTCCGCCCCGCTCTGCGCGTCGTTGAAGGCGTACGCGGCGCGCTGGAAGGCGGGCCGGAAGCGCGGGTCGGCGGCGAGCGCGACCAGGTCGCGGCGGGTGTCGCCGGCGGCCCAGTCGGCGAGGTTCATGTTCCTGTCCCGGTGGTGGCGGCGCTGCTTCGTGCCGTCCTCCTCGGGGTCGGCGACGGGGATGCCGAGGGACAGCAGCAGGTCGAGGAGGTCGACGTCCTGGGCGCCGATCCGCAGGCCGGCCTCGCGGTCCGGCGCCGAGGTTTCGGCGCGCAGCCGGTCGGCGGCCCGCTCCACCAGGTCGAGGAGGGCAGGCAGGGCGGGGCGGCGGCCCCAGCCGCTGTGGCGGGCGGCGTGGAAGCGCTCCAGCCAGCCGGAGGTGCCGTCGGTGCAGCGCTCTTCGGCGGGCAGCCCTGCGTCGATGAGGCCGGCGGTCGCCCCGGACTCCTCCAGGACCTCCAGCCACAGGTCGGTGAGGTCGCCGTCACCGCCGGGCGGCATCAGTTCGAGCAGGGTGCCGCGGACGGCGGGTTCGCGCCGGGCGAGCGCGACGAGCGCGGTGCGGTGGGCCTTCCACCAGCCGTACGCGGCGCGCAGGGTGGCGGGCAGCGGCAGCAGTTCGGCCAGGTAGTCCTGCTCGGCGCGGTTCCCGGTGATCCCGGCGGCGCGGGCGAGGCGGCGGAGCTCGGTCGCGGCCTGCGCGGACGGCGGCAGGCCGCCGGCGGTGCGGCGCACGCACAGGCGCACGAAGCGGGCGTGGGCCTCCTCGGGGCCGACGCGGGCGGAGAGCGCCTTGGCGTAGCCGGTGAGTACCTTCACGGGGAGGGCGCCGACGAGGGCGAACTCCAGGAAGACCGCGTCGAGGCGGTCCTCGTCGACGGCGAGGCCGTGCTGGGCCTCGGCGTCGCGGGCGCGGCCGAACAGCTGGGCGGCGTAGGTGGTGTTCTCGACGGCGAGGAAGAGGCGCGCGGCCTGCTCGTAGAAGACGGGCAGGAAGTGCGGGACGGCGGCGGCGAGCCGGCCGGCGAGTTCGTGGCAGGCGTCGAGGGCGGCCTTGGGCTTGTTCTTGGCCTGGCGGGCGACCCGGTCGAGTTCGGGGACGACCGCGAGGGCGTGGTGGCCGTCCTCGGGGTGGTGGACGAGGACCCATTCGGGGAAGCCGAGGGCCTGGCGCTGGCCGAGGCCGACGACGGGCGGCTCGGCCGCGTCGGGGACGAGCCCGAGGAAGCCGGCGGCCAGGTCCTCGGCCGGGCCCAGTTCGGCGGCGGCGAGGCGGACGACGACGCGGCCTTCGGGCAGGGCGGGGTGCCGGTAGGCGCGGGCGGTCAGGTCGACGGCGGACGGGCCGGCGTCGGGGGTGCCGACCGGGAGGACGGCGCCCGCCTTCAGGAGCTGTTCGGCCCGGAGGGCGGTGGTGGCGGTCGTCGCGGTCGTGGTGGTGGTGGTCGTGGTCGTCATCACGCGTCCTTGCCCTCTTCGATCTTGCGGCCGGCGTAGAGCGCCGCGGCCATGCGCATCCCCTCGGACCAGGCGACCGGGCCGACCTCGGCCAGGCGGACCGTCCGGCCGTCCGCGTCGTGCCAGGTCAGTGCACCCGTCGCGGTCTCGGCGTCGTAGTAGGGCTCCCCGATCCAGACGGCAGCCTCCACGCCGCGCCCCGAGTCGCGGACCGCGCAGGTGGCGTAGCCGCCGGAGACCCGGTAGCCGAGCGAGGTGGCGCGGGCCGCGAGGCCGAAGCGGTGGGGGAAGACGCCGCCCGCGTAGTCGCGGACCTCGGTGGCCTTGTCCTCCAGCCCCTCCGGCTTGTGCCAGGTGGCCCGGTGGATCTGCTCGACGCGCTGCACGATGCCGAGTTCGGCCGCGAAGTCTCGTACGTCGTCCAGGTCGGGCAGCAGCACCGGGTGCGGCAGGGTGACGGTGCGCGGCGAGAGCCGTACGGTCTCGCCGTCCAGGTTGACGACCTTCAGCTCGCCGGAGGAGGTCGCGTCGCGGAGGAAGCCGACCTCGTCCGGGTCGTCGCCGACGACGGCCGTGTCGCGCAGCGCGCCCTGCCAGGCCTCGTCCTGCCAGACGCTCGCGAGGAGCGCGGTCGGGACGGGCAGCGAGGACACCATCCACGCGTCGACCTGCGCGGTGCAGGCCGCCTCGTGCCGGTCGAGCCATTCGGCGAGCCTGCGCAGCCGGTCCACCTCGGGGTGCTCGCGCAGGGCCTTGGGCAGGGACTTCAACTGCCGTCCCGCAGCCCGCCCGGTGGCGGACCGAGCCGCCACCTTTCCGTCGATCAGGGCGATTTCGTACCCCTCGCCCGCTGCCAGCCATGCCATCAGTACGTGCCTCTCCGCCTGCCCGATCCGGTTCCGCGCAGCATTGGCCAGAGGCGAGAAATCACCCCTGAGCTGCGGTATGTCGGGGACACTAGCGAGGCCCTCTGACAACGCCCGGGCCAGGGTCGGCGACGGGGGCGTGCCGCAGCCCGTCTCGGGGGCGGGCGGCGGCCGTTGATTGTCCGGGTCTGGGTAGTCTTGACCGGACGGAGTGCGGTGCGGAACCGGTTCAGGGGGGATCGTGGGGGGATTCATGGGGCGTCAGATACCGCTGCGCCGTGTGCGGGTGGCGGCCTCGGCGCTGGTCGTGGCGGTGGCGGGGTGCGCCGGGAGTCCGGTCGGCCACGGGGCCGGAGGCGGAAGCGGAGTGCCGGTTCCGGGCGGGGGCGGCGCCCTGCCGTCCCCGCCGGCGTCGACCGCGGCGCCGTCCGCCCCGCCCGCGGGCGGCGCCGAGCCGGCCCGCGGGGACGTCCTGCCGGGGCTGGCGGACGCCGCGACGGCCCGGGCTCAGCTCGCCGCCCTGACCGTCGCACCCCCGGGGACGATGGCCGGATACAGCCGGTCCAGGTTCACGCACTGGGCCGAGCAGGGCGACAGGTGCGACACCCGTGAAACGGTCCTCCAGCGCGACGGGCAGGACGTGGTCCGCGACGCCGAATGCCGGGCCGTCACCGGGAAGTGGCGCAGCCTCTACGACGGGGCCGTCGTCACCGAGGCGTCGCGGATGGACATCGACCACGTCGTGCCGCTCGCCGAGGGGTGGCGGTCGGGCGCATCCGCGTGGGACGCCGCCAGGCGGAAGGCGTTCGCCAACGACCTCCGCCGCCCCCAGCTGCTCGCCGTGTCGGCAGCCTCCAACCGGTCGAAGGGCGACCAGGCGCCGGACCGCTGGCAGCCGCCGGACCGGTCGAGCTGGTGCCAGTACGCGCGCGCCTGGACGACCGTGAAGGCCGCCTACGGGCTCACGGCCACGGAGGACGAGAAGCGGATGCTGGGGACGATGCTGGACACCTGCTCCTGAGCCGTCAGGCCGCGTACTCGGTCAGGTCGATGGCATACACCTGGAGGGCGTGGCCCTGCTCGGGGTGGGTGATCTCCCGCTCCGCGGCCATGCCGAGCTTCTCGGCGATGTTCGCCGAGGTGTGGTCGCCGACTCGCACGACGGCGACGACCCGGTCGACGCCCCGGTCCTGGAGGGCGAACTCGAGCGCGGCCTGCGCCGCCTCGGAGGCGTAGCCCTGGCCCCAGAACTGGCGGCCCAGCCGCCAGCGGATCTCCACGTCGGAGGGGAGGCCCGGCAGGTCGTCGGCCACCACCGAGAGGCCGACCGCGCCGATCAGCTCGCCGGAGCCGAGCAGTTCCACCGCGAACTGCCCAAAGCCCTCGTCGTCCCACTCCTCCTCCCACCGCTCGACCTCCCCTGCGGTGGCGTCCGGGTCGAGGGGTGCGCCGTCGCCGGTCCAGCGCATCACCGCCGGATCGGCGTTGATTTCCGACAGGGGGACGACGTCGTCGTCGCCCCAGCGGCGCAGGAGGAGGCGGGGGGTGCGGATCTCGGTCATGGCACCATCCTGCCGAAGCGGCGCGGGCTGCGGAAATCGGGGGTGGGCGGGGGCGCCGGCCGCCTTCCCCCACACGGCGGACCCGGGGGCCGTACCCGCCGTCGCAACCGCGATCGCCGCGGCCGGAACCCTAGGATGCGGCAGGTGCACCCCCGACGGCGTACCTGCGAGAGGCGGTAGTGATGGGCGGTCTGCGCGAGCTGCTGGAGCCGTACGTCGAGCGCGGGGAGCTGCCGGGGGCGGTGGGCCTGGTGTCCCGGGACGGGCGGCTGGAGGTCGAGGCGGTCGGCTCCGCCGATGTCGAGGGCAGCGCGCCGATGGTCCGCGACTCCCTGTTCCGGATCGCCTCCCTGACCAAGCCCGTCACGGCGGCCGCCGTGCTGATGCTCGTCGAGGACGGCCGGCTGGCCCTGGACGACCTGGTCGCGCCGTGGCTGCCTGAGCTGGCCTCACCCGTCGTGGTGCGCACACCCGCCGGCCCGGTCGGCGAGGTCGCCCCCGCCGACCGGGAGATCACCGTCTTCGACCTGATGACGTCCCGCGCCGGCATCGGCTTCTCCCCCGCCGGGACCGACCTGCCCGCGGTCCGGCCGCTCGTCACCGAGCTGGGGCAGGGGCCGCCGCAGCCGCAGCAGGTGCCCGCACCGGACGCCTGGATGGCGGCGCTGTCCCGGATCCCGCTGCTGCACCAGCCGGGCGAGGCCTGGCTGTACAACACCGCGTACGACATCCTGGGCGTCCTCGTGGCGCGGGTCTCGGGAACTCCGCTGCCCGCGTTCCTCGAGGAACGCGTCTTCGAGCCCCTCGGCATGGCCGACACCGCGTTCTCGGTGCCCGCCTCCGATCTGGGCCGCTTCACCTCCCTCTACCGGCAGGGCGCGGGCGGGCTGGAACGCGTCGACGCCCCGAACGGGCAGTGGAGCGCGGAACCGGCGTTCCCGTCCGGGGCGGGAGGGCTCGTGTCGACGGCGGACGACTGGCACGCCTTCGCCCGCATGCTGCTCGCCGGCGGCGCCCTCGACGGCGGGCGGGGCCGGCTGCTGCAGCCGGAGTCGGTGCAGCGGATGACGACGGACTGGCTGACGCCGGACCAGCGGGCGGACGCCGAACCGTTCCTGGAGGGGCAGGGGTGGGGGTTCGGCGGCTCGGTGGACGTCCGGCCCCGCGACCCGTGGAACGTCCCCGGCCGCTACGGCTGGGTCGGCGGAACCGGGACGGCCGCCCATGTGACGCCCTCCCGGGGCTCCGCGGCGATCCTCCTCACCCAGGTCCGCCTCACCGGCCCCGCCGCCCCGGAGGTGATGCGGGCGTTCTGGAGGTACGCGGCGGAGGCGGCTGCGGGCTAGGGTCCGTCCGTCCTAGAGGCGGACCTTCCACGTCAGGGTCGTGCGCAGGAACGCCGCCGTCTCCGGGTCCCGGACCGCCGGGGTGCGGTCCTCGACGGTGACCGACAGCCGGTGCGTGCGCAGGTCCGTGAGCCACAGTTCGGCGACTGCCACGTTCGTGCGCCCGGCGAACCGCTTGAGCTCGCGGCCGTCGAGGTGCCAGCGGACGTCGAGCTGCCGCCCGTCCGCCCCCGTCAGGCGGGGGACGGACACCTTGGCCCGCTGCGGCAGCCGCAGCACCCGGCCGGTGGGGGTGAGGGCGCTGACGGGCTTCGCGTGCTGGTAGAAGCCGGCGATCATCGCCTCTGTGCCGGGGAGGTTGAACGGCTTGCCGAGGACCCGCATCAGCGAGTTGTCGGTGGGCCGGAACAGGCCGGTCGTGTAGTAGCCGCCGCCCTCGTACGCGCCGACGGTGCCGCCGTCGGGGGACGGCTCGCCCAGCCAGCGGTGCCACTTGGTGCGGGCGGCGGCCATCCGGTCGGCGGTCAGGGTGGAGGTGTTGGAGTCGGCGGGCTCGGGGCCCTCGTACTTCTCGTAGCCGGGCGTGTCCGGGTAGAAGTACTCGTCGGCGAGCTTGCCGAGGGAGTGGCCGGTCTCGTGGATGGCCACCTGGCCGGACTTGGCGTTGCCGGCCGAGGCCGTGGAGATGCCCTCGTAGCCGAGGGTGGCGCTGCGTTCGTTGTAGCCGGCGCCGCCGTACTTGGCGCTGTTGGCGAGGACGATGACGAGATCGGCGTCGGGTGCCTTCTCGACGTACGAGTCCACCTTCTCCTCGTCGATGCAGAGCAGGCGCTCGATGTCCTCGCACCAGAAGTAGGAGCCGAGCGCGGTGTCGCGGACGGTGTCCCGGTCCGGGTCGCCGGTGACGCCGGAGTCGTGGGAGACCGCGTCGACGGTCCACACGTTGAAGAGGTTGCGGTAGGTGGCGTACGGCTCGACAGCCGTGATCTCGGCCCACTTGGCCAGCGTGTCGCTGTGGAAGCGGTCGAGTTCGGCGGCGGTGTAGCCGTCTCCGACGACGACGACGTCCAGGCGGTCGGCGGAGGGGCCGTTGTCGACGGCCTTCGTGACCTTGCCGTCGGCGGCCCGGGCCGCGTCCGAGAGGCGGGCCCCGCTCGCGGCCCGGCCCGGCGAGGTCACGCGGACGTGGCCCGAGCCGGCGACCGTCCCGTCCTCCGGGCCGGGGACCTCCACGCGGGGGGCGCCGTCGGCGAGGCGGGGCACGGCCGTCGCGCCGACGGGCCCGGCGGCCAACAGCAGTGCGGTGGCGCCGGCTGCGGCGGCCGCGGCGCGCAGCGCCCTGCGGGCGGCTCTGTTCATGACGTCATCCCCCGGATGAGAAGGCAAGGCCGTTAAGCGGCGGAGTAAGCGAAGTGAACCGGCTGCTTAAATTAGGGGGTGCACAGGGCGTGCGCAATGGCCCGCCTCCCTTGAATACTGGGGGAGTTGGAACCATCAGGGGGTTGGCATGGACGAACCGGCCGAGATCGGCCGACGGGTGGCCCGGCTGCGCGCCGAACGCGGTCTCACACAGCGGGCGTTGGCCGAGCCTTCGTACACCCCGGCGTACATCTCGACGCTGGAGTCGGGGAAGGTGCGGCCCTCCGAGGCCGCGCTGCGGTTCCTCGCCGGGCGGCTCGGGACGACGTACGAGGAGCTGTCCACGGGGCGCCCCCCGCACCTGGCGACCGAGCTGCGGCTCCGCCTCACCGACGCGCAGCGCACCCTGGCCACGGGCGACGCGTCCGAAGCGGCCGAACTGTACCGGGAGGTGCTGGGCGACGCCGAACGGCTCGGCCTGGACCCGGAGCGGGCGGAGGCGCTCCTCGGGCTCGGCGAATGCGCGTTGGAGGCCGGGGACCTGGCCGCGGCGACGGCGCACTTCGAGGCGGCGGAGCAGTTCCTCGCCGACGAGCCGCCGCCGCGGAAGGCGCGGGCGGTCCGCGGGCGGGCCGTCGCCCACCTGCTCGCCGGGGAGCTGCGCTACGCGTGCTACCTGCTGGAGACGGCGATCGACGAACTCACCGCGGGCGGACTCGCCGACCCGGAGGCGCTCGTGCTGCTCTACACCGCGGTCATCAGCCCGTACACCGACATGGGCGCGCACGCGCGCGCCGTGCACGCCGCCGAGACGGCCCTGGCGCTCGCCCCGCAGGTCCGCGACCCGGCGCTGGTCGCGGGCATGCACCGGCAGGTGGCGCGGACCTTCCTGGCGTCCGGCCGGGTCGCCGAAGCGGACGCCTCACTGGCGAAGGCGCAGTCGGTGTACCGGCAGTTGCAGCTGCGGACCGACCTCGCGCACTGCCACTGGATGCGCGGGTACGTGCATGCGCAGAACGGGGACCTGGCCTCCGCGGAGGCGGAGCTGCGCACGGCGCGGGACATGCTGGCGGCCCGCCGGGCCGCGCTGTACACGGCGCAGGTGGAGGTGGAACTCGCGGACGTCCTGCGCCGGCTCGGCCGAGGACCGGAGGCGGCTGACCTGCTGTCGGGGCTGCTGGACCTGGGCGACAGCCACGGCGCCGTGCATGCGGCCGGGGCACACCGGCTCCTCGGCCTGATGGCCGAGGAGCGCGGCGACACCGAAGCCGCCGAACGGCACTACGTCCAGGCCCTCGCCCTGCTGGAGCGGAGCGGCGCCGGTGGCGACCTCGCCGACCTGTGCCGCCTCCTGGGCGACCTCTTCCGCCGCACGGGCCGCACGGAAGCCGCCCTGGACGCCTACCGCACGGGCCTCGGCCACCGCGCGGCCCCGGGCACGACCACGCTGGGCCCGGCACCGGCGGGGGTGCCGGGGCTGGCGCCGAGGGTGGTGGGCGGCGGCGGGTCTGGGCCGGGACTGCGGGTGGGCGGGTCACCGTCGTAAGCGTCGAGACCGTCGTGACAGCGGCCTTCACCCGGCTTCACCGGTGAGGCAGGCGTGGCAGAGGCATCGGTCCGGGTGAGGGGCGTACGGTGCCTGCTTAGCCCGGTATCGGGACGCGTACTGCTCCAGCGTCGCGGAGACATCCGCTGCGTAATCCGCTGAGATGAACCCACGTGCACGTCGGGCGTCCCGTAGCCGCTCCAGGACCCGCGGGGTGTGGACGCGCTTCGGGCGGAAGCTGTGCAAGTGGCGCGTCGCCGTGTCGATCACGATCCACCGCCCGGTATGCCGCTCACGGCCCACTGCCGTGATCCGATCACCCCCCGGACCCCAGTACGCGTCAGCGACGTAGACCTTCGCCCCGCCCTTGAAGCATTTCGTCCCGGGGCGCAGCTCCTGCCCCCCTGCCCCGCACCGACGCCATGCCACGACGTTCGCGGCCACCAGCCAGACCGGCTGCGGCTGCTCTGGGGGCTGCGGTCCGCTCGAGTGGCCCATGCAGTCTCTCCCTTGCACCCGTTCCAGCGGACGCCCAGCCGGGTCCGCAGCGGGCATCGTAAGCCGGGTGGCACATGGCAGCGCTCCCATTTACGACGGCGGCGAGGCAGGTTGGCAGGTTGGGGTGCCCGGCGGATGGAGGCGGGGCGGCGTTGGGGAAGAGGGCGGCGGAGTAGCCGAGGGGACGGGGAGGCACGGGCGGGTGTCCCGCGCAGTCCGATCGTTTCCGGGGCGGGACTCCGGCCCAGCCATGGCAAGCCGTTCCCCGCAGCCGCCCCGCTACCCGCCTCAGCCCTCGGAAGCACCATGCCGAGGCGGAGTCGGCCCTGCCGCCACCGATCGCCACATGCGCACCCCACGACGGCGACTGCGGGCTGCCGCAAGCGAGCAGGGAGGGAGGCGGGAAGGCGGGAAGGCGGGAAGGCGGGAAGGCGGGAAGGCGGGAAGGCGGGAGGGCGGGAGGGCGGGAGGGCGGGAGGGCGGGAGGGCGGGAGGGCGGGAAACGATGCGTCGCACGTCATTTCGTGCGCACTGGACGACGGCGAGCGGTGGATGGCCGGCCACCACACACGACACGCTCATATGGCGATCAACCGCACCCCGCACCTCGCACCCTGCACAACGGCCGGCCGCCGACCCCACCGAGGCACGTGGCGATCAGTGGCGCCCCGGTGCCCGGACGGCGGGCGGCCGCCACCCAGCCGGGACCACGTAGCGATCAGCGGCGCCCTGCGACAGGGATCGGGCTGCGTGACGCGGGCGGGTGGCGGAGGTCCCTCCAGGCCGCTCCCCCTCCTGGGGGCTTCCCGGCAGCTCTTTGTCTTTCCGGTGCAGGTCGGCTTGTCAAGGGTGGCCCGAAGGGCCATCGCGCAGCGACTCGACCAGCGGGAGCGCCCTTTACAGGCCGGCCCGCGCCGGAACGACAATGGGCAGCCGGGAAGCCCCCAGCACGCCACCGACCCCGGGTCCTCGGCTCCCGCCGCCCCGCTCCCCCGTTCGCGTCCTCGACGCCGGGCCTGCCCGAACACGCCTCTACGTGTCCCCCGGCGTCGCCTCGTCGCCTGCCTTGCGGGCGCGGGCGCCCGAGCGGGTGCGGGAGGCCGTTTGGGCGCGTTGCGGGTGGCGGCGTACGTATTCGTGTTCCAGTTCGTTCATGCGCTGCGTGTGGGTGCCCAGCGCATCGTCCGATCCGTGCAGCAGGGTTTCGTGGCGGGTGCGGTGGATCGCCTCCAGTTCCTTCAGGAGCCTGCCCTCCTCCAGGTCTCGCGCCGACGGGCCGCCGTCGTGTGCCGCCATGGCCGCACCACCTCCTGAATCGGCCGGTTCTTCCATCATCGCCCGAGGTGCGGCATTCGGCTGGGTGGCGCGCTACTGCCCGCGCGCGGCCCTCGCGCGGCACGTGCGGGCCACGTCGTCGGCGAAGAGGCGGGCCGGCGGGGAGAGGGCGGACCAGCGGCGGACTGCCCAGCCGACCGGCAGGGGCGGCAGGTCGGGGATGGGGACCAGGCGCAGCGGGCCGTCCGTTCCGGGGACCTGCCAGCCGGGCAGGGCGGGGACGACGGCGTGGCCGAGGCCGAGTTCGGCGAGAAGCAGGGCCGTGTCCCAGTCGGCGACGCTGGTGTCCGAGCGGATCGTGATGGCGGCCTGTGCCAGCGCGGTGTCGAGGTGGGCGCGGGAGGTCGAGTTATCCGGGAGCCGGATGTGGCGGATGCCCGCGAGGTCGGCGGGGGTGAGGTGCGGGCGGGCGGCGAGGGGGTCGTCGGCGCAGACGGCGAGCACCCACGGCAGCTCCATGACCGGCCGCAGCTCGACGCCCCGGACCGGCTCGCCGATCGTGATCCAGGCGAGGTCGAGGTCGTCGGCGGCGAGCGCGTCGAAGCAGCTGCGGCTGGAGTTGGCGGTCCGGAACTCCAGGCTGATGTGCGGGTGTCGGCGGCGGAAGCCGACGACGGCTTCCGACATGAAGTGCCGGACGGTCGTGGCGCCGGTGGTGATGCGCACCGAGCCGGCGTCCCCGCGGACGAGGTCCTCCAGGCGGCGCAGGGCGCCGTCGAGGCCGGCGATGCCGTGGGCGGCGGCCGCCAGGAGGATGCGGCCGGCCTCGGTGGGGGCGACTCCGCGGGCGTGGCGTTCCAGCAGGCTGGTGCCGGTCTCCCGTTCCAGGCGGCGGACGTGCTGGCTGACGGCGGACTGGGTGCGGTCGAGGTCGCGGGCGACGGCGCTGAGGCTGCCGGCCCGGCACACGGCGACGAAGACGCGGAGGTCGTCGAGGGTCATGCGTGGAGCGTAGCCGCTTCTCTTAGGTTCAGCTTGGGGGTGTGAAGGAATGTGGAGGATTGACTTGGGTCTGGGGGGCGAGCAAGATCCTTCGTGGGGGGACTCAAGGGCGGCAACCCTGCCTCTGTATCCGCGATGCAGAGGCGGGTGCCGACCCGTGGGGGACGGGAGTCGGAGATGGGTGATCCGCGGGAAGAGCGGGCGGTGGCGCTGTTGCGCGGGCTCGGCGCGGAGCGGGTCACGCATCCCGGGGGGGGACGCTGCCGGCGCACCTGGGGCGGTCCGCGATCTGCTCGGCGCGTGGGGTGCGCGGCCCGAGCTGCGGCTCGCGGGCCTGTGCCATGCGGTGTACGGGACGGACGGCTTCCCGGCGGCGCTGCTGCCGCTCGGGCGGCGGGCCGAGGTGGCCGAGGCCGTCGGCGCGGAGGCGGAGCGCCTTGCGTACGTGTACGCGAGCTGCGACCGGGGCGTGTCGTATCCGGGGCTGGGCGCGCAGGGTGTCTTCCGGGACCGGTTCACCGGGGAGGAACGCCGGCCCGGAGGGCGGGGGGTGCGGGATTTCGCCGAGCTGACCGCGGCGAACGAGCTGGATCTGGCGCGGACCGACCCGGTGTTCCGGGAGGCGCGGGGTGGGGAGCCGGCTGCGCTGTTCCGGCGGGGGGAGGGGTTGTTGAGCGAGCCGGCCCGGCGGGAGTGCCGGGCCGGGCTCGGCGGTTGAGCCGCGTCAGCGGCCGGCGGGCGGGGCGGGGCGGCCGGTGAGGGTGAGTTCGGCGGCGCTCGTCCACGGTCCGCGGCCGCCGGCTTCGGTGAGGGCCTTCAGCCGTACGTAGCGCCCCGTCGTGGCGGGGACGGCCGCGGAGTGGGCTGCGGAGGTGTCGGGGAACGTGCCGGTCGCGACCGGCGGGCCCCAGTTGGCGGGGTCGTCGGAGACGTGGAGTTCGTAGCGGCCGATGCGGCCGTTGGGTCCGCCGTCCTGGCGGGGGAGGCAGCCCAGGCCGTCCACGGTGTGGCGGGCGCCGAGGTCGATGGCGATCTCGTGCGGGAGCGCGGCGGGAGCGGAGCCGGACCAAGCGGTGTGCCACATCGTGGCCGGGTTACCGTCGAAGGCGTTGGCGGCGGCGCCGTCCTCGGCGGCGGTCTCCTGGCTGTCCGCGGACAGCAGGCGCCAGTCGGCCTGTGGGATCGGCGCGGAGGCAGCGGGGACCGGTTCGGCGTCCGGGACGGACGTGCCGCTCGCGGTGACGGTGAAAGCGCCCGGCTTCGGGCCCGCCTTCACCCACAGGATGCCGCCGCGGTCGGCGGGGTCGTGGAACCAGCCCGTCGCGGCGGCGTCGTAGGCGGCCTTGGAGGCGTGGCAGGCGAGCTGCGCGCCGTCGAGGTCGACCCGGGCGGGCGGGGAGGGCACGTGGAGGGTGAACTCGTACCCCCGGGAGGCCGGTTTGCCCGTGTAGCTGCCGGTCGGGGCGCCGACGGAGACGGTGACCGTCCCGGCGCCGGAGGCCGGGGCGGAGACGTCGACGCGCTGGCGGGCGTAGGCGCCGGACTCGTGGGCGCGGGTCAGGCCGTCGTCCTCGTACAGGCTGAACGACGAGGACCCGCGCGGGTGGATGTCGTAGGTGAGGACGGAGAGGGGCTTCTCGCCCGTGTGGTTCATCTGCGGCCACATCGGCACGATCGCGCCGCCCCTGACGAACAGCGGGAGGGTGTCGAGCGGCGCCCGGTGGTCGTTCAGCCGGCCGGGGCCGGCGTACGTCTTCCCCGTCCAGTAGTCCGTCCACGTCCCGGCGGGCAGGTAGATCCCGTCGCGGACGGCGGTGTCGGAGACGACGGGCGCGACGAGGAAGGAGTCGCCCGCCATGAACTGGCCGCTGGTGAGGTTGCCGCGGGCGACGGGGTCGTCGGGGTACTCCAGGACCATCGCGCGGGTGGCGGGGACGCCGGTCTCGTGGGCGGTGCGGCTCATCGTGTAGTGGTACGGCATCAGCCGCATCTTCAGCTGCAGGTAGCGGCGGTTGATCGACCTGTACGGCTCCTCGAACCGCCAGGGCTGCTTGTCCCGGTAGCCGGGCTCCGGGTGGGTGGCGCCCCAGCCCGACATGGTCATGAACGCGGGGGTGAAGGACTTCCACTGCAGGTCGCGCACGTACGTCTGCGGGCTGCCGCCGAAGATGCCGTCGATGTCGCCGGCGGCGTAGTTGAGGGCCGACAGGCCTGCGCCTGCGATGGCGGGGACGTGCCAGCGCATGTCGTCCCAGGTGCCGTGGGTGTCACCGGTCCAGACGACGGCGTTGCGCTGGGTGCCGGCCCAGCCGTCGACCGTCCAGACGAAGCGGCGGGCGTCGGAGTTCCGCTCGATGCCGTCGACGGCCTGCTGGACGCCCGCGAACGCGCTCTTGTAGCCGCCGCCGATCCAGGCGACGTCCGTCTTGACCGCGCGGGAGCCGGCGGCGACCTCCTCGGCGATGCGGGGCAGCCCCGTCGACGTCCACAGGCCGGTGCGGAAGCCCTTCGCGGCGAGCGCGTCGACCGTCGCCTTCAGGGGCTCGGTGTAGCCGCAGCCGTAGCCGTCGTTGGGGAGGAACCAGCCGGAGGGCATGTCGGCGGCGCGGGCGTCTGCGGCGTAGCCGCCCACGTCCGGGGTGGTCTGGTGGCGCGGGCGGTCGTGGTCGCCCTGGTAGTCGGGGTGGGAGGCGTTGAAGCAGTCGGCGTTGCCGAGTTCCAGGCCCCAGATCGGGGCGAGGAACGGTTTGCCGCTGACGTCCGTGTAGCCGCCGAGGACCGCCTTGAGGGAGTCCCCGGTGAAGTACCAGGCGTCGAACCGCTTCTCGTCGTGCGCGAGGGCCGCGGGCGCGTGGAAGCCGTACGAGCCGGGGGCCCAGGTGTTGCGCATGGCGCCGTAGCCGTTGGTGGACATGTAGAACGGGGCCGGGCTCGCGTTGTCGTTCTCCCGCCACCGGTTGTCGACGGCCACCGGGACGGTCCTGCCGCGCAGGGCCCACTCGCCGAGGCGGAGGCCGGTGCCGTAGAACTGCTCGTCGGTGCCGCGGGAGAGGTACTGGGTGGTGCGGTTGGCGGTCCAGGAGGTGGGCCGGCTCTCCTCCCAGACGAGGGTGCGGTTGTCGGCCCGGTAGACGGAGAACTTCAGCGGCGACTTGTTGACGCGGATGTTCAGGGCGGGCGTGGTGATGCGGTAGTGGCCGCCCGCGTCGGCGACGGCGGCCTGGACGGGGCCGAAGTCGGTGGTCCGGGCCAGGTCCGAGCCGGCCGGGTCGTCGGCGAAGCGGCCGTCGGGCGAGAGCCAGAGGCGGAAGATGTCGGCGCGGGCCACGACCACGCGGGCCTTCGCTCCGCTGGAGGAGGTCACGGTGAAGGTGTTGCCGGAGCGGGTGATGCCGGTGGCGTTGCCGGCCGTGGCGGGGGCAGGGGCGGCGGCTGCCGCGGCGGCCTGGCCGGCGACCGGTCCGGCGCCGGCGAGGCCCGCTGCGGCGAGGAGTCCGGCGAGCAGCGCGGCCCGGAGGCTGCGCCGTCGCCCGCGCGGAGTGGTGCGGACGCTGATCACTGTCATCGGGCAGCTCCTCGTGCGGTCCGTGTGGGCGGACACACCGATGTGGCATGCACCTGGCAACATAGCGGCCGGTGGAGATCGATTGAAGGAAGATGCGCGAAGTCGGCCGCCCGCGCGCAGCTTTGAGCATGACGCGGGGGGCGAAATCCCGCCGCCGGCGGCTCACGTGAACGCGTGGACGACCTCGATGCGCCCCACGATGTGGGCGTTGAACTCCTCCAGCTCCTCGGCTGGAATCCACAGCTCCAGGATGGTGCGGCCGCCGGCCTGGCGGACGGGGTACCGGCTGAGGAAGGCGGAGTCGACCTCGAAGCGGGTGACGAAGCCGGCGCCGGAGTGCGGGACGTTCCAGTCGCGGGCGATCCGCACCGCGTACTCCTCGTTCAGCACGGGGTAGAAGATCGGCTGCTCGGGCAGCCGGGGCGGCCAGGCGCGCCAGTCGAGCGCGCGGACCAGGTCCAGCTCCTCGGGGCCGGTGGGGCGCCAGAGGGTCGTCGTGGCCTGCTGCTCGGTCATGGAACTGCTCTCTCGGTACGGGGCGGCCGCCCCGGGGCGGCCTGCCGGGATCCCGACGCTACTGCCGTCGCACGCTCGCTGACCACGTGTTTTCCGGGGCCGGCGGGACGAGGGCCGCGGCGAGGACGGCGTACAGCGGGGCCGCGTGGGCGGGGGCCTCGCGGGACGCCCAGTCCTGCACGCGCGCGAGGAAGCCGTGCAGCCGGTGTGCGACGCCGTCGAGCAGGCGGTGCAGTTCGGGCAGCGGCAGCTCGATGACGGGGCTCGCCGCGGAGTCGGTGTCGGCGGTGAGGCGGACGGTGTCTCCGACGAGCCGGGCCTCCGGCGTCGGGGAGTGGCCGAACCAGCCGGAGCAGGAGGCGGAGCCGGCGGCGAACTCCCGCCAGGTGCCCCACTCCTGGAGGCCGTGGCAGCAGCCCGGGTCGACGACCGCGCCGGTGGCCGTGTCGGTGATCCGGACCCCTCCGGCGAGATGGAGGTCCCCGCCGACGGCGAGCAGGCCGCGCAGGAACGCTCCGGCCGGGTCCGGGTCCGGGTCCGGACCCGGGGCGGCGTCCGTGCCCGCGGCGGGGTCCGCGTGGGCGTCGGCCAGGCAGGCCACCACCGCGCCGACCTCCGCGGGCGAGAGGTCCGCGCCGAGCGGCAGGAGGACGTACGGCTCGTCGGGGAACGCGGCGGGCCAGAGGGAGAAGCCGTCGACGCGGTGGACCTCGAGGACGGGCTGCGCGGTGATCACCGCACCAGTCTGCGTCAGGCCGTCCGCCGCACCGCGGGCGCCCTGCGGTGTCAGGGGCGGCGCCGGACCGGCGGCCGGGGCGGGGTGACGGCCAGGACGGGCGCGGCGGGCGAGGTGTGCCGGTGGCCGCACGGGGCGAACGCGAGCACCACCGGCCGGCCGGGCTGCTGCCGCCAGGAGATACGTTCCGGCAGGCGGGCGCACACGGGGCAGCGCGGCAGCGGGCCAGGCTCGGTCCCGCTGCCCGGGGCGGGCTCCGGGGCGCGCTCCGGGACCGCCGCGAGCGGCGGCACGAGGTGCGGATCGGGCATGGCGGCTCCTGGTCCCGGCGGGGGTCGTGCTGGCACTGTGCCACGGACCGGCCCGCCGTGCACGGGCGGGTCCCCCGCCGGGCCGGTCGGCGCGCGGCCGCCCCCGCCCCAGGGCGGCGAAGGGCGGGGGCGCGGGCGCCCGCGGGGCCGGCGGGCGCGGCGGCGTCAGGCGGTCGCCGCCTCGGCGACCTCCGGGTGCTCGGCGAGCCAGGCGCGCACCGCCTCCTGCTCCTTGCCCTTGCCGCCCGCCTGGATCTTCGCCTCCAGGCCCGTCAGCTGCTTCTCGTCCAGCGTGAACGAGCGCAGCCAGGCCGCCACCTCGGGCTCGTCCCGGGCGAAGCCCTTCCGGGCGAGGGTGTGGATGCCGTCGCCCTGTCCCCAGGCCTTGCGGGGGTCCTCCAGCTTGTGCAGGTCGTACGAGGCGTACGCCCAGTGCGGGGACCACAGGGTGACGACGACGGGCTCCTGCTTGGCCTGGGCGCGCTGGAGTTCGGCGAGCATGCCGGGCGTCGAGCCGTCGACGACCTCGTACTCGCCCTCCAGGCCGTACTCCTTCAGGACCCGGTCCTTGAGGATGCCCATCGCGCCGGCGCTGGGCTCGATGCCGATGATGCGGCCCTTGAAGCGGTCGCCCTTGCCCTTGAGGTCGGCGAGGGAGCGGACGTCCTTCACGTAGGAGGGGACGGTCAGTTCGATGGAGGTCGGCCCGTACCAGGCGCCGAGGTCGTCGATCCGGTCGCCGTACTTCTCCCAGTACGAGGCCTGGGTGACGGGCAGCCAGGCGTCGGTCTGGAAGTCGACGCGGCCGCCGGCGAGCCCGGTGAAGAGCGCGCCGAGCTCCAGCTGGCGGGCCTCGACGCGGAAGCCGCGGCGCTCCAGCAGCTCCTTCCACAGGTAGGTGGAGGCGATGCCCTCGTCCCACGGGATGTAGCCGATGGTGAGGGTGCGGCCCTTGCCGGGGCCGGCGGCGGCCGCGGGGCCGTTCGCGGCTCCGCCGAAGGTGTGCAGTCCGCCGGCGAGGAGGGCGAGGACGGCCGCGGCGGTGACGGCGTACGCGGGCTGCGGGCGGTGCTGCCACAGGCGGGCGGCGCCGGTGGCCGCGGAGCGGGCCCGGGCGAGGGCGCGGCGGCCGGTCGGGGAGACCTGGCGGCCGAGGGCGGCGGTCATCCGGTCCAGGTACATGGCGAGGATGACGATGGACAGGCCGGCCTCGAAGCCGAGGCCGATGTCGACGTTGCCGATGGCCTTGTAGACGGCGCCGCCGAGGCCTCCGCCGCCGACCATGCCGGCGATGACCACCATGGACAGGCCGAGCATGATGACCTGGTTGACGCCGGCCATGACGGTGGGCAGGGCGAGCGGCAGCTGGACCCGCAGGAGCGTGTTCCGCGGGGTGGTGCCGAAGGCGTCGGCGGCTTCGACGAGTTCGGGGTCGACCTGGCGGATGCCCAGCTCGGTCATGCGGACGCCGGGCGGCAGCGCGAAGACGATGGTGGCGATGATGCCGGGGACCACGCCGACACCGAAGAAGACGACGCCGGGAATGAGGTAGACCATCGCGGGCATGGTCTGCATGAAGTCCAGGACTGGCCGCAGTGCGGCGCCGAGCCGCGGCGAGCGGGCCGCCTGGATGCCGATCGGGACGGCGATGGCGAGGGTGGCCAGGGTGGCGACGAGGACCAGGGACAGGGTGGCCATGGCGTCGGACCACAGGCCGACGGAGTCGACGAGGGCGAGGCCGGCGAAGGCGAGCACGGCGGCGAGGAGTCCGCGCAGCCACCAGGCGGCGACCGCGAGGAGGCCGGCGAGCAGCAGCGGGGCCGGGGCGGACAGCACGGCGTGGATGCCGTCGTAGAGGCCGGTGACGACGGCGCTGACGGCGTCGAACAGCCAGGACAGGTGCTGCTGGAGGAAGTCGACGGCGGAGTCGGCCCAGGCGCCAGGGTTCAGACGGGGCATCAGGCGGCCGCCTCCTCACAGCGTACGGGGGCCCGGTGCTCGTCGCCGATGAAGGCGACGAGCCGGTCCTGCGCGACGGTGCCGACGACGGCGCCGTCGGTGCCGGTCACGGCGACGGGGTGCGGGACGCGGGCGCTGACGGCGCACAGGTCGGCGAGCGGGGTGTCGGGGGTGACGGTCGGGCAGCCGCAGGAGCAGCCGGCACCGGGGCCGGTCATGACGGCGTCGGCGGTCAGCACGCGGGAGCGGTCGACGTCCTGGACGAACGAGGCGACGTAGTCGTCGGCGGGGCGGGTGAGGATGTCCTCGGCGGTGCCCTGCTGGACGATGCGGCCGTCGCGCATGACGGCGATGCCGTCGCCGAGGCGCATGGCCTCGTTGAGGTCGTGCGTGATGAAGACGATGGTCTTGCCGAGGGTCTTCTGCAGTTCGAGCAACTGGTCCTGCATGTCGCGGCGGATCAGCGGGTCGAGGGCGCTGAAGGACTCGTCCATCAGGAGCAGGTCGGCGTCGGTGGCGAGGGCGCGGGCGAGGCCGACGCGCTGCTGCATGCCGCCGGACAGCTCGTCGGGCCAGGAGTCCTGCCAGCCGGAGAGCCCGCAGAGTTCCAGGGCTTCGGCGGCGCGGCGCTCGCGGTCGGCGCGGTCGGCTCCCTGGACCTCCAGGCCGTAGGCGGCGTTCTCCAGGACGCTGCGGTGCGGGAAGAGCGCGAAGTGCTGGAAGACCATGCTGATTTTCGTGGAGCGGACGTGGCGCAGCTCGCGGCGGGAGAGGGCGGTGAGGTCGCGGCCGTCGAAGAGGATGCGCCCGTCGGTGGGTTCGAGCAGTCCGTTGAGCATGCGGAGCAGGGTGGACTTGCCCGATCCCGACAGGCCCATGATGACGAAGATCTCGCCGGGCTCGACGCGGAAGGAGGCGTCGATCACGGCGGCCGTCGCTCCGTCGGTGCGCAGTTCCTCGCGGCTCGCGCCGTCTCGGAGCGCGCGGACCGCCGCGCCGGGTCGTCTTCCGAACACCTTGTAGACGTGTTCGGCCTGGAGCGTGGACACATGCACCTCGCGGGTCGTACGGGTACGGCCCGTGCCGGCGCGGGGGGTGGGTGCGGGGCGGGCCGTGGAGCGGTGCGGGATCTGCCCGCCCCCCTGCCGCCGGCCGGGCCGCGGCCGACGGAGGGGTGCGCTCCGGTCACTCCGCTGCCCGGCTCGAACCGGGACAAACGCCCTGGTGACCCACCTCACGCGGGGGGCGGCGCGAGGTGTGGTGGAGATCACCGAGGCTCTGTGCGGCGCGTGATCCCGACCACATCGCGGGCGGCACCCCGAGGTGTCAGCGGCGGGCGGCGCCGTCCTCGGCGGGGTCGGCCAGCATGGAGGCCCGCAGGTGGGCCAGGACGCGCGTCAGCAGCCGCGACACCTGCATCTGGGAGATGCCGAGAGCGGCGCCGATCTGCGCCTGGGTGAGTTCGTCGCCGAAGCGGAGCTGGAGCATGCGGCGCTCGCGGGCGCTGAGCCGTTCCAGCAGGGGCGCGAGGGCCTGGAGGTCCTCGACGCGTTCCAGGGCGGGCTCCTCGGCGCCGATGACGTCGGCGAGCGTCTGGCCTTCGGCGGGGTCGCCGCCGGATTCGGTGAAGGCCGGCTGCGGGGCGTCGAGGGAGCCGCTGGTGTGGCCGTTGGCGGCGAAGAGCCCCTCGACGACCTCCTCCGCGGTGAGGTCGAGGTGCGCGGCGATGTCGGAGACGGTGGGCGAGCGGTCGAGGGCGCCGGTCAGCTCCTCCTTCGCCTTGGCGATGTCGATGCGCAGTTCCTGGAGGCGGCGCGGGACGCGGACGGCCCAGGTGGTGTCGCGGAAGTGCCGTTTGATCTCGCCGGTGATGTACGGCATGGCGAGGGTGGCGAACTCGGTCTCGCGGGAGGGGTCGTAGCGGTCGATCGCCTTGATGAGTCCGATCGTGCCGACCTGGACGAGGTCCTCGATGTCGTCCGCGTCGGCCCGGCCGCGGAAGCGGCGTACGGCGTACTGGACGAGGGAGGCGTTCATCTCGATGAGCGTGTTGCGGACGTACCGGCGCTCCGGAGTGCCCTCTTCGAGTTCGTGGAGCCGCCCGAAGAAGACCCGGGAGAGCTCGCGCGCGTCGGCCGGTGCCACCTCCCTGGGCTCCTCGATCCGCGGCAGGTCCGCGATCCCGGGCGCCGCGGAGGCGGGGCGGGGGCGGGGCACTGCGGCGGTTTCGGCGGCGGGCGTGTGGGCAGGGGCTCGCATGCGGGTTTCGCTCCTTGGGCTTGTCGGCTTGCGGCGCGTGACCTTGACTTTCGACCCGATGTTTGTCGCTCCACCTGGGGTACGTCAAGATTTGCCGGTTATGCGCGGCTGGGTTATGTGCGCGCGTACGGCTTCGGTCGCGGGGCCGGGAGCGGATGCAGGCCGACAGCGGAGGCGAGCCGGGAGCGGAGGCCGCGTGCCGGTGCGGCGGGCGGCGGGTACGTGTGCCGGCGGCGTGCCGACGGGTGCGTGCCGACGGGTGGGGCGCGTCGGCTCGCGGGGGTACGGGGCGCGGGAGCCGGGGATCCGGCAGGTGCCGGGGCGTCCCGCATGCTGCGGCGCCCTCCGGCGGCGGCGGCCGGCGGGCGGGTGTGTCAGCTGACCTGGAAGCCGCTGACCGCGCGGTCGCGGTGGAAGGTCAGCCGGTCCCAGGTGGGGAAGGAGAGGTCGGTCACGGCGAGGAGCCGGCCGGCGTCGTCGTGCAGGGTGCGGCGCACGGACAGGCCGCCGGCGGCGGCTGCGGACGCGGGGCGGCTGCTGAGGGTCATGGTGATGGTCTCGGCGACGCGGCCCTCGCGGGCGGCGCGGTCGAGCCAGCGGTCGAGGGGCCCGGGGTCCTCGTCCCGTACGGCCGCGGCGCGGCGGTAGCCGGCCAGCTCGGGTGCCTCGGCGAGGGCGCGGGGGCAGACGTAGGTGACGGCGTGCTGGAGGGTCTGCCCGGCGGGGCCGCGCTCGCGGCGGTGGTGGACCAGGGTGCGCTCGCCGCCCTGCATGCCGAGCTGCGCGGCGAGGGAGGGCGGCACGGTGACCCGGGCGAGCCAGCTCTGCACGAGTACGGCGCCGGGCGGCGCGCCGGGGGCGGCGGCTCCGGAGGCGGCCGGGGCCCCCGCGGGCAGGGCGGGGGCGGGCGCGGGGCCGGGTGCGGGCGCGGGGGCGGCCGAGCGGGTGCCGCGGCGCTCGGTGACGATCAGGCCGTCGTCGCGCAACTGCTGGAGCGCGGCGCGGACGGTCTGCCGGTTGACGCGGTACCGGGCCGCCAGGGTGCGCTCGGAGGGGAGTCTGCCTCCGGGGCCGTGGACGGCGTCCTGGAGCTCCTGCCGCAGCGCTGCGGCGATCCGCTGGTACTTGGGCACGGCGGCCGGGCCGCCGTCCCGCGGGGACGAGGACATGGCTTCTCCTCTGACGGTCGGTCAAGGATTGCGCGGTCTCCACCAACGTAGCATTGGTCTATACCTCTGAGTGAGGCGGGAGAGGGGCCCCGCGCCCACCTTGGCCGGATCCCGCCGCCCCGGGGGCGCCGTGCGGGACGCTCGCAACACCCCCTAAGCCTCCGCGTCCGCCAGCAGGGGGTTCGGCAGCGGGATGTAGCGGGCGTCCGCGCCGTCGGCGCGGGTCCACCGCAGCAGCAGGTTCGTCTTCGCCGGCAGGGACGGCGCCGTCAGCAGCTCCGCCGCCTCGGGCAGGCCCCGTTCGGCCGCATGCCGCCGGAACTCCCCGCGCACCGCCGGCCACACCGCCCCGGCGGCCCGGGGGTGCGCCTCGGCGAGCGCCGCCCCCACCCCGCCCAGGTGGTTGACGACCAGGCAGTAGACCAGCCGCTGCCAGGCGGCCGCGCGGTCCCCGTCCGCCGGCAGCTTCACGCCCTCCGCGTCGCGGAACAGCGCTTGGACGGGCATGCCGTGGGCGTCGAACGCGACCACGGTGTTCTGGGCGTGCGCCTCCAGCACCACGCCGTGCCGGGCGAACAGCTCCAGCGCCGGCGGCACGACATGGCGCAGATACGCCCGCCACCAGGCCTCCGGGTCGGCCGCGGCGGCCAGCGGGCTGCCCTCGTACCCCTCGGCGAGGGCCGCCGCGAGCACCGGCGCCGCGCCCGGCACGAGGTGCTGCCGCAGCCCGTCGCGGACCAGGACCGCCAGCTCCTCGAAGGCGAACGCGGCGGTGCGGTAGCCGCGGTCGGACAGCCAGGCCGCCGGCGAGCCGGCCCGGCGCAGCGCCTCGAAGCCGGCCCGGGCGGCCTCGTCCGTGCGGCGCAGCTTCACCAGGTCGTGCCGCCACAGCCGGCGGACGTCGTTGGTGATCCGCACGTCGAGGCTGAACTTCACGAACAGGTCGCCGTGCCCACCGCTGTGCCCGCCGCCTCCGGGCACGTACAGGGTGCGGACCGAGGCGGTCGGCCAGGCCGGCAGGCGGCTCTCGCCCAGCCGCAGCAGCCGCCCGTCGGCGAACGCCGCCCGTACCGCCGGCGACGCCGAGACCAGCTCCAGCTGCCACGGGTGGGCGGGCAGCAGCCGGTAGCCGGCGGGCGGGCGCGGCCCGTCCAGGAGGCCGGCCAGCGCGTCGACCGCGCCGGCCGCGGCGGCCCCGCCCTCGTCGGCGGCCTGGTCCTCGCGCAGTCCGAGGAAGACCAGCGGGAACCGGCCGTGCGCCTCCGGGGCGTACGGCAGCCAGCGCGCCGCGGGCGCCCCGCCGCGGGCCTTGGGGGCCGGGTGGTGGGGGTGGCCCATGACGAGGGCCTGCTCGGAGCGGACGTAGGCGTCCTGCGGCGGCGCGGCGGCCCGGCGGGCGGCCAGCAGCGCGGCCACGGCGGCGCGGCTGTCGGCGATCTCGACGGGCAGTTCGTCGTTCGGCACGCCCGTGTACCGGTACAGCTCGTCGGCGGTGAGCTTCACCAGCTCGCTGTGGGTGAGCGGCCGCCATCCGTCCGGGGTGCGCAGCTCGGGCCGCACGGGCCGGCGGCCGCCGCGGACCCGCAGCAGCCGCCCGGTGGCGCGCAGCCGGTGGACACCTCCGCCTTCGGGGTCGGCCGCCTCCCTGAGCAGGCAGTTGAGCAGGGGTGCGGCGGAGAGTTCGTCGGCTGCGGCGTTGAGGTCCACGGATTCCATTCGGGTCCATCCTGTGTGCCGGGCGTCCGCTGCGCGCGTCCCCGGCCGTGATCTTCAGTATCCGCGATGATGACGTGATCACCACAACGTCCCGTGAGAGGAACAGGGTGTCGCACCCCAGCATGAACCTCCCCGACTCCCCGGCCGAGGAGGCCGTCTCCGCCGAACTGGCCGAGGTGCGTCCTGCGCTGGTCGCCGCGTACGGGGCGGCGCTCGGCGGCGCCCGGGCCGCCGTGCTGACCCGGCTGTGGCGGGCGCTGGCCTCGGAGCCGCTGCCGTGGGTGGCGCGCCGCGAGCGGGGCCCCGGCGGCACGGCCGTGCTGCTCGCCGACGGACGGCGCCTGGAGGGCCCGCCGGCGGACCCGTACGCCACCGCGCCGCACGTCACCGGGCTCCGCCTCGGCGGGGCGGTGTTCTCGCAGGCGGGACGGCTGGTGAGGGCGCTGGGCGTGCCGCACGGCGAGGCGTTCGCCGCGGAGCTGGACGACAGTACGGCGTCGCTGGCGCTGTCCCTGGCCGGCCAGCCCGATGGGCCGGAGGAGGCGCCGGCGGCTGCCTGGGAGTGGGAGCAGCGGATCGTCGACGGCCACCCGTACCACCCCAGCTGCCGCTCCCGTCCCGGTTTCACGGTGGCCGAGCAGCTGGCGTACGCGCCGGAGCACCGGCCGGTGGTCGAGCTCGCCGCGGTGTCCGTGCCGGCCGCGGAATGCCTGGTCACCGGCGAGTGGCCGGACCGGTTGCGCCAGGGCGGCCGGATCCTGCTGCCCGTGCACCCGTGGCAGGCCGAGCACGTCCTGAAGCAGGCGGACCGTATCCCGCTGCCCGGCGCCGCGGCCCACCCGCTGATGGCGCTGCGGACCCTGAGCCCGGTCGGCGGCGGACCGCACGTCAAGACCGCGCTGAGCACCCGGCTGACCTCCTCCGTCCGGGACATCTCCCGGTACTCGGTGGAGACGGCCGCCGCGGTGTCGGCGTTCGCCCAGGGGCTCGCCGCCCGGCTGGACGGGCGGCTGCACTTCACCCGGACGCTCGCTGCGGCCACCGCCCACGGCCCGGACCTGGCCGCGGTGCTGCGCGAGCCCCCGGAGGCGTACGCGGACGCCGCGGCCGGCGAGCAGGTCGTGCCGGTCGCGGCACTGGCCCTCGCCCCGTTCGCCCGATCGGCGGACTGGCAGGCCCGTTTCGCGCGCCTCGCGCTGCCGGTGTGCCTGCGCGTGCTGGAGCTGGGGGTGGCCCTGGAGGCGCACGGGCAGAACCTGCTCGTCGTCCTCTCCCCCGGCGGGGACCCGCTGCGGCTGGTCTACCGGGACCTGGCCGACGTACGGATCAGCCCGGCCCGGCTCGCCCGGCACGGCCTCGCGGCGCCGCCGGTCGCGGGGCGGCTGGTCACCGACGACCCGGTGGTGCTGCGCCGGAAGCTGTTCGGCTCCCTCGTCGCGGGCGCCCTGGCGGCGACCGCAGGCTCGGCGGAGGCCCTCGGCCGGGCCCTGGCCGCGGCGGCACCGGAGCTGCCCGCCACGGACGACACGGCGGCGCTGCTGGCGGACCCGCTGCCGGCGAAGGCCCTGACCCTGATGCGGCTGAGCCCGGAGGTCCCGGGCGACCAGTGGACGGCCCTGGACAACCCCCTTATGGGGGGTGAGCGGGCAGTCCGGGCGGGCTAGTCTCCGGGAGCATGAGCGAGACCGCGTACCTGAGCTCCGTACGGGCGTCCTACGACGCCGTCGCCGTCGACTGCGCCCGGCTGCTCGGGACGGCCCTGGACGGCAGACCGCTCGACCGGGCCCTGCTCGCGGCGTTCGCCGAATCGGTTCGGGCCGGAGGGCCGCGGGGCGCGGCGGGCCCGGCGGTCGCGGACCTGGGCTGCGGGCCGGGCCGGATCACGGCGCACCTGAACCGGCTCGGCGTACGGGCGTTCGGCGTGGACCTCTCGCCCGCCATGGTGGCGGTGGCCCGGCGGAGCCACCCCGGGCTGCGGTTCGAGGTGGGCGCCATGGGCTCCCTGGACGTGGCGGACGGCGCCCTCGCCGGGGCCGTGGCCTGGCACTCCACCCTGCACACCCCGCCGGAGGAGCTTCCTTCCCTGTTCGGGGAGTTCGCCCGTGTCCTGGCTCCCGGCGGGCACCTGCTGCTCGCCTTCGGGGCGGGCGAGGGCCGGGTGCGCCTGGACCGCGCCTACGGGCATGCCGTCGACCTGACCGTCCACCGGATGCCCCCGGACCGGGTCGCCGAACTGCTGTCCGGTGCCGGGCTGGCGGAGTCGGCCCGGCTCGTCCGGCAGCCCGAGGCCGGCGAGGACTGCCCGCAGGGCTTCCTCCTGGCCCGCAAGGCCTCCCCCGCCGCTTAGCGCCTGTACGGAGTTGCCCCGCGGCGTGGGCCGTTCGGGCGGCTGTTCGGCGGGCCCGGGGCCGCCTGCGCCGGGATCGACGCGGGCGATGGCAGGAAGGTGGAATGGCCCTCCACCGACGCCGGCTCCTCGGCAGCGCGCCCGCCGCGGTCCTCGCGGCCGCCGGCGCGCGCCGCCCGCCGGCGGCCGGCCCCTCCCGCGGCCTCGGCTGCGCGGCCCCCGCCTGCGGGCTCGGCGGGCGCGTGGTCCTCCCGGGCGGCCCGGACGGCCCGGAGGCCCAGCCCTTGCCGCCGCGCCACGAGGGCATCGCCCCGGCCGCGGTCGCCTGCCCGGCGCGCGCCGGCGCCGCCTGCCCGGACTCCGCCTGCCGCTCCCGCGTGCCCGTCGCCCCCCGCGGCGGCGTGCTCGGGCCGAACCTCGCCCGGCGGCAGGCGGTGCGGCGCACCCGCGGCCCGGCCGGCTGTTCCGCCTGCCCCAGGCCGTCCGAACGAGGAGCACCGAGGAGTCCTGCATGCGACGAACGCTGACGGTGGCGGCGCTGGTGGCCGCCCTGCTGCTGCCCGGCGGGCCGACGCCCGTGGCCGAGGCCGGCAGCGGCCGGCCCGCCGCGACCGGCCGCTGGTCCGCCGAGGAGGCGGAACGGTTCTGGACGGCCGACCGCATGGCGTCGGCGGCCCCCGTCAACCCGGCCGGGCCGGACGCGGCCGCCGCAGCGGCCGAACCGGGCACGGGCAAGGACTTCGACGGGATCCCGTCGGTCGGCCGCATGTTCGTCATGAAGGACGGCGGCGCCTACTTCTGCACGGCGAGCGTGGTCTCCTCCCCCGGCCGGAACCTGGTGCTGAGCGCCGCCCACTGCCTGCTCGGCACGGACGCCCGCCAGGTGGCCTTCGTCCCCCGGTACACGGCCGGGAACCCGCAGCCGTACGGCATGTTCCCGGTGCTCCGCGACGCGCGGGGCCGTTCGAAGGTATGGATCGACCCGCGCTACCGGAGCAGGGGCGCCGACCTGGCGGCGACGCTGGACGTGGCGTTCGCGCAGGTCGGGCCGGACGCGGACGGCTTCGCGGTGGAGGACGTCGTCGGCGGCAGCCGGCTGGTCACGGGCGGGCCTTTCGTACACCCGGCGGTGACGCTGATCGGCTATCCGGCCTCCGCGGCGCGCCCGCGGCTGTGCGTGAACCGCACGACGCGGTTCACCAGCTCCGATCCGGGCATCCCCGGATCGTTCCTGCGGATCGACTGCACCGGCTACCCGGGCGGGACGAGCGGCGGCCCGTTCCTGGCGCGCTTCGACAAGCGGACCGAGACCGGCGACGTGGTGGGCGTGATCGGCGGCTGGAAGACCGGCGGGGACACCGCCGACACCTCCTACAGCCCGTACTTCGGCGCGGAGGTCAGGACGTTGTACCGACAGGCGGTTGCCGGGGCAGCGTCGGGGTGACCACCCGCACCCACCTCGTCCGCCTCGGGTTGCCGACGGAGCGGGGCAGGGCCGGGGCCTGCCCCGCCGTCAGCGGGTCGGCAGGCGGCAGGGCGAGCTGCCGGCGCAGGTCGGCGAGGGCGGCGTGGACGGGCGCCAGGATGACCTCGGCGCGCGGGTGGGCGTGCGCCAGCGCGTGCGCGGTGGTCTCGATGGCCTCGGCGGCGTCCTCGGCCGCCGTGCGGCTCCACCCGCCGGCCCCGGAGCCGCTCCAGGGTGCGACGGCGTCGTAGAGGTGGCACGCGGCATCGGCCGCGGTATCGGCCCGCTCCCCGACACCCGGCGCCGCGGTGATCGGCAACTGCTCCATGCCGCCTCAACGAGCGTCCCCCGCCCCGGGGAACGACCAACGGCCCGCGGATCGCCCGGCAACAGGGCGCAATGCCGCGGCCCGGGCTCTGGTGCCCCCGCGTCGGCCTCCGCGGCCATCCCGGGAGAGGACCGGTGCTCCGTGCTCAGCGGGTGCAGCGGAGTCTGCGCAGCAGCATCCGGCCCGCGATGTTCGCGCCCGCGGCGGCGGCCCCCGCGAGTGCGAGGCCCTGCAGCGCGTCCCGGGGCCGGGTGGGCCGGAGTACGCCGGCGCGGCGCAGCCGGCCGCGGGCCCACAGGCTGAACGGGACCACGACCAGCGGCGAGGTCACCACACCCGGCGTGTAGCCGCGGACGGCTGCGGCCTGACCCATGTGGACGAGGCCGTGCAGGCCGAAGCCGGTCAGCGAGGCCTGGTAGAAGCCGGACCGGCCGCCCGTGCGGTGGCCGTCGACCGCTGCCGCGCCGACGACGAGGGCCATCATGCCGACCGCCGCGGCGAACTCGCGGCCGTCCACGGAGCCGAGGCGGTCCCAGACGCGGTCGGGCAGCAGGCCCGGTCGGCGCTCGCGCAGTACCGGCACGTGCTCCCGGGACCAGCGGCCCATCGCCGCGACCTCTTCGACGTCGTGGAGGGCCCACGCGGCGAGCAGTCCGAGCGTGACAGAGGCCGTCACCTTGTTCGATTCCTTCATGGGGTTCAGTCTGCCGAGCCGCGGGCCGGGACGGGTGGTGTTGTCGGTCAACTGGCGTGTCCGCAGGGGCTGGTGTGACGGACGCGGGGCGCGGGCGGCGGCACATAGGCTGGTCGGATCATGAGTGATCGCGACGACGAGCCACGCAACAGCCCTCGCCCCTCCCGCCGCCGCCTCCTCCGGCCCGCCGCCGCGGGGGGCTCCGGGCCGGGCTCCGGGCCGCCGCCTCGCGGGCCGGGGTGGTTCACGGCGGCGCTGCGAGCACCGGCCCGCCCCGGTGGGGATCGCCCGGTACGCGCGGCGGTTCGAGGAGCCCTGGGCGCGGGTGCCGGCGGCGTGGCGGGCGGCCGCCGGGCTGCTGGCGGCGGGCTTCGGTGTGTTCGCGCTGGGGCTGGCCTGACGGGCCCCTGGACCGGCGGCCGGGGCCGTACGTGCGAGAGCGCCGCTCCCCTGCCGGGGGGCGGCGCTCTGCCGGTGCGGTCCGTCGGGCCGTCAGGCGATGGAGGCGGCGACGATCGCCGCGACCGACAGGTTGCAGCAGGCCGTCACCCACACCGCCGGGTGCGGCTGCGGGTCGACCACTATGGCGCCGAGCTTTCCGGGGGTGACCCAGTCCAGGACGACGAAGGCGATCGCCATCAGGACCAGGCCGAGCAGGCCGAACGCGGCCGTGGACATCAGGCCCTTGCCGAAGTCGTCGTACGTCGTCCAGATCGAGGTGAAGACGATGCCGCCGATGCCGAGGAGCGCAGAGCTGAGCGTGATCGCCGCGTTGCGGTTGCGCTCCTCCCAGATCAGCTTCGGGAGCTTCCCGGGCGTCAGCACGTCAACCAGGACGATGCCGAGGATCAGGAGGACCATGCCGAGCGCGCCGTAGGCGCTGGTGCGGCCGAGTCCGTCGATGATGTCGCTCATTGGGAAGCCTGTCTTCGCGGGGGTCGGGGATCGTCGGTACCGGAGTCGGGTGCCGGAGCAGTGGCCGAATCTATCGCACGCGCCCGCCGCGGACCATGGGCAGGTCGGCAACGGTGGGGAGCGGGCGGGATCCGCCTCCGTACACCCCCGGCCTGGGAGCCCCGACGGGGCCCGGGCCAGGGCGGGTTGGCGTACGGCGTTGACCTCAAGCGGGATCGAGGTCCTAGCGTTTCGCACCATGGACATGGAAGTCACCGCCTGGACCTCGATGCACGGCATGGTCAACTCCCGGCAGGAGCGCCGCCGGATCTCCCGGGCGAGCCTGCGCCGCATCGCCGCCTTCGCCCGCCCGCACCGCCGCAGGCTCGCCCTGTTCCTCGCCCTCAGCAGCGTGACCGCCCTGCTGGCGGTGGCGTCCCCGGTCCTCGCCAGCAGGGTCGTCAGCGCCGTCGTCGACGGCCGGGAGGCTTCCACCGTGGTGCGGCTCGCCCTGCTCATCGCCGTCGTCGCCGTCGCGGAGGCCGGGCTCGGGCTGCTCGCCCGGAGGCTCTCGGCCTCGCTCGGCGAAGGCCTGATCCTCGACCTGCGCACCGCCGTCTTCGACCACGTGCAGCGGATGCCGGTCGCCTTCTTCACCCGGACCCGGACGGGCGCGCTCGTCAGCCGCCTCGGCAGCGACGTGATCGGCGCGCAGCGGGCGTTCAGCAACACCCTCTCAGGGGTGGTCGGCAACGTGGTCACCCTGCTGCTGGCCCTGGCCGTCATGCTGGGCATCTCCTGGCGGATCACCCTGCTGGCGCTGCTCCTGCTGCCGGTGTTCGTGGTGCCCGCGCGCCGGATGGGGACGCGGATGGCGGCCATGCAGCGCGAGGCGGCCGCGCTCAACGCCGCGATGAACACGCAGATGACGGAGCGTTTCTCCGCTCCCGGAGCCACCCTCGTCAAGCTGTTCGGGCGGCCCGCCGACGAGTCCGCGGAGTTCGCGGCCCGCGCCCGCCGCGTCCGCGACATCGGCATCCGCACCGCGACGGCCCAGTCGGTGTTCGTCACCGCGCTCACGCTGGTCTCGGCGCTGGCCCTCGCCCTCGTGTACGGGCTCGGCGGCTACCACGCCCTGCGCGGCAGTCTCGACGCCGGCAGCGTCGTCGCCCTCGCGCTGCTCCTGACCCGGCTGTACGCCCCGCTGACCGCGCTGGCCGGGGCGCGCGTCGAGGTGATGAGCGCTCTCGTCAGCTTCGAGCGGGTCTTCGAGATCCTCGACCTCGAACCGCTCATCGCGCAGAAGCCCGGCGCCGTGGCGGTCCCGGACGGGCCGGTCTCCGTCGAGTTCGACCGGGTCTCCTTCGGCTACCCGTCCGCCGACAAGGTCTCCCTGGCCTCCCTGGAGGAGGTGGCGGCACTCGACAGCCGCGGCGGCACCCGGGTGCTGCACGAGGTGTCGTTCCGCGCCGAACCCGGCCGCATGGTCGCGCTCGTCGGCTCCTCCGGGGCCGGCAAGTCGACCATCGCCCAGCTCCTGCCGCGGCTGTACGACGCCGACGAGGGGTCCGTCCGCATCGGCGGCACCGACGTCCGGGACCTGACGGCCGAGTCGATCCGCGACACGGTCGGCATGGTGACGCAGGACGGCCACCTCTTCCACGAGTCCGTCCGGTCGAACCTGCTGCTGGCCCGGCCGGACGCGACCGAGGAGGAGGTGTGGGAGGCCCTGCGCCGCTCCCGGCTCGACGACCTGGTCGCGGCGCTCCCGGACGGCCTGGACACGATCGTCGGGGAGCGCGGGTACCGGCTGTCGGGCGGTGAGCGGCAGCGGCTGACGATCGCCCGCCTCCTGCTGGCCCGGCAGCGGGTGGTCATCCTCGACGAGGCCACCGCGCACCTGGACTCCACCTCGGAGGCCGCCGTGCAGGACGCCCTCGCCGAGGCGCTGTCCGGGCGGACCGCCGTCGTCATCGCGCACCGGCTCTCGACGGTGCAGGCGGCGGACCTGATCCTGGTCGTCGAGGACGGCCGGATCACGGAGCGCGGCACGCACACCGAACTGCTCGCCGAAGGCGGCCGCTACGCGGAGCTGTACCGGACCCAGTTCGCGGCGGGCGAGGACGCCCCGGCCGCGGTCTGACCGCCGGCACTGCTGCGAGACGCCCGGCCGGCGGGCCGCCGAGCGGCGGCGCACCGGCCGGGGGCGCATGATGCCGCAAGGACCCCGATCCCCACGCATGGAGCGAGCGATGGACATCAAGCTGGAACTGGTCGCCGTACCCGTCACCGACGTCGACCGGGCGAAGGCCTTCTACGAGCAGGTCGGCTTCCACGCCGACCACGACGTCACGGTCAGCGACGACATCCGGTTCGTGCAGCTGACCCCGCCCGGCTCTGCCTGCTCGATCGCGGTGGGGCGGGGCCTCACCCGAATGGCCCCGGGGTCGCTCGACAACCTGCAAGTGGTCGTCAAGGACATCGAGGAGGCCCACGCCGACCTCAGGGGACGGGGAGTGGAGACGACCGGGATCGAGGACCTGCCCTGGGGCTCGTTCGTCTACTTCACCGACCCGGACGGCAACCGCTGGTCCGTCCAGCAGACCACCCCGCGCACCGCCGCCGCCCGGCAGTGACCGCCTGACCCGCGGCACCGCAGGTCGCGTCCGGGGCGCCGTAACGTACGGGGAAACGGGCTTGACCGCGCCGCGAGGGCGGCGGGGGCGGCCGGGCGGCGAGGACGGCGGGGGTGGACCGGTGGCGGCGGACGGCGCGAGGAGCCCGGCGGGCGGCGGGCGCGTGGTGGTCGTGATGGGCGTGGCCGGGACCGGGAAGTCGACCGTGGGGCGGCTCCTCGCGGAGGCGCTCGGCGTCCCGTTCGAGGAGGGCGACGACCACCACCCGCCGGCGAACGTCGCGAAGATGTCCGCCGGGATCCCCCTGGACGACGGCGACCGCCGTCCCTGGCTCGACGCCATCGCCGCCCGGCTGCGCGAGCGGCCCCCCGGCACCGGCGCCGTGGTGTCCTGCTCGGCGCTCAGGCGCGCCTACCGCGACCGGCTGCGCGCGGCCGAGCCCGGTGCCGTCTTCGTGCACCTCGCCGGCGACCGCCGGCTGATCGGGGGCCGGATGGCGGCGCGCAGCGGGCACTTCATGCCCGCCGCCCTGCTGGATTCGCAGTTCGCGGCGCTGGAGCCGCTCGGTCCGGACGAGCCCGGTGTCGTCGTCGACGTCTCCGGCACCCCGGAGGAGACCGCGACCCGTGCTCTGGCGGTGCTCGCGGGGATGGATGAGGGCCCGCGCCGGTCCTGACGCCCGGCGGGGCCCCGGCCCTGCCGGACCGGCCGCGCCGTCAGCGCTCCCGGAGCCGGGCCGCGGCCAGTGCCAGCCCGTCCGCCGCGGTCGAGCAGCGCTCGGCGAGGGCCGCGACCTCGGCGCGGAACGGCGCCGCGGGAGGCCCCTGCTGTTCGAGCTCCCCGGCGGCGGCCCGCAGCCGGTCCGCGTGCACGCGCAGCGCCTCGCAGTGGGCGCGCAGGCCGTCGGCGGGGTCCGGTGCGGCCGCCCGGAGCCGGGCCGCGGCCGTCACCGGGCCCGCCAGGGCTGGACGAGGAGAAGGCCGCCCGTGCCGATGAGGCCGAGGGTGTGCACGCACCCGCGGTGGTCCGGCCTCGGTGCCGCGGCGGCGGCCCCGGCCGGTGTGCGGCGGCGCCGCGCCCTCCCCCGCCGGCGGCCGTGCCCGCGCCCGCCGTCCCGGTCGAAGAAGGCGCGTACGGCCGCCCCGAGCCCCTGGAGCGGTTCGGCGGTCACCGCACGCCCGGTCGCGACCTGCCAGCCGGCGTGGTCGTTGAACGGGTTCGCGTCCGTCAGCGCGTGCCAGGCGAACAGGTCGGCGAACGAGGGCGTCAGCAGGGCGAATGCCCGTTCCGCACCCTGCTCCCGCATGACGCGGCGGAATCCGCGCACGGCAGCCGCCTGCCGGTCCTCGTCCACGGCGCGCAGGATGGCCGCCCCGTCCGGGTCGGCGAGCAGCCCGGCGCGGTCCAGTCCGGCGGCCCGGATGCGGGCTTTCAGCCCGCAGACCGCGAGGCTCACGGCGAGGCTCTCCCGGCCGGTGAGGACGCCCGCGAGCCAGCCGGCCCGGGCGACGCCGCGGCCGCGCGGGGCCCAGCCCAGGCCGGCGGGGTCGGTGAGGGTGCGCAGCAGGGCGCGGCGGGCGCGCCTGCTCCGGCGGTGCCCGCCGGGCCTGCGGGGGCCGGCGCCGTCGGTGCGGGGCCGGCCGGGCCGGTGGGCGGGGAGGCGTGGCCGCAGGGCGAGTTCGGTGGCGAAGCGGGCGGCCTCGGCGACGGCGTCGGCGGCCTCGGCGAGTTCGCGGCACACGGCGCCCAGCAGCTCGGCGTCCGGTGCGGTGGACGCGGAGGAGTTCACGGCGTCGGACATGGGATCCTCGCGGGGAAGTCGGTGGCGGGAAGGGCGTCGCCGGCGGTGTGTCAGCGACGGGTGAGGGTGAGCCGGATGCCGCGCGGGTCGAGGACTGCGGGCAGCGGCCCGTGCGGGTCGAGCACCGGCCGGATGCCGGTGATGCGGCTGCGGCGCAGTACCTCGGCGCACAGTGCGGTGGTGATCAGCAGGCCCAGGCGGTCGCCGGGGCAGCGGCCGGGTCCGTGGCCGAAGGGGGCCATCCGGAGGTCCTCCTCCGCCCCGGGCGTCTTCCACCTTCCGGGGACGAAGACGTGGGCGGCGGGGACCTGTTCCGGGTCGCGCTGGTGGAAGTGGGCGGGGAGCAGGACGCGGGTCCCGGCCGGGTGGTGCAC
The DNA here is from genome assembly GCF_003325375.1 of Streptomyces globosus. Classification (GTDB taxonomy): domain Bacteria; phylum Actinomycetota; class Actinomycetes; order Streptomycetales; family Streptomycetaceae; genus Streptomyces; species Streptomyces globosus_A. The sequence continues at coordinate 3,154,555 of NZ_CP030862.1, read as the reverse complement.
GCCCCGCCACACGGTCTCGGTGCGGGTGGTGCGGACGAGGTCGGGCACGGCCGGGTAGAGGCGGAGCGCCTCCCGTACGCAGGCCTGGAGCCGGGCCAGTGCGTGCGGGTCCGTGCGGGCGGCGGCCTCGGCGGCGGCGGCCGCCTGCTCGGCGGGGTGGGCGCCGAGCAGAAGCAGGGTGCGCAGCACGGTCGCGGGGACGCTGTCGAGGACGGGCGCCCAGGGGTGCGCGGGGCATCCGGGGCCGGGATGCGGGTGGCGTTCCGGGCGGTCGCCGGCGGGGTCGGGCTCGTGCTGCCCTCGGCGGTGCAGCAGCCGGCCGAGCAGGGAGGTGGCTCCGGCGGGGCCCCCGGGCGGGGCGGCGGGCCCGGCACCGGCGGCGGGGGCGAGCCTCCGGGCGGCCCTGGCGACGGCCTGCCGGAGGCGGACGAGTTCGAGGGTGGTGGCGGAGGCCAGCGGGCGTGCTTCTTCGGCCAGTACGGTCCGCAGCCCCTCCGCGGGCGGCAGCGCGGGGGCCGCCCCGCCGGGCGCCCCGGCGCCGGGGAGGTCGTAGAACTGCTGCATCTCGCGGCGGTCCAGCAGGACGAGGACGGGCCCGGAGATATCCTGGACCAGGACGGGCGCGCCGTGGCGGTCGCGCAGCTCCCGCAGCACCTCCGCCGGGAAGGCGGGGCGGGTGCCGGGAACGCTGCGGACGAAGAAGGGGAGCGCGCGGGTGGCGGCGAACCGGACGGACTCGGCCCGCCCGGCCCGCGGCGACGGCCCGCGCTGCCCGCGGGCGACGGCCCCTCGGGTCGTTCCGGGACCGGTCACGGCCGCACCGCCTCCCCCGGGTCGGCCCGCCGGCCGCCGCGGCGGCGGCCCTGTCCCCTGCGGGCCCTGTGGCCCGCGCGGGGCGGGTTCGGGAACGGTGCGCAGGGGGTGCCTCCGCGCGGTGGGGAACCAGCGGTGGGTGACATGGGGCTCACCGTACGTCGATCTTGGAGGGGGCGCGCTCCGAGCGTGCGCCCGTACGGCGGCCCCGGTCGCGGTGCAGGGCGGTGCGGGGCGGAAGCGGGGCCGTTCCCGGTACCGGTACGGGCGGCAGCCGTCCGGGCGACACGCCGCCGTGGCGGGGGGCGGTGCGGGTCAGGGGGCGGGCGGCGGCGCGAACACCGCCGCGCGGAACGCGGCGCGCGGCCGGCCGTCCCCGTCGGCGGGCAGCAGCACGGCCCAGCGCCGGCGGCGCGGGCAGACCCAGACCGCGGAGGCGTCCCCGTACGACCAGGTGCCGTGCGGTGCCGGGTGCCACAGCAGGCCGCGGGCGGGGGTGAGTTCGCCTGTGCGGATGCGCAGGGAGCCGTCGGTCCAGGAGCGGGCGACGGGGGTGTCGGAGGAGGAGACGAGGTGGGTGAGGAAGCGGGCGAGGTCGGCGGGGGTGGTGGTCAGGGAGCCGTCGGCGAGGCTCGTGCGGGTCATGCCGAGGGGCTGCCAGACCAGGGTGGCGGCGAGCTCTCCGAGCGGGGCGCCGCCGAGGTGTTCGGCGAGGCGGGTGAGGGCGGCGGCAGCGCCGTCGTGGGCGGGATTCCGGCGGGTGAGGAGCTGGTGGGCGGTGGTGCCCGGGGGGAGTCCGGCCGCGGCGCGGTCCCCGTAGGCGCGGAGCGGGGTGTGCAGCCCCAGCGCCTCGCCGGCGACGAGGCTGCCGAGGACGGGCCACAGGGCGAGGACGCCGGCCAGGCCGCCTGCGTCGTACGGGGCCTCCTCGGGCGGGACGGCCGGCGGGGCGGCGGCGTCCGCGGGCCGGCGGGGCGGGGCGGAGCCGGCGAGGGCGCCGTGCGGGCCGCCGGCCGCCCAGGCGGCCCGCACGGCGCCGGCCCGGTGCAATGCCTGCCGCACCCGTGCGGCCAGGACGTCCGCCTCGTGCGGGGGCGGGGCATCCGGTTCCGCGGGGGCCGGTGCCGGCCGCCCCGGCGGGTCCCCGGGCCGCTCGGCGGCGTCGCTCTGGAGCGTCATGGTGCCCCACGCTAACGACCGGCGGACCGGCCGCCCGGCCGCGCCGCTGCGCGGTGCCCGGCGGCCACCCGAATGCCCCTGCGGGATGCGGAGGGGGCGGGGCGCCGTGCGGCGCCCCGCCCCCGGGGTGTGTCACCTCACCGGACACGGGGTTCCGGTCAGGCGGGTGCTTCCGGTGCGGCGGGTGTGCCGACCGTCACCGGGCCCGGCCGGCCTGCGGTGCCTGGTCGGGGCGGTCCGTCACCCTCAGCGTGTTCACCAGCGGCTTGCCGAAGCCGGAGTGGGTCACGAAGCGGACGTTCAGCACGCCGTCCGTGACGGTCACCGTGTAGCTCCGCGTCAGGGCGGTGTAGTTGCCCGCCTCCAGCGCGATGTCCAGGGAGGGCAGCACCTCCCTGCCCTCGACGAGGACGTCGAAGACGCGCCGGTCCGGCTTGGCGGAGGACAGCTCCGCGAAGCCGAGCTCCACCGTGTACGTGCCGTTGGGCACGTTGTCGAAGCGGTACTCGTACATTCCCTCGCGGGCGTTGCGGAACATCCGCTGGTCGTCCGTGCCGGCGATGGTGCGGCCGGTGCTGCGCACCGCCGAGCTGCCCTGGTAGCCGTACGAGCCGGCGGTGTACTTGCGGTCCGGGGACCAGCTGTCGCCGAGGGCGTCGGTGGAGGCGTAGCCGGAGCCCGTGTCCAGGGCGGTCTGGTAGCGCGGGACGACGACCTTGACGGGGACCGTCAGGACGGGGCTGCGCCCGCTCACCGAGGTGATCTTCAGGTCGGCGGTGAGGACGGTGCCGGCGGCCAGGCCGGCGCTGTCCACGGCCAGGGAGACCGTGGCCCGGCCGCCCGTGGGCAGGGTGCCGGCCGACGGGGTGGCCGTCAGCCAGGGCGCGTCCTCGGCCACCGTGAAGTCCGTCCCGAGGCCCGGGTTGGTGAGGTCGAGGGTGCGGGTCCGCTTCTGGTCGGCCGGGAGGACGACCTCCACCGCGGGCCTGGCGGCGGTGACGCGGCCGGTGCGCAGCGACTGCGTGACCGGGGTGACGCCGGCGGCCTTGACGTCGACCGTGGCGGCGGCCGCCTCGTAGGCGGGCGCGGTGATGGAGACGGCCCGGGTGCCGGACGGGCTCTGGACGACGTACCCGCCGTCCGGGGCGGTCGTCGCCGAGACGGCGGCGTCGCCGGTGCCGACGGTGACGGTGGCGCCGGCGACGCCGTTGCCGTCGTTGGCGTCGAGGACGCGGCCGGTGACGACGCCGCTCTTGGTGGTGCGGAAGGAGATGGTCAGGCCGTCGCCGATGACGGGCGTGTTGAAGGAGTAGGCGAAGGCGTCGGTGCCCGTGGCGTTCTCCACCCCGACCGTGGCCGTGGAGCCGCCCTTGATGCCGGTGCCGCCGGTGCCGCGGTAGGAGTAGGTGACGGTTCCGTCCTCGCCGACGGTCGCGGAGAAGGAGAACCTGTCCGCCTGCGCCGACCAGTGGGAGACGTTGCGCCACTCGATGGTGAACTGCCGGTGCGGGGCGGTGCCCCTGACGGCGGTGAAGACGCCGGATCCGCTGCCGGCCGCGCCGACGACGAGGTCGTCCCAGAACGGGTAGAGGGCGGCGTTGGGGGTGGCGGTGCTCGGCAGGTCGCCGTTGATGTCGCCGGTGTGGGCGCCGCCGAAGCTGACGGTGCCGTTGGTGCCGATCCAGGCCTGGCCGTACGTCTTGCCGTACAGCGGCAGCGGGAAGGGCAGGTCGACGCGCTCGGTGGTGTTGTCGCCGGTCAGGGCGAGCTGCCGGTCCCCGGCGGGGTGGTCTGTGCCGGTGGAGGCGGCGCAGGCGTAGCCGTAGGCGTCGGTGCGCTCGGGCAGGGCGACCTCGACCGCGGTGTCGCCGGCGACGGTGGCGCGGGCGGTGCCGGGGCTCACACAGCGGGAGGAGTGGGTCGCCCGCAGGTCGTAGGTGCCGTGCGGCAGGGTGACCTCAAAGCGGCCCCGGTCGTCGGCGGTCGCGGTGACGGGCGTGTCCGCGATGGTGACGGTGGCGCCTGCGGCGGGCCCGGACGGCGCGGTGACGGTGCCGGTGAGCCTGCCGGAGGGGGCCTGGGTGAGGGTGAGGTCGCCGGTGGCGGTGGTGTTCTCGGTGACGGTCGCGGTCGCCGTCTCCTGGCCGTAGCCGAACTTGGCCGCGGTCAGGGTGTACGTGCCGACGGAGAGGGAGCGGAAGGCGTAGGTGCCGTCGGCGGCGGTGGTCGTCGTACGGCTGATCGGTCCGGCGGCGGTGACCTTGGCGCCGGCGACGGGGGCTCCGCCGGATGTCACGGTTCCGCCGAGGGCGCCGGTCGGGCCCCGGGGGGCGTTGGAGACGGCGGCGAGCGCGTCGAGCTTGCCCTCGCCGAAGACGTTGTTGTTGGCGGCGGTCCCGCCGCACTGGCCGTTGTCGGTGTCCTGGGCGGTGGTGCCGAGGAGCTGCTCCGTCTGGGCGATGTCGCCTTCGAGGGCGGGGGCGGCGGACCAGAGCAGGGCGACGGTGGCCGCGGTGTGCGGCGAGGCCATCGAGGTGCCGGAGAAGGCCTCGTAGGCGCCGCCGGGCACGGAGGAGCGGACGTTCACGCCAGGGGCGGCGATGTTGGGCTTGACGATGCCGCCGGGGCCCGCGCCGCGGGAGGAGAAGGAGGCGATGGTGCCGTTGACGTCGAAGGCGCCGGAGCTGTAGGAGGCGGCGTAGTCGCCGGGGGAGCCGCTGGTGGAGCAGCCGGGTCCGGCGTTGCCGTTGGAGAAGGCCGGGAAGATGCCGGCGGCCCGCCAGGTGTCGACGACCTGCCGGTACCAGTCGTCGTGGGCCGCGCTGCCCCAGGAGTTGTTGACGACGTGCGGGGCGAGATCGGGCCGCGGGTTCTGGCCGTTCAGGTCGGTCGGGGCGACGATCCACTGTCCGGCCGCGAGCAGCGAGGCCTCGGAGCAGGAGTTGGTCTCGCAGCCCTTGGCGGCGATCCACCTGGCGCCCGGGGCGACGCCGATCTTGTTGGCGCCGCCGTCGTCGCCGACCATCGTGCCCATGGTGTGGGTGCCGTGGTCGTTGTTGTCGCAGGGCGCGGCCGTGGGGCAGACGCCGGCGGGGTCGAACCAGTTGTACTGGTGGTCGAGGCTGCCGTCCGCGCTCCTGCCGCGGTACTGGCCGGCGACGGCCGGGTGGGTGTGGTCGACGCCGCTGTCGATGTTGGCGACGACGATGCCCTCGCCGCGCACGCCGAGCTGCTCCCACACCTGCGGGGCCTTGACGCGGTCGATGTTCCACTCGACGGCGTCGGCCGCGGCCTTCTCCCGCTTGCCCTCGGCGGGGCTGGGCAGGGTGATCCGGTCGTCGGCGTCGATCCGGGACACCTCGGGGCGCCGGGCGAGCGTGCCTGCGAGCTTCTCGGTGCCGACGACGCGGACCGCGTTGACGATCCAGAAGGAGGTGTACTCCGCCTTGGCGTTGTCCAGGGCCTTGCGGACCTCGGCCTGGGTGCGGGCGGCGTGGTCGCGCTTGGTGCGCAGAACCGTTTCCGCTTTGGCGGTCCGGGTGGTCTGGCGCGCGGCCGCCGTCAGATCGGCCGCACTGTCCAGGTAGACCCAGAAGACCGCTTTGGCGGAGTCGCCGAGCTGGGCGCGGAGCTTGGGCTCGATCTTGCGCTCGGCCGCGCCCGGGGACGGCGCGGGTTCCGGTGCGGCTGCGGCGGCTCCGGCGCCCAGGGGCAGGAGCAGTGCTGCGGTGAGGGCGGCCAGTGCCGCGCGTAAGGATCGTCGTGTGTTGCGTTGGGCCACGTGTGGTCTCCTCGTACGCCGTGTGCAGGTTGTGCGGATAAGGCGTGCGTGACGTGCGCGGTCATGGTGAAGGAGAGTCATGGCCATTACAAGAGCGCCTAACGAGCCGTATGTGCGCCCGCCGGGTGGCCCTTGCCCGCCCGGCGCGCGAGCCTGGGGACGTGACCGGTTCCGCACCCTCCGGGCCCGCTTCGGCGGGTAAGCCCGCCGCGCCGTCCGCCGCCGGCGGGGCCGCGGGCGGCGTCCCCCTGGCGACCGCGCGGGGGCGGTGGATCGTGCTGGTCACGGTGCTGGGCTCGACGATGGCCCTGCTCGACTCGACCGTCGTCAACGTGGCCCTGCCGCGGATCGGGGAGGACCTCGGCGCCGACCTGGCCGTCCTGCAGTGGACCGTCAACGCGTACCTGCTCACACTGGCCGGCCTGATCCTCGCCGGCGGCGCCCTCGGCGACCGGTTCGGGCGGCGCCGGATCTTCGTGCTCGGCGTCGCGTGGTTCGCGGCCGGGTCCCTGCTGTGCGGGCTCGCCCCGAACGCGGGCGTGCTGGTCGCCGCCCGGGCCCTCCAGGGGGTGGGCGGGGCGCTGCTGACACCCGGTTCGCTGGCCCTGATCCAGGGTTCCATCGCCCCCGCCGACCGCGCCCGCGCCGTGGGCCTGTGGTCCGGGTTCGGCGGGGTGGGCGCGGCCGTCGGGCCGTTCCTGGGCGGCTGGCTGGTGGACGGGCCCGGCTGGCGCTGGGTGTTCCTGCTGAACGTGCCGCTGGCCGCGGTGTGCGTACCGGCCGCCCTGCGGCACGTGCCCGAATCCCGCGACCCGGCGGCGCACGGCCGGTTCGACGTGCTCGGCGCCTTCCTCGGCGCAACCGCCCTCGCCCTGCTGACGTACGCGCTGATCGAGGCCCGGTCCGGGGCCGCGCTGGTGACCGCCTCGGCCGTCGGCGCGGTGCTGCTCGGGGCCGCGTTCGTGTACGTCGAGCGGAGGCGGGCCCGCCCCATGGTGCCGCCGGACATCTTCGCGTCCCGGCTGTTCACCGCGGTCAACCTGGTCACCCTGTGCGTGTACGCCGCGTTCGGCGGCTTCTTCTTCCTGGTGGTGCTCCAGCTCCAGGTCGTCTGCGGGTACTCCGCCCTCGCCTCCGGGGCGGCGCTGCTCCCGCCGACCGTGCTGATGCTGCTGCTGTCGGCGCGGTCGGGCGCCCTCGGGGAGCGGATCGGGCCCCGGATCCCGCTCACCGTCGGCCCGCTGCTGTGCGCCGGGGGGATGCTGCTGATGCTGCGGGCCGGGCCGGGCGCCCCGTACGCGACGGACGTGCTTCCCGCCATGGTCGTCCTGGGCCTCGGCATGGTGACGCTGGTCGCTCCGCTGACGGAGGCCGTACTGGCCTCGGTGGACCCGGGCCGGGCGGGCCTGGCCAGCGGCATCAACAACGCGGTCGCCCGCGCGGCCGGGCTGCTGGCGGTGGCCGCGCTCCCCCTGCTGGCCGGAATGGGCCCGGAGGCGTACCGCTCGGCGGACCTCTTCGACGAGGCGTTCGGGCGCTCCATGGTGTGGTGCGCGGCGGTCCTGGTGGCGGGCTCCGCCCTGGCCTGGACGACCGTGCGCCGCCCGCGGCCCGCCGCCCCGTGCCACCCGCAGTGCCGCACCCACTGCTCGCTGGCCGCTCCCCCTCTGGAGCCGCCGGCCGGGGGCACGGGCTCAGCGCCCCCTCCCGCCGCCTGACCCGCGCGCCTCCCCGGCGGCCCGGAAGTTACCGGGACGCGTGTCGTGACTTCACTCGCAGCTGGCAGTAGAACTCGTTGCACCGCCAGAGAGTGAGGAACGTCACATGAGCCACCACCCCCCGCACGGAAACGGATCGCCGGGGATCTCCCGGCGCGGATTCATCGCTGGAACAGGTTCTCTTCTCGGTGCCGTGGCGCTGTCCGCCACCGCCACCGCCCCCGCCCGGGCCGCTGCACACCCCGCGACCGCGGCCGGCCCCCTCGTGTCCGGGGCGCACGTACCGGTTCTCGTGATCGGCACCGGCTACGGCGGCTCCGTGGCCGCGCTGCGGCTCGCCCGGGCCGGGGTCCCCGTCCACATGGTGGAGATGGGCATGGCGTGGGACACGCCCGGACCGGACGGCAAGATCTTCTGCCACACCACCAGCCCCGACCGCCGCTCGTACTGGCTGCGCACGCGCACCAGGCAGCCCCTCAGCAGCTTCCTCGGCTTCCCCCTCGACAAGGACATCCCCCGCTACACCGGGATCCTCGACGCCGAGGAGCTGGGTGGGATCACCGTCTACCAGGGCCGCGGGGTCGGCGGCGGCTCCCTCGTCAACGGCGGCATGGCCGTCACCCCCAGGCGCTCCCACTTCGCCGCCATCCTGCCTACGGTCGACGCCGGGGAGATGTACGCGACCTACTACCCGCGGGCCAACGCCGAGCTGGGCGTCGGCCTCGTCGACCCGGACTGGTTCGACTCCGCGGCCTGCTACCAGTACGCGCGTGTCGGCCGCAGGCACGCCCAGCGCGCCGGGTTCCCCTTCGTGTTCGTGCCCGACGTGTACGACTGGGACTACATGGAGCAGGAGGCGGCCGGGACCGTCCCGAAGTCGGCGGTCGCCGGGGAGATCCTCTACGGCAACAACCACGGCAAGAAGTCCCTCCAGCAGACCTACCTCGCCCGGGCCGCGGCCACCGGCCGGGTCACCGTCTCGGCCCTCCACCGGGTCACCTCCGTCGCGCCGGCGCCGGGCGGCGGCTACACCGTCGCCGTCGACCAGCTCGACACCGGCGGCGCGACCACCGCCGCCAAGACGGTGACCGCGGACCGCGTCTTCTTCGCCGCGGGCAGCGTCGGCACCAGCAAGCTCCTCGTCAGGCTCCGGGCCACGGGCGCCCTGCCCGGCCTGAACGGCGAGATCGGCCGGCACTGGGGCGAGAACGGCAACGTCATGTGCGGCCGCGCCAACCACCTGTGGGACCCCACGGGCCGGGTGCAGGCCGCCATCCCCTGCGGCGGCATCGACAACTGGGACGCCGGCGGCGCCTTCGCCGAGGTGGCACCCCTGCCGACCGGCATCGAGACGTACGCCTCGTTCTACCTGTCCATCACCCGCAACCCGCACCGCGGCCGCTTCACGTACAACGCGGCGACGGGCGCCGTCGAACTCGACTGGCAGCGGGCCTGGAAGCAGCCCTCCATCGACATGGCGAAGACGATCTTCGACCGGATCAACGCGAAGGAGGGCACCATCTACCGCTCCGACCTGTTCGGCGTCGGCAGGGTCTGGGGCGACCACCTCACCTACCACCCGCTCGGCGGCGCGGTCCTCGACAAGGCCACCGACAACCACGGCCGCCTCCACGGCCACCCGGGCCTCTACGTGATCGACGGCGCGCTGATCCCCGGGAACACCAGCGTCAACCCGTTCGTCACCATCACCGCGCTCGCCGAGCGCAACATCGAGCACATCATCGCCAACGACCTGTAGCGCGGCCCGCCCCCGCGGACGACGACCGGGGCCGCCCCACCGGCCGGCCCCGCACCGCCGCCGCCCCGTCAGTGCCCGGGCAGCACGCACACGCTGTCGAGGCCCAGCACCCGGTTGAGCCGGCCGAACGCGAGCCACGAGCCGATGCTCATGGTCAGCTCCACGACCTCCACCTGGCTGTAGTGCGCGCCCATCCGCTCCCAGAACCCGTCGTCCAGGCCGTGGTGGTCGAGGACGTACCGCTCCGCGTACTCGGCGGCCAGCCGGGTCTTCTCGTCGAAGCGGTCCGTGGTGCGCCACTCGGCGACCGCGTCCGCGAACTCCTCCTCGACCTTCCGCCCGTCGCGCTCGGTGCGCCAGTCGAGGCAGAACATGCAGCCGTTGATCTGCGCCACGCGCAGCCGCGCCGCCTCGAACTCCCGCAGCCCCAGCGTGGTGTGCGCGTACACCGCGAGGGAGAAGCCGGCGGCGGCCGGCCCGATCCCGGGGACCATGTCGCCCCACACGTACTCGATCGGGTGCCGCCCCTCGGGGACGTCGATCCTCATGTCCGTCATGCCCGTTCCCTTCCGAGTCTGCCGACGGCGGGGCGCAGCGGCACGTCGAGGGCGTCGTAGAGGCCGGGTTCGGCGTCCGCGAGCCAGTCGATCGCGCCGACCAGGCGGCCGACGGCGGTGGCGTTGCCTCCCGCGGACCGGTTCGCGCCGTCGTCCTCGGCCTCGACGGTGACCTCGATCCGCGGCCGGCCTTCGATGACGACGCGGTGCGCGCCGTCGCCGCCGCCCGGCGGCAGCGGCCAGTCCGGGGCGCAGGAGGGGTGGATGCGGGTGACGTGCTCGATGACGAGGCGTGGCTCGCCCGCGACGACGCCCTGCACCTCGAAGCGGACGGCGCCCTGCGTGCCGGCCTCGAAGACGCCCATGGAGCGGGTGGCTACGGTCTCCTCCAGGGGGCGGCGCTCCACCGTCTCCCGGATCGCGTCGAGTTCGACGCCGAGGGCGCGGGCCATCATGCGTATCTGCCCGCCCCACACCATGGTGGGGACGGACGGCAGGAGCATCATCGGCTGGTGGTCCATGGGGCGGCCCATGCCGACGAGGTCGCGGACGGAGTCGGGCTGGTCGTACGTCGAGTAGTCGAAGACCTCCTGGCAGCGGATGGCGTCGACGTCGGTGCCGAGGCCGCTGAGGAGCACGGGCAGCACGTCGTTGCCCCACCCCGGGTCGACCCCGGAGGCGAACAGGGAGCCGCCGCCCTCCGCGACGGCGGCGGCGACCGGCTCGCGGAACCCGGGCGGGGCGTTGCGGTGGTCGTAGAGGGGGTAGAGGGCCGGGGTGACAACGACGGCGCCGGCGCGGATCGCGCGGGTGACGTCGGCGAGGGCGGCGTCCGGGCGGGTGTCGCCGGTCGCCGCGTAGACCACGGCGCGCGGCCGTGCGGCCAGGACCGCCTCGATGTCGTCGGTGGCCGTGATGCCGGTGTCGCGGTCGAGCCCGCACAGCCGGCCGGCGTCGCGGCCGACCTTGTCGGGATGGTGGACGATGACGCCGGCCAGGCGCAGCGCCGGATGGGCTTCGACGGCGCGGATGGCCAGACGGCCGACGTTGCCGGTGCCCCAGACAACCGTGGGAATCATGCGCGGAGGGTAGCGGTGCGGCCCGGAGGTTCCCAGAGCCGTGCGCGGACGGCCGCGCGGGTTCCTACTGGTTCTGTCCGCCGAGCAGGAAGAGGAGGTAGACGAAGAAGGCGAAGAGGTGGCCGACGAAGAGGTAGGCGATCAGCCGGATCAGCAGGCCGCGCGGGAACTTGAACTGCTGGCGCATGGGTCGGGGCTCCTTGGCTTCGGCTTGGTCAGGGGTGGGTGGTCGCGCCGCCGCCCAGGCACACCCCGGCGAGGGTGCTCTGGAGCAGGGTGTGCACGAAGAGCAGATCGGCGCCGGCCGCTGAGGCGGCAGCGATGCGGTGCGGGGTCAGCGAGTCGAAGTGGGCGCTGTCGCCCGGGTCCAGCAGGTACTCGGCCTCGCCCAGGTGCAGCCGCAGCCGGCCCCCGAGGACGTACAGCCACTCCTCGCCGGGGTGGACGCGGACCAGCTCGCCCTGGCTGCGGCCGTGCGGGACGTGCACGCGCAGCGCCTGCATGCCGCGGCCGGAGCCGCCGGCCCGCCAGTACGTCCAGCCGTCGGCCTCGCGGGCGCCCGGACCGCCCGCGCGTACGATGGGGTCGGGCACGGCCGGGGTCTCGCCGAGCAGCTCCGAGACCGTCGTGCCGTAGGTGCGGGCGAGGCCGAGCAGCAGCGGCAGCGAGGGCTGCCGGCGGCCGGTCTCCAGGCGGGAGAGGTGGGCGGGCGAGAGCCGCGCCCGCGCGGCGGCGGCCTCCAGGGTCAGCCCGGAGCGGCGGCGCAGCTCGCGCAGCTGCGGGGCGACCGCGGGCAGCTCGCCGGCTCCCGGGTCGGCGGGACCAGGTGTCATGTGCCGATTGAGCCAGAAACTTACCTCTGCGGCAATCTGCGTTGCCTCTGAGGTAAAAATGCCTGGTGGGGCGGGTTGTCAGGCGTCGTCGCCGGGGGTCCGGCCGCCGCCCGCGGGGCCGAGCACCGTCTCCACCGTGTCGGCCTCGCCGGCGCTCTTGTCCGGACGGTGCCGCAGGACCCGGGCGAAGCGGAGCGCGACCCCGGCCGGGTAGCGCGGGGAGCGCTGGAGACCGTCGTAGGCGATCTCGACGACCAGCTCGGGCCGCACGTGCACGGTGTGCCCGTCGTCCGCCACGGCCAGCTCGCGCAGCCGGCCGGTCTGCCAGCGCAGCATCTCGTCGGTGAGCCCCTTGAACGTCTTCCCGAGCATGGCGTACCCGCCGTCGGCGGCCCGCGCGCCGAGGTGCAGGTTCGACAGCAGGCCGGTGCGGCGGCCGTGCCCCCACTCCGCGGCGAGGACGACCAGGTCGAGGGTGTGGACGGGCTTGACCTTCAGCCAGTTGCGGCCGCGGCGCCCGGCCGCGTACGCCGAGCCCAGGGCCTTGGCCATCACCCCCTCGTGGCCGCGGCGCAGCGTCTCGGACCAGAACTCCTCGGCGGCGCCGGCCTGCGCCTGCGGATCCTCCACGGCGAGCCGGCGGACCCGGAACCGCTCGGGGACGAGCGCGGCGAGGACCGCGTACCGCTCGCGGACGGGCAGGTCGAGCAGGACGTCGCCGCCGGCGGCCAGCACGTCGAAGAAGCACGGGGTGACGGGCAGGGTCCGTCGGGCGGTCTCCACGTCCAGCCGCGACCCGACCCGGCCGGCGACCTCCTGGAAGGGCAGGGGACGGCCGTCCGGCCCCAGCCCGATCACCTCGCCGTCGAGGATGAAGCGGTCCCCCGCGAACCGGCGGGCCGCCTCGACCACCTCCGGCAGCCGGCCGGTGATCTCGTCGAGGGAGCGCGTGTACACCTGGACGGACTCGCCGTCCCGGTGCACCTGGACGCGGATGCCGTCCAGCTTCTCCTCCACCGCGCACGGCCCGAGGGCCGACAGGGCCTCCGCGACCGATCCCGCCGTCGCGGCGAGCATCGGCTGTACGGGCCTTCCGACCTGCAGCGCGACCTCGCGCAGCGCCGCAGCGCCCGCGGTCAGGACCGCCGCGCCCACGCGGGGCAGCGAGCCGTCGAGCATCACGGCCCGGCGCAGCTCGGCGGCCGGGACGCCGGCGGCCGCGGCCACCGCGTCGAGGGCGACCGCGTCCAGGGCGCCCTGGCGGACCTCCCCGGAGAGCAGGCTGCGCAGGAACCGCTGCTCCGGCTCGGTGGCGGCGGCGAGCAGGCGCGCCACGGCCTGCTGCCGTGCGTCGCGGGATCCGGGGCCCGACAGCAGGGCCAGCCCGGTGATCGCGGCGTCGACGTCGGCGACGCCGAGGGAGGGGCGGTCCGCCGGTTCGACGTGCCGGCCCAGGGTGCTCCACCCGAGGCCCGGCCGCCCCTGCGGGAGGCGTCCGGCGAGGTAGGTGATGACGAGGGCCGCCTCCTCCGGGGGCGTGGCGGCGAACAGCTCCGCGAGCAGGGCGGTCTTGCGGGACCGGGCGGAGGCCCCGGCGACCTCCCGGGAGACGCGGGCGACGTCGGCGAGCAGCATGCGGCCATCCTGCCGCCGCCGGGACCCCGCCGCAGCCCGGCCCGGGCCGGTCCCGGCTCCCTCCGGCGGGCGGTGCGCCGGGGCGGCCGCGGGCGTGCCGCGCCGGCGGCATACCGCGGGTGCGGTACGCCGCTACGGCCGGTGTAGTCCTCAAGGAGGCCGCCGGGTCCGACCCAGGGCGGCTCGGCGGGGTCCGCCGCTGCGTCTAGGGTTCCGGTATGACGCTCCGACTGCCGAAGCTCCCGCTGCCCCGGCGCCGCCGCAGCCGCCTGCTGGCGGGCGCGGCCGCACTGGCCGTCGTCGCGGGGGCGGGCACCTGGTCCGCCGCCGCGCCCCGCGGGGAGCGGGCCGTACACCGCGAGGACAAGGTGCTGGAGATGCCCGGCGCCGCGATCGACACGTCGTACTTCACGGCGGGCGGTGCGGGACGGCGCCCCGCCGTGCTGCTCGGGCACGGCTTCGGCGGCAGCAAGGACGACGTACGGGCGCAGGCCGAGCGGCTCGCCCGCGACGGGTACGCCGTACTCACCTGGTCGGCGCGCGGTTTCGGCCGCTCCGGCGGGCACATCGGGCTCAACGACCCCGAGTACGAGGTCAAGGACGTCTCCCGCCTGCTCGACTGGCTGGCGGCGCGCCCGGAGGTGCAGCTCGACGGCTCCGGCGACCCGCGCGTCGGCATCGCCGGGGCCTCGTACGGCGGGGCCGTCTCGCTGCTGGCCGCCGGCCACGACCGGCGCGTCGACGCGATCGCCCCGCAGATCACGTACTGGAACCTCGCGGACGCCCTCTTCCCCCAGGGCGTCTTCAAGAAGCTGTGGGCGGGCCTGTTCTTCACCACCGGCTCGGCCGGCGGCATCCGGCCGGCCGGACCGGCCGAGGCAGCCCCGGACGCGGGCGGCGCCGGCACGGCCCCCGGGGGCGCTGCCCCGGGCGGGCCCGCGGCGGACGGGCCGGACGCCGGTGCAGGGGCCGCGGCCCCGGCGCAGGGCGGCGCCGGGGCGTGCGGCCGGTTCCGGCCCGAGCTGTGCGCCATGTACGAGCGCGTCGCCGCGGCCGGGGCGCCCGACGCCGAGGCCCGCGCGCTGCTGGAGGCGCGCAGCCCGTCCGCGGTCGCGGACCGCATCCGGGTGCCGGCCCTCATCGTGCAGGGCCAGGCGGACTCCCTCTTCCCCCTCGACCAGGCCGACGCCATGGCGCGCGCGATCACCGCGAACGGTGCTCCCGTCGCCGTGGACTGGGCGGCCGGCGGCCACGACGGCGGCGCCCGCGAGACGCATCGCGTCGAGGACCGGGTCGCCGCCTGGTTCGACCGCCACCTCAAGGGCGACGGGTCGGCCGCGGCCGGCCCGGCCTTCCGGGTCTCCCGCTCCGGCGGCATGGACTCCACCGACGGCGCCGTCCGCCTGCGCGGCGCGAGCGGCGACGCCTACCCGGGCCTGACCGCGGGGCGCCGCGAGTTCGCGCTCGCCGGCCGGCCTGCGGAGCAGGTGTTCGCCAACCCGGCGGGCGGCACCCCGGCCGCGCTGTCGTCCGTGCCCGGCGTCGGCGGGCAGCTCGCCGCCTTCGGGACGGGCCTGGCGATGGACTTCCCCGGGCAGCACGCCCGGTTCGAGTCGGAGCCGCTGGCGCAGGACGTGCGGATCACCGGGACGCCGACCGTGTCGCTGCGCGTGCGGTCGACGGCCCCCGACGGGTCGGCCGTCCTGTTCGGCAAGGTGTACGACGTCGGCCCCGACGGCCGGCAGCAGGTGCTGCCGCAGCAGCTGGTCGCGCCACTGCGGGTGGCGGACGCGCAGCAGGGCCGGACCGTCGAGCTGCGGCTGCCCGCCGTCGACCACGCCGTGCGGGCCGGGCACCGGCTGCGCCTCGTCGTGTCGGCCACCGATCTCGGATACGCCTCCCCGGCGGCCCCCGCCTCGTACGCCGTCTCGGTGCAGGGGCCGCTGGCCGTGCCCGTCGCCGACGGGGTGCGCACGGCCGCGGCCGGGCTGCCCGCCTGGACGTGGGGGCTGCCGCTCGGTGCGGCGCTCCTGGCGGCCCTGCTGCTGGGTATCCGGCGCCGGCCCCGGAATGCGGGGAACCCGGGCCCCGCAGGGCCGGACCCGGCCCTGGCCGGCGTACCCCTCGCGATCACCGGCCTGACGAAGCGGTACGCCGGGTCCCGGGACCGGTACGCGGTGCGGGACCTGTCGTTCCGCGTGGAGCAGGGCCAGGTCCTCGGGCTGCTCGGGCCGAACGGCGCGGGCAAGACCACGACGCTGCGGATGCTGATGGGCCTCATCTCGCCCGACGCCGGGGAGATCCGCGTCTTCGGGCACCCGGTGCGGGCCGGGGCGCCGGTGCTGTCGCGCGTCGGCGCGTTCGTCGAGGGGGCGGGCTTCCTGCCGCACCTGTCCGGGCGGGCGAACCTCGAACTGTACTGGCAGGCCACCGGCCGCCCGGCCGCCGACGCGCACATGGCGGAGGCCCTGGAGATCGCCGGGCTCGGCGACGCGCTGGAACGCGCCGTCCGCACGTACTCGCAGGGCATGCGGCAGCGGCTCGCCATCGCCCAGGCGATGCTCGGGCTGCCGGACCTGCTGATCCTCGACGAGCCGACCAACGGGCTGGACCCGCCGCAGATCCGCGAGATGCGGGAGGTGATGGTCCGCTACGCGGCGGGCGGCCGGACGGTGATCGTCTCCAGCCACCTGCTGTCGGAGGTGGAGCAGTCCTGCACCCACCTGGTCGTCATGGACCGCGGCCGGCTGGTGCAGGCGGGCGAGGTGGGCGAGATCACCGGCGGCGGGGACACCCTGCTGGTCGGTGTCGACGGGCCGGTGGACGAGGTGACCGTCGCGAAGGTGGCGGCCCTGGAAGGCGTGGAGTCGGCGGCGCGCTGCGACGGCGGGCTGCTCGTCCGGCTCGGCGGCGGAACGGCCGCCGAGCTGGTCGCCGAACTGGTGCGGCTGGAGGTCCCCGTGAGTGCGGTGGGGCCGCACCGGCGGCTGGAGGACGCGTTCCTGACCCTGATCGGAGGTACGGCGTGAGCGCCATGGCGGAAGTCGCCGCGGGATACCGGCCTGGCCGGACGCTGCCGCTGCGCGTGGAGGCCCTGCGGCAGTGGCGCCGCCGGCGGACGCTGGTGATGGGCGCGGTGCTGGCCGCGCTGCCGTTCGTGATGATGATCGCGTTCGCGGTGGGCGGCGACCGGGACGGCGGCCGCGGCGACAACCGGATCACCCTGATCGACACGGCGACGGCGTCGGGCGCGAACTTCGCCGCCACCTGCCTGTTCGTGTCGGCCGGGTTCCTGCTGGTGGTGCCGGTGGCGCTGTTCTGCGGCGACACGGTCGCCTCGGAGGCGTCCTGGTCCTCGCTGCGCTACCTGCTGGCGGCGCCGGTGCCGCGGGCGCGCCTGCTGTGGAGCAAGCTCGTCGTGGCACTGGGCTTCAGCCTGGCGGCGATCGTGCTGCTGCCGGCGGTCGCGCTGGCGGCGGGCACGGCCGCGTACGGCTGGGGGCCGCTTCAGCTCCCGGCGGGCGGCGCCCTGCCGGCCGGTGACACGCTGCCCCGGCTGGCGCTGGCGGTGGCGTACGTGTTCGTCTCCCAGCTGGTCACCGCAGGCCTCGCCTTCTGGCTGTCCACCCGCACCGACGCCCCGCTGGGCGCCGTCGGCGGCGCGGTCGGGCTGACCATCGCGGGCAACGTGCTGGACGCCGTGACCGCGCTCGGCTCCTGGCGCGACTTCCTGCCCGCGCACTGGCAGTTCGCCTGGGCGGACGCCCTCCAGCCGCACCTGGAATGGGGCGGCATGGCGAAGGGAGCGGCGGTGTCCGTGGCGTACGCCCTCGTCCTCACGGCCCTGGCGTTCAGGGGCTTCGCCCGCAAGGACATCGTCTCCTGAGCCCGCGGGCAGGGCCGCCCCTTCCACGGCACTAGACTCCGCGGCAAGGGGCGGAGCCGTAGCGCAGAGGTCGTCGCGCGCGGTCTCCAAAACCGTGAGGACGCCGGTTCGAATCCGGCCGGCTCCGCCCCGCCCCGTCGCGTCGCGTCCCGTCCCGGGATCAGGCCGCGGTGCCCGGTGCCGGGGCCGCCGCGTCGACCTCCGCCAGGATCTCCGGGTCGAGCGGGGCCGCTCCGGCCGCGGCATTGGCCCGTACCTGCTCGGGCGAGGTGGCGCCCGCGATGACGGACGCGCAGCCCGGCTGCGCCGACAGCCAGCCGACGGCCAGTTCCAGCACGCTGCGCCCGTGCTTCTCCGCGACGGCGGCGAGCGCCTCGACCGTGTCCAGCCGCTGCTCGGTCAGGTACGCGTCGCGGCCTTCGAGCCGGGAGCCGGCCGGCACCGGCGCGCCCCGCCGGATCTTGCCGGTGAGCAGCCCGTTGGCCAGCGGGAAGTACGGGAGCACGCCGACGCCGTAGTGGAGCGCAGCGGGGACCAGCTCGGCCTCCGCGGAACGCTGGAGCAGCGACCACTCGTTCTGCGCCGACACGAACGGCACCGTGCCCGTCTCGCGCGCGGTGTGGGCGGCTTCGGCGAGCTGCCGGCCGCTCAGGTTGGAGTGGCCGATGTAGCGGATCTTGCCCTCGGTGACGAGTTCGGTGAGCGCGGCCAGCGTCTCGGCGATCGGGGTGGCCGGGTCGGGGCTGTGCAGCTGGTAGAGGTCGATGTGGTCGGTGTCCAGGCGGCGCAGTGACTCCTCGACGGCGCGCCGGATGTAGCCGCGGCCGCCGCGCGACCCGGCTGCGGGCCCGTACCCCATGTCGACGCCGTCGTAGCCGAACTTGGTGGCGAGGACGACCCGGTCGCGGCGGCCCTTCAAGGCCTGCCCGAGGTGGGTCTCGGAGCCGCCCCGGCCACCGTAGATGTCGGCGGTGTCGAGGAGCGTGATCCCCGCGTCGATGGCGGCGTCGACGACGGCCCGGGTCTCCTTGGCGTCGAGCCGCCCGCCGAAGTTGTTGCAGCCGAGCCCGACCGCCGACACCTGAAGACCTGAACTGCCCAAGGAGACATGGCGCATGGGGGTACCTCCACCCTGATCCGCATCAAGACCGCTCTACCGGCCGGCCGGTCCAGGCAGGCCGAAGGCCCAGCGGCTGGGCCTGCTGGGCCTTGGGGACGGACCGGGGGTCCGCGTGGAGCAGGGGCGACAGGATTCGAACCTGCGGCATTCGGTTTTGGAGACCGACGCTCTGGCCAGCTGAGCTACACCCCTTCGGCGAGACCAACCATGCCATGGCCGGGGCCGGAGATCCAATTCATTTCGCGGATTCCGTCGCGCCGGTCTGGCGGGGGCGGGCGGCCCGACGCGGCGCCGGCCCGACGCGGCGCCGGCCCGACGCCGGCCACCGGGTCCTGTCGTGAGCGACCTGCCGGACCGCCCGTTCGCACCCGCACGGCGGGGAACGCTTCGAGGACCCCGCGGATCCCGCGAGTTTTTTCGAAGAAGTCCTCCGGATAGGTGTTATCCGCGCTCCGGTCGACGGTCTCCCAGGTATCGGGCATCATCGACCGCCGGGACGGACAGGGAACCTCACATGACTTCAGAGCACACGGCAGAGCTGGTCGCGGCAGCCCGCGCGGGAGACCTCCGCGCGCAGGACGAGCTGGTCAGCGCGTACCTGCCGCTGGTCTACAACATCGTCGGGCGCGCCATGAACGGCTCCGTCGACGTGGACGACGTCGTGCAGGACACGATGCTGCGGGCCCTCGACGGCCTGGGCACCCTCCGATCGGACGAAAGCTTCCGCTCGTGGCTGGTGGCCATCGCGATGAACCGGGTGCGGGCGTACTGGCAGGCCCGGCGCACCGCGCCGGGTGAGAGCGGTCTGGAGGCGGCCTGGGAGCTCGCCGACCCGGGGGCGGACTTCGTCGACCTGACCGTCGTCCGGCTGGCCCTGGAGGGGCAGCGCCGCGAGACGGCGCGCGCCACGCGCTGGCTGGAGCCGGACGACCGGGCCCTGCTGTCGCTGTGGTGGCTGGAGTGCGCCGGGGAGCTGACCCGGGCAGAGGTGGCCGCGGCGCTGGAGCTGACGCCGCAGCACACGGCCGTGCGGGTGCAGCGGATGAAGGCACAGCTGGAGTCCGCGCGCGTGGTGGAGGGGGCGCTGGCGGCGCAGCCGCCGTGCGAGGCGCTGGCCGCGGTGACGGCCTCGTGGGACGGGCAGCCGTCGACGCTGTGGCGCAAGCGAATAGCCCGGCATGCCCGCGAGTGCCTGAGGTGCTCCGGGCTGTGGAACGGGCTGCTCCCGGCGGAGGGGCTGCTGGCGGGCCTGGCGCTGGTGCCTGTGTCGGCTGCGCTGCTGGCCGGGGTGCGGTCGGCCGCCGCGGGCGGGTTCGCCCCGGCGGGCGCGGCGTACGCGGCGGGCGGGTTCGCGGAGGGCCAGGCGGCGTCCGCCGGCTGGGCGCCCGCGTACGAGGCGCCGCTCGGCGGCACGGCCGGCGGCGGCCACGGCTTCGCCGCCGCTGCGGAGGCGGACGGCGGCGACGGCAGTGGCTTCGGTGCCGGTGACGGCGGTCGCGGGGACGGCGAGGCCGTGACCCGGCTTGCGCCGGCCGGCTCCGCGGAGGGTGGTGCCGGTGGCGCGGCGGGCGGTGGCCGGAGCGTGTTGCGCAAGCGGCGGCGCAGTCGGCGGCGGGCCATCGGCGGCGCCGTGCTCGCCGCGTGCGTCGCGGGCGGCGGCCTCGCCTACCTGGGCGGCTTCCCCGGCTCCGCCGGCGAGGACGGCGCCGCCGCGCCGGCAGCTCCGCTGAACGCGCTGTCCGCGGGCGAGTCCGCCGGCCCGTCGCCGAGCGGCCCGGCCCAGCCGTCCGCCTCCGCTTCGGCCTCGCCGTCCCCGTCGGCCACGGCGTCTCCCTCGGCCCCGGCGTCGGCGAGCCCTTCCGGCGCGGGCAAGGCCTCCGGTGCCGCGCCGACCCCGACCCCGTCGGCCCCGGGGCCCGCCTCCCCGGCGCCGGTGCCCGCCCCGCAGGGGCCGGTGGGCCAGGTCGTCGCCCTCGTCAACGCCGAGCGCGCCAAGGCGGGCTGCGGCCCGCTGAAGGACGATGCGCAGCTGCGGAAGGCTGCGCAGCGGCACTCGGAGGACATGGCGAGCCGGAACTTCTTCTCGCACACGGCCCCGGACGGGTCCGACCCGGGCGAGCGGACGACGGCCGCGGGCTACCGGTGGGCGACGTACGGCGAGAACATCGCCCGCGGGCAGAGCACCGCCGAGTCGGTCATGAACTCGTGGATGAACAGCGACGGCCACCGTGCGAACATCCTGAACTGCTCCTTCAAGGACATAGGCGTCGGCCTCCGCCAGGGCCCCGGCGGCCCGTGGTGGACGCAGAACTTCGGCGCCCGCATGTGACGGGGGGAGGACGGGCGCCGCGGCCCGGGCTTCCCAAGGCCTCGTCACGACGTGTCGGCTCGGCGTGGGCCGGCTCGGCGGTGGCGGCGATGAGCAGCCCGGCCGGCGGGCGGCGCAGGTCGGGCAGCCAGTGGTGGCTGAGGAAGTTCACGTGGAGGGCGCCCGCGGCCGGCGCGGTCGCGGCCGGGCGGCAGCCGCTGAGCTCCAGCCGCAGCAGCCGCCACACGGCGCAGACGCAGCTGCCGACGGCCGCGTAGAGGAAGCCGCCGCAGAGCGGGACGCCGCCGAACTTCAGCAGCGCGGGCTCGGGGTAGGACCAGGGGCCCAGGGCCGCCTTCACGTACTCGAACGCGAGCCCGAGGAGGTGGCAGCCGCCGATCACGGCGAGGTCCGGGCCGCGCTCCCAGCCGGTCAGCAGGCACACCGCGCTGAGCAGGACCCCGTATCCGGACAGCAGCCCGTAGCAGGGACGCGCGCGGGGCGGCTGCGGTTCGGCGCGCACGCCGGCGGCCCCTCCCCGGCGCGGGCCGTCAGTGGTGGAAGCCGGAGCGGGGGGCCGTGGCGGGCTGGGTCGGGGGCGCCTCCCGGAGGTGGTCCAGTGCCCGGCGCATGTCCTCGGCGAGGAGGGCGATCTGGTCCAGGGTCACACCGTGGCGGATCAGGACGCGCTGGATGACGGTGTCGTCGCGGCGGGCGGGCAGCGGGTACGCGGGGACCTGCCAGCCGCGCATCCGCAGCCGGTCGGAGAGGTCGTAGAGGGTGAAGCCGGCGGCCGCGGGGTCGGTGAGCCGGTAGGAGACCGCGGGGAGGGCTCCCTGGCCGTCGTAGAGCAGGGTGAAGGGGCCCATCTCGGCGATCTCGCCGGCGAGACGGCGGGCGGTGTCCGCGCAGGACTGGTGGATGCTGCGGTA
Source organism: Streptomyces globosus (assembly GCF_003325375.1). Taxonomy (GTDB): domain Bacteria; phylum Actinomycetota; class Actinomycetes; order Streptomycetales; family Streptomycetaceae; genus Streptomyces; species Streptomyces globosus_A. Next base: position 3,132,955 of record NZ_CP030862.1, on the reverse strand, counting down.
GCCGCTGCGGCCGAGCCGGAGGAAGAGGTAGTACTGGGCGATGACCTCGCCGCCAGGGCGGGAGAAGTTCAGGGCGAAGGTCGGCATGTCGCCGCCCAGGTAGTCGACGTCGAAGACGAGCTCGGCGGGCAGGAGGTCCGCCGTGCGCCAGACGACCCAGCCGACGCCGAGGGGCGCGAGCCCGTACTTGTGGCCGGAGGTGTTGATGGAGGCGACACGGGGGATCGCGAAGTCCCAGACCACGTCGGGGTGGAGGAAGGGGGCGACGAGCCCGCCGCTCGCGCCGTCGACGTGGATCGGGACGTCCCAGCCGTGCTCCTGCTGGATCGCGTCGAGGGCGGCCGCGATGTCGGCGACGGGCTCGTAGTCGCAGGTGTAGGTGACGCCGAGGATGGCGACGACGCCGATGGTGTTCTCGTCGACGTACTCCGCGAGCTGGTGGGGCCGCAGGCCCGTGGCGTCCTCCTCCAGCGGGACCTGGCGCAGTTCGACGTCGAAGTAGCGGGCGAACTTCTCCCAGCAGACCTGGACGGGCCCGCACACCAGGTTGGGCCGGTCGGCCGGCAGGCCCTGGGCGCGGCGGCGGGCCCGCCAGCGCCATTTGAGGGCGAGGCCGCCGAGCATGGCGGCCTCGCTGGAGCCGGTGGTGGAGCAGCCGGTGGCGGGGCCGTGCTCGGCCGGGGCGTGCCACAGGTCGGCGAGGATGTTGACGCAGCGGGCCTCGATCTCCGCGGTCTGCGGGTACTCGTCCTTGTCGACCATGTTCTTGTCGAGGCACTCGTTCATCAGGCGGTGGACGCCGTCGTCGGACCAGGTGGTGCAGAAGGTGGCCAGGTTCTGGGCGGCGTTGCCGTCGAGGAGGAGCTCGTTGTGGAGCAGGGCGTAGACCGCCTCCGACGTCGAATGCTCGTCCGGCATGCGGTATTTGGGGAGGACGCGGCCGCTGAGGGCGGTGGTGAAGACGTCGGTCCCGGTGTCGCCGCCTCTGACGTCCTTCGTCTTGTGCAGAGCCATGTTCGGACTATAGGTGACAGACCGTTATTTATCCGGCTTCGAGTTCCGGTCGTCTCGGCGGTGTGAGCCCCTCCATAGACCACGGGGAGCAACCGCAGAAATTACTGTCCAGTAAGATGATTTCCACAGAATCTTTCGCATCGATGCAGGTCCTCCCCCGTCCGGACGGGAAGATCGGCCAAATGGTTCTATAGGCAACTTATCCACTCATGTCCTGATAACAGCGAGTGGTCGTTCGGCCACTGGTACCTCTTCGGCCCATGAACAAGATCACTCGCCGGCAGGCCATGGGCACCACCGCCGGCGCTCTCGCCGCCCTCGGCATAGCCGGCGCCACCGCGCACGCGGCCGCCACCGACTCCCGCGCCGCCGCCACCCGCTCCGGCACGGTCGACGAGGTGTACCAGGGCCGCCGCATCCGCATCACCCCCGCCTCCGCCTCCGGCGGGCACCACGGCGGGCACCACGGGGGCGGCCACTCGGGCCTGCCCACCGTCCGCATAGACGGCCGCGAACTGCACGTCATGCGCAACGCCGACGGCACCTGGATCAGCGTGGTCAACCACTACGAGACCTTCGCCGACCCGCTGTCGCTCGCCCGCGCCGCCGTGCGCGAACTCCAGGGCGCCGTCCTCGCCCCGTTCTCGCCCATGGGAGGCACGGCATGACCGTCCGCAAGAACCAGGCCTCGCTAACCTCCGAGGAGAAGCGCGCGTTCACGAACGCGGTGCTGGAACTGAAGCGCACCGGCGTCTACGACCGGTTCGTCACCACGCACAACGGCTTCATCATGAGCGACACCGACTCCGGCGACCGCGTCGGCCACCGCTCCCCCTCCTTCCTGCCCTGGCACCGCCGGTTCCTGCTGGAGTTCGAGGCCGAGCTGCAGAAGGCCGACGCCTCGGTGGCGCTCCCGTACTGGGACTGGACCGCCGACCGGACCTCCCGCTCCTCCCTCTGGGCCGCGGACTTCCTGGGCGGCACCGGCCGCGCCCGCGACGGCCAGGTCATGGACGGCCCGTTCGCGTACTCCGCCGGCAAGTTCCCGGTCAACGTGCGCGTCGACGGCCGCGCGTACCTGCGCCGCTCCCTCGGCGCGAGCGTCGCCGAGCTGCCCACCAAGGCCGAGGTCGACGCGGTCCTGGCCATGCCGGTGTACGACATGGCCCCGTGGAACAGCGCCTCGAACGGCTTCCGCAACCACCTGGAGGGCTGGCGCGGCGCCAACCTGCACAACAGGGTGCACGTCTGGGTCGGCGGGCAGATGGCCACCGGCGTCTCCCCCAACGACCCGGTGTTCTGGATGCACCACGCCTTCGTCGACAAGCTGTGGGCCGAATGGCAGGCCCGCCACCCGCAGTCGACGTACCTGCCCGCCGCCGGCACGTCCAACGTGGTGGACCTGAACGACACCATGCGGCCGTGGAACGACGTCACTCCGGCGGACATGCTGGACCACCGGAAGTTCTACACCTTCGACACCGAACCGGCCGCCGCGGCGAGCCAGCGGTAGTGCAGCTCGGGGCGGCCCACCTGGCCGTACCGGGGGGTGCGGTCGGCGCGGCCGGTGTCCACCAGGTGCTCCAGGTAGCGGCGGGCCGTGATCCGCGAGATCCCCGCCGCCCCCGCCGCCCCGGCCGCGGTCATGCCCTCGGGGGCCGCCCGCAGCAGCGCGGCGACCCGGTCCAGGGTCGGCGCGCTGAGCCCCTTGGGCAGCTCGGCGGGGAGCGGGGTGCGCAGGGCGGCGAGCGCCCGGTCCACGTCGTCCTGGCCGGCCGCCTCCCCCGCCGTCGAGCGGAACTCGGCGTACCGCAGCAGCCGTTCGCGCAGCGTCGGGAAGGCGAACGGCTTCAGCACGTACTGGACGACACCCAGCGAGACGCTCTCGCGGACCACCGCCAGGTCCCGCGCCGAGGTCACCGCGATCACGTCGACCGGATGCCCCGCGGCGCGCAGTCCGCGCGCGAAGCGCAGCCCGTGGCCGTCGGGCAGGCCCAGGTCGAGCAGCAGCAGGTCGACGCGGGTCCGCTCCAGGACCCGGGTGGCCTCGGCCAGGGAGTGGGCGGTGCCGACGGCGGTGAAGCCCGGCACCCTGCCGACGTACAGCGCATGCGCGTCGGCGGCGACGGGGTCGTCCTCGACCACCAGGACCCGCACCTCGGCCGGGCGCCCCGCAGCCGCCCCGGCGCGGGGGCCCTCGGCCGGTCCGCTCGCGGTCATGCCGGCTGCTCCTTCCGTATCGGCAGTCGTACGGTGAACCGGGCTCCGCCGCCCGGGGATCCGGCGGCCTCGGCGGTCCCGCCGTGCCGGTGGGCGACCTGCCGGACCAGGGCGAGCCCGAGGCCCCGCCCCTCCCCCTTGCCCGACCAGCCGTGCCGGAACACGTCGGCGGCGGCGCCCTCCGGGAGCCCGGGGCCGTTGTCGGCGACGCGGAGCAGGAGCGAGTCGCCGTCGGGGCGCACCGTGACCTCGATGCGGGCGCCGGGTACGCCGGTCAGGGCGTCGACGGCGTTGTCGACGAGATTGCCGAGGACGGTGACGAGGTCGCGGGGCGGGACGCCGGGCGGCCCGCCGGCCGGGCGCCCGCCGCCGGGCGCTCCGGTTCCCGTCCCCCCGAAGGCGCGGCTGTCCGGGGTGACCACCAGCTCCACCCCCCGCTCGTGCGCCTGCGCCGCCTTGCCGAGCAGCAGCGCCACCAGGACCGGTTCGCCGACCGCGGTGACCACCTCGTCGGTGAGGGCCTGCGCCAGCTCCAGCTCGGCCGTGGCGAACTCCACGGCCTCGTCCGCGCGGCCGAGCTCGATCAGGGAGACGACGGTGTGCAGGCGGTTGGCCGCCTCGTGTGCCTGTCCGCGAAGGGCCTGCGTGAACCCGCGTTCCCGGTCCAACTCACCAGTCAGCGACTGGAGTTCGGTATGGTCGCGGAGGGTCACCACGGTGCCGCGGCGGCCGCCGCCGGCGACGGGCGAGCTGTTGACGACCAGCACCCGCTCCGCCGTCAGGTGCACCTCGTCCACGCGCGGCCGGTCCGCGAGCAGGGCCCCCGTCAGCGGCGGGGGCAGCCCCAGGTCGGCGACGGCGGTGCCGCGGACGTCTGCGGACAGGCCGAGCAGTTCCCGGGCGGCGTCGTTGATCAGGGTGATCCGGCGGCGCCCGTCGAGCATCAGCAGCCCTTCCCGGACGGCGTGCAGGGCCGCCTGGTGGTAGTCGTACACGCGGCTGAGCTCGGCGGCGTTCATGCCGTGCGTGTGCCGGCGCAGCCGGGCGTTGACGACGTACGTGCCGACCGCGCCGAGGCCGAGCGCGCCGGCGGCGACCCAGGCCAGGGCGGACAGCTGGGCGGCGAGCCGGTCGCTGACGGCGCGGACCGTGATGCCCGCGGCGACCAGGCCGACGATCCGGCCGTCGTCCGCAAGCGGGGTGACCACGCGGATCGAGGGGCCGAGCGTGCCGGTGTACGTCTCGCTGAAGGTCTCGCCGCGCAGGGCGGGCGCGGTGTTGCCCATGAACGGCTCGCCTATGCGCTGCGGGTTGCGGTGGGTCCAGCGGCGCCCGTCGGGGGCCATGATCGTCACGAAGTCGACGCCGGAGTCGGCGCGCACCCGCTCCGCGTACGGCTGGAGCGCGGCCGAGGGGTCGGTGCCGCGGCCGGCCCGGCGTACCGCCTCCAGGACGGACGGCGAGTCGGCGACGGCGCGGGCGACGGCCCCGGCCTGGCGCCGTGCGGCATCCTCTGCCTGGCCGTGTGCCGTGGCGTAGGCGAAGACCGCGCAGCCCGCGACCACCACGGCGACCAGCAGCACCTGCATGGCGAACAGCTGGCCGGCGAGGCTGCGCGGCGGGCGGGGGAACCGGAACATGGCGCTCAGTGTGCACCGGCCCGTGAACTCAATGAACGCAAGGGTGACCGGGGTCACAGGGGTGGGCGATGGTCTGGCGGGACGACTTTCACCACCAGGAGGCGAACGTGGCCGCCAGACGCGACAAGACCCACTACCTGTACATCGCCGTGATAGCGGCGGTGCTGCTCGGCATCGCCGTCGGCTTCGCCGCCCCGAGCGCGGCCGTCGAGCTGAAGCCGCTGGGCACCGGCTTCGTGAACCTCATCAAGATGATGATCTCACCGGTGATCTTCTGCACGATCGTGCTCGGTATCGGGTCGGTGCGCAAGGCGGCGAAGGTGGGGGCCGTGGGCGGCCTCGCCCTCGGCTACTTCACGGCCATGTCGACGGTCGCCCTGGCGATCGGGCTGGTCGTCGGGAACCTGCTGGAGCCCGGCAGCGGCCTGCAGCTGACGGAGGCGGTCCGGCACGCCGGCGAGGCGCAGGCGAAGGCGGGCGGGGCGGAGAGCACCCAGGAGTTCCTGCTCGGCATCGTGCCGACGACGCTGGTGTCCGCCTTCACCGGCGGGGAGGTGCTCCAGACGCTGCTGGTGGCCCTGTTGTGCGGGTTCGCGCTCCAGGCCATGGGCGCGGCGGGCGAGCCGGTGCTCCGCGGCATCGGCCATGTCCAGAAGCTGGTATTCCGGATCCTGGCGATGATCATGTGGGTGGCGCCGGTGGGTGCGTTCGGCGCGATCGCCGCGGTGGTCGGGGCGACCGGCATCGACGCACTGAAGTCGCTGGCCGTCATCATGATCGGCTTCTACACGACCTGCCTGCTGTTCGTCTTCGTCGTGCTCGGCGGCCTGCTGCGGCTGTGCACCGGCATCAGCGTCTTCGGGCTGCTGCGCTACCTCGGCCGGGAGTTCCTGCTCATCCTGTCGACGTCCTCCTCGGAGTCGGCGCTGCCGCGGCTGATCGCGAAGATGGAGCACCTGGGCGTGTCGAAGCCGGTCGTCGGCATCACGGTGCCCACGGGCTACTCCTTCAACCTGGACGGGACCGCCATCTACCTGACGATGGCCTCCCTGTTCGTCGCGGAGGCGATGGGCGAGCCGCTCGCCCTCGGCGAGCAGGTCTCCCTGCTGCTGTTCATGATCGTGGCTTCCAAGGGCGCGGCCGGCGTGACCGGGGCCGGACTGGCGACGCTGGCGGGCGGACTGCAGTCGCACCGGCCGGAACTGGTCGACGGCGTCGGCCTGATCGTGGGCATCGACCGCTTCATGAGCGAGGCGCGGGCCCTGACCAACTTCGCGGGCAACGCGGTGGCGACCGTGCTGATCGGCACCTGGACCAAGGAGTTCGACCGCGAGCGGGCCCGCGAAGTCCTCGCCGGGCAACTCGCCTTCGACGAGACCACGCTGACCGACGACGGCCACGGCACGGAGGCCCCCGCCGTGCCCGCCCCCTCGGCCGGCGACAAGACGGGCGTACCGGCATAGACGGTGCGCCGGCCGCGAGCCGGCCGGGCAGGGCTCGCCCCCACGGTGCCCAGCCCGGCCGGCTCGACCGGCCCCCCACCGATCATTTTCGGCCACCAGCCGGGCAAGTCGGCTGTGCTGAAACTTACTTCCGCCCGGGGGCACGCGTCTGACATCTTGCGTCCACCACTCGTTTCGTACGGCCCGGTAACTGCGATCCGCACCACCGGGTCCTCGGAGGACGCATTGATACCCCACATATCCAGCCGACCCCGACGTACCCTCGTTCTGGCGGCCACCCTCGGCGCGGCGCTCGCCTTCGGAGCTCCCTCGGCCCTCGCCGGCACCCTGCCGGTCGTGCCGGCCGCCCCGTTCGCCGCCGCCAAGGCCCCTGCCGCGGCCCCGGCTTCCCAGAGTGCGACCTGGGCTGCCGGCACCCGCGCCTACCTCGTGATCACCGCTCCCGGTGACAACCCGTCCGTCCGCGCGGCAGTCGCCGCGAACGGCGGCACCGTCTTCTCGGACTACGCCGCCATCGGCGTCATCGTCGCCCACTCGGCGTCGGCGAACTTCGCCGGCGCGATGCGCGGCGTCACCGGCGTCCAGCAGGTCGGCGCCACCCGCACCTCGGACGTCCCGGCCGACGCCTACAACCCGGCGCTGCCCGCCAACCCGTCGCAGTCGACGACCCCGACCGGCGAGCCGGTCCGCGCCGACATGAGCCAGATCAAGGCGGACCAGGCCTGGGCCGTCACCACCGGCTCGGCCTCGGTCAAGGTCGGCATCCTCGACACCGGCGTCGACGACCAGCACCAGGACCTGGCGCCGAACTTCAACGCCGCCGACTCGGTCTCCTGCGCGTACGGCAAGCCCGACACCCGCGCCGGCGCCTGGCGCGACGTCGGCAACCACGGCACGCACGTCGCCGGCACGGTCGCCGCCGCCAAGAACGGCAAGGGCGTCGTCGGCGTGGCCCCGGGCGTGAAGATCTCCTCCGTCCGCATCGCGGAGCCGGGCTCCTCGCTGTTCTTCCCCGAGAACACGATCTGCGGCTTCATGTGGTCCGGCGACCACGGCTTCAAGGTCACCAACAACAGCTATTACACGGACCCGTGGCAGTTCAACTGCCCGGACAACGCCGACCAGGCCGCCATCATCGAGGGCGTCCGGCGCGCCCAGGAGTACGCCGAGCGCAAGGGCTCGCTCCAGGTCGCCGCAGCGGGCAACGAGAACTACGACCTCGCCAACAAGACGGTCGACACCGCCAGCCCGAACGACTCCACCCCGGTGACCCGCACCATCACCAACGCCTGCCTCGACATCCCGACCGAGCTGCCGGGCGTCGTGACGGTCGCCGCCAACGGCGAGGGCACCACCAAGGCGTCCTTCTCCAACTTCGGCCGCGGCATCATCGACGTCTCCGCCCCGGGCAGCAACGTCTACTCCACGGTCCCCGGCGGCAAGTACGCCTCCATGAGCGGCACCTCGATGGCCTCGCCGCACGTGGCCGGCGTCGCCGCGCTGATCGCCAGCACCAACCCCGGCATCACCCCCGCGCAGATCCGCGAGAAGCTGGCCCTCCAGGCCAACGACATCGCCTGCCCGTCGGACAGCCGCTGCACCGGCACCACCGCCAACAACGGCTTCTTCGGCGAGGGCCAGGTCGACGCGCTGAAGGCGGTCGGCGCCACCCCGCCGCCCGGCAGGTTCTTCGAGAACCTCGGCGACTTCGCCATCGGCGACCACACCACCGTCGAGAGCCCGATCACCGTCACCGGTGTCACCGGCAACGCCCCCGCCACCCTCAAGGTGGGCGTGAAGATCGTCCACACCTACATCGGCGACCTGAAGGTCGACCTGATCGCACCGGACGGCAGCATCTACACGCTGCACAACCGCGCCGGCGGCAGCGCCGACAACATCGACACCGTGTACACCGTCAACGCCTCCTCCGAGGCGGCCGCCGGCACCTGGAAGCTGCGGGTGAACGACAACTACCGCGGCGACACCGGCCGGATCGACGCCTGGAACCTCACCTTCTGAGCCTTCGGACGTACCGCCACGCCGCAGCGGGCCACCAGGGTGCGGGCAACCGCCCCCTGGCGGCCCGCACCCGTCTCCGGCGGCCGCCGCCCCTACCGGGTCCGCAGCACGCAGTCCCCGCACAGGCCGCCGCCCTGCGTCCGGTAGTACAGGCAGCAGCTGCGCCGCACGAAGGCCACCCCGAGCCCCTCCTCGTGGACGAAGGCGCCCGTCCCGCCGAGTGCGCCGCCGTCGGCCAGCAGCCCGGCCGCCAGCGCCGTGGCCGGACCGCCGTCCGGCACCCGGCCGAGCAGCACCCGCACCGCCCCGACCAGCCCGGACGCCGTGTTCCCGCGCAGCACCTGCGGCGAGATCCGGTACCGCTCCCGCAGCGCCGCATCCAGGACCTCCAGGTGCGCCAGAACGGCCGGCCCGAGGTCCGCGGCCGGCCGGGCCCCCTCGCCGGGCGCGGGCAGCCACAGCTCCAGCGATCCGCCCTCGGGGACCCGCCACCACAGCCGGTCCGGCCCCAGGTCCGGAACCCGGCCTCCCAGGACGGCGCACCCCAGGCCGAGGGACCACAGCCGCGAGGCGATCCCGAACTGGGCGGTCGACGCGGCCACGCGGCCGGGCCCGCTGCCGATGCGCCGGCCGACCTCGGCCACGTACGGGCCGAGCCGCTCCCCGTAGAGCCCGGCCAGCGGCCGGAACCCCTCCGCGGGCGGCCGCGCCCCGCCGGACACCGTGAAGAACGGCCCCACGGCCGCCAGCCGGCGCAGTACGTCGTCCATCTCCATGCCGCAGATGATCTCAGGGCGCGACCGGCGCACCCGCAGGGCCCGTCCCGCCCGCCGCCGGCGCACCGGTCGCAGGCGCCGCCCGCCCCGCGCCCGGACGGCTGCGCTCCGCCCACCGGACCACCGGGCCCATCGCGTACGAGGCCGCCAGGAGCAGCCCGCCCAGCAGGAACCAGCCGGGGACGCCCCAGAGCAGGACCAGGGAGGTCACGACCACGGGGCCCGCGGACCGGGCGAGGGGCACACCGGTCCCGAAGAACCCCTGGTACCGGCCGATCCGGTCCGCAGGCGCGAGGGAGAAGCCGATCTGCCAGGAGCCGGCGGACTGCCGCATCTCCGCGTCGGCCTGGAGCGCGGCGCCCGCCACGAGCAGCGCCGCGGCCGCCCACGCGGGCCCGGCCGACCCGGACAGGGCGAACACGGCGCAGGATGCGGCCGCGCCCAGGCCGGAGAGCCGCACGGCGCGGGCCGCGGCGGCCAGGTCGGACACCGGTTCGGCCCTGCGCACCTGGAACAGCATGACGGCGCCGGTGTTGAGCACGAACAGCACAGAAACCAGCCAGCCGGGGGCGCTGGTCCGCTCGACGGTCCACAGCGGGACCGCGAGGCTCAGCAGCGGCATCCGCAGGAGCAGGACGGCGTTCAGCAGGGCGGCCACCGCGTACGGCCGGTCCCGCAGCACCGCCGGCCGCGGCTCCCCCGCCCCGCGGCGCGGCGCCGCCGCCGGTGCGGGCAGCCGCAGCAGCACCGCAGCGCACACGAGGAAGCCCAGCGCGTCCAGCGCGAACACCGCCAGGTAGGCCCGCTCCGTGCTGGCGGCGAGGGCGATCCCGCCGAGCGCGGCCCCGACCGCGAGCCCGGCATTGAGGACCGACTGGAGGTGTGCCATCACCCGCGTCCGCTCCCCTGCGGGGACGAGCCCGGCGAGCAGGGCCTGCCGGGCGGCCGCCAGCCCGCACTGCGCGGTGGCGTAGCAGACGGCGGCGACCAGGAAGGCGCTGTACGAGCGGACGAACAGGAAGGAGGCGACGCCCGCGGCGGTGGCCGCGGCCAGCAGCACGGAGGTGCCGCGCGGCCCCCGCCGGTCGGCGAGCGCCCCCAGCGGGACGCCGGCGACCGAGCCGACCGCCCAGGCGAGGGTCAGGCCCAGGCCGATCCGGGCGGGCGGCAGACCGACCACCACGGTGAAGAACAGAGCCGAGCAGACGTAGTAGGCGCCGTCACCGACCGAGTTGGCCAGCTGGGCGGCCGCAAGGCGGCGCGGAATGCCGGGCGGGGGCAGGATGCGTGGTGTCACCACCTCATTGCAGCAGCGGGATGGCCCGCCCGAGGAGGCCAATCGACCATGCTTTCGGCGGGCCAATCGGGGCCCCGGACCGCCGTTCCGCAGGCCGGGGAGGGCTCGTTGCGCGCCGGCTCGCGGGAGCCGGCGGGAGCCCGCGCGGGCGTGCGGCGGGACCGGCCGGGGAGCGCGGCCCGGCCGACCGGGCGGGCGGCGCGGCACATCACACCGGACCGCCCTCGATCTTGGTACATCGCCGCAGGTCAGAGCCTTGCGGGCGCGCGGCGCGGACACGCCGGAAAACATGGCCGCGGCGTTGCCATTTTGGGGGTTCATGAGAGCACTCCGAGGAGCTACATTGAGGCACTCGCGCTTCACCTGACAGCCCGTTGCCTTTCACCCGCGTTTTGCGCGGGGGGTGACTCCAGGCGCGCAGACTGTGCAACCACCCCACCGCCCAGAAGGACCGAAGGCTCCGTGCCCGTACCCGTACTCCTCGCCGGCCGCACCGTGCGGCTCGAGCCCCTCGCCCCGCACCACGCCGAGGCCTTGGCCCTGGCAGGGGCCGAGGATCGTACGACTTACGCCTTCACCCCCGTACCCCACGGTGTGCAGGCGTCCCACGAGTACATCGACCGCGCCCTCGCCGATCAGGCGGCCGGCCGATCGCTCCCGTTCGCGGTGGTCAGAGCCTCGGACGGCCTCGTCGTCGGCTCCACCCGGTTCCTCGACCTGGACTACTGGCAGGGGCCGCTGGTGTGGCCCGCGGTGCCGGGCGTCCCCTTCGGGGATCCGCTGACGGCGATCCCCGACGCCGCGGAGATCGGCAACACCTGGCTGTCCCCCGGCGCCCAGGGCACGGGCATCAACACCGAGGCGAAGCTGCTCATGCTGCGCCACGCCTTCGAGACCTGGGGCGTACGGCGGATCTCGCTGCGCGCGGACGCCCGCAACGTGCGCTCGCGGGCGGCGATGGAACGGCTCGGGTTCACGCCCGAGGGCGTCCGCCGGGCGCATTCGCGCGGCCTCGACGGGGCGGTGCGCAGCACCGCGTTCTACTCGGTCCTCGACGAGGAGTGGCCGGCCGTGCGGGCGGTCATCGAGCTGCGGCTCTCGGCGCGGGCCCCGCGGCGGCGCAGGCGCAGGGCGCTCGTTCCGGCGTAACGCTCCTGCAGGACGGCTCCCGCCCCCGGCCGCCCGTGCGGCCGGGGGCGGCTCGTTCGGCAAGGCTCAGCCCCAGGCCGGCCCAAGAACTGGAAAAAACCGGAACTGGCCGAGCCATACGATCATCCTTCGGTCAGAACGCGATGACCGACCCCCGACGGGGCAGCACAAGCCGGAGAGCCACCGCACATGTCGTACTCACCCGACGGCCAGTACCCGCGATACGCGGACCCCGAACCGGAACCGGAACCCGGCCGCCGGCCGCGCCGCGGCCGGCGGTGGCTCGCCGTCGGTGCCGCCGTCCTGGCCCTCGCCGGCATCGCCTCCGGCGCCATGTACCACTTCGAGATACCCCCCTTCACCGACAAGGGGAAGAGCGTCTCCTTCGGCGCCCCCGCCCGCGGCGGCGCAGGGCAGGCGGGCGGCGCGCAGAACGCCGGCTCGAAGGCCCTGATGCCGACCGGCCCGGCGGCCGATTTCAAGAATGCGATGACGCTGCCCGACGGCACGCACGTTGCCGTGACCACCCTGGACGGCAAGAAGTCGGGCTTCAAGGGCAAGGTCTGGGTGTGGGCGCCCAAGGAGTACGACGACCCCAAGTACGCCAGGAGCGGCTTCCCCGTGCTGATCGCCCTCCCGGGCGGCGCCGGCTACCCGAACAACTACTGGATGGGCACCGACCTGGGCCTCCAGACGAGCATCGCGAAGTGGTCCGCCGAGGGCAGGAGCAAGCCGTTCCTGCTGGCCATGCCGGTGCTCAACCCCTCCGGGGACGAGAAGGGCATCTACTGGGACGGCTCCGACATACCCGGCCAGCCCAGGATGGGGACATGGCTCACCGAGGACGTCCCGGACCTGATGAAGGCGAATTTCCGCACGGTCCGATCCCGTGACGGCTGGGCGTTCATGGGCTCCTCCACCGGCGGCTTCGCGAGCCTGAAGGCGGTCCTGAAGCACCCGGACAGGTTCAAGGCCGCGATCTGCTCCGGCCCGGACGTGGTGCCCGACTCCCCGCTGTGGAAGGGGCACGACCAGGAGAAGGCCGCGAACGACCCGGGCGTGCTGGCCAGGGGCCTGATCGACAGGAAGGGCCCGGACGTCTACCTGGCGTTCCAGGTGGGCGACAGCGAGAACAACAAGAAGACGCTGCCGGATGTCGAGAAGTGGATCGCGACCTACGGCAAGGGCCCCGTCCACACCAGCATGCGGGTGATCCCGAACGGGAAGCACAACGCGAAGACCTACGTCCCGAGCATGGGCGAAGGTCCGATCCAGTTCATCAGCAAGGTCATGGAAGGACCGGTGGAGTAGGCGCCGGGTCCCCCTCCCGCTCCCGCCCCGGCCCGCCGAACACCGTCGGCGGGCCGCCGCCGTCCCAGGCGGGCCAGCCGGGGTCGCCGGTGCGGGCGAAGCGGACCCAGGCGGCGTGCATCCGGTCGGCGAGCTCCTGGGGGGCGTCCGGCCCGGCCAGCCAGGACGCCTCCGGCACCGCGAGGGTGTCGAAGACGAAGCCCAGTTCGAGGGCGTGGCAGGCGCCGAGGCCGGGGATGCCGGACTGCCAGGCGAACTCGTACACGAAGGACGGCGCCGGGCGGGGCGCCCCGGCGAGCCGGCGCAGCGGGTCGCGCAGCCGGTGGTCGGTCAGCAGCTGGCCGGCGTACGCGGCGGGGCTCGCCCCGGGCAGGGCGGTGCGCAGCGTCCGCAGGGCGGCGCGGTCCTTGCCGCTGCGGGCCCGGGCCAGCGCGACGGCGAGCGGCCCCAGGCGGTCCAGCAGGCGCATGGCGCCGGTGGGCGCCAGCCACAGCCGGTACTCGTCGCTGGTCCAGCCGAGCAGGAGGGGGACGCCGGAGCGGGCCGCGGCCGGCAGGGGGTCCTCGGGCAGGGTGGCCGGGTCGGCGACGAGGCCGAGGGCGGGGCCGCCGGCGAGCGGGCCTGAGCGGCGGGAGGCGGCCTCCTGCGCGGCGAGCAGCCCGGGCAGGGGCACGGCAGCGAAGGCGGCGGCCGTCGCGGGCACCCTGAGCAGGGCGGCCATGCGCCGGACGAGGGCCCGTACCCGCTCGCGTGGGAGGACCTCGGGGGCGCCGCTCTGCAGGGCGGCCTGCGCGAACAGTCCGGCGGCCGGGGGCGCGGCGAGCAGGGCGCCGGTGCTGATGGCTCCGGCGGACTGGCCGAAGACGGTGACGCGGGCCGGGTCGCCGCCGAAGGCCTCGATGTTCTCCGCGACCCAGGCGAGGGCGGCGATCTGGTCGAGGAGGCCGCGGTTGGCCGGGGCGTCGGGGAACAGCCCGTAGCCGAGGACGCCCAGCCGGTAGTTCGCGGAGACGAGGACGACGCCGTCGCGGGCGAAGGCGGTGCCGTCGTAGACGGGGACGGCGGAGGAGCCGCGGGTCAGGGCCCCGCCGTGCAGCCACACCATGACGGGCAGCTTCGCCCCGGGGTCAGGGGAGGGCGTCCAGACGTTGAGGTTGAGGCAGTCGTCGCCGGGGACGACCGGGTCGGCGAGGAGCGCGGCGAAGGTCGGCGAGTAGGGGGCCTTCGGGGCGGTCGGGCCGTACGCGCCGGCGTCGCGGACGCCCCTCCAGGGCCGCGGCGGCCGGGGCGCGGCGAACCGCAGGATCCCGACGGGCGGCGCGGCATAGGGGATGCCGAGGAAGGCGGCGGTGCCGCCGGGCCCGTGGCGGCCTTCGACGGCGCCGCAGGCGGTGGCGGCCCGGGGGCGGGTGGTGGCGCCCGCAGTGCTCATGGCGTCCCTCTCGTCGAACCGGCGCGGGCGCCGTCCCGGGTCGGCCGGTCCGCGTCCGGGCGTCGGCCGTGCGCCCTCCGGGGCACGGTCGCACACCCGTACAGGGGGTGACAAGGCGTGACCCGGCCGGGGCCGGACCGGGTTGGACCGGCATGCCATCCATGCCCTTCCCGCGCGGGCCGATCACCGCCCGCCCCGCCCGCTCCCTCGTCCGGGCCTGCGCCCCGGCCCCCCTGCTGCTGCTCGCCGCCGGGGCTCCGGCGCTGGCCGCCGCCGGACAGCCGGACTTCCAGTACGTCGGCCGGGACGACCGGGTCCACGGCCTGACGGCTCCCGAGGGCTGTGTGGAGGCCCGGGGCGGCGGGGCCCGCGGCGTCACCAACAACACCTCGGGGACCGCGTACCTCTACCCCCGGCCGGGCTGCGCGGGCACGCCGGTCGAGGTCCTGCGGCCCGGTGCCGGCGGCCAGATCACGCCGTACTTCGACTCCGTCCGCTTCGATGTCACCGCGACGGCCCAGCGGCCGTGACCACGGGGCCCCGGCCGCGTTGTACGCCATGTCGAATGCCGCAGTCCCCTGCGGCGCCCACACCTCACGAGGAGATCTTGATGTCGCGTATCGCGAAGGCAGTCGCCGTCACCGCTGCCGCCGGTAGCGCCCTGGCCGCCGGTGCCGGGCTGGCCGTCGCCGATGCCGGAGCGCACGGTGCGGCGGTCGGCTCCCCCGGTGTCCTGTCCGGCAACCTCATCCAGGTTCCGGTTCACGTCCCGGTCAACGTGTGCGGGAACACGGTGAACGTCATCGCCCTGCTGAACCCGGCGTTCGGCAACACCTGCATCAACCAGTCCGGTGGCGAGCAGCACACCGAGGGCTACGGCCACTGACCGGCCGTCCGGCCGGTTGATCCGGCCGCTGGAGGCCCCCGCCGTTTCGGCGGGGGCCTCCTCGCGTCGGTGCGGTCATTCGTAGCGGTAGAGCTGCCGGTGGTCCAGCATCTCGCGCGGTGTCACGTTCCACGGGGGCATGGGCTCGTCCAGGGAGATCACGCGGCCCCGCTGGAGGTCGCCCGGCTGCAGCGGCGCGGCCGGCAGGTAGCCGGACCGCGGGTGCTGCCGCTGCCAGCGGTCCCAGAGCAGGTCGACGAAGGCGTGGTGCAGCCAGAACGCGGGGTCGTTGGGCGCGGTGCCGCCCGTCATGTGCCCGCCGATCCACTGGTGCACCTTGTTGTGGTTGCGCCAGCGCTCGGACCTGGGAGCGGCCCAGCCCTCCAGCTTGTTGCGGAACCCGCCCTCGCGGGCCGTGGAGTTCCAGGGCGCGGTGTCGTACACCGGGTCGTCCAGGGCCCACTGGAGTTCCGCCCGGGTGGGCAGGGTGATCGGGTTCTGCGGCCGGCCCAGGTTGCGGGTGAGGAAGCGGGCCTCGGTGAAGCCGACCTTGATCTCCCAGTTGCCCGACCGGTGGGCGTACGGGCCGGTCGTGACCTGGCGGTCGCCCTCGCGGCCGGTGCCGCCGAGGAAGTCCTCCGCCCACAGGGAGGAGGCGGGGCTGTTGTCCGTGGTCCAGTCCCAGTACGGGATGCTCACGCCCGGGTCGACGCCCCGCAGGAGCCGCTCGAACTCCAGCAGGTAGCGCCGGTGCCAGGGGAAGAAGGACGGGGACATGTGGCCGACGCGGAGCTTGCTGCCGCGGTCGGGCACGAAGTACCTGTCGTGCATGCGCACCAGCTCGTCGTACGCGCCGGTCCGCTTGAGCTCCAGCACGGCGGCGGTGAACCGCCGCTTCTGGCTGCTGGTCAGGTTCCGCTGGTTCTGCCGGGTGTACAACGCAGGGCTCCTCGCCTTCCGTGCGTCAGCCGTGGTGCGGGGCAGCGAGGGCAAGCTGCGTCGTGCCGAGCTCGTCGACGGCGGCGCGGGCGAGCTCCAGCGGGGTCCCGTACGACTGGAAGTGGTTGATCCCGCTCAGGTAGCTGCCGTCGGCGCGGCGCATCACGTGCAGGGGCCGGCCGTCGATGCGGACCCCGGCCGCGGTGACCTGGATGTGCCGGCCGCGGTAGGTCTCCTCCGCGAGCGGCGCGGGGCTGACGGTCTGCCGGGGGCGGCGGGCGCGCAGGACGGGCGCCAGGGCCGCGGCGGTCCCGGCGAGGACCGCCGCGGTGAAGGCCGCGCGCAGGACCGCGCGACGGGTCGGTGGTGCGCCGGCGGATGCGGCGTGCATGCGTTCTCTCCCTCGCTCGGTGGTGGGGCTACGGGGTCTAACGCCGCACGGCGGGGGAGGTCACCTGGGCCGGGGGGACGGGTGCTTGTAGTAGAGGGTGGTGGGGTGCAGGCGGCCGTCGGGGTCGGCGGCGTAGTCGGGGATGGTCCCGGCCTCGGTCCAGCCGGCGGCCCGGTAGAGGTGCTCGGCGCCGCTGCCGGTCTCGGTGTCGAGGAAGAGCAGCCTGACGCCGGCCCGGGCGGCGGCGTCCTCGGCTTCGGCGAGCAGGGCCCGGGCGGTGCCGCGGCCGCGGGCGGCGGGGTGGACCATCAGCTTGCGCAGTTCGGCGCGGTGGCGGCCGTTGGGTTTGGTCTCGCGGGCCCAGGCGACGGTGCCGTCGACCGGCGCCCCTTCCGCGGGGCGGGACACCCACAGGGCCAGGGTGCCGTCGCGGAGGGAGGGCAGCAGGGTCTCCCACCAGGCGGCTGCGGCGGCGTGGTCGAGGCCGGTGAGGAAGCCGAGGGAGGAGCCTTCGCGGACCACCGCGACGAGCAGGTCGGCCAGTTCGTCGCGGTGGGCCGCCAACTCGGCGGCGGTGACGGGTGAGACGAGTGAGGTCATGGCCCGAGGATAGGAACCGGGCCTCGCGGGGCCGAGGCCGGGCCTGGGGCGGACCGGGTCCGCCCCGGCCCCCCCGGTCAGGGGGCGGGCAGGTCGGCGAGGTCGGCGACGGCGGTGTGGTGGTGGCCCGCTGTGCCGAGGGCCAGTGAGTCTGCCTTGGCGCGTTTGAGGTAGAGGTGCGCCGGGTGCTCCCACGTCATGCCGATGCCGCCGTGCAGTTGTACGCACTCCTCGGCGGCCCGCACCGCGACGCCGGAGCAGTACGCCTGCGCCACGGCGACGGTGAGCGGTGCGTCGGGGGCGTCCGCCGCCAGCGCGTCGGCCGCGGCCCGGGCGGCGGCGCGGGCCGCCGCGGTGTCGAGCCACAGCCGGGCCAGCCGGTGTTTGACTGCCTGGAAGGAGCCGACGGGCCGGTTGAACTGGTGCCGGGTCCGCAGGTACGCCACCGTCCGGTCGAGGCACCATTCGGCGATCCCGACCTGCTCGGAGGCGAGCAGGCCCGCCCCGCACAGCAGGGCCCTCTGCACGGCGGCGCGGCCGGTCTCGGGGCCGGCGAGCCGTGTGGCGGCGGCCTGCCGGAGGTCGGCGTCGGCGAGGGGGCGGGTCAGATCGAGCGGGGTGCGGGCGGTGAGCCGCACCCCGGAGGCCTCGACGGCGTACAGGCCGGTGTCCGCGAGGACCAGCAGCACGTCGGCGGCGACGGCGTCCGCGATCGAGGTGGCGCGCCCGGTGAGGGTCCCGCTCCCGGTGTCGCGGACCGGCGGCGGAAGCGGGGCCCCGGGCGCCTGCGTCAGCGGCAGGGCGGGGACGTACACACGCCGGCCCGCGGCCAGTTCCGCCAGGTGCGGGGCCGCCGCGGCCGGGTCGCAGTGGAGGAGGACCACGGCGGAGAGCACGGCGTGCGCCAGGTAGGGGGCGGGGGCGGCGGCCCGTCCGAGTTCCTCCAGGACGACGGCGGCCTCGCGGGGGCCTGCGCCCTGGCCGCCGAGCTCCTCCGGGACGAGCAGGCCGGCCGTGCCGATGCCGGCGGCCAGGGTCTGCCACAGGGCGGGGTCGTGGGGGCGGCCCCCCTCGGCGCGGGCGAGGACGGAGGCGGGGGTGCAGCGGGCGGCGAGGAGCGCGCGCACGGCGGAGCGCAGCTCCTCCTCGGTGTCGGAGTACCGCAGGTCGGGGGCGGCGCCGGGAGCGGTCATCGGGCCAGGTCCTTCCAGGGGACGTCCTTGTCGTCGCGCGGTTCGGCGGGCAGGCCGAGGACGCGTTCGGCGACGATGTTCAGCAGGATCTCGCTGGTGCCGCCTTCGATGCTGTTGCCCTTGGCCCGCAGGTAGCGGTAGCCGGCGTCGCGGCCGGTGAAGTCGACGGTGTCGGGGCGGGTCATCTCCCAGTCGCCGTAGGAGAGGCCGTCCTCGCCGAGGAACTCCACCTCCAGGCCGCTGATCTCCTGGTTGAGGCGGGCGAAGGTCAGCTTCATCCCGGAGCCCTCCGGTCCGGGCTGTCCGGCGGCGAGCTGCTGCCGCAGCCGCTCGGCGGCCAGCCGGGCGACCTCCGCCTCCACCCACAGGCCGAGGAGGCGCTGGTGGTGGGCGTGGGTGCGCCGGTCGGGCCGCTCGCGCCAGGCCTCGGCGAGGCGGCCGATCATGCCGCCTTCGCGGGGGATGCGCATGCCGCCGATGGAGACGCGCTCGTTCATCAGCGTGGTCCGGGCGACCTCCCAGCCCTGCCCCGCGTCGCCGATCCGGTGGGCGTCGGGGATGCGGACGCCGGTGAGGAACACCTCGTTGAACTCGGCCTCGCCGGTGATCTGGCGCAGCGGCCGGACCTCGACGCCGGGGGCGTGCATGTCGCACACGAAGAAGCTGATGCCCCGGTGCTTGGGCAGTCCGGGGTCGGTGCGGGCGAGGAGGATGCCCCAGCGGGCGGTGTGGGCGCTGGACGTCCACACCTTCTGCCCGTCGACGATCCACTCGCCGGCGGCCTCGTCGAGGACGGCGCGGGTGCCGAGGGCAGCGAGGTCGGAGCCGGCGCCCGGTTCGCTGAACAGCTGGCACCAGACCTCCTCGCCGGTCCACAGGGGGCGCAGGAAGCGCTGTTTCTGCTCCGCGGTGCCGTGCGCGAGGATCGTCGGCGCGGCCATCCCGAGGCCGATGCCGATGCGGCGCGGGTCGTTGTCCGGGGCCCCGGCGGCGGCGAGTTCGGCGTCGACGGCGGCCTGGAGGGAACGGGGCGCGCCCAGCCCGCCGAGGCCTTCGGGGTAGTGGACCCAGGCGAGTCCGGCGTCGAAGCGTGCCTGCAGGAAGGCGGTGCGGCCGGTGGTGGCGGGCGGGTGTGCGGCAAGCAGGTCGCGGACCCGGGTGCGGAGGGCGTCGGCGGTGGTCACGGCCGGGTGCCCCCGTCCCGGGCGGGGAGGACGACGAGCCGGCCGGTGGTCGTGCCGTCGGCGACGCGCTGGACCGCGTCGGCGGCGGCCGCGAGCGGGAGGCGTTCGCTGACCAGCGGTCTGACGGCTCCGGTGGCGGCGAGGCGGGTGAGTTCGGCGTGGCAGGCGCGGACGGCCGCCGGGTCCCGGAGGGCGTAGAGGCCCCAGTGCAGGCCCAGGACGGAGTAGTTCTTGACGAGGACGTGGCCCAGGGCGGGGGCGGGGACGGTCCCCCCGGCGAAGCCGACGACGACGATCCGGCCCTCGAAGGCGATGCACTTCGTGGAGGCGGTGTAGGCGTCCCCGCCGACCGGGTCGTAGACGACGTCGGCGCCGCGGCCTGCGGTGAACTCCTTGACGCGGGCCGCGATGTCCTCGGCGGTGCGGTCGACCACCAGGTCGCAGCCGAGCTCCTCGGCGGTGCGCGCCTTGGCCTTGCCTCCGACGACGCCGATGACGGTGGCGCCGGCGGCCTTGCCTAGTTGGACGGCGGCGCTGCCGACGCCTCCGGCGGCGGCGTGGACGAGCAGCGTCTCGCCCGCCTGGAGGCGGGCCCGGCGGTGGAGGCCGAACCAGCCGGTCTGGTAGCCGATGTGGAGGGCGGCGGCCTCGGCGTCGTCGAGGCCGTCCGGGGCGGGCAGCAGGGCTGCGGCGGGGGCGGTGGCGTACTCGGCGAGGCCGCCGTGCGGGAGGGCGGGGTTGGCGATGACGCGCCGGCCGTCCTCCGTTTCCGCGCAGACCTCGACGCCGGGGGTGAAGGGCAGCGGGGGGCGGATCTGGTACTGGCCCCGTACGAGCAGGGCGTCGGGGAAGTTGACGGCGGCCGCGAGGACGCGCAGCCTCACCTCGCCCTCGCCGGGCGCCGGTTCGGGGACCTCTTCGAGGCGCATGGCCACGCGGGGTTCGCCGGTGGTGTGGACTCGCCATGCCTGCATCCGGGGCCTCCAGCCGCCGTCGGGGGAACCGCATCCCGCGGCATACTAAGCGGTTGCTTGGCCATCTGGGAACCGCGCGTCCCGTCGGGGCGCCGCCCCCGGACCGGCGGGGCGGCGCCTCGGGCGGGGGACGGGTCAGCGGGAGAAGAGCTCGAAGGCGACGGCCGGGCGGCCTCCGAAGCGGGCCGCGGCCTGCTCGGCGAAGCCGGTGAGGAACCCGCGGCAGTACTCCTCCGGGTCCTGGTCGGTCAGGGCCTCGATGTACGCCTTGTGCTCCATCAGCGAGGCGATGGACCGCTCCATGCCTGCCGTGGCGTCGGCGGCGTGGGTCGCCTGCGGGGATCCGGCGACGGCGATCCAGCGCACGCCGTCCCAGGGCTCCAGGCCCTGCTCGGTGAGCTCGGGGAAGATCCACCGGTTGCCGGCGTCGGCGGCGGCGTCCAGGGTCGCCCGGCCGACCGCCTTGTGGTCGGGGGTGTTCCAGAAGCCCCCGCCGTCCCTGCCGCCCCAGGTGTCGCGGTGGTTGAGCGTGATCAGCAGTTCGGGTCGGTGCCGGCGGATGGCCGCGGCGATGTCCCGGCGCAGGTCCAGGCCGTACTCGATGACGCCGTCGCGGTAGTCGAGGAACTCGACGGTGGAGACGCCGACCACGGCCGCGCTCGCCCGCTGCTCCGCCTCCCGCAGCGGGGCGCACTCGTCGGGCGCGAGGGTGCTGATGCCCGCCTCGCCTCGCGAGGCCAGCAGGTAGGCGACCTCGCGGCCGCCGTCCGTCCAGTCGGCGATGGCCGCGGCGCCGCCGTACTCCAGGTCGTCCGGGTGGGCGACGACCGCGAGGGCGCGCGTCCAGTCGGTGGGCATGGGCTCCAGGGGTGCGGGCTGTCCGGTCTGCGTGTTCATGCTGCGCACCCTATGCGAACGCACCGGCAGGAAAGGGGAGTCGAAGCTGGCTGCCGTCAGGTGCGCCGCCGGGCGTCCGCGCCCTTCCAGCGCAGGACACCTCCACCACGCGGGGTCCGCCTGGCCGGCGGGGTCGGGGAGGGCGGGGGCCGCGGACCGTTGCCGGTCCTCGGCCCCCGCCCCGGCCGGCCGGCCGACCGGCGTCAGAACTCGACGACCGAGCGCAGGACTTCGCCGCGCTCCATGCGGGCGAAGGCGTCCTCGACCCCGTCGAGGGAGATGGTCTCCGAGACGAACGCGTCCAGGTCGAGCCGGCCCTGCAGGTACAGGTCGATCAGGACGGGGAAGTCCCGTTCGGGGAGGCAGTCCCCGTACCACGAGGACTTGAGGGCGCCGCCGCGGCCGAAGACGTCCAGCAGGGGCAGTTCCAGCGTCATCTCGGGGGTGGGGACGCCGACGAGGACCACGGTGCCGGCGAGGTCGCGGGCGTAGAAGGCCTGCCGGTAGGTCTCGGGGCGGCCGACCGCGTCGATGACGACGTCCGCGCCGTGGCCGCCGGTGAGTTCCTGCACGGCCTTGACCACGTCCTCGGTGCGCCCGTTCACGGTGTGGGTGGCGCCCAGCCCGCGGGCCAGTTCGAGCTTGCGGTCGTCCAGGTCCACGGCGATGATCCGGGCCGCGCCCGCCAGCCGGGCCCCGGCAACGGCCGCGCTGCCCACTCCCCCGCAGCCGATGACGGCCACCGAGTCGCCCCGGCCGACGCCGCCGGTGTTCAGGGCCGCGCCGAGGCCGGCCATCACCCCGCAGCCCAGCAGCCCCGCCGCGGCCGGCGAGGCCGCCGGGTCGACCTTGGTGCACTGGCCCGCGGCGACCAGGGTCTTCTCGGCGAACGCGCCGATGCCGAGCGCCGGAGACAGCGGGGTGCCGTCCTCCAGCGTCATGGGCTGCGCGGCGTTGTGCGTGGCGAAGCAGTACCAGGGGCGGCCGCGCCGACAGGCCCGGCAGGTGCCGCACACGGCACGCCAGTTGAGGACGACGAAGTCCCCGGGGGCGACCGAGGTGACGTCGGGGCCGACCGCCTCGACGGTGCCCGCCGCCTCGTGGCCGAGGAGGAAGGGGAACTCGTCGTTGATGCCGCCCTCGCGGTAGTGCAGGTCGGTGTGGCAGACCCCGCACGCCTGGACCCGGACCAGCGCCTCGCCCGGCCCCGGGTCCGGTACGAGGATCGTCGCCGACTCCACCGGTGCGCCCTTGCTCCGCGCGATGATCCCTCGTACGCGATGCGTCACGTCCTACCCCGCTCTGCTCGGATCCGTCTGGATCACCGAACGTACACGGGGCGGGGCCCGGAGGGGAGTTGCATCACGGGCCGCCGTCCGCCGTGGCCGGTTCCGGCGGCAGCGCGGCGCGAAGCGCCTCCCCGAAGGCGGCCACGGCCGGATGGCCGGCGGACCCGCTGCGGAACGCCAGCTTCGTACGGCGCTCCATGCGCAGCCGGGTGAGGGCGACGGCGGGGTCCGCGTGCCCGTGCAGGCCCAGGCCGGGGACGACGGCGACCCCCTGCCCGGCGGCGACGAGCGCGAGGACGGTGGGGAACTCGTCGACCAGGTGCCGCACGCGCGGGGTGAACCCGGCCGCCTCGCAGGCCCGTACGGCCATGGTGTGGCAGAGAGTGCCGGGGGTGGCGGTGATCCAGGGGGCGTCGGCATGGGCCCGCAGTGCGGCGCTCTGGTCCGCCGGTCCGGGGCCGCCGGCCGGATCGGGCCCCTCGGGGCCGTGCGGCCGCGCGGCCGGGGGCAGCTGCGGGCCGGCGGCGGGCGCGGCCAGGTACATGGCCTCCCGGTAGAGGGGCTCGGTGGAGATCCCCGGCTCCCGGGGCGCGGGGACGAAGTCGTACTCGTGGACGAGGGCGACATCGAGGTCTCCGGCGCGCAGGGCGTGCGCGACTGCCGCCGGGTCCGTCTCGGTCACCATGGGCTCCAGCCGCGGGTGGTGCCGGGCCAGGGCGACGAGGGCGGCGGGGACGATGGCCCTGGTCGCCGTGGGGAAGGCGCCGATGCGCAGGGCTCCCGCAAGGCCGCTGCGCGCCTCCGCCAGGTCGGCGGCCGCCTCCTCCAGCCGTTCGAGGACGGCTTCGGCATGCCGGACGAGGTTCCGGCCGGCCGGGGTGAGGCGGACGGTGCGGCCGGTGCGTTCGAGCAGCGGCAGGCCGGCCTCGCGTTCGAGGACGCCCAGCTGCTGGGAGACCGCCGAAGGGCTGAAGGAGAGGGCCTCGGCGACGGCCGCGATGGTTCCGCGGCGGGCGAGTTCGCGCAGCAGGCGCAGGCGTCGTACGTCGAGCATCGGATCAGCTTACGGTTCCGGTAAGGAATGCGAACTGGATCTGCGGGCCGGTGCGGGCGAAGCTCGTCTGCATGGCACACCACGCACAGAACGCACGGGACTTGTCCGACCCACAGGCCGGCGCGCAGCTCGCGGACCTCTCCCTGGGCGGGATCCACGTCCCGCTCATCACCCCCTTCACGGCCGCCGGCGGCATCGCGGCCGACGCGCTGGAGGCGCTCGCCTACCGGGTCCTCGACGAGGGCGCCGACGGGATCGTCGCCCTGGGCACCACGGCGGAGGCGGCTGCCCTGGACGCGGCGGAGCGCGACCTCGTCGCCGGCGTCTGCGCCCGGGTGTGCCGGGAGCGGGGCGCGGTGCTGACCGTCGGCGCGGGGTCCGGCGGCACGCGCGCCGCGGAGGAGGAGCTGGGCCGGCTCGCGCGGTGGCCGGAGGCACGGGCGGCGCTGGTCGCGGTGCCGCCGTTCGTACGGCCCGGCGCGGCGGGCGTGCTCGCCCACTTCACCCGGCTCGCCGAGGCGAGCCCGGTCCCGCTGGTCGTCTACCACATCCCCTACCGCACCGGGCAGCAGCTGGACGCGGAGGCGCTGCGGGCGCTCGGCGGGCTGCCGGGGGTGGCCGGGGTGAAGTACGCGAACGGCGGGATCGACCAGGAGACGGTGGCACTGATGGCGGACCTGCCGGAGCGTTTCGCGGTGCTCGCCGGCGACGACGTGTTCGCCTCCCCGATGCTCGCGCTCGGCGCGGCCGGCGGGATCCTCGCGTCCGCACACCTGGCGACGGCGCGGTACGCCGAGCTTGCGGCCGCCTGGCGCGAGGGGGACGCGGTACGGGCCAGGGAGCTGGGCCACCGCCTGGCCGCACTGGCCGCGGCGCTCTTCCGGGAGCCGAATCCGGCGGTGGTGAAGGGGGTGCTGCACGCACAGGGCCGGATCCCCACTCCGGACGTGCGCCTTCCGCTGCTGCCGGCGAGCCGGCGGCCGGTCGCGGAGGCACTGGACCGGCTCGCCGCGCTCTGACGTCACGCGCGGGGCGCGGATTCACGGCGGGCGCGCCGGAATGCGCCCACCGTGGGCGGTTGGCAAAGAACGGGCTGGATGCCCTTATCGGGCCATCGAACTAACATTTTGTCCGTTTTGCTCCCACCGCCCTGCAAACCGTGATGTCAGTCACTCCGGACTCTGCAACATCATTTCCCGCGGAGGTGCGATTCCCTTTTCCCCGAAAGGAAATCCGGCATTCCCGGAGATCCCCTCCAAGGTCGTTTACCGCACCCAAAGCGGTCAATGGATCACGTGCGTGATGCGGAGCCTTGTTCCGCCCCGGCGGACTCGCCTACCTTCACGTCGTTCCCGGCGGGCAGCTACCGATTCCGGCATCCGCCAGGGCTCCCCCCGCACCCGCACGTGAGGAATTCCGCCATGCCCGGAACGGGTAAGCACCGCCGCCCGAAGCAGCGCCCCGCCGTCCGCAAGCTGGCCGCCGCCGGCACCGGCGGCGCGGCCCTCGCCCTCCCGCTGATCGGCGCGACCACCGCCGGCGCGGTCGTCGCCCAGCCGGCCGCGGTGCCCGCCGCGACCGCGGCGGCACTGCCCGCCGCCACGCCGGCGGTGGAAAAGGCAGCAGCCCCCGCAACGTATTCCGTGACCGTCGGCGACACCCTTACGAAGATCGCCGCACAGCATTCCGTGTCCGGCGGCTGGAAGGCCCTGTACGAGGCGAACCGGAGCGCCATCGGCAGCAATCCCGAGGTCATCCGACCCGGCCTGAAGCTCTCCCTCGGCACGCCCGCCAAGGCGGCGGCCGCGAAGGCCGCGGCGGCCAAGCCCGCCGCCTCGTACCCGGACAACCTCGACGGCTGGATCCGCGAATCGCTCGCCGTGATGGCCAAGCACGGTATCCCCGGCACCTACCACGGCATCCACCGCAACATCATGCGCGAGTCCTCGGGCAACCCGCGGGCCATCAACAACTGGGACATCAACGCCCGCAACGGCATTCCCTCCAAGGGCCTGCTCCAGGTCATCGACCCGACGTTCCGCGCCTACCACGTGCCCGGCACCTCGACCGACTCCTACGACCCGGTCGCGAACATCACCGCCGCCTGCAACTACGCGGCCGCCCGCTACGGCTCCATCGACAACGTCAACGGGCCGTACTAGCCCCCGATGCGGCCGGGGCCCCGCGGCGGGCCCCGGCCCGGGCCCGCAGCAGCGTCCGTACCGGGGCGGCCACCCCGTAGCCGACGTCGCGCCGCAGCGCCCCCGCCCCGGCCCGCTCCACCGCCGCCAGCTGGTGGCCCATCATCTCCGCCATGGCCGCGACGACCGGCCGCAGGCCCGGCTCCGCCAGGTCGGCGATGCCGTCCGCGGCCTCCAGGGCGGTCCGGGCCCGGCGCGCCTGCGCGGCCAGCAGGGCCCGCACGGCCGGGGTGTCGCGGGCCTGTTCGAGGTCCTCGCGGGTCACGGAGTGCTCGGCGAGAGCGGCCCGCGGCAGACAGAGGCGGCCCTCGGCCAGGTCCCCGGCGAGGTCGGCGAGGAAGTCGACGCGCTGGGCGGCATCGACGAACCGGCGCCACCCGGCGGCCTGCTCCCCGTCCGGGCCGCCGGGGTACTGGAGCCCGGTGAAGGCCAGCAGCCCCGGCCAGGCGTAGGCGTCGAGGTAGGCCTGGAAGTCCTCCTCGGTGTCGAAGCCGTCGAAGCAGGCCTCGGCGCCGGCGGCGCCCTCCAGGAAGCGGGACAGCCAGCGCTCGGGCAGGCCGCGGACAGCGACGGCGTGCGCGTAGGCCCGCAGCAGCGGGTCCGGGCCGCCGCCGGTCCGCAGCGCCTCCCCCACCCGCTCGGCGAGCGCGGCCAGGCCGTCCGCCCGCTGCCGGGGGGTGCCCGTCTCGGCGGTGTCGTCGACGAGGTTCATGAAGCCGACCCCGGCGGTCATCCACGGCACCAGTTCCGGCGCGGCGAGCAGGCGCAGCGTCAGGTAGGGGGCGGGCTCCCGGCGCATGACCCGGCGCGCGGCGTACGTGAAGTCGGCGCGCAGCCGGGGGTCGCGGATGCCGGCCGCCGTCAGGGTGGTGCGCCAGGTGGGCATGGTGGTCGGGTGCTCCTCTGAACCGTGCGTGCCGTACGTGCGTGCGGTGCACGTACGGGTACACGATGTCAGCTCTTGTAGACCTTCTTCACGTTGCCCTGGGTGTCGGCGTGCACGTAGCCGCCCTGCCCGTACTCGTCGCTGAGGTAGGGGCGCATCGAGGGGGTCCCGTCGAAGAGCCAGGGCTCGATGATGACGTAGCGGGAGGTCGGCTTGTCGACTCCCAGCTCCTGCTCGGCCTTGTCCAGCAGGGCGGGCAGGGCGTCCCAGTTGACGCCGGCCATGTCGATGGGCGGCTTGTCGGGCCTCAGGGTGCCGCCGGGTCCGCTCTTGCGGGCCTGGCCGTCGCGGTACTGCCAGCGGTCGTACGTCTTCGCGCCCGGGGCGGTGGGGATGGACGCGAGCACGTACTCCTCGTAGACGGTCATCTCCGCGAAGGTGGCGGTGCCCGTCTGCTGCTTGAACGCCTCGATCGCGGTGCGGACGTTGGCGGGGGTCAGCAGGCTGCCCCGGGGTGCGGCGGCCTCCTTGGCGGGCGCACTCGACCCGGCCGACTGCCTGGGCGCGGCACCGGTGCCGCCGGCCGTGGCGGCGGGGGCGGATGCCCCGCCCTTGCCCGTCTCGCCGCTGCCGGAGTCCGACCCGGACAGCGCGTTGACGAGGGCGGCGGCCCCGCCGCCGGCCAGGACCACCGCGAGCAGCCCGCCGAGCAGGGCGGGGCGGCGGCGCGGGGAGCGGCCGCCCGTGGGCACGGCCGCGGTGGCGGCGTACGGAGACCCGCCCGCCGGGGTGAACGGCGGCGGGGCGTACGGGCCGGCGGGCACCCCGGCGGGCTGCTGCGGCAGGCCGGGCGGCGGCGCGGCAGGGTGCGGGGCGGCAGGGTGCGGGGCGGCGAGCTGGGTGCTCGGCGGCCCGTACTGCCCGGGGGTGGCGTGCGGGACGGCGGCCGGTACGGTCCCGCCGAGGGCGGACTGCGCCTCCCGCAGGAGCCGTTCGAGCTCGGCGGCGTCGGGCCGCGCGGCCAGGTCCCGTACGAGCAGCCGCTCCAGTACGGGGCCCAGCGGGCCGGAGCGCACCGGGGCCGGAATGGGGTCCTCCAGCACGGCCACGACGGTGGCGAGGCTGGTGGGGCGGCGCAGCGGGTGCGTGCCCTCCGAGGCCGTGTACAGCAGCATGCCGAGCGACCACAGGTCGGAGGCGGGCAGCCCCTCCTCGCCGCGGGCCCGCTCCGGGGCGATGTACTCGGGGGAGCCGATGAGCACGCCGGTGGAGGTCAGCGCGGTGGAGCCGTGCAGGGCGGCGATGCCGAAGTCGGTGAGCACCGCCGAGCCGTCGGCGCGCAGCAGCACGTTGGCCGGTTTCACGTCCCGGTGGAGGACGCCTTCGGCGTGGGCGGCGCGCAGTGCCGACAGGACGTCGAGGCCGATCCGGACGGCGTCCGCGACGGGCAGGGGCCCGGACTCCAGCCGGTCGTGCAGGGAGCCGCCCTTGACCAGCTCCATCACGATCCACGGGTGCCCGTCCTCGCCGCCGGCGGGCTCGACGATGTGGTGGATCGTCACCACGTTGGGGTGCGCGAGGCGGGCCAGGGCCCGGGCCTCGCGCACCGCGCGCTCCCGCAGTTGGACGGTGAGGCCGGGCTGGGCCGCGGCCGTCGCCGGGTCCGGGGGGCGGACCTCCTTGAGGGCGACGTCGCGGTGCAGTGCGATGTCGCGGGCGCGCCACACCGTGCCCATGCCACCGGCGCCCAGCGGCGCCAACAGTTCGAATCGGCCGTCGACCAGCTGTCTGCCGGCCTCACTCATGTCCATGGCGGCTCATCGTAGGGGCAGCCTCCGTCAGCAGCGCCGCCGGTCCGCCGTCACCGTGCCCTGCGCGGTGGACACCGTCCGGTCGTAGCACCCGCCGGGTGCCTGCGCCCCGTACACGCGGTAGCGCTCGGTGGTGGTCCCGACGGCGCGGCGCTCCTCGCGGGGCACGTTGGCGGTGTAGGAGGCATCGCCGGTGTACCGGTGGTCGAGCCGGCTGCGGTCGACGGTCCGGCCGCCGCGCAGGACGGCGGTGTCGGCGCGGTCGGCGACGGTGAGGACGGTGCGCAGCCGGCCGCCCGCGCCGAGGGTGGTCTCTCCGTCCACGGTGTAGGTGCGGGCGGTGCGGGTGGTGGCGGCTCCGCGGGTGGTGCTCTCCTCGTCGGTCCAGACGGCGGTCAGGGCGTCCCGGTCCTCTCCGTCGGTCCAGCGGTGCAGGGAGGTGAGGCCGACGGAGCGGGTGACGGTGGTGGTGATGCGGCCGTGGGAGGTGTCCAGGCGGCCAGCGGTGGTGAGGCGGTGGCTGCCGCTGGTGTCGAGGCGGTGCGGTTCGCCGTCGGACGCGGGGGTCCAGCGGCTGGATCCGGAGGGCTGCTCCTCCTCGTGCCGGGTGAGGGACCCGGTGACGACGGGCCGGCCCTCGTCCTGCCAGATCAGCAGGTTGACCGGGGTGCTCCAGCCGGGCCGGCCGGCGGGGAGGCCCGCCACCGACACCTCGATGCGGTGCTCGCGGCCGTCGTTGAGGAGGGCGGCGAAGGGGGTGAGGTCGTAGACGACGGGCTTGACGTCGAAGGTGCGCGGGGCGGGTGACACGTACCAGAGGAAGGGGTTGGACCAGCCGCCGGTCCACACGTGCGGGAAGGGGGCGGCGATGCCGGCGAGGCGGCCGTCGACGGAGATGCGGACCTCGCGGTGGGGGCCGTCCGCGGCTTTGCAGGAGTAGGGCGCGGCGTCGGGGACCGTCAGGTACCAGTACTCCTCGCAGCCGCCGCCGGAACCGGTCGCGTACACCTCGGCGAGGAGGCGCTCGGTGTTGCGGGGCGTGGTGACGGCGGGGCTGGTCAGCGGGATGACGCGGTCGGGGGTGTCGGGGGCCGGGTGGTGCCGCTCGGCGGTGTGGAAGACGAGGGTGGCCTTGACGTCGATGACACCGGTGTACGTCTCGTTGACGACGTTCCCGATGAGCATCTCGACGGGCTGGGGCCGGCTGAGCGTGTCGCGGTAGCGGGTGACGTCCTTCTCGACGGTCCAGGTGATGCCGTCGGGCGAGGGCTCGGGGGTGGAGGTGCGGAGGATCTCGACGCCGCCGAGGGAGAGGTGGCCGAGGCGGTCGTACTGGCGGCCCTTGACCTTGCCTTCGAGGCGCAGGACGACCTTGGCCCAGGGGCCGGTGCCGCAGCCGGCGGGCGGGGTGTACCGGCCCCGGTAGGGGGTGAAGTCCCGGAACCTGGCTTCCGCGACCGTCAGTTCGCAGGAGCGGGTCGGCGGGCGGAGGACCGGCGGGTCCGCGGTGAGGGGGTCGTGCCAGTCGGTGCCGAACTCGGGCGGGACGCCGCCGGCAGGCGGGGCAGCGGCGGCCGGGGCTGCGGCGGCGGGCGGGGCCGGTGCAGGGCCGGCCGCGGCCGCGGGGTGTGCGGCCGCCAGGGTGGCCGCCGCGAGGGCGAGCGCGCCGAGCAGGCCCGGCATCCTGTGTCGTGTCATGGGCCCGCAGTGAAACCCCGCGGGGAGGCCCGCGCCAGGGCGGCCGCGCCGTGCATGGCCGAATCCCGCCCGTGTACGAGGAGCGGCGGGGGGCGCGGTCAGCTGCGGGAGTGGCCGAAGAGGATGCGGTAGGCGACGAGCAGGACGAGGGAGCCGGCGATGGCGGCGCCCCAGGTGGCCGGGTCGTAGAACTCGCCCGCGATCGGCTTGTCGAGGAGGCGGGCGGAGAGCCAGCCGCCGGTGAACGCGCCGGCGATGCCGATGAGGGTCGTGCCGATCAGGCCTCCCGGGTCGCGGCCGGGCAGCAGCAGCTTGGCGATGCCTCCGGCAAGCAGTCCCAGGACGATCCAGCTGACGATCCCCATGCCCGTTCACTCCGCTCTGTCGTACGTGGTGCAGCGCGGCCGGTGGCGCCGCGCCCCTGCCTTCAGGGACGCGCCAGCGGCGTGAGCGGTTCTCCCCGGCGGGCCCCGGCCGCCACGGCGACCGCGGCGGCGCCGAGCAGGGCGAGGGCCGCGCCGGCGGCGAGGCTGCCGCGCGCCGGACGGGCGGGCGTCGGCGCGCGGCGGGGCCGGGGGCCGGCCGCCGGGCGGCGGGAGCGGTAGGAGAGCACCGACCGGCGGGAGCAGGCGCTCAGCAGGGAGCCGGTGCTCAGCCAGGAGGCGGCGGAGGCGGCCGACAGGGCGGAGCCGGCGGATCCGGCGCAGAGCACACTGCCGGCGGAGCCGATCGACAGGACGCTGCCGACGGACCCGATGGAGAGCACGGAGCCCGCGGAGCCGATGGAGAGGACGGAGTTCCTGGACCAGAGCGAGAGGATCGAGCGGTCGGCCATGCCCGTCATGCTGCCACACCGGGGGCCGCCGCACCGGCGGCAGGTTGTGAACCGCCTTCCCGGCCGGGCCCGTTGGCGCGTGCGCCACGCTGCGTCGCACCGGGCGCCGAGCGCGTCAGGAGCAGCACGCCGCGCGTGGCGGCGGCGGCGCCTGCGGCGGCGAGCAGCAGCCCCGCGGCCCCGCCCTGGAGGCGCTCCCCGAGCAGGACGGCGCCGATGGCCGCCGCGGCCAGCGGGTTGGCCAGGTTGACGACGGCGAGCGGGGCGCCGAGGCCTCCGCGGTAGGCGCGCTGCGACAGCAGCATCCCGCCCACGGCGAACACCGCGACGAGGCCCGCGACGGCGGCGACCGCTCCGGCGGCCGGGGAGCCGCCGCTCCCTGCGGCGGCGACGGCCACGGTCTGCGTCAGCGCGGAGGCGGCGGCGGAGGCCAGTCCGGAGGCGGTGGCGTGCCGCAGCCCGGAGCCGACGGCGCGGCGGGCGGTCAGGGCGCCGATGGCGGCGGCGGTCGCGCCGGACAGGGCGAGGGCCTCCGCGAGGGTGAGGGTGTCGTGCGGTGCGGGGCCGGAGGCGGGCAGGAGCAGCAGGCCGAGGCCCGCGACGGTGGCGAGGGTGCCGCGCCACTCGGTTGCGGCGACCCGGCGCCCGGCGCGGCGCGCCCCCAGGGGGACGGCGGCGACGAGGGTGAGCGCGCCGAGCGGCTGGACGAGGGTCAGGGGTCCGTAGCGCAGTGCGGCGGCGTGCAGCAGCGCGGCGGCGGCGTTCAGCCCGGCGGAGGACCACCAGCGTCCGCTGCGCAGGAGGGCGCGGGTGCTGCGTGCCTCGGCCGAGCGGGCGAGGCGTTCCTGGGCGACGGCGGCGGCCGCGTAGGCGGCGGAGGAGGCCAGGCACAGGGCGACGGCGACGGCGGTGGCGTTCACCGGCCTGCCCCGGCGGGCTCGGCGTGCCCGGCGGGCTCGGCGTGCCCAGCGTGCCCGGCGTGCCCAGCGTGCCCGGCGTGCCCGGCGTGCCCGGCGGCGGGCCGCGGCCGCGGCAGGTCCCGTACGGGCGCGGGCGGGCGGGCGGCGGCGGGGGGCCGCGGGACGACGGCGAGGGCCGCGCCGAGCAGGGCGGCGGCGACGGCCGCGTCGAGCCAGTAGTGGTTGGCGGTGCCGACGATCACCAGGAGTGTGGCGAGGGGGTGCAGCAGCCAGAGCAGCCGCCACCGGGACCGGGTCGCGGCGGCCATGCCGACCGCCAGGGCGAGCGCCCAGCCGAAGTGGAGGGAGGGCATCGCGGCGAACTGGTTGGCGACGGTGTCGGCGGCGGGCGCGGCCCCGTAGACGGACGGGCCGTACGCCAGCCCCGTGTCGACGAGGTGTGCGGCGTCCAGCATCCGGGGCGGGGCCAGTGGGAAGGCCAGGTGGAGGGCGAGGGCGGCGCCGGTCAGGACGGTGAGGACGCGCCGGGCCCACCGGTAGTGGCCGGGTCTGCGCAGGTAGAGCCAGACCAGGAAGGCGACGGTGGCGGGGAAGTGCACGGCCGCGTAGTAGGTGTTCGCGGCGTGGACGGGCACGTCGCCGATGCCGGGTCCGGGAAGCAGCAGCCGCTGGACGAGCCCCTCCCCCGGCAGGTGCAGGGCCCGCTCCAGGTCCCATATGCGGTCGGCGTTGGCGAAGGCCTCGCCGGTGCGCCCCGTGGAGAGCATGCGGCCCGCCTTGTAGGCGGCGAACAGGCCTGCGACGAGGAGCAGCTCGCGCGCGAGCCGGGGCCGGCGCCCGGACTCCGGGCGGGTGTGCCGCCCGTCGGGTGTGTCGTGGGAGGTCATTCCCCCGGTCTCCCTTCCTGTGCTCGGGCGCCGACCGCGCGGGGTTGGTGCGGGGGTGGAGGACGGTCGGTACCGGCCACCCGTGCAGCGAGACGCCAGTGTATCGATACATGAGCGTATCGATACGCGGGTGTACCGATACGCGGGCGTTCGGCGTATGCTTGGGGCACGGAAACCCTCCCGCCGCGCAGTCCCCGAGGAGCCCCGCCCCATGACGCCGACGCAGGCCACCGCCGCGCGCCGCTCCAAGATCAGCCCCGAGCGGGCCCAGGAGCTGTACGCCGCCGTGCTGGACGAGCTGCGCGAGCACGGGTACGAGGCGCTGACGATGGAGGGGGTCGCGGCCCGGGCGTGCTGCGGCAAATCGACGCTCTACCGGCAGTGGAGGACCAAGCCGCAACTGGTCGCGGCGGCCCTGCGCGCGCACCGGCGGGGCACCCTTGCGGCGGTCGACACCGGCACGCTCGCCGGGGACCTGCGGGAGGCCGCCCGCATCGCGGCGGGCACCTCCGGCCGCGACACGCGCCTCACCCAGGCCCTGGGGCTCGCGGTGCTCAGCGACGAGGAGCTCCAGGCGGCCCTGCGCGAGGCGCTGGTCGAGCCCGAGCTGGCGGCGTTCGGCGCGATGGTGCAGCGGGCCGCGGACCGCGGGGAGATCGCGGCCGGGCATCCGGCGCTGGAGTTCCTCCCGGCGCAGCTGATGGGCGTCCTGCGGATCCGGCCCGTCCTGGAGGGGCGCTACGCGGACGCCGCCTACATGGAGCGGTTCGTCGACGCGTCCGTGCTGCCCGCGCTGGGCCTGGCCCCGGCCCCCTGAACCGGCGGGGCGCCGTCACCGATGACCGGACGGCGGCCCGCCCGCGCTGCCTCGTGGGGACGGCGGCAGCGCGCCACCCGGACCGGGCGGCGACCACCCGCCTGCGGGGTGGCCGCCGCCCGGACCGCGCGGATTCCGACCGGTCGAGACCGGGCGCCCGTCAGGGGCGGTCGGTGCCCATGGTGCGGACGAACTGCTCCGGCTCCGCGTCGGAGCCGCGGACTGCGGCATCCAGGACCCAGGCGTTCGCGCCGTCGCGGGTGAACCGGGCCACCGTCGCCGCGGTCGCGTCGGGCACCCCCGTGAAGTCGTCCTCGGCGAGGTCGAGGTGGCCCTCCCGGATGCGGACGCCGGTGCCGCCGATCGACGCGAACGTCGTACGCCGGCCGTCGCCCGACCCGGTGTCCTGGATCACCACGCCGACGACGACGCGGACGGATTCCGGCCGCATCCGGTCCAGTTCGATCGTCATCACCTCGTCGTAGCCGAAGCCCTGCCCGGTGCGGCTGTCGCGGGTCAGGGTGATCGTGCCGTCCGGGGAGCGGCTGCCGAAGTGGACGAGCTGCACGGGCTCGCCGTACGGGTCGGCGGCGCCGAACACGGCGGCCACGATGTCCAGGTCGTGTGCGGGCGACCCCGCCGGGCTCGGATCCCACCGGAGGGCGACCTCCACCCTCGCCAGGCCCTTGCGTACGCCGATCGACGAGCTGCTCACGAACTCCCCCTCTGCTCCACGGGTTTGCCCGGCCATGCTGTCATGCGGAGCCCCCCGGACCGACTGCCGGGCGTATGTTCTCGGCCAGCCCCGGAGCGGCCTGCGCCCCCGGGGCCGGCGGTCCGGCGGCGGGCGTCACGCGCCGGGCGGGACGCGTACGGTCTCCACCCAGCCCGGCGGATCCGGCGGGGTCTCCCCCACCAGTGCGGCGACCACGCGGCAGGACACCGGCTCAGGCGGCCAGGGCGTGTACCCGTCGGTCAGGACGACGACGATGTCCGGCCGGTCCGGCAGCCCGAGCGCGGCGCGGATCCCGACGGCCATGTCCGTGCCGCCGCCGCCCTCCAGGACCACCTGCTCCGCCCGGGTCACCCGGGTCACCGTGTGCACGTCCGCGTCGCACGCCAGGACCGCGACCCTGTTGCCGCGCACACCCACCTCGCGCAGCACGCCCGTCACCTCGGCGAGCGCGGCGGCCAGCTCGGCCTCCCCCATGGAGCCGGAGGTGTCGATGACGACCGCGACCCGCGGCAGCGGCCGGCGCAGGCTCGGCAGCACGACGCGGCCGCCGAGCGCGGGCGTGCGCCGCGAGGGCCGGCGGTAGGTGTAGTCGACGGCGCCGCCCGCCCAGGCGGCCGCCTCCCGCACCGCCCCGGACAGCGCCCTGCGCCAGTCGACGGCCGGCTCCAGCAGTTCGTCGGCCCAGCGCTGCCAGCCGGCCGGGAGGTGCCCGCGGCTGCGCCGGTGCGCGCGCATGGCCTGGGCGGTCTGCCGGCGCAGCGCCCCCGCCTCCATGCGGCCGACACCGCCGGGCCCGTCGGCGCCCAGCTCCCACGGCACGGGCACGCCGTGGGCCCCCGACCCGCAGTCCGGGTGGTGGCGCGGGGTGGGCGGGATGCCCGGCAGGTAGGCCTCGAACAGCCCGCCGGCGGGCAGGCCGAACAGCCGGGGCTCCATCCGCCCCTCGGGCAGCGGCAGCCCGTCGGCGAGGAGGTCGTCGTTGATCTCGCAGTCCTGCGCGATGTTGACGCGTACGTGGTCGCGCTGGTCGGCGGCCGACAGCCGGGCCGCCCGGCCGTGGTGGTCGCGCAGCAGGTGGGCCACCTCGTGGACCCACACCCCGGCGAGCTCCGCGACCGGAGTGTCGTCCACGAAGCGGGGGGAGACGTACGCGCGCCAGTGCCGGTCCACGCCCATCGTGGGCACGGCGCGGCTCGGTACGACGGCCAGCGCGTACAGCGCGGACGCCAGGTACGGCCGGGCCTCGGCCGCCCGGTATCGGGCGGCCAGCAGCTTCGCCCGGTCCAGGCGGGTCGGCTCCGGCCCGGGTCCGGCGGCGGGGCGCGGCGGCCCGGCGGGGCCGTCCACGGCGGTCAGCCGCCGCCCGGCAGCGCGCCGGACAGCTGCAGCAGTTCGACGAAGGCGTCGATGCCGGAGGGCACCGGCCAGTCCAGGTC
Source organism: Streptomyces globosus (assembly GCF_003325375.1). Classification (GTDB taxonomy): domain Bacteria; phylum Actinomycetota; class Actinomycetes; order Streptomycetales; family Streptomycetaceae; genus Streptomyces; species Streptomyces globosus_A. The sequence continues at coordinate 3,096,997 of NZ_CP030862.1, read as the reverse complement.
GCGCATCGCGGCGAGGTCGGCGGCGGCCCGGGCCGCGACATCCGGCACGCCGGCGTCGACCGCCTTGGCGAGCACCGCCCAGCCGGCCTCCCAGCGCGGGCGGGTCGGCTCGGCCTGCACCGCGGCGACCACGGCGATGAGGAACGCCAGTTGGCGGTCGCCTCGGTCGGGCAGGGCGAAGGCGTCCGGGTCGGCCAGCACCCGGTCCGGGTCGGGCAGGTCGAGGTTCTCCAGGTAGGCGATCAGTTCCAGCCCGGCGCCTTCGCCGACGGCGCCGGCCAGGGCCGCGGCGAGGGCCTCCCCGCTGCTGCCGGCCGCGTAACCGGTGGCGAGGAGCCGCAGCGCCATCTCCCAGGTCCGCGGGGACGGCCAGGCGCGGCCGCGCGCCTCGGCCTCGTTCGGCATGTGGTGGACGAGTCCGGGCCGGGCCGTCAGGAAGCCGGAGACGGCGCCGCGGGCGCGGGCGACCGCGCCGGGGGTGCGGGCCGGGTCCACAGCGGGCAGGGCCGTCACCGGCCAGGTGCCGGCCATGCCGCGGGCGACGGTGCGCGGGTCGTGCGTCCAGTCGAGGTGGACGAACCGGTTGGCCAGCGGCGGGCTGAGGTGCCAGCCGTCGGCCGCGCCGGCGGGCGGGTTGGCGGCGGCGACGACCCGCACGCCCTCCGGGAGGACGAGGCTGCCGACGCGCCGCTCCAGCACGACGCGCAGCAGGGCCGCCTGCACGGCGGGCGGGGCGGAGGACAGCTCGTCGAGGAACAGCAGGCCGTGTCCGGTGCGGGCGAGGCGGACGGCCCAGTCCGGCGGGGCCATGGGGACGCCCGTGGTGGCCGGGTCGTCGCCGACGATCGGCAGCCCGGCGAAGTCGGACGGCTCGTGGACGCTGGCGATGACGGTCTCCAGACCGGTGCCGAGGGCGTCGGCGAGCTGCTGCATGCCGGCGGACTTGCCGATGCCGGGCTCGCCCCACAGCAGGACGGGCTGGTCGGCCGTCACGGCGAGGGCCAGCGCCTCCAGTTGCGGGTTGGCCGCCGGTTCGGTGCGGGTGGCGCGCAGCCGCGCGCCGAGGGCGTCGGCGGCCGCGAGGGCGCTCGGCCGGCCGTCGTTCATGCGCTGCCCCCCTCTTCCGCGCCGGCGTGGGGGCCGGCATCCGCGTCGTCGTCGGTTTCCGCGTACTCCTCCTGCTCCTCGATCCAGTCGTCGAACCAGTCGGAGCCGATGCCCGGGAACTCCTCCTCGACCCGGCTGCGCAGGAAGCCGAGGTCGGTGCGCCGGAAGCGGCGGATGATCTGGGCCAGGGACAGGTCGGCCTCGTCGGTGGCGTCGATCCGGCTGCCGGCCGCGACAAGTGCCCGCACCAGGCCCGGGGAGCCGCCGTTGGCGACGGCGGTCACCAGCGGGGTGCGGCCGAGCCCGTCCCGGACCTCCGGGGACAGGCCCGCGTCGAGGAGCCTCGGCAGCAGCGCGGTGTGGTCCAGCTGCGGCAGCAGGTGCAGCAGTGTGCAGCCGCGGCCGTCGCGGACGCGCGGGTCCGTGCCCGCGTCGAGCAGGGCCGTGACACCCGGGGTGTCCCCGTGCTGGACGCGCAGGAACAGCTCGCGCCGCTCCTCGCGCAGGGCACGCGGCAGCCGCACGCCGTCGGGCGCGGTCCAGGCGTGCTGGACGGCGAAGCAGCCGGTGACGGCGCCGCCGAAGGCCCTCATGGCGCTTTCGCGCTGCTGCTCCTCGGTGCTGTGGTGCAGGAGGTCGAGGGTGCCGCCGCGGGAGTGCACCTCGTGCCATGCGGTGCGGCAGCGTACGCGGACGGGCCGGGGCGCGGCGGGCCCCGGCGGGCCGTCGGCGGGGCCGGCCTCCGGGAACAGCGAGGCGGCGACCAGGGGGTGGAGCTCGCGCGGGGTGATCCGTCGCGTGCGGACGAGTTCGAGGTCGGGCAGCCGCTCGTACGCGAACGCGGGCAGGCGGGGTCCGCAGGCGGCGGAGGCGTTCCACTGCCGTCGCTCAGCCGACACGTGCAGGCCGCGGGCCCCGGCCGGCCGGAGGATGAGGAGGCCGTACCAGCCCGTCGGCACGGTGAAGCGGCTGCCCTCGCCTGCGCCGGCGAGCCGCCGCACCTCCTGTTCCAGACGGGTCAGGTCGACGCCGTCCGCGGCGAGCACGGCCTCCGGGTCGATACGGCCCCCCTGGGCGCCCGCCTCCGTCGGCGTGGGTTCGCGGTCGAGGCCGGCAGCTGCGTACGCCGCGGGGGCGTCGCCGCGGGCGTGCAGGAGCGCGATCCACTCGGCGCGCGCGGCGGGGTCGTCCGGGCCTGGGTCGGCGGCGGGGAGGGCGGCGGGGTCGAGCGGTGTGCCGTCGGGGTGGAAGAACGGCAGCCGGCCGGCGCCGCCGGTGAGACGGTCGCGCAGTCCGGCGGTCTGCCGGGCGTCCCAGAGGGGGCGGGCCGCGATCCAGTTCTCGTGCCGGTAGGAGGGCGCCGTGTGGTGCGGGCTGCGGTGGGCGTCCGCCGGGTGGAGGGGCGCGCAGTGCAGCCGCAGCCGCTGCGGGCCGTCGGCCATCGGGCCGGTGGTGGCGGAGAGGACCGGGGCGCCGGGCCCGGTGCCGTAGCGGGCGAGCAGGACGCGGACGTTGGGGGCGAGGGTGGTGCGTCCGCCGAGGAGGCGGGGCAGGTGCCAGCGCACGAGGTCGGGGGCGAGGTGGAGCAGGTCGTCCTCCGCCGCCTCCGCGACGGCGGCCCCGTGGCGGGCTGCGACCGCGGACAGGTCGAAGCGGACGTCGACGGCGGCGGCCGCGCACGCGGCGCGCCAGTCGCCGGCGAGCCGGCGGGCGGTGGCGTCCTCGATCATCCAGGCGGGGACGGCGTGGCGGCGGATGCGCTGCCAGGCCGGGCCGTCCTCGTGGCGGAAGCCGCCGGGGAGCCGGTGGTCGGGGCCGGGGCGCCGCGGGCCCGCGTTCACCGGTACACGCTCGTGATCGCGCCGAGGTCGGGGTGGGCGGGCCGCGCGGGCCGCAGCCGGGCGGTCAGGGACCGCTTCACCCGGCGGGGCAGGCCGGGGCCGAGGCCGACGTACTCCAGCGGGGAGCCGTCGTGGACCGCGGCGAGGAGGCCCTTCGCGCCGCGGCCGGTGAGGCCGGTGTGCCGCAGCTCCAGGCGGCGCAGCGGGCTGCCCGGGAGGGCGGAGGCGAGGGCGTACGCGCCTTCGTCGCCGGTGGCGTTGCCGGGTGCGCCGAGGCTGCGCTCGGAGCGGGCGCGCCCGAGGTCCAGGGCTTCGATGCCGCCGAGGGCGTCGGCGAGGGCCCTGGCTCCGGCCGGGCCGATGCCGTTGCCGCCGAGGCCGAGGCGGACGGGGCGGTCGGGGTCGGCGGCCGCGGCGAGGACGGCGGCGCCCGCGTCCCCGAGGTGGTTGGCGGGCAGGTACAGCTCGCGGACGCCGGCCTCCCGGATGAGGGCGGCGAGCAGCGGAGCGTCGCCGGCGGTGAGGCCGTTGCCGCCGAGGAAGAGGCGCTCCAGCGGGGTCTGGCGGGTGTGCAGGGCGTCGAGCAGGAGGCGTACGCCTTCGCTGCCGATGCCGGTGTTGACGAGGTCGAGGGTGCGCAGGGTGCGGTTGCGGCGCAGCAGGGCCGCGAGGGTCCGGGCGCCGTCCTCGTGGAGCGGGTTCCGCTTCAGCCAGAGGGCTTTGGCGGTGGTGTCGTCGGCGAGCGCGTCCGCGAGGGCGGCGGCGCCGTCGGGGCCGATGCGGTTGCAGCCGAGGTAGAGGGTGTGCAGTCCGTGTCCGGCGGCGAGGGCCGCGGCGAGGCTGCGGGCTCCTTCGTCGCCGAGGGAGTTGGTGCCGAGGAGAAGGTGGCGGGCGTGCGGTGAGCGCGCCGCGGCGGCGGCGACCCGGGCGCCGCCGGCGGGTCCGAGGCCCTGCTTGCAGAGGTCGACGCGGCCGTCGGCGCGCAGGGCGCCGAGGGTGAAGGCCTCGTCGGCCGTGACGGGTTCGGCGGCGGCGAGCCGTGCGAGCAGCGGGGCGAGGGCGGCCGGGTCGGCGAGCGGCAGGTCGGGGTGCTCGATCGCGGGGCACCGTACGGGTATGGACCGTGTCATCACCACTCCACCGGTTTCTCGCCGGTGCCCGGCGTCCGCCACAACAGGTAAAGCGCAAGACCGGTCGGATTCGAACCGACGTCCTCCAGCTCGATGCTTGGGCGCGACGACCTCTGCGCTACGGCCTTGCTGCGCAGATCATAGCGGCCGCCGGACCGATTCCCGATCATCAGTTTGAACGCCGTGATGCCCGAATTCTGTCGGGCTGAACCCATCAGCCGCTTAAGGGGGAATTGCTGCCGCCTGGCACCCGAATCCGAAACGGGCATATCCCCTTCATCCCGCCTGAAGGCGTATTCGCCGCACAAACTCCGGGCGAGCCGGATCGTTACCTCAAGTTTCGCTCAATTGCAGTGACACCACACCGAAGGCGTTCCTAGCTTCCTCGTACACGCGTCTTGAACGCCCAGTACGTCCCCGCGGTGCCCGCGCGGTCCGGTGATCCCGCTCCGCGCCCTCCGCGTCCCGAGGAAAGAGTGCACAACATGAGGGTTCCCAAGGCCGGTGCGGCCGCCGCAGTGATCGGCCTCGCCCTGACTGCCACCGGTTGCGGCGGTGACGACGGCCCCCAGGGGACCCTCTCGGTCGGCATCAAGTTCGACGCGCCGGGCGTGGGCTACCGCGAGCCGGGCGGCACGTTCTCCGGATTCGACGTGGACGTCGCCACCTACATCGCCAAGGAGCTGGGCTACAAGCCGGAGCAGATCTCGTTCAAGAAGGTCGACAGCTCCGACCGCGAGCTGCTGCTCCAGTACAACGAGGTCAAGTTCGTCGCCGCGTCGTACTCGATCAGCGACAAGCGCAAGGAGAAGGTCGACTTCGCGGGCCCGTACTTCACCGCCCACCAGGACCTGCTCGTGCGCGCCGGGGACAATTCGATCACCAAGGCCGAGGACCTGAACAACAAGGAACTCTGCTCGGTCACCGGCTCCACGTCGGCGCAGAACGTCAAGCAGACCCTGGCGCCCAAGGCGAGCCTGCTGGAGCTCCAGACCCACTCGGAGTGCATCGTCGCCCTCGAAGAGGGCCGCGTCGCCGCGATGACCACGGACAACTCCATCCTGGCCGGCTACGCGGCCAGGAAGGAGAACGCCGGCAAGTTCAAGCTGATCGGCCTCAGCCTCAGCAACGAGAGCTACGGCATCGGCATCAAGAAGGGCAACAAGGACCTCCAGGCCCAGGTCAACGCAGCCCTGAAGAAGATGGTGCAGGACGGCTCCTGGGACGCGGCCGTGAAGAAGAACTTCGGTTCGGCCAACTTCAAGCACGACCCCGCACCCCAGATCACGACGGGCAGCTGACACCCCGCCCGCCGGCCCGCCCGCAGCGGGCCGGCGGGGGTGACGGGCGGGCCTCGGCAGGTCTGCCCGGCCGGGGGCCGCGAAGGTTTCGGCAGAGCATGAAAGTCGCAGCTCCACACCCATGGCCATGAGTTGTCCGGCCCATGACAATATGACCTCGCCCTGCCACCTGACATCCCGCCAACCGCCTTGGCGGGAGCGGTGCACGTGAAGAGGTCCCCCCACCATGAAGATGTCCCGCCATTCCGCCTGGGCGGTCGGTCTCGCCGCCGCCACGCTGATCGGCGTACCGGCCGCGGCGTATGCCGGAACGATTCAGCAGACGGACACGGCCGCCTCCGTGAGTGCCTACGACCCCTACTACGCCCCCGCCGAGGGCAAGACCGGCGCCGCCCTGAAGGCCGCACTCCACGACATCGTGAAGAACCAGTCGAAGATCGGCTACAGCAGCGTGTGGAACGCGCTGAAGGCGACCGACCAGGATCCCGCCAACCCCGGCAACGTGATCCTCCTGTACTCCGGCCGCTCTCAGTCCAAGTCGGCCTACGGCGGCGACTCCGACGACTGGAACCGCGAGCACGTCTGGGCCAAGAGCCACGGCGGCTTCGGCACCGCCACCGGTCCGGGCACCGACCTGCACCACCTGCGCCCCGAGGACGTCACCGTCAACAGCATCCGCGGCAACAAGGACTTCGACGAGGGCGGCAGCCCGGTCCCCGAGGCCCCCGGCAGCCTCACCGACGCCGACTCCTTCGAGCCGCGCGACGCCGTCAAGGGCGACGTGGCCCGCATGCTGCTCTACATGGCCGTCCGCTACGACGGCGGCGACGGCTTCGCCGACCTGGAGGTCAACGACCGGGTGGGCAACGGCAGCTCCCCGGCCATGGGCCGGATCTCCGTGCTGAAGGAGTGGAACCGGATCGACCCGCCGGACGCCTTCGAACGCCGCCGCAACCAGGTGATCTTCGACGTCTACCAGCACAACCGGAACCCGTTCATCGACCACCCGGAGTGGGTCGACTCCATCTGGTGACCGGCGGGCCGGTCCCCGCGGCACGGCCGCCCGCCCGCCCCGGCGGGCGGCCCCCGCCGCGGGGATTGACCCGGGCACGGGCGGGTAGCCGCAGGCCAGCGGCTGCGATCCGCACACGGCGGCGGCAGTCCCCGGAGGTACGCGATGGACGAATCAGGACTCTCCGACCGCGAGCGGCGCGCACTCTCCTCGATCGAGGCGCACCTCAAGCGCGACCGGTCGCTGGACCGGATCATGCGGTTCGCGCGGCCGCGCCACCAGGCCATGGCCGCGGGGGCACTCGGAGTCGTGACGCTGGCCCTGCTGATCGCGGCCGCGGTGACGGTGTCGCCGCCGCTGATCTGGGCCTTCGCCGGAGCCTGGACCCTGACCGTCGTGACGGCGCTGCCGCTGCTCGCTCAGATGGCCCGCTACCGCTGGCAGCGCCGCGAGCGGGCCGGCAGCCGCACCGGCTGACCTCCGGAACTTCTCAGAGCCGGTCCACGAGGGTCTTGAACGCGGCCCAGTCCTGCTGCGGCGGACGCTCGTCCCACACCTTCTGCGCGAGCGCCGCCAGCGGGAGCCGGATCCCGGCGGCCACCTGCTCCTGGGTCTGCGCACCGGCGAGGTCGCACCAGATGGCGAAGCGCGCGCCCAGGATCTGCGGCGCGTACCGGGCCGGTACGGGGGTGCTGCCGCGCAGCACCAGCGGCGTCCACTCCTCGTAGATGCGCTGCCCCGTCGGATACGCGAAGTCGTTCGGCTCGCCGAGGACGTAGTACAGGTACTCGTCGTTGAGGTTGACGACCTTGCGGCCCTCCTCCAGGTAGGGCAGCGGCGGGCGCGCCCCGATTTCGCGGCCCGTCCAGTACTCGGCCTGGATGTCGGCGGCGGGCTGCACGACGCCCCCGGCGAAGAACCCGTCGTTCCAGGCCTTCGGCACCCGGCCCGCGGGGCGGACGACGGCCGCCCGGTCGTTGAGCCAGCCCGTCGCCAGGTCCTGGACCTTCGCGGACGGCCCGAACCGCTCCCGGGCGGCGCGGGCCAGCTGCGGGAAGGACGCCTGCGGGTCGCGGTAGACGAGCGCCTGGTACTCGTCGGCGCCCAGGTGCCAGAAGGTGCCGGGGAACAGCGGCAGGTACTCGCGCAGCAGCTCGTCGACGAGCCGGGCCGCGGCCGGGTTCGCTATGTCGACCGCCCCTTTGACCGCCTTGCCCTGCGCGTCGCGCAGCTGGAGGTCCGGGTGGGCGCGCAGCACGGCCCCCAGGTGCCCCGGCGAGTCGATCTCGGGGACGACGGCGATGTGCAGCCGGGCGGCAAGTGCCGTGATGCGCCGCACTTCCGCCTTGGTGAGGTGCGGCGTGGAGACGATCTCCGGGTGGGTGTCCGACTCGATCCGGAAGGCCTGGTCGTCGGAGAAGTGCAGGCCGAGCTGGTTGAGCTTGAGGTCGGCCATCTGCCGCAGCCGGTCCTCGATCCAAGCGGCGGTGAAGTTCTTGCGGGCGATGTCGAGGTTCAAGCCGCGCTGCGCATGGGCCGGGCCGTCGCGGACCGTGCCCTCGGGCGCCGAACCGGCCCGGGCCACCTCCTGTTTCAGGGTCCGGGTGCCGTAGAAGACGCCGGCCTCGTCGGGCCCGGTGATCCGGACCCGCCCGTCCCGGACGGTCATGGTGTACGACTCGGGCGCCCCGGAGCCCTGCGCTCCCAGCGCCAGTTCGACGTCGCCGCTGCGCGCCGCGGAGCTGTCGGTGAACTGCATGCGCAGTTCGCCGGCGAGCAGCCTGCCCTCGTCCGCGAGGGCTGCGCTGTCGGCCGCCGGTACGACGACCCGCGCGTCGGCGGCGGGCCGCCAGCCGGGCCCGCGCGCGGGGGCGTGCTCGCGGACGGCCGGCACGGTCCGCGGGGCGGAGGACAGCTCGTACGACGGCGTGGGGGCGGGGGCGGCCGCCGCCGACGGCTCCGAGGCCGCAGGCGCGGCTGCCGTACCGGGGGCACTGGCCGTCCCGGCGGGGGTGGGGGCGGGGGCTCGGGTGTTGTCGGGGGCGGCCGTGCAGCCGGGGAGGACAAGGGCGAGGAGCGCGGCGGCCGTGGCCGTCGCGGTGCTGTGGCGTCTCCTGGCGTGGTCGTACTGCCGCATGGTGTTTCCCGCTGTCCCCGTACCAACGTGGCACGGGGGATACGGGTGCGCGAATCGGGGGCGGGGCCCGGGAGCGGCTGCGCCGTCAGGCGGCCGGGCGCGGCAGCAGCCGGGGCGGCGAAGCCGCGGTCCCCCTCGGGGTCGGCCCCTCCGACGCCGACGGCGCCGACGAGGCGGCCGCCGGGGTGGACGGGCAGCGCGCCCGCCGTGACCTGCAGCGGCCGGCCGAGGGCGGTGGTCGCGGACATGCGGGGTCTCCTGGTCGTGGGCGGTGGTCCCGGTGGAGGAGCCGGCCCGGCCCGCGGCGGCGGTTCGGGTGGCGGGGCCGTACGCGGCCGCGGGATCAGCGGCCGGCAGCGGCGGGCACTTGGGCGGTGTTCGCGGTGGCCGGGGGGAGGGAGGCGGCGGTGACGCGTCCCGGGCGGGGGGCGGCGCGGCGCTCCAGGAGGCCCGAGACGACGGCGAGCACCAGGGCGGACGCTGCGAGCGTGGCGCCGACCCAGTTCGGGGCGGTCCAGCCGAGGCCGGCGGCTATGACGAGCCCGCCGAGCCAGGCGGCCAGGGCGTTGCCGAGGTTGAAGGCGCCGATGTTGACGGCGGAGGCCAGGGTGGGGGCGCCGGCGGCCTGGTCCAGGACCCGCTTCTGGAGCGGCGGCACGGTGGCGAAGCCGAGGGCGCCGATGAGGACGACGGTGGCGGCGGCGGCCGCCTTGTGGTGGGCGGTGACCGTGAACAGGGCCAGGACGAGGGCGAGCGCGGCGAGAGATCCGTACAGCATGGGCATCAGCGCCCGGTCGGCGAACCGGCCGCCCACGAGGTTGCCGGCGACCATGCCGAGGCCGAACAGGACGAGGATCCAGGTGACGGAGGAGTCGGCGAAGCCGGCCGTCTCGGTCATCATGGGCGTGATGTAGGTGATCGCCGCGAAGACGCCGCCGAATCCCAGGACGGTCATCGCCATCGCGAGCAGCACCTGCACGTTCTTGAAGGCGGCCAGCTCGTGCCGGACGCGGACGCCTTCGGCCCGGGGCAGCTCGGGGACCAGCCGGGCTATGCCGAGGAGGCCGGCGACGCCGAGGGCGGCGACGGCCAGGAACGTGGTGCGCCAGCCGAGGGTCTGTCCGACGAGGGTGCCCAGGGGGACGCCCACGACGTTGGCGACGGTCAGGCCGGTGAACATCATCGCGATGGCCCCGGCTTTCTTCTCGGGGGCGACGAGCTCGGCGGCCACGACCGCGCCGATGCCGAAGAAGGCTCCGTGTGCCAGGGAGGCGACGACGCGTCCGGTGAGCATGGCGCCGAAGCTCGGGGCGAGGGCGGACAGCAGGTTCCCGGCGATGAACAGCCCCATGAGCAGCATCAGCATCCGCTTGCGCGGTATGCGGGTGCCCAGGACCGTCATGACGGGGGCGCCGAGGACGACGCCGAGCGCGTATCCGGTGACGAGGAACCCGGCGGTCGGGATCGAGACGCCGTAGTCCGCCGCGACTTCGGGCAGCAGTCCCATGATCACGAATTCGGTGGTGCCGATCCCGAAGGCCCCGATGGCGAGGGCCAGGAGTGCGAGAGGCATGAGGGGGTGCCCTTCAGGGAGGAGACAGAGGTACCGCCGCGACCCTTGCAGCCGCCGCTTACTTGCGTCCACATTAATTGCAGACGCGGGATATTTGCAAGCGCGGGATATTGCATCGGTGCCCTATCCTGGAGGCGTGCGGGCACCCGGCCCGGAAGGAGGAGCCCCATGACGGCCACCGACGGCGCGGTCACCGCCCTCTCCCAGGGCTGGTGCGCCCTGTCCCTGCTGCACAGCCGCATAGAGGCGCACATCGAGCGCGCGCTGCAGGCGCACCACGGCCTGAGCGTCCGCGAGTACTCCCTCCTCGACGTCCTCAGCCGGCAGCACGACGGCCCCGGCGGGCACCTGCGCATGAACCAGGTCGCCGACTCGGTGGTCCTGAGCCAGAGCGCCACGACCCGGCTGGTCAGCCGCCTGGAGGACCGCGGCCTGCTCAGCCGCTACATCTGCGACACCGACCGGCGCGGCATCTACACCGATGTGAGCCGGACGGGCCTGGAACTGCTCGCAGCCGCCCGACCGACCAACGACGCCGCGCTGCGGGAGGCGCTCGACGAGGCAGCCCGCAACCCGGAGCTCGCCCCCCTCGTCGACGCGGTGGAGAACATACGGCCCGGGGCGGCGCCGACCCGGGCCTGAGCGCGCACCCACCACCGCCCGGCGCGGGCAGTGCCCGCCGTACGGCATGATCGAGGGATGTCTGATCGGATCATTGCCGCCTGCGACGGAGCGGCGAAGGGCAACCCGGGACCGGCCGGCTGGGCGTGGGTCATCGCCGACGCGGCGGGCAGCCCGGAGCGCTGGGAGGCCGGCCCGCTCGGCCGGGCCACCAACAACGTGGGCGAACTCACCGCCCTTGCACGGCTGTTGGAGGCCCTCGAACCGGGAACGGCCGTCGAGGTGCGGATGGACTCCCAGTACGCCATGAAGGCCGTGACCCAGTGGCTGCCCGGGTGGAAGCGCAACGGCTGGAAGACCGCCGCCGGCAAGCCGGTCGCCAACCGCGAGCTTGTCGAGCGGATCGACGCACTCCTCACCGAGCGGGACGTGGAATTCCGCTACGTGCCCGCGCACCGCACCGACGGCGACCGCCTGAACGCCATCGCCGACCAGGCCGCCAGCGACGCCGCCACCACGCAGGAGGCCGCCGGGACCGCGCTCGGCACCGCCGGGATCCCCGTCCCCGACCCCTCGCGCAGCACCCCCGCCCGGCGCCCCTCCGCGGCCCCGGCCAAGCGGGCGTCCTCCCCCGGCGGCAAGGCCACCGGGCGCGGGGGGCGCGCCTCGGTCAAGGCGAAGTTCCCCGGCAGCTGCCCGTGCGGCAAGCCGTACGCCTCCGGGGAGACGATCGCGAAGGTCGGCGCCCGTTGGGGCCACCTGGCCTGCGCCGGAGCCGCCTCCCCGGACCCGGCCGCCCCGTAGCCGGCGCACGGCCCCGCGCCCGGGAGCAGGACGGCCGGCTTCGGCCGCGCGGCTTCCGGAGCCTCACCCGCCGCTGCGGCCCGGCACCGCCGACGGGGACGCCTGCGCACTCCCCTGCTGCGGAGCAGGGGAGGACGCCGGCGGAGCGGGCCGCGAAGCGGACGCCGAGGGCGAGGCGGGCGGCCGCTGTCCCTGCGGCGTCGGCGAGGGGCCCGGGGCCGGTGTGGCCCGGGTCGCGCCGGGCGAGGAGGGCTCCGGTGACGGCACCGCCGACGAGGCGTCCGGACCGGGCGCGGAGGGCACCGGCCCGGGCGTCGTGAACGCGGGCGGCTCCGGCCGCACCGGCCCCGGGCCCTGCCCGGACAGCAGGTAGGCCGCCGCGGCGGCGGCCGCAGCCAGCCCGGCCGCCGCCGGCAGGGCGAACCGCCGCCGGTGCTGCGACAGCCGCGTCCACGCGCCGGCCCCGCGGCCCGCATGCGGGCCCGGCGGGTCGGCCGAGCGCAGCTCCCGTACGGTGACCGATGCCGCCCGGGCCCCGAGCGCCCGGCGCAGTCTGCGCTCGACCGGGCGCTCGACCGGATGCTCGACGGGGCGTTCGCCGTACGTCATGTCCGACCCTCCAGGATCCGTTCCAGCGCGTCCAGGGCGCGGCTCGCGTTCGACTTCACGGCGCCCCGGCTGATGCCGAGGGTCGCGGCGATCTCCGCTTCGCTCAGCTCCGCCCAGTAGCGCAGGACGAGGACCTGCCTGCGCCGGGGGGTGAGCCGGGCGAGCGCGGCGAGGACCTCCCGGTGGGCCTCGTCGAGGACGACGTGCTCCTCCGCGGACGGTACGTCCGCCGGGACCGGCGGCGTCCACGCACGGGCGGTGCGCCGGCGGCGCAGCACGGACCGGGAGGTGTTGACGACGGCGGTGCGCAGGTAGCCCAGGGGGTTGTCGACCTCGGCGATGTCCTCGCCGTGGCGGCGGTACAGGGCGGTGAAGGCGTCCTGGACGACGTCCTCGGCGGTGGCCAGGTCGTCGACGAGCAGGACGGCCAGGCGGACCATGCCCAGCCGGTGCGCGTGGTAGAGCGCGGACACCGTGGGCCGGGGCTCGGTGTCGCCCGGCCCCGGCCCCGGCTGCCCTTCCGGGCCGGCGGGCCCGTACCCCCGGCCCTGAACGGGCCCGTACGGGGCTGTGCCGAGCCCGGCAGAGACGTGCGGCGGGGACGGTTCGCGGAGCAGCAGTGCCCGCAGGCCCCGCCATGCCCGGCGGAAGCCGGGCATGGCGGGGCGTGTGAGCGGTGCGGGCGGTGCGAGGTGGAGCACGGGCGTCCTCAGCCGCCGGCCCGGCGCCGCACGGCGTAGAGGGTGCCGCCCCCGGCGGCGAGCAGGACGGCCGCGCCCGCTCCGACGGCGGCCGTGGCCGTCGAGGAGCCGGTCTCGGCGAGCTGGCTGCCGGCCGGCGCCGCGGCGGGCCCGCCGCCGGCCCTCTCGCCCCCGGCGGGCGCACTGGGCACGGCGCTGGGCTCGGCGGTCGGCGGGTGGCTGACCGAGGCGCTGGGCCGGGGGCCCGGGGTGGACGGCCGGCTCGGGGTGGCGCTGGGTGCCGGGCTCGGGGTGGCGCCCTCCGGCGCGGGGGTTGCCGTACTGGGCACGGGCGACGGCGTCGCGGACGCCGCGGGTTCGGCGGAGGCCGGCCCGGCGAGGGCGAGGGCCGCACCGGCGGCCGCGGCAGCGGCGACGGCGGCGGCAGCCGCCCGGCGGACGGGCGCGGGAAGGCGCTTGGCATGGCTCACGGTGGTTCTCCACGGTCGGTCGTCGAGGGCGCGGGAAGGCGCCCCTTCACCCCCGCACGACGCGCGACCCCGCCGGAGGTTGCCGCATCACCCGGAAAAGTTTTCGGAAGCAGCACGGGCCCGGCGGGCGGACGGACGGACAGGCGGACAGGCGGACAGGCGGACAGCAGGAGCTGCGTCCGCCCCGCACCGCCTCATCCCGTGGGCAGCGGAATCCGGCGGACCACCTCGAAGCTCAGGTTTCCGTACGCCGTGTAGAAGGGCGCGGCCGCGAGTTCGGTCGCCCCTCCCGGGTCCCGGGCCAGGACCTTGGCCCGGCGGGCCGTCCGGTCCAGGTCCGGGGCGTGCCGGCGGCCGAGCCGGACGGTGCGGGTGACCCCGGCGGCGCGGACGTTCAGGAAGCAGTCCCAGGTGCCCGGCGGGATCGGCTCGCCGTCGGCGATGCGGGCCAGGTCCACCTCGGCGAGGAACCCGGCGCCGTCGGGCTGCGGCGCCTCCTCCGCGGCCTCGGACACCGGCCGGGGCTCGGCGGGTACGGTGAACTCCCGACCGGTCTCCCGCTCCCGCAGGACGAGCTCGGTCTCCGCGCCGGCCGCGCCGACCGCACCGAGGGAGGGAATGCCGGCGTGGCCGGCGATCCGCAGGCGGCGCCCCTGCCAGGCCAGCGAGGACAGCTCGTGCTGCGCCTTCACCTGGTCGGTGACGTCGTAGAGCACGTCGGGCAGCCCGGCCGCCGGGTCGCGGAAGAGCGGGAGGCAGCGGTACACCCGGCCGTTCTCGACGAGGTGGCCGGGCGACGGCTCCTCGGCCGGGTCCCAGTCCATGAGCTGCTCGAAGACGGGCAGCGGGCTGCACACGAACGCGTACAACCGGATCCAGTCGATCCGCGGGAGTTCGCCCCCCATGTCCGGGGTCCAGTACGCCTCGACGAGCGCCCGCGCCCGTACGTAGACCTCCTGCGTGTACGCCGGGTCGTCGCCGCGGGCGGCGGAGGCCGGCCGCAGGGCGGTGCGCAGCAGGCTGCGGAAGTGCCGGCCGAGCATGCGCCGGCGCCCGACCGGGTCGGTGACCCGGTCGGCGACGAGCGCCATGACGCGCTCGATGTGCGCGACGGTCTCGTGGGCGGTGCGCGTCCGGGAGGTCAGGTTCTGCCCGTCGTCGCGGCGGCGCAGGTAGTAGCAGTCGTAGTCGCCGACGACGGATATGCGGGCGGCGGCCAGGAAGACGGAGGTGACGAAGATCTGGTCCTCGCCGTACCAGAGGTCCTCGGGGTAGCGCAGGCGCTCGTTCTCGATGACCCGGCGGCGCATCAGCTTGGCCGAGTGCAGGGAGCGGTAGACCTCGGAGGTGTACAGGTCCGCCTCGGCGGCGTGCCGGTGGGCCTTGTCGGAGACGGTCCGGCCCAGGCCCACCTGCCTGGCGAGGACGACGTCGCTGCCCTGGGCCTCGGCCATGCCGACGAGGCGCTGCAGGGCTTCCGGGCCGAGGTAGTCGTCGGCATCGGCGAAGAAGACGTACCGGCCGCGGGCGAGGTCGAGGGCCCGGTTGCGGGGGCCGCCGGGGCCGCCGGAGTTCGGCTGGTGCACGGCCCGGAACTGCGGGTACCGGGCGGCGTAGCGGTCGAGTTCGGCGCCGCTGCCGTCCGTGGAGCCGTCGTCGACGGCGATGACCTCCAGGCGTTCGGCTCCGATCGTCTGGCCCATGACGGATTCGAGGCATTCGCTCAGGTACGGCATCGCGTTGTACACGGCGATGATCACGGATACGTCGGGCACGGACTGGCGGTACATGCCCCGAGCATAGGTTCGCCGCCGGGCCGCCCGCGGGGCGGGTCCGGCGGCGGGCGGCCAGCAGGCGGGCTACGTGCCGGCGGGCACGAGCACCACGGCCGTGCCGTACGCACAGACCTCGGTGCCGACGTCTGCGGCCTCGGTGACGTCGAAGCGCATCATCAGCACGGCGTTCCCGCCGCGGGCCTTGGCTCCCTCGATGAGGCGCTCCATGGCCTGGTTGCGGGTCTCGACGAGGGTCTTCGTCAGGCCCTTCAGCTCGCCACCGATCATGGACTTCAGGCCGGCTCCGATCTGGCTGCCGAGGTGGCGGGAGCGGACGGTGAGGCCGAACACCTCGCCGATCACGCGCTCGACGCGGTAGCCGGGGACGTCGTTCGTCGTGACGACGAGCACGCCGGTCTGGTCGGCGCCGGGGCCGCCGGTGTAGTCGTTGATGCCCATGCCCCCACTGTGGACGGCACGCCCCTCCCCCGCATCCCCGGCGGCTCTCTCGTGGGAGCATTCCTTCCTCATTGGGCATTTCGGGCTAAACGCCGGTGAGCCACCGGGGCGGTGCGATCCGCCGTCGCCATAGTCGTCCCTGGCGACCGTCCGGTCGCCGCCCCCGGCCGGCGACGCGTTCGCGACCGGGTGGACGTCTTCGCATGAGGAGCCCGCACATGCAGAAGCCCACCAGGGCCGTCCTCGCCCTCGCCGCCGGAAGCCTGGTGCTCGGCTTCTCCGGCGCGGGCGCCGCCGTCGCCGCCGACGAGCCGGCCCGCCAGGTCGTCCTCCTGGAGCCGAAGAGCGACAAGTCCGGCAAGGAGCACGGCAAGCACTACGCCGTCGGCAAGGTCGTTGCCCGCGGCTCCCTGAAGGTCCGCAGCAAGCCCTCCACGCACTCGGACGTCGTCGGCCACGTCAAGGCCGACCACAAGGTCGCGATCCGGTGCAAGGCCCGCGGCGAGAAGGTCGACGGCAACGACCTCTGGTACCGCCTGCACCTCGAGGACGACGACGAGCACGGCAAGGGCCGCGAGGACAGGGACCGCGACGACTCCGACGACCGTGACGAGGACGAGGACGAGCAGGACCGCGAGGACCAGGACAACGAGGACTCGGACGAGGACGCCGACGAGGACACGGACGAGGACGCCGACGAGGACGAGGACGCCGACGACGAGGAGGCGGACAAGCGCTCCGGCCGGCCCGCCGACGACGGCAAGGCCGCCAAGGCGACGGGCGACCACAAGAGGGCCTGGGTTGCCGCCCGCTACGTCAAGAACCTCGACCACGTGGACTACTGCGGCAACTGACCGCCCGCTCAGCTCCCCGGGCGTACGGCACGCGGCCCCACGCACTGCGCCCCGTACGCCCGGACCCGGGCGCGCAGCTCCCGGTCCGACGTGACGACGACGCAGTCGCGCCCCTCGTACGCGGCGGCCAGCTCCACGATCCGGTCGTCGCCGCTCCCGGGCGCCGCGTCCACCCGTACCCCGGGCACCGACTCGACGCCCTTGGCCGCGCCCTCCACGACGAGGATGACCTCCTCGTCCGCGGAGGGCGCGCGGCGTGCCAGGAGGTCGCGCAGCCGCTCGGCCGCGCCCCTCCTGTCGCGCCACCAGCCGTCCGGCACGGATCCGACGGCATTGGCCCCGTCCACGATCAGCACGCTCACGGTCCCAGTATGGGCTCGTGCACCGCCCCCGCGGCCGGCGGCCGGGGACGGCCTAGAAGTCGCCGTAGTTGACCTGCCAGGTCGGCAGGCCCATGCGCCGCCACAGCGCCACGACGCGGTCGCGGTCGTCCAGCGACACGCGCACCGCGTACCGGTGGCGGACGTGGGCGTCGAACAGCTCGGCCTTCACCACGTCGTCGCGCCGCGTGTCACCGGGCGGCCGCATCCACAGCTCGTCGTACGGCACCCCGTGCCGCGCGAGCCACGCCTCCGTCTGCGGGCGGTGCTCCTCCCCGCGGCCGGACAGCAGCACGATCGTGTCGCCCTCACCGCGCCGGAACGCCTCCAGCGCGTAGCGCACCGGCTCGTTGAGCAGGTCCACCTCGCAGCGCGTGAAGTCGTACGGGCTGCGGTCGCCGGTGAGGGCGAGCGTGCCGTCGATGTCGCACATCACGGCAGGCGGCAGCGCCGGGTCGGCCGTGTACGGCGTGACGGCCGGCTCGTCGTTCAGCCACTCCGCGGTCAGCCGCCAGCCGCCCTTGCGGGCGCCGGCCAGCTTCAGCGCGAGGCCGCGGATGACCTCCTCGCCGACGGGCCGCTCCCGGCCCGCGTCACGGCGCAGGCACTCCTCCACGGGCACGTGCGTGAAGTCGTGCACCGCGAACTCGGCGCGGCCTGCGACCGCCGCCTTGAGCCGCTTCGGTATCCGCGACGTCAGGTGGGTGTTGTCGACGACGACGTCGAAGCCGTCGTCGACGGCGGCGCGCACCGCCGCGTCCTGGACGGCCAGCACGGTCTGCTCGTGCCGGTACGAGCGCCCCCGCTCCGGGTCGGGCAGGTCGAGCATGGCACGCAGGTCGTCGAGGTTGACGCGGCGCATCCGCCCTGCGGCCTCGGCCTGGAGGGCGCGGGCCGCCGTCGTCTTCCCCGAGGCGGGAAGCCCCGTCATGACGTGGACCACGGGGCGGGCGGGCTCGTCGGGTCGTGCGGACACTGGTCAGTTCTCCTCGTCGTGCTTGAACGGGTCGGACGCCTGCGGCCGGATCTGCCGCCATGTGAGGAGTCCGGTCGGACGGTCGTCCAGACGCAGGAACAGGGCCGCGCGGATCCCGCCGTCCGGCAGAGCCTTCGCGGCGCGCGCGAACGCGCCCCGGTCGGCGGCGAGGTGGGCCAGCCCGCGGAATGCCTCGTCGACGGCCCGTTCGCGGCGCGCGGCCTCCTCTTCGAGGCGGTCGATGACGCCCCGCACCCATGCGTCGAACTCGTCCGGCACATGCTCCAGCAGCGCGTCGAGCGGCTTGCCGCCATGCGCCTCGAAGTCCGCCGCCGTGCACCCCAGTGTCTGCGCGAGCTGCTTGGCGGGCAGGCCGGCGAACCGCTGGACGCCGTGGGCACGCCAGATGTCCCGCTCGGTGACCCCGGTCAGGACCTTGTGCAGGCGTACGTACTCGGACAGCTTGGCCTTGGCGCGCACCCCCGACGCGAACCGCAGGACGAAGCCCTCCGCCTCGGTGCCGGCGGCGGTGTCGCCACCGGGCATCCGGCTCGCGCCGGTGAGCGCCACCAGTTCGCCGAGCGGCATGGCGGGCCACAGGCGGACCACGGATCCGACGCCCTCCCAGTGGCCGGCGGCCTCGGCGAGCGGGACCTCGGTGCCGTCCGCGCCGTACGCGGCGAGGAGGACGAGGTCGCGGCGGTCGCCGTAGTCGACGACGATACGGTTCTGCGGGTACAGGATCTCCGCGAGGTACGTCACCCCGGGCACCAGCCCGGACGTGTCGCGGGTGTCGAGGCGGCGCTGCGCCCAGCGGGCCTGTTCGCTGATGAAGGACCCCTTGGAGGCGACCCGCCAGGCGCCTGCGTAGTGGAAGACGACCGCGAGGCTGCCGTCGACCTTCTCGTACACCTCGAACGGCTCGTCCGGCAGGGCCGGGGCGTACGGCCTGCCCGCCTCGTGCTCGCCGACGTTGAAGAACTTGGGCAGCGGCAGGGCCACGACGGCTCCGGTGGAGTCGTCGGCGACGAGTCCCCGGCAGCGCACGGTCACGTCGTTCCAGGCCTGCTCGTACTGGGCCGTCCGCGTGTAGGTGTAGAGGGACAGCGGCAGTTCGGGGTGCCGCTTGCGGCTGACGAGGCCGGTTTCGACGGCAGCCGCCAGGTCCTGCTGCGGCAGCAGGTCGTGCAGGGTCAGGTAGGCCTGCGTGTGGCCCATGGGTTCCTCCCGTTTCGAGATGCCTCATTCTCGGGTGCGGGAGGGACCGCCCGGTACCGAATTTGTGCTGGTGGAGAGGTCGCCGCCAGCGGCGGCGACCCCGTGCACGCTATTCGGTGACGCAGAGTTCGTTGCCCTGGGGGTCGGCGAGCGTGGTCCAGGTGAAGGGGCCCTGGCGGCCCTCGTGCAGGCGCACGGCCCCCTTGGCGATGAGCCGTTCGACGACGGTCCGGGGGTCGTCGGAGCCGGTGCGGATGTCGAGGTGCACGCGGTTCTTCACGGTCTTGGGCTCCGGGACGAGTTGGAACAGCACGCGGGGCGCCCGGTCCGCGCCCTCCGGGTGGCGGATCGCGGCGCCGGCCTTCCAGACCAGGGCGCCGCGGTGCGTGGTCGTGTCGTCCTCGCCCGCCTGACCGGTCTCCACCATGCGGCGGATGAACGCCTCGTCGGTCGGCTCGACCTCCCAGCCGAGGGCGTCGGCCCACCAGTCGGCGAGCACGTGCGGGTCGTTGCTGTCGATGGTCACCTGGAACGTGTAGGTCATGCAGGGACCCTACTGACGGGCACCGACAATCCGTCGTGCGCACCGCGCGGGCGGGAAGGGGTGGTGCATGGACGGGGACGGCCGGCCGACGGCGGCCGCGGTTCCGCCGCTGCTGCTGCTCGGGCTGACGTTCGTGAGCGGGCTGGTCGACGCGGCGGTCTTCCTGGGCCTGGAGCACGTGTTCGTCGCCAACATGACCGGCAACACGGCCTTTCTGGCCTTCGCCCTGGCCGGCGCGGACGGGTTGTCGGCGGGGGCGTCGCTGCTGGCGCTCGGCGGGTTCGCGGGCGGGGCCGTGGCCGGCGGGGCGCTCCGCCGGGGCCGGCCCGCCCGGCGGGTCTTCGGGCCGCTGGTGTCGGTGCAGGCGCTGCTGGCGGCCGCCGCCCTGGCGGTGTGGGCGGCGGGCGGCCCGCAGGCGGTGCCCGTGGTGCTGCTGGGGCTGGCGATGGGCGTGCAGAACGCCGTGGTGCACCGGGCGGCCGTGCCCGACCTGCCGACCACGGTCGTCACCAGGGCCCTGGCCGGGCTGGCTGCCGACCCGTGGGGACGCGGGTCGCTGCGGCGGCTGGGGTCGGTTGCGGTGCTGTTCGGCGGGGCACTGGCCGGGGCGGCGGCGACGCTGCGCTGGGGGCCGGGGCCGGCGCTGGCCGCGGCGGTCGCCGTTCTGGTGTGCGTCGCGGCGGCGGGCTTCCCCGCGGCCCGGCAGGCGGGGGCGGGACGCGCCCGCCCGTAAGGCCGGCGGGCTGGGTCAGTGCCGGGTCGGCCGGCCGGATCCCGGCCGTCCGGAGAGGGGGCGTCCCGCGGCAGGGCCGCCCGGCCGGCGGCGGAGGCCGGCGGCGGCAAGGGCGGCGCAGGTCAGCAGCCACGCCGCGACGGCGATCCACAGCAGCACCGCGCCGAGTTCCCGCAGTCCGGCCACTCCGGTCGCGCCGGCCGCCGAGATGCATGCGGCGGCGGTCATGCCGAGCGGGAACACGGTGGCCCAGCGCCGGATGTCGTACCGCGGCCGCCACGCGCGCAGCTCGGCGCCGAGGAGGAGCGCGTACCAGGCGAGCGACAGCGCGAGGAGGACGAGCGTGGTCCAGCGCAGGGCGGCGTGGGGGGCGCCGGTCCACACGGGGGACGCGGTCAGCCGCGAGCCCGCGAGGGCGGAGATGGCGAGCGCGCCGCCGGCGACCCAGTGGTCCCCGGCTCCCTTGAGCACCTCGCGCAGGTCGAACCGGGCGAGGGCCTGCGCGTAGAGGAGCAGTCCGAGGCAGAAGGCGGCCAGTGCGGCCCGCGCGAGCCAGTCGAGGCGCCAGGCGTCCGCGAGCATCGCGGAGAGCACGGCCAGGCCCTGCGTGGCGACGCAGACGAGGAAGGCGCCGCCCGGCATGCGGCGCTTCAGGTGCCGTTCGACGGCGATGAGCAGGCCGGGCCACAGCAGCGCCGCCAGTGCGAGGAGTGCGGCCGCGGCGGCCTGCCGCCCCATGAGGGAGAGCCGGCAGCCGAGCACGGTGGTGGCGGCCACGGCCGTCAGCGCGGCGGGGGTGTAGGCCTCGGCGCGGAACCGGCCGCGGTCGCGGACGAGCCGGACGGCGAAGTCGTACGCGAGGACCAGGTACAGGGCGCAGGCGACGGCCAGGAAGGCGAGGGAGAGCTCCTCGTGGCCGAGGAGCTCCAGTCCGGCGGAGATGACGGCCGGGGCGAGCACGGCCGCGCCGGCGGCCGGGGGCAGGTCGGCCGGCCACGGCCGCCCCCGGCGGGAGCGCCCGCCCGCGGCGCGGATGTCAGCCCTCCGGGGCCCGCGCGGCGGTGAGGGTCAGCATCGCCCCTTCCGGGTCGCGGACGGTGACCCACCGCGCGTCGGGGCCGGAGACGATCGTGGACAGGGTGGTGCCGCCGGCGGCGCCGACGGAGTCGATGGCCTCGTCCAGGTCGCGGACGCGGAAGTAGACGTGCCAGCGGGGCCGGGACTCCGGGATGTGCGCGGTCGCGTCGGTGATGCCGCCGTTCAGGCGGGCGACGGGTTCGCCCGTCTGGCGCAGGACGACCTGGTCGTCCTCGTAGGCGACCTCGCAGCAGCCGGGGCGGCCCGTCGCCCATTCCAGGACCTCGCCGTAGAACATGGCCGCCTCGAAGGCGTCCCGGGTGCGCAGCTCCAGCCAGGCGGGGGCGGGTCCGCGGCCCACGCGCCAGTCGGCGCGGACCCCGCCCTGCCAGATGCCGAAGACGGCGCCCTCCCGGTCGGCGGCGAGCGCGCCGCGGCCGCCGTTGGCGAAGGACACGGGTCCGACCGCGATGGTGCCGCTGCGCTCGCGGATACGGTCCGTGGCCACGTCGGCGTCCTCGACGGCGAAGTAGGGCGTCCAGGCCGGGGCGACGACGACGTCGCCGCCCATCGCCCCGATCCCGGCGACCGGCACCCCGTCCGCCTCGGCGACGGCGAACGCGTCGCCCAGGCGGGCGGCCCGGAACTTCCAGCCGAGCACTCTGCCGTAGAACTCCTGCGCCTGCTGGAGGTCGCGGGCCATGAGGCTCACCCAGCACGGGGCGCCGAAGACCTCCCTCGTAGAAATCTCCACGGTTCACGCTCCGTCCTTGTCCCGCCCATCCTCGCTTCGGGGCCGGTGGCCCGCACCTCGGGCCCGGCTCGGACGGCCGTACGGGCCGTACGGCCGTCCGGGCCCCCGGCGGCCGCTCAGGCGGCGGGGCCGTGGGCGGTGATGAGGTCCAGCAGCGCCGGCATACCGCCTTCGGTGAGGGCCCGGCGCTGGCGGTCCGCCGGGGTGCCCTGCTGGAGCAGCCGGTGCAGCAGGCCGCTGACCTCGCGCAGGTCGCCGGCGTCCTCCAGGGCCGGGGTGATGTGCTGCAGCAGCATGCACAGGACGTCGCCCGCGCTGTGCCGCCGCCCGTCCGGGTCCATGAGGGCACCGCCGAGGCCGTGCCGGGCCGCGTGCCACATGGAGGCCTGGAGCAGCTCCTGGGCGCACCGGGGCTGCGGCGCGCCGGCCTTCTCCTCCGCGATGGCGGTGGTGACCAGCGCCCGGACGATGCCGGCGAGGAGCACCGCGTCGACCGCGTCGAGCTGCACGTCCAGGCACCTCACCTCCACGGTGGGGTAGCGCTCGGACAGCCGGGCGTGCCAGTACAGCTGTCCCCGGTCGGCGATGAGGCCGGCCTCCTGCAGCGCGTCGACGCGCTGCTCGTAGTCGGCGAGGGTGGGGAAGTAGGGCGGCGGTCCCGCCACCGGCCAGCGGCCGAAGACGAGGGTGCGCCAGCTGGCGAAGCCGGTGTCGCGGCCGTCCCACATGGGGGAGTTCGCGGACATGGCCAGCAGTGTGGGCAGCCAGCCCCGGAGCCGGTTGATGACGGCGAGCCCGGTCTCGCGGTCGGGGACGCCGACGTGGACGTGCATGCCGTTGATCAGCTGTTCGTCGACCAGGCGGCGGGCCTCCTCGCGCATCTTGAGGTAGCGCGTCTCCTGGGTGATCGCGGGCGGCACGCCGTCGCGCAGCGGCACGGTGGCGGAGGTGGCGAGCCGGCAGCCGAGCTCCTCGGCTGCCGAACCCACTGCGTGCCGCAGCCGCAGCAGGTGGCCGCCGACCTCTTCCAGGTCGCTGCACACGGGGGTGGCGACCTCGACCTGTGCCTGGAGCAGCTCGTGCTGCACCTCGCCCTCGTCGACCATCAGCGCGAGGCCCGCTCCGACGCGGACGTCCTCGGCGCGCGCCACGGGAAGGCGCGTGAGCGGATCGAGCAGGACGTACTCTTCCTCAACCCCGACGGTTGTCATGTCCCCCGAACTCCTCGACGAGCGCGGCACAGAAGGCGTCCAGGTCGCCCGGCTTGCGGCTGGTGACCAGGGTGGAGGGGGCCGCCCGGCAGACGTGGACCTCCTCGTCCACCCAGGCGCCGCCCGCATTGCGGATGTCGGTGGCCAGGCTCGGCCAGGAGGTCAGGATGCGGCCGCTCACGGCGCCCGCTTCCACGAGCGTCCAGGGGGCGTGGCAGATCGCGGCGACGGGCTTGCCGGCGTCGACGAAGTGGCGGACGAACTCGACCGCTCCCCCGTGCAGGCGGAGGGCGTCCGGGTTGGCGACGCCGCCGGGCAGGACGAGGGCGTCGAAGCCGGCGGCGAGGTCGGCCGGGCTGCCGCCGTCGCCGCCGTCGCCTCCGGCCTCGCCGACGACGTCGTCGACGGTGTGGCGGCCTGCCTTGTCGAGGTGCCGGTACGCGCGCACGTCCCCCGGCTCGGTCGAGACCAGCCGCGGGATCCACCCGGCCTCGAGCACCGCCTTCCAGGGCTGGGTGAGTTCGATCTCCTCGACCCCTTCGGGCGCGGTCAGAAACGCGATGCGCACCAGGCTCACTCCTTCGGTCCGTGCCCGGGAGGCCGGTGCCTCCTCGGCGGGCGCCGTGCGTCTGCCCTGGCGCACCTGTCTCAAGCATGGCAGGAACGGCCGCATACGGAATTCAGCGTTCCGGTACGTCGGGGCTTCGTTCGGGCGAATCCGGCCGCGGGCGCGTGCGGCGCGCCGTGCCGCGTGGGACCTCGCAGGGCAGGCGGCCCGGCAGCCGCGGGCAGAGGGGGTGCGCACAGGT
The DNA here is from genome assembly GCF_003325375.1 of Streptomyces globosus. GTDB lineage: Bacteria > Actinomycetota > Actinomycetes > Streptomycetales > Streptomycetaceae > Streptomyces > Streptomyces globosus_A. The sequence continues at coordinate 3,072,901 of NZ_CP030862.1, read as the reverse complement.
GGTGAGGCGATCCGGGACGCGGGCGCGCGTCCGGGCGGGTGCGCGCCGGCCGGACGCACGGCGGACCGGCGGAAAGGATGTGCCGCCGCGCGTGTCGCCCGCGCTGCGCGCCGCGTCGGAGTACGCCTGGCGGCTCCTGGTGGCGGGCGCGGCGGTCTATGCCGCGTTCACGGTGCTGGGCCGGTTCCATGAGGTGGCCGTGGCCGTGTTCCTCGGGCTGGTCGGGACCGCCCTGCTGCGGCCCGCCGCCGACCGGCTGAACCGGTGGATGCCGCGCCCCGCGGCCGTGACCTGCGCGCTCGTCGGGAGTGCCGTGGTCCTGCTGGGTGTGCTCGCGTTCGCGGGCGAGACCGTGGCCGCGGGGTGGCCCTCCCTGGTCGCCGAGTTCCGCGAGGGCGTGGACCGGCTGCTGCCGCTGCTGCAGCGGCCTCCGCTGGACCTGGACCCCGAGGCGCTGTCCGGTGTGCGCGACCGGATGGGCGCGTACCTCTCCGACCACCGCGAGGCGCTGCTCAGCACGGCGCTGAGCGGCGCCGGGCGGCTGGTGCAGGTGCCGGCGGTGGCGGCGCTCGGGCTGTTCTGCGCGATCTTCTTCATCGCTTCCGGCGACCGCCAGTGGCAGTGGCTGTGTGCGCAGCTCCCGCCGCGCGCCGCCGAGCGGGTGGCGGTCGCGGGCCGGGCGGCGTGGCACACGTTCACCGGGTACACGCACGGGATCGTACTCCTCCCACGGCATGCTGACCGGTGGGTGGTTTGCGGAGGTTCGTTCCGCTTCGGGTCGGCGCGCTCGGGGTATATACCCCGGGACAGCTCACGAGACGGCCGACCCGCATCGCCCGTTGCGGCGCGACCGCCCGTCGGAGGAGCGAGCATGCACAGCACCGAGGTCACCGAAGGCATCCCGCAGGACACGCTGGGCGTCAGCACCGGCGAGGCCCGTACCCTGTCGGAGACCCTGTTCCGCAGGCTGCGGGCGCTCGACGAGGGCGGTGCCGCGTACTCGTACGTGCGCAACACGCTCGTGGAGCTCAATCTGAGCCTGGTCAAGTACGCCGCCCGCCGCTTCCGCGGGCGCAGCGAGCCGATGGAGGACATCGTCCAGGTCGGCACGATCGGCCTGATCAAGGCGATCAACCGGTTCGACCCGGAACGCGGGGTGGAGTTCACGACGTTCGCCCTGCCCACGATCACCGGCGAGATGAAGCGGTTCTTCCGCGACACGAGCTGGGCCGTCCGGGTGCCCCGCCGGCTCCAGGAGCTGCGGATCGACACCGCGAAGGCGCACGACGCGCTGGAGCAGGAACTGGGACGCGAGCCCACGGACGCGGAGATCGCCGAGCACCTGCACGTCTCGGAGGAGGAGTTCGCGGAGGGCCTGAAAGCGTCGCACGCCTACTCGGCGCGCTCCCTCGACGTGCCGGAGCGCGACGAGGGCGAGCGCCGCGCCCACGTCGGCCATCGGGCCGTGATCGGCGCGGACGAGGGCGCGTACGACCGGATCGAGTGCCTGGAGTCGCTCAAGCCGATCCTGGAGACGCTGCCGCCGCGCGAGCGGACGCTGCTCTCGCTGCGCTTCGGGGACGAGCTGACGCAGTCGGAGATCGGCGAGCGGCTGGGCCTCTCGCAGATGCATGTGTCTCGGCTGCTGAGCCGCACCCTGGCCAAGCTGCGGGCCGGGCTCCTGGAAGACGACGCGTGACCGCCGCTGCGGCGGGCCGCCGGGCGGCCCCGCCGCAGCGCGGCTCCTCCTCACGGCGGGGGCGCGGGGGCCGCCACCTCGGCCCACACGGTCTTTCCGACCCGCCCGTCGGGGTAGGCCTCCCAGCCCCAGCTGCGCGCCAGGCGGTCGACGACCAGCAGGCCGTGGCCGCCCGGGAGGGCGGGATCGGTATTCGTCCGGCGGCGGGGGCGCTCGGGGCTCCCGTCGCCGACCTCCACACGCAGGAGGCCGTCCGAATGCCGCAGGACGAAGTCGTCGGGGCCGCCCGCGTGCAGACAGGCGTTCCCGACCAGCTCGGACACCATCAGCAGGACGTCTTCGACGGCCGCCGCCCAGACGTCCGGCGCCGACGGGGGGCGTACGCCGTTCAGATGGCGCCCTGCGGCGCCAGGAGCCGTCACGGGGGCGGCGGGCGGAATCGACCAGTGCCAGTCGGAGAGCGCCTGCCGGGTGAAGTCGCGGCACCGGGCGACGATCCCCGAGGTGCCTGCGCCGAGGGACAGCCTGCGGACGTCCTCGCTCATGGGCCCTCCCCTGCGGCGCCGGCGGATACCGCCTCCGTCGCGGTCGCATCGAACGAGAACCGCCGCACCATCGCGCTCCGTCTCCTGCCTGCCCTCGGGGCTGCCGATGCCCGCATACCCGGCCCGGGGAAGAAAATTCACCGGGCCGACGGCATGGGCTCACCGTGGGGACCCGCCCGGACGCCCCGCGCGGGCTGCCGCCGCGCCGGGCTGCGCGTCCCGACGCCATTGTGGCCCGCCGCGGGGGCTCCGCGCCGGAGCTCAGCCGGCCCGGACCGGTTCGCTCCCGCCCGGGAAGGCTGCGGCCCTGCCTCCTGCGGCCGATCGGTGGCGGAGGGCGGCCAGGCGCCGCAGGGCCGCACGCCGCTGTACGAGGGACAGGCCGGCGACGGCAGCCCCGAGTCCGAGCCACCCGGCGGGCCCCGCGGCCATGACCGCGCCGGTCAGCAGCAGCGGGCCGACGGCCTTCTGGACGGACGGGGAGATCCCCGCGACGCCCAGGTACGAGGCGCGCGCCTCCCGGGGCGCGAGGGAGACGGCGAGCTCCCACGAGGACACCGAGCGCACCAGCTCGGCGGCGGTGACGAGCACCGCCGCGGCCAGCAGGGCGGCGGAGGCGGCCCAGGCACCGCGGGCGGGCGTGAGAGCGAGCAGCACACAGGCGCCGAGCACGGCGAGCCCGTACCAGCCGGCGGCCCGCGCGGCCTGCTCCGGCTCGTGGACCCGGGCGGAGACAGCCAGCTGGAGCAGCACGGTGAGGACGGTGTTGACCGCGAGGACGGCTGGTACGAGCGCGTGGGGCGCGTCGGTGTGGTGGATCAGCCACAGCGGCAGCCCGACGTTGAGGAGGGAGTCGTCGAGGTTCATGGGAATGTCCAACACCACGAACCGGAGGTACCCCCTGTCCCGCCAGGGACTGCCGCCGCCCCGCTCCGCGGCCGCCCCGGCCGGAGGCGCTTCCTCCCCGGGCGGGGCGACGAGACGCCCGTGCCCGAGGGGTTCGCTCGTACGCCCGACAAGCAGCGCGGCGACGAGGAACGACAGGGCGTTGCCGAGGATGAGCAGTTCGTACGCACCGCGGGTGCCCACGGCCAGCCCGAGGGCGGCAATGCCCGCACCGGCGGCGTACCCGGCGTTGGCGGCGCTGCGCGACAGCGCCTGGTAGGTGCCGCGCCGCTCGCCGGCGACGCGGGTGGCGAAGAGCATCTCCAGCGTCTTGGCCGCCCGGTCGCCGAGGTGGGTGAGTGCGACAAGCAGGAGCAGGGCCTCGTACCGGGTGGTGGAGAGGAGCGCACACAGCGCGACCAGCCGTACCAGGTGACAGGCGATGAGCATGGGGCGGACGGCGAACCGGTCGGCGAGGTGTCCGGCGAGGGGCGACCCGGCGATGCCGGCCACGGCTGCTGCCCCGACCATGAGCCCCAGCTGCCCTGCGCCGAGCCCGATGACATAGGTGAAGTAGAGAACGGACGAGGCGGCCCACACACCCGTCCCGACCCGGTCGAGCAACTGCGCAAGCAGCATGATCCGCGCGTCCCGCCCGCCGGGCGGTCGGCATATCTGCGCCACCAGCCCCTCGGGGCGCCCCCACCACCGCATGCCAGGCCTCCGCTCCCCCGCGAAAAGTATCTCGATGTCGAGATACTTCGCGGTAGCCTGCCGCACATCAATCTCGACGTCAAGATATTTCGGGGAGGGCATCCAGGCCCGGCGGCGAGCGAGGCGCCCACCCGGCCCCGCCCGCGTGGGAGGCGCGGCAGTGCGGAGCAGGAGCCACCGCAACGGGCCCGGGCGGAGGCCGGTTTCAGGAGGGCGCGGGGCGGGGAGCAGCTCCGCGCCGCGGCTCCGGCGCCCGCCGATGACACGGCGCCGCCCGACGTGCCCGTCCGCCGCTCCCGGCCCTCACCCGGCGACAGTGCTACAAATGGTCTCGTGACCCAGCCTTGCAACCCGTGCCGGGGACATCGGTGCGGTCACTGAGCGGGAAGCGCCCGCGGAGCGTCGCCACACAGGTATTCGTCCTCCAGGTGGCGATCGTGGTGCTGCTCGCCGCCGGGGCCGTGCTGGCGCTGGTGCTGCAGTCCCGCAGCGATGTCGAGCGCGAGGCCCGGAACCGGTCGGTGTCCGTCGCCGAAACCTTTGCGCACTCCCTCGGGCTGCGCGAGGCCCTGGAGTCCCCGGACCCGTCCGCGATCCTGCAACCGCTCACGGAGGAGACCCGCAAGGCGGCGGGCGTCGACTTCATCGTCGTGATGGACACCCAGGGGATCCGCTACACCCACCCGCTCCCCGACCGCATCGGCAAGCGGTTCGTCGGCACGATCGAGCCGTCGCTCGCCGGGCAGGTGCACGTGGAGAGCGTCGACGGCCCTCTCGGCAAGGAGATCCAGGCGGTCGTGCCCGTCTTCGCCGAGGGCAACAGCGGCCCCGTGGAGGCCCTGGTGTCGGCGGGCATGACCGTCGAGAACGTCAGCGGCCTCGTCGACCGCCAGCTCCCCGTGATCCTCGGCGCCAGCGCGGCCGGCCTGGCACTGGGCACCGCGGGCGCCGGCCTGATCAGCAACCGCCTGCGCCGGCAGACCCGCGGCCTCGGCCCGCTCGAGATGACCCGCATGTACGAACACCACGACGCGGTGCTGCACGCGGTGCGCGAAGGCGTCCTGATCACGGACCGCGACGGCCGCCTGCTCCTCGCGAACGACGAGGCGAAACGACTCCTCGGCCTGCCGCCCGACGCCGAGGGCCGGCACATCAGCGAGCTCGCCGAACTCGACGGGAACCTCGCCGGCCTGGTGCTTTCGGGCCGCGAGGCGACCGACGAGGTGCTGGAGGCCGGGGAGCGGCTGCTCGTCATCAACCAGCGCCCCACCCGCCCCCGCGGCCGCCCCGAGGGCATGGCCGTCACCATCCGGGACTCCACGGAGATGCGGGTGCTCAGTACGCGCGCCGAGGCGGCCCGCAGGCGGCTGCGGCTGCTGTACGACGCCGGTGTCGGCGTCGGCACCACCCTGGACGTCGAGCGCACTGCCCAGGAGCTCGCCGACGTGGCCGTGCCGCGGTTCGCCGACTTCGCGACCGTCGACCTGGCGGAACCGGTCCTGCGGGGCGACGAGCCCACCGCCGCACCGGGCGACCTGCGCCGCACCGGCGTCAGCGGCATCCGCGAGGACATCCCGCTCTACCCGCGCGGCCGGGTGATCGACTTTCTGCCGTCCACGCCGCAGGCACGGGGCCTGAGCAGCGGCAGGGCCGAGGTCATCGCCAACCTGAAGAAGGCACCCGGCTGGTACGCGCAGGACCCGCCGCGGGCCCAGGCCGTCATCGACTACGGCATCCACTCGCTGATCACGGCGCCCCTCAAGGCCCGCGGGGTGGTCCTCGGCGTGGTCAACTTCTGGCGCTCCGAGAAGCCGGAGCCGTTCGACGAGGAGGACCTGTCGCTGGCGGAGGAGCTGGTGGCCCGGGCCGGCGTCAGCATCGACAACGCCCGCCGCTACACCCGCGAGCACGCCGTGGCGATCACTCTCCAGCACAGCCTGCTGCCCCGGGACCTGCCGGAGCAGAGCGCCGTGGAAGTGGCCCATTACTACCTGCCCGCGCAGTCGGGGGTGGGCGGCGACTGGTTCGACGTGATCCCGCTGCCTGCCGGGCGGGTCGCGCTCGTCGTCGGCGACGTCGTCGGGCACGGCCTGCACGCCGCGGCCGCCATGGGCCGGCTCCGCACCGCCGTCCTGAACTTCTCCTCCTTGGACCTGCCGCCCGACGAGCTGCTCGCCCGCCTCGACGACCTCGTGCAGTACACCGACCAGAACGGCGAGGGCGGAGGCGCCGAAGGCGGCCTCCTCGGCGCCACCTGCCTGTACGCCGTCTACGACGCGGTGGCGCGGCGCTGCACGGTGGCGCGCGCGGGGCACGTCCCGCCTCTCGTGGTACACGCCGACGGCACGGTGGAGGCGCCGGAGCTGCCGGCCGGCGCGCCGCTGGGCCTGGGCGGGTTCCCGTTCGAGTCGGCCGAACTGGACCTGGCCGAGGGGAGCCGACTGGTCCTGTACACGGACGGGCTGATCGAGGACCGCACCCGGGACATCGACGAAGGGCTCGACCTGCTGCGCGCCGCCCTCTCGCGTGCCGGCCCGAGCCCGGAGGACACCGTGCGGGCGGTCCTCGCCGAGCTGCTGCCGGTGCGGGCCCGCGACGATGTCGCCCTGCTCGTCGCCCGTACGTCGGCCCTGTCGGCCGACCGGATCGCCGAATGGGACGTGCCGTTCGAGCCGAGCGCGGTGGGGCAGCTTCGCGCCGCCGCGACCGCGAAGCTGGAGGAGTGGGGCCTGGAGGAGCTGGTGTTCGGCACGGAGCTGGTGCTCAGCGAGCTGATCACGAACGCGATCCGGCACGGCGCCGAGCCGGTCCGCGTACGCCTCCTGCGGGATCGGGTGCTGACCTGCGAGGTCTTCGACGGCAGCAGCAGCTCCCCGCGCCTGCACTACGCGACGACGACGGACGAGGGAGGCCGCGGGCTGTTCCTCGTCGCCCAGCTGAGCCGGCGGTGGGGGGCCCGGTACACGCCCGAGGGGAAGGTCATCTGGTCGGAGCAGCAGATCCCGGACCTCGGGGAGGGCGACGGGGACCTTGCGGCGGCCGCGTCCGCCGTGGACACGGCGGGAGCGGCGGCCTCCGGCGACGCCGCCGACGTCCCCGGCCCTGCGGGGCACGCGGGTGCATAGGGCGGCGGGGGCTCCGTGAGGCGATGGCCGCGAACGCTCGAAAGCCCCGGACGGGTCACCCCGGGTGGTGCGCCTCCGGAAGGTGAGACCGCAGCCGTTCCTTCAGGGACGGAACGGATGCGGCGTCGCGCGACATGGTCACGACGAGTCTGCTGCGTTCTCCGCCTTGGGGCTGCCTGGAGGACCATCGCCGTCCCTCCCGCAACAGGGTGGTGAAGAGCAGCCGCTGCCCGCAGGCGTCGCCCGGCAGCACCTCGTCCGCGGCCTCGATGATCACCACGTGGTGGTCCGCGGACAGCCACTTCAGATCGCGATCCCGTACCGTGCGGCTGCGCCGTCGAGGATGAGGCCGAGCCCCTCCTCGAAGTGGGCGTCGTAGTCCTCGAACAGGTGGGGGCCGGCGGCAGCGGCCAGGGGGTGGGCGGCCAGTCGCGCACTGCGCTCGGCGACGTCGAAGCCCTCGCGGCGCTCCCCCGGCACCGGGTGGACGCCCTGCTCCTCGGTGACGAAGCCGAGCGTGTACAGGAAGGCGGTCGTCAGCGTGCGGACGGCCTGGGGCAGCTCGAAGCCCGCTTCGACCAGGACCCTGAGCTGGGCGTCGACGTGTTCGGCGTGGTCGGTCCCGGTGAAGCGCGATCCGCTGAAGACGCGGGCGCCGTCGCGGTAGGAGAGCAGCGCGCGGCGGAGCGCGCGGTTCGCGGCGAGGAGCCGCTCGCGCCAGGCGCAGCCGGGGCCGCCGCCACCCTCCGGGCCGGCCCGGTCTGCGGCGGGCTCCGGCTTGCGGCCGGCGTCGTCGGCCGTCATACGGCGGACCATCTCCGTCGCCATCTCGTCGATGAGTTCCTGCTTGTTCTTGAAGTGCCAGTAGAGCGCCGGGGCCTTGACGTCCAGCTCGGCGGCGATGGCGCGGAGGGTGAGCTTCTCCAGGCCCGTCTCGTTCAGCAGGCGCAGCGCCGCTTCGGCGACCGTCGCACGGCTCAGGGGCGGGACGCGCGGGGGTGTGCGGTCGGGCTTGGGGGTCATCGCTGCCTCTCTTCGGGCTGCTGCTTCCGGGGTTGACAGCTTAACAACGTTAAGGACACACTTGCGATGTGCGCTCCTTAACGGCGTTAAGGAAAAACGCTGCAGGGTGCGCTCGGATGCTCACGCCGGAACGAAGGGAAACGGGGGCAGGGAGATGGATGCGTACGGGGTGGCGGCCGCGGGCAGCGGTGCCGAGACCGGGACGGAGCAGCGCCGTGGGCGGCCGGGGAGGGAACCGGCAGGGAGCGGGGTGCTGGTCGTCGGGGCCGGGCCGACCGGACTCGCGCTGGCCTGCGACCTGGCGCGCCGCGGGGTGCGGCCGCTGGTCGTCGAGCGCTCGGCAGGCTTGTTCCCGGGCTCGCGGGGGAAGGGGATCCAGCCGCGCACGCTGGAGGTGTTCGAAGACCTCGGCGTCCTCGGGGCGGTCCTCGACCGGGGCGGGCCGGCGCCCGTCGGCATGGCGTGGAAGGAGGGGGTGCGGCTGGGCGAGCACCGCATGTTCGAGGAGGTCGCGGCCACCGAGCAGGAGCCGTACGCGGAGCCGTGGCTGGTTCCGCAGTGGGCGACCCAGGAAGTGCTGCTGGCCCGGTTGCACGAGCTGGGCGGCAAGGTGTCCTTCGGGACAGCGCTGACCGGCATGGCACAGGACGGTGAGGGGGTGACGGCGGAGCTGGCGGTGGCCGACGGGGCGACTCGGACCGTGCGCGCCCGGTACGCGGTCGGCGCCGACGGAGGCCGGTCCACGGTCCGCCGGCTCACGGGGATCGGGATGACCGGGGAGCGCGTCGACCCCGTCCCGCTGGTCGTCGCCGACGTCGCGATCGACTCGTTGGACCGCGACCACTGGCACCTGTTCGCGCCCGCCGAGGACGGCAGCAGGGGGTACGCGGCCCTGTGCCCCCTCCCCCGCACCGGGCTCTTCCAGTTCGTGGGCCAGTACCACGGGACCCGCGCCGAGCCCGCGGAGGACGAGGTCCGCGCCCTGATAGCCGGCCTCACGCACATAAGGGCCGAGGACGTCCGCGAGGTCCGCTGGGCCTCCGACTTCACGGTCAACGCCGCGCTGGCCGACCGCTTCCGCGAGGGCCGGGTCTTCCTCGCCGGGGACGCCGCCCACATCCACTCACCCGCAGGCGGGCAGGGGCTGAACACCAGCGTGCAGGACGCCTACAACCTGGGCTGGAAGCTGGCCGCGGTCCTGCACGACGGCGCCCCCGAGGCCCTGCTCGACACGTACGAGCAGGAGCGTCGGCCGCAGGCCGCCGAAATGCTCGGCCTGTCGACCCGGATCCACCGCGGCCAGGACCGCCGCGGGGCAGCCACACGGCAGCTCGGCATACACCTGCGGGAGTCGCCGCTCAGCCGGGAGACCCGGACCGGGCTGCCGGAGGGCGCCCTCGTCGCCGGCGACCGTGCACCCGACGGGCGGCGCGACGGCATCCGGCTCTTCGACCTCTTCCGGGGCCCGCACTTCACCCTGCTCGCCGTCGACACCGACCTGCCCGAGGAGGTGCCCTCGCTGCCGCACCTGCGGGCGGCCCGCATCAGCGCCTACGCGGCCTACGGCCGGGGACTGTTCCTCATACGCCCCGACGGCCACATCGCCTGGGCGGGCCGCTCCGCGGCGGACGCCGAGGAGCTCGCCGGCTGGGCGGCGTGGTTCGCGACACCCGTCGGCCGCACCGCCGCCCCGACACCGGCCCGGCTCTGACCGGGGTCCCAGGTGCCGCGCGGCTGTGCAGGCGCCCGCCGCGCCCCGTCGGATTTCCGCCGGTTTCCGCCGCGCGGAGCATGTCTGCCGGACCCCGGGCGAGGCAGGTCGGAGGGGGCTGCGTACGCTTCCCCCTTTGGACCAGGGGAGGAATGTTCGTGCAGCTCAGCAGACGTTCGGTGCTCGCCGGTGTGGGAGCGGCCGTCATCGTGCCTGCCGCCGCGGGGTGCCTGCCCGCGCGGTGGGGCAGCCGGGCGGACGAGGGGTACACCGGGCCGGTGGCCGCGGCGCTCGGCACGGAAGGGCACACGGTGGTCGTCGGGGACCCGGGGGCGCCGGTGACCGTCCGGGTCTACGAGGACCCGAGCTGCCCGGGATGCGCCGAGTTCCAGACGGAGGGGAGCGGGCCGCGGCTGCGCAGGATGGCTGCCGAGGGCGACGTCCAGGTGCACTACGTCCTGGGATCGTTCCTCGGGAACGGGTCCAAGCGGGCGGTCAACGCACTGCGGGCCTCCCTGGACAGGGGGAAGTTCGCCGAGCTGCACGAGGTGCTGCACCGCGGGCAGGCGGCGGCGAAGAGGCGCGGCGGATTCACCGGCGGCACACTGCTCTCGCTGGCCTCGTCCGTGGACGGGCTGCGCGACGCAGGCTTCGACGAGGCAGTGCGCACGGGCACGCACCGGGACTTCGTGGAGGCGGCGGACCGTGCCGTGAGCACCTCGTGGATCAAGGCCACACCGGCCCTGGAGGTCGACGGGCGGCCCGTGGGCAAGGGCGACCAGGACGTCCTCGACGACCCGGACGCCCTGGACCGGTACCTGCGGCGGGCACGGCAGCGGTCGGCACGGGGGTGAAGCCGGAGGCCGGCAGCACGGCCGGCGGCTCCGCCTCTCAGGTGTGGCCGTCGTAGTAGCGCTCGATGACCTGGAGCAGGGCCACGTCGTCCTCGTACCGGCCGCTCTCGAACTCGGGTGAGTGCTTGACCTGGTCCCGGGAGGCCGACAGGTGGACCGTTTCGTTCTCCTCGTCGACGCGGGCGACGAGGGAGGCGGGCACCACCACGTGCCGGCCGAAGATCCACGGCCCGGTGTCCACCACGATGAACTGCCGGCCCACGTACTCGCTGTGCCTGTCGATCTTGCCGATGTGGCCGTCGGAGGCATCGACCTTGAACCCGACGAACCGGGCCATGTCCGTACCGGCCATGAGGCATCCCCTTCCCTGCACGTCCTCGGGTGCCAGCGCCTACCCCGGGTCGGGCGCGGCATGCCACCGGGTCCGCCCGGCCCTGCCCGAGGGGTCGGGCGGGCGCAGGCCGGGCGGGCCCGGGTGGCGGTCAGGTGCGGAAGGGACCGGTGACCTCGTAGGTGATGCCGCCGGAGGAGCTGCCGCTCGTGCCGCGCTGGCTGGAGAAGTACAGGCGGTCGCCGGCCGGCGAGAAGGCGGGGCCGCAGATCTCGGACGAGGACTGGCCGGTGATCCGCAGGAACGGTGCGACCACGTCGTCGGGGGTGATCACGCAGATCTCCATGTTCCCGCCGTCCTCGGCGACGTACAGGTCGCCGAAGGAGGAGCCCGTGACGTTGTCCACGCCCGTCAGCGGGGCACCGCCGCCGACGACGAGGGAGTCGTCGTAGGCCAGCTCGTAGGTGTTGGAGGAGAGGTTGAGCTGCCAGACCCGGTTGTCGCCCTTGGTGGTGAACCAGACCGTGTTGTTGGCGTAGTGGCAGCCCTCGCCGCCGTTGAAGCGCTTGGCGCCCGACACCTGGTTGCGGGTCGCGGTCGGGGAGCCGTCCGGGTCCGGGACGTTCTGCCAGGTGAAGGAGCCGGAGGTGCCCGAGCCGGCCTTGAGGACCTGGAGGGTGCCGGAGGAGAGGTTGCCCCAGGTGGTGGGGAGGAAGCGGTAGAAGCAGCCGTCCGACTCGTCCTCCGTCAGGTACACCGCCTGGCGGACGGGGTCGGCTGCAGCCGCCTCGTGCTTGAACCGGCCCATCGCGGGGCGCCGGACGGCCGCGTTCACGCCCCACGGGTCGGTCTCGTACACGTAGCCGAGGCTGACCTCCTCACAGGAGAGCCAGGTGTTCCACGGCGTCTTCCCGCCCGCGCAGTTCTGCCGGGTGCCGGAGAGGATCCGGTAGGCGGAGGTGATGGAGCCGGAGGAGTTGAAACGGACCGCGCTGGCCCCGCCCGAGGGGTTGATCTCGGAGTTGGAGACGTAGATCCAGCCGGTGCCGTCGGCGTAGCAGGCACCGCCGTCAGGGGCTTTGTGCCAGGTGTAGGAGGTGCCGGAGACGGTCTGGCCCGACCGGGCGATGACCCGGCTCGTGAAACCGGCGGGCAGCATGATGCCGTTGGCGTCTGCCGCGCCGAGCGCCCCGTAGGGGCCGGCGCCCGGCTGGGCCGGGGCCGCGTACGCGGCGCCGCGCATGAGCGTGCCGCCGAAGGCCGCGGCGGAGGTGCCGACGACGGCGCCGCGCAGGAAGGTACGACGTTCCACGGTCACTCCTCGGAGAGGGGGTCGCCCCGGGCCCGGTCGGGCCGGTGGCTGGGGAGCGGTGAGCGGGCTGGCGTCGAGGAAGTTAGGGGCCGTGTATGGCAGGCATCCCAACGCAGGGTGACGCAGGGGCGGCAGCTGCCGGACTCCCCGGCGTCGCACGGCGCCCGCTCCGCCGATCGACCTGTCGGACACGTGTCATCGCATGGGCCGTCTCGGCATCCCGGGCCGCGTCCCGACTCGGATAGGGTGCGGTGCGCATCGAACGTGCAGGACTTGGGAGCAACAAGGTGATGAACGGTCAGCATCCGCGCGGGGGCGGCGGCATGGAAGGCACCGGCAGGCCGGTGCACTTCGAGCCGCTGGGCCCGGATGACCCCGCCACCGTCGCGGGATACCGCATCGCCGCCCGGCTCGGCGCCGGCGGCATGGGCAAGGTGTACCTGTCGCACACGCCGGGCGGCCGCCCGGTCGCGGTCAAAGTGATCCGGCCCGAGTTCGCCGAAGACCCGGAGTTCAGGCGGCGTTTCGCACAGGAGATCCGCTCCGCGCAGCGCGTGCAGGGCCTGTTCACGGCTCCCGTCATCGACGCCGACACCGACGGCCCGCACCCCTGGCTGGCCACCGCCTACGTGCCCGGCCCCTCCCTGGCCGCCGCCGTGTCCGCGCACGGGGCGCTGCCCGTCGAGACCGTGCTGCTGCTGGTCGCCGGCATCGCGGAGGCGCTCCAGGTCATCCACGGCGCCGGCATCGTGCACCGGGACCTGAAGCCGTCGAACGTGCTGCTGGCCGCCGACGGCCCGCGCGTCATCGACTTCGGCATCGCCCACGCCGCCGACGCGACCTCCCTCACCGGCAGCGGCGTCGCCGTCGGCACGCCCGCCTTCATGGCGCCGGAGCAGGCGGCGGGCCGCGGGGTCGGCCCGGCGACCGACGTCTTCGCCCTCGGGCAGGTCGCCGCGTACGCCGCCGCCGGCGCGCCGGCGTTCGGCGAGGGTGCCTCCCACGGGGTGCTGTACCGGATCGTCCACGAGGAGCCGGACCTCTCCGGGGTGCCGGAACGGCTGTCCGAGCTCGTCACCCGCTGCCTCGCCAAGGATCCGGCCGACCGGCCGAGCGTGGCCGAGGTCATCGCCCTGTGCCAGTCCGCGAACGACGCCACGACGCTGCGCCGGGCCGAGGACTGGCTGCCCGCCGCGGTGACCGCGGAGATCACCGCGCGTTCCGCTGCCCCGGCCGCCGCACCCGCCCCGCCCGCCGCGGCGCCGGCGATCACTCCGGCTCCTCCGGCGCATCCGCCGACCGTCCCCGGCGGCGTGGCCCACCAGTCCACCGCTCCGGGCGGCGTGGCCCACCAGGCGACCTCCCCGGCGGGCGCCCCGTACACTCCGGCGGCCGCGCCGCAGCACGCCCCCGCAGTACCCCCCGCATACCCGCCGCAGCACGGGTACCAGCCGGCCGGCCCCTACACGGCACCGCAGTTCACCCCCGCGCACCCGTATCCCGGGCACACCGGCCAGTTCCAGGTCCCGCCGGCGCAGGTCGCCCAGCGCAAGCCGCGCGGCGCCGTCCTGGCGGCCCTGGCCATCGGCTTCGCCGTGGCCGTCAGCGCCGTCGGCTACAACGTGGTCAAGGGGAAGGACAGCGGCTCCCAGGCCGCCGGCAGCAGCGCCGGCGCCGACGGCAGCGGCAGCGGCAGCGGCAGCGCGGGATCGGCGGCCAAGCCGTCCGGCGCAGCGCCCCGGCCCGATCCGCAGCCCGCCGAGTACAAGGGCATCAACCTCGTGGCGGGCTACCACCTGACCCTGGGCGACGAGAGCCTCCGCCCGCAGAAGGGCGAGGACGGCGGCTACGAGCTCTCGTACGACACCGGCAGCTACCTCGACGCGGAGGCCCAGGGCGGATCGCTCGTCCTGCTCGACCCCGGCCAGGAGGGGTCGCTCGCCACGTGCCGGGCCGAGACCCGGTTCACGCAGAACGTGAAGATCAACCAGCTGGGCTCGGGCCGGCAGGTCTGCGTGACCACCGGCACCGGCCACCTCGGCCTGGTCACGGTGCGGGGCATCTCCCCGGAGGACTCGCCGAGCAAGTACCTCACCCTCGACGTCACCGTCTGGCGCAACGCGGCGGTGGGCTCCAACTCCCGCTGAGTGCAGCGCCGTACAGCACCGCACGGCGAGGTCGGGCAAGCGCCTAACCGCGTTGCCCCGGGAGCCGATGCGGATGCGCCCGGGTCGGCAGGCGGCCTGCCGGGCCTGCGACGCCGTCCGGCTGCGCGCGGACGTGCAGGCGTCCGGGGGCGGGCGCATCCGCGGCGGTGGCGTCGACGACCGCCCACCCCGTGTCCCCGTCGGCTGAGGGAAGTTCGACCAGCCGGTGGTCCGCCCGCCCGGTGATCATCACCGCCAGCAGGGCCACGTACTCGCGCCGCAGGTCGGGCGGGAGTCCGCCGCCGGGGACCTCCAGCACCGGCCGCGGGCCGTCGCCGAGGAGGGCGCAGGTGGCCTGGACGGCCCGGATGAGCGCCTCGAACCGCGCGCCGCCGAGGCGGTCCCGCAGGTCTTCGAGGTAGGAGCCGAGTACGTCGCCCTCCGGGCCGTCGGACGCCGGATGGTACGGATCGGACGGACGGTGCTCGGTCACTTCCCCACCCCTCCCGGGCGGTACCGCCCGGTCCCAAGTCTAGGCCGAACGCCCTTGCCCCCAGGCGCTCTTCGGCCACAATCCCGCGCCCACGACCGCTCGTGCGCCCCCGCGCGCGCCGTCCCGCCGGTCCCGTGGACCGTGCAACCGGCCGTGACTATGCCGCCCACATATTTGAGGTGAACACCCCGTGGTGTTTTTGGGATCAATTCACCATCTTCCCGTGGCCTACATTGACACTCCGCGCCCTTCTGGGTGTTAATTGCTTTACGGATGGCCGGAACCAGTCGCCGTGCGGCCGGTTCCTCCCCACTGACACCACCCTGACCCCGTGACGATTCTTCATGAGGGAGGAACGTTCCAGGTCGTGACGCCCGGGCAACCGACCGGGCGACCATCGGTGAATCAGACGTCTTTGGGGGGAGCCAAATGCCACCGCTGCAGAATTTCTCCGTGCCGGATTTCCACCTGCCATTCGGCAACGCGAAGCACCCGCTGGCCGCGCGGGCAAACGCGGAAGCCACCTCGTGGGTGGTCCGCCACGAACTCGTGACGAGTGCCGTGGACCAGTTCGCGGGCATCGGCTGCGGTCATCTCGCCGGCCGGGTCAGCGGGGACGCGCCCTATGAGCGGGTCCTGCTGCTCGCCCAGTGGATGGCCTGGTCGTTCGTCCTCGACGACCAGCACGACCACCTCATCAGGAAGGGCGAAGTCGCCGCCTGGCGGCCCGTGGTCGGCGCCATCACCGAATACCTCGACACGGGCCGCATCACCAGCCCCGACCTCGCCCGCAACCCCCTGGTGAGCGGATTCGCCGAACTCTGCGACCGCATCCTGGCGGGACTGTCCCCGGACGCCGCGACGCGCTACCGCACGCACGTCCGGCTCGTCCTGGCCTCGCTGGACCAGGAGGCCGGCAACCGCGGCGGCAGCGGGCGGCCGACCGTCGAGGAGTACATCCTCCTGCGCCGGCACAGCTCCCAGATCCTGCCGATGATGGACATGGTGGAGGCCGGCCTCGGCCTCGACCTGCCGCAGTACGTCCACGAGATGCGCGAGCTCCGGCAGCTCGTCGCGAGCGTCCTCGACGTCATCTCGTGGGGCAACGACGTGTTCTCCCTGCCGAAGGAGCACTCCTGCGGCGACACCAACAACCTCGTCTCCCTCGTCGCCGCGTGGGAGGGCCGCTCCCTGCCCGACGCCGTCCGCGCCGTCGAGCAGCGCATCCAGGTCCGCATAGAGGAGTACCTGGCCGGCCGCCGCCGCCTCTTCGAGGTGCTCGACGCCGACCCCTCGACCGACCCCCCGCTCCGGGACGCCGTGGCCCGGTACGTGCACAGCTGCGAAGACTGGATGATCGGCGCCGATCTGTGGCAGCGTTACGAGTGCACGCGGTACCGCGACGAACGCTTCGCGGCCGGGCTGGAGTCTGCCTACACCCGTCCGGACCTGGTATCGGTGGCATGACAGGGGGTCGGGCCATGGCACACGCTGGACTGGAAGCCACCGGAGTCCAAGCCCCGGTCGCGCCGGGGCGGTTACCCCTCCTCGGCCACGCCGTCCCCCTGTGGCGGGAGCCCATCGCCTTCCTGGAGTCCCTCCGGGACCACGGCGAGGTGGTCCGCCTCGACATCGGCACCTGGCCCGTCCACCTCCTGACCAGCCCCGAGCTGGTGCACGAGGTGCTGGTCGGCAGAGCCGAGCAGTTCGGCCGCGGACGCATCTTCGACCGGCTGCGGCCCGTCTTCGGCAACGGCATCGTGACGACGGACGGTGCGTTCCACCGCAGCCAGCGGCGGATGATCCAGCCCGCCTTCCACCGCAACCACATCGCCCGGTACGCCGAGACGATGAGCCGGCAGGCGGTCGCCATGGCCGCCTCCTGGGCGCCCGGCCGAGAGGTGTGCATCCTCACCGAGACCCGCCGCTACGCGGTGTCCTCGGTCGCCGAGATGGTCTTCTCCGGCGAGCTGAGCCGCCCCGCCGTCGACGAGGTGCACCGCTCGCTGCCCGTCGTCCTGGAGGGCATGCTGCTGCGCGCGGTCATGCCCAAGGCGCTGGACCGGCTGCCCATCCCGCCGAACGTGCGCTTCGACACGGCCGCCGAGCGGCTGCGGGCCGTCATCGACGACGTCATCCGCCAGTACGGGGAGCCCCAGCCGGAGGAGCGCCACGACCTGCTCACCCTGCTGATGTCGAGCACCGACCCCGAGACGGGCGCCGCCATGCCGCCCGAGCAGGTCCGCGACGAGGTCGTCTCGCTCCTCCTCGCCGGCACGGAGACCTCCGCGACCACCCTCGCGTGGGCCCTGTACGAGATCAGCCGCCACCCGGCCGTCGAAGAGCGGCTGCAGGCCGAGGTCGACGCCGTCGTCGGCGACCGGCCGGTCCGGCCCTCCGACCTGCCCGCGCTCGGCTACACGCGGCACGTCTTCCAGGAGGCGCTGCGGCTGCACTCCCCCCTGCTGTTCACCCGCCGCGCCCTCGCCCCGCTCACGCTCGGCGGGATCGCGATCCCCGAGGGCGCCGAGCTGGCCTACAGCCCGTACGCCCTGCACCGCGATCCGGCGCTCTTCCGCAATCCCCGGGTGTTCGACCCGGACCGCTGGCAGCCCGGCGCCGAGAAACGGCCGAGGCCGCACCGGTACATCCCGTTCGGGGCGGGCCAGCACAAGTGCATCGGCGACACGTTCGGCGTCGCGGAGATCATGACCGCGATCGCGGCCGTCACGTCGCGGTGGAGGCTGACACCCGCCCCCGGCGTCACCGTGCGGGAAGTGCCGGCCGGAATTCCGCAGCCCAGCGCCCTGCCCCTGATCCCACTGCCGCGACGCTGACGAGGACAGATCGTTTGCGCCCGGCTGGGGCGGCTTCCCGCCAATTCCTGATCACCGGTGGGCGCCGTCGTGAGCGGAGGGTACAGCATTGCACTCGCACGAGTGGCGAGATGCGGGAATACAACTTGAATCGAGAACATCTCGCCCCCCAGGGCCATACACTCGGCCGCACGCGCAGGAGGGGGCAACAAGAATGTCGTATGCCGCTGAACCCAGAGGAGGGGCGTCCCGGCCCCTGCTCGAGCGGGAGTCCGAAATCCTGGCGATCCAGCGCGCCGTGGACGATCTGTGCGGAGGGTCCGACCTCGGTTCGGCCACCCGCCGCGGAGGCGTCCTGACCTTCGCGGGATCGGCAGGCATAGGCAAGACCACCCTGTTGGCCGAGGCCCGGCGGCACGCCGCCGAGCGGGGCTGCACCGTGCTCTTCGCACGCGGCGGCGAACAGGAGAAGCAGGTTCCGTTCCACGTCATGCGCCAGCTCATCCAGCCGGCGTACGCGGCCATGACGGAAGGGGAGCGGCGCGAATCGCTGGGCGCCTGGTACGACATCGTCGCGCCGGCGCTCGGCCTGACCGCCGCCGCCCAGGGCCCGACAGCACCCGACCCGCAGGGCGTCCGCGACGGCCTTGACTGGGTCGTCACCCAACTCTCCGTGCGGAGCGCGCCGGTGGTGCTCGTCCTCGACGACGCGCACTGGGCGGACGCGGAGTCCCTGGCCTGGCTCACGTCGTTCGCGGCGCGGGCCGAAGAACTCGCCATGCTGATCATCGTGGCGTGCAGGCCGGACGAGATCCCGGCCGACGCCGCGTTCCTGCGCGCGCTCATGGCGCGCCGCGGCACCCGCCCGCACGAGCTGGCGCCGCTGACGACCGGCGCTGTGGCGCGCATCGTGCGCGACGCCCTCGGCTCCGGCGCGGACGACATGTTCTGCCGCGAATGCTGGGCGATCACCGCGGGAAACCCCTTCGAGGTCGTCGAGTTGGCCATGAAGGGCCGCGACCAGGGGCTCAAGCCGAACCAGGACAACATCCCGGAGCTGCGCGACCTCGCGTCCGCCGTCAAGGGCAGCGGCCTCATCGACCGCCTGGAGCAGCTCGGCCCCTCCACGGTCCGGCTCGCCTGGGCCGCCGCGGTACTGGGCAACGCGGTGCCGACGGGCACCGTCGCAAGCGTCGCCGCCCTCGGCGAGGCGCAGGCCTCCGAGGCCATCTCGCAGCTGCGGGCCGCCCGCATCCTGACCGTCCTGACCGGACTGCGCACCAAGGAGGTCGTGGAGTTCTACCACCCGCTCATCGCGACGGCCGTCTACCGGTCGATCCCGCCCGGCGTGCGGGTCGGCATGCACGGCATGGCCGCCCAGGCCCTCATCGACGGCGGGCACGGCGCATCCGCCGCCGCGCGGCATTTACTGGAGATGCACCCCGAGGGCGACCCGTGGGTCGTACAGCAGCTGCGCCAGGCCGCCAACGAGAGCTTCGCCGCCGGTGCGCCCGACGCGGCACGCCGCTACCTGGCGCGGGCGCTGCGCGAACCCCCGGAGCCGGAGGACCGGGCGCAGGTGCTGTTCGAGCTCGGCGCCGCGAACCTCCTGCACGACCCGATGACCACCATCAACCAGCTGCGGACGGCACTGGAGGAGCCGAAGACCGAGCCGGCGCTGCGCGAGGCGATCACGTACCGCCTTGCCCAGGCTCTGGCGCACACGGGCCGGCTGGCGGAGGCCGTCGGACTGCTGGACGACGAGGCGCGCAGGTCCACCAGTGCCCGGACCAGGCTGCGCATGCAGGCCGAGCAGTTCAAGTGGAACTCGGTCCGCGGCGACGAGGAGAACTCGCCCGCCCGGTCGCGGCTGCTCGCCCAGTTCGCCAAGCGGCTCGTCGGCCGCGGTCTGGCCGAGCGGCACATCCTGGGCCTGCGCGCCTGGGACGCCGCCATGCGCGGCGAACCCGTGGGCACCGCCGTCGACTTCGCGGAGCAGGCGCTCGACGGCGGCATGAGCTGGACCGACCAGGACTTCGGCTTCGAGGTGCCGGTCGTCGTCGCGATCACCCTCATGTACTGCGACCAGCCGGGCCGGGCGGAGGAGCTCTTCAACACCGGCATCCTGGAGTTCGAGGCCAAGGGCTGGCGCGGCACGCACCTGTCCTTACGTGTACACGCTGCTCGGCTACGTCCGCTACCGGCGCGGCCGGCTCGCCGAGGCGGAGGACTTCGTCCGCAACGGCCTGGAGATCGCCAACCGCATCGGGCAGGACAACCCGGCCCAGTGGTACGCGGTCGGCACGCTGGTCGAGACGCTCCTCGCCCGCGGCAACCTGGCCGAGGCGCAGAAGGTGGCGCGCGACTACCGGCTCGGCGAGGGCTTCCCGCAGGCCATCGTCTACCCGGACCCGCAGACCGTGTTCGGCAGGCTGCTGCTGGCGCAGGGGCGTGTGGACGAGGCCGAGCGGCAGCTCACGGAAGCGGGCCGGCGCCTGGACCTGCGCGGTACGCGGAACCCGTCGTGGAGTTCGTGGCAGCTCGACCTGGCGCTGGCTCAGGCCACGCACGACACCGGACTGGCGCGGGCCACCGCGGAAGAGGCCGTGGCCCGGGCGCGTGCCTTCGGGGCGGCGAGCATCATCGGGCAGGCGCTGCGCGTCCAGGCGGCCACCGTGGAGCCGGCGCAGGCGGCCGTACTGCTGGAGGAGGCGGTGGCCCATCTGGAGCAGTCGCCGGCGGCGTGCGAGTTCGCGCATGCGCTCGTCGACCACGGCACGGTGCTGCAGACGATGGGCGATCCGCACCGGGCCGCGCAGCAGCTGTACCGGGGCATGGAGGTTGCCACCGCATGCGGTGCGGACACCCTCACGGACCGGGCGCGCGGCCTGCTGGCCGCGGCCGGCCTGCGCCCGCGCCGTCTGCACACCTCCGAGCAGGACACGCTGACGGTGGCGGAGGCAGAGGCCGCGCGGCATGCGGCGCTGGGCCTCGACAACGCGGCGATCGGCAAGGAGATGCGCATGGACCCCGCGGTCGTCGGCGAGTTGCTGTCGGCGGTGTTCACCAAGCTGGGGACCAACCGGACGGGGTTGGGCCGGGCCCTCGGCATGTGACGGGCGGGCGCCCGCCTCGCGCGCCCCGCGCGGCCCCGGAGGGGGCGGCGCGGGGCGCGTCCGCGTCCGGCCGGTGCCGAGGACGCTACCGGGGGCGGCGCTCCATCACGCGCCGGGCCGCCTCGCTCTCGGCCGCCGCGGGAGACAGCTCGTCGAGGGTGTCGATGTCGGTGTCCGACTCCAGTTCCTCCTCCCAGGCGGCGGCGAGCCGTTCCTGCTCCTTGCGGGGCTCGCCGGCGACGGCGTCCCGGTGGGCCGGGTCGAGGGCGGCCAGGAAGCGTCCGACGGCGTCCAGGGGCATCCCGTACTCCTTGTGTGGCGTGGCGGTGGCGGGCGGGCCTGGGGCGGCCCCCGCCCAGGATGGGGAGGGCGGGCAGGCTCGGTGCGCCGGACACGGCCCGCGCCCACCCGGATGGCGGCCGCGCGCCCACCCGGCGGCGGCGCGCGCGGTGTGTCTGCGCGCCCCGTACGCCCGGGGCCCCTTCAATGGGCAGCCTCCGATTGGAAACGGGCACGGTATGACCTCTTCCGCGCAGCAGCAGGCACCGGCGGCAGCCCCGTCGCACACCAGGCGGTCCGTGTTCACGGGCGCGCTGGCCCTGGCGGCGGGCGCCGCCCTCCCCTCCTTCGCCGCCGGACGGGCGTTCGCCGCCGACGCGGCCGCTCCGGTCATCGCGAGCTGCGCCACCTGGGGGGCGCGGCCTTCGTCGGAGCCGGTCGTGGTCCTCGCCAACCGCCCTCAGCGGATCATCGTCCACCACACGGCGACGGCGAACGTCACCGACTACTCGCAGCAGCGGGCCTTCGCCCTGGCGAGGGCGATCCAGACGTACCACATGGACGCGCAGGGCTGGATCGACACCGGGCAGCACTTCACCGTGAGCCGGGGCGCGTTCGTGATGGAGGGGCGGCACAGCAGCCTCGCCGAGCTGCGCGGAGGCGCCCGCCAGGTCCGTGCGGCGCACTGCGTCGGCCAGAACACGGTGTCGATCGGCATCGAGAACGAGGGCACCTACACCTCGGAGGAGCCGCCGGCCGCGCAGTACGCGGCGCTGGCGGACCTGTGCGCGTACGTCTGCACCCAGTACAGGCTGCCCGCCACCGCCATCTACGGGCACCGGGACTTCAACGCGACGTCCTGCCCCGGCGACCGGCTGTACGCACTGCTGCCGGCGCTGCGCCGGGACGTGGCGGAACGGCTGGGGGCGTCCGCTTCCGGTGCCGGGACGGTGCCGGCCCCCGATCCCGTCCGCGATCCGATCCGGGACCTCCTCGACCAGGCCGCCTCCGGCCCGCTGGCGGCCCTGCCGGAGTACCTCCCGGCACACCTGCTGCCGTAGCGGCGGGCCGTGTGCTGTGGCGTGGGGGCGAGCCTGCCGCGTGGCGCAGGCCCGCGGCAGGGCATTTCGCCGCGCTGTACGGCGCGTGCGGTCGTGCTCAGGCCAGGTGTACGGCCCACTGCGTCCACAGCGGGAGCAGGAGCAGGGCGACGACGGAGCTCTTGACGACGAGGGCGGCGGACAGGTCGACGCCGACGTCGTAGCGCTGGGCGAAGATGAAGAGGTTCTGCGGTGCGGGCATCGCTGCGATCAGGACGAGGTGGCCGAGCCACTCCCCCTCGACGCCGAACAGGTGGCGGCAGACGGCGTACGTGATCAGGGGCATGGCGGCGCACTTGAACGCGATGACCGCCATCTCCTCGCGGGTGGTGCCGCGGATCTTCAGGCCGCTGCCGCCCAGGTGCAGTCCGAGGGCGAACAGGGCGACGGGCGAGGCGCTGTCGCCGACGAACGCGAACGCGTCGAGGACCACGCCGGGCACGGTGACGGGCAGCAGGCCCAGCAGGATGCCCGCGTTGCAGGCGATGACCACGGGCGTCAGCAGCGAGGCGGAGACCGCCGATCCGAGCCGGCGGGCCGGGCTGCCGACGCGGCCCGGGCGGCCCCACTCCATGATCGAGATGATGACCAGGGAGAAGACGCACACCTGGAACAGCAGCACGGGGAAGATGGGTGCGGCGTTCCCGAACAGCATGATGAAGACGGGCACGGAGAAGTAGGCCGTGTTGACCTGGACGCCGGCCATGATGCGCAGCGCCGCGCCGCGCGGGTCGCGCACGCCGGCCGTCCAGGCGACGACGCCGACGAGGACGGCCCCGGTGCAGGCCGCGGCCGCGTAGCCGGTGACGGCACGCCAGTCGAACAGGGCGCCGAGGTCGCTGCGGTGGATGTTGCCGAAGAGGAAGCAGGGGACGGCGAAGAGGAAGGCGTAGTCCGCGAAGGCCTTCGAGCTCTCCGCCGGTACGACCTTCCGCCGCGCGAGGAGGACCCCGCAGCCGAAGGCCAGCACCACCGGTACCAGCTTCTCCAGTGCCTGTGCCGCTCCCATCCGCGCGCCCCCGCTCTCCTACTCCCCCGGACTGCCCGGTCAGGGCAGTTCGGCCAGGAGCGCGGCCGCGGCCCTGCTCCAGCTGAACCGGGCCGCCAGGTGCTCGCGCAGCTCCGCCGCCCGCGCGAAGGCGGCCGCCCGGTCCCGCAGGAGGAACTCGACGGCGTGGCTCCACCGCTCCGCGTCCTGGTCGTCACCGCGGGTCTCCACCACATACTGCTCGGCCTCCGCCACGCCCAGCGTCTCGCGCAGCAGCAGGCCGAGCCCGCTCGCGTCGCTGACCAGGACGGGGGTGCCCGCGGCGATCGCCTCGACCGCGGAGAGCCCGAACCCCTCCCGCCGGGACGGCAGCAGGACCAGGCTGGCGTGGTGCAGGTCGGCCCGCAGGGTCTCGGGGTCGGTCCGGAAGGGCTTGGGGACGATGTTCAGGTCCCCGCTGCCCGCGTACGCCATCAGCCGCTCCCGGAGCGCGCCGCCGTCCTCACCGTCGGGTACGCCGCGTACGGCCAGGTCGACGCCGCGGAAGCGGTGGGCGCGCCGGACGAGCCGCCCCATCGCCTCGGCGGCCGTGTCGAGGCCCTTGATCAGGACGTCCTCGGCCCGTCCGAAGACGAGGACTTCGGGGTCGCCCTCGGGGACGGCGCGCGGCTCGGCGGAGGACGGTTCGAAGCCGGGGTCGACGCGCAGCAGGCGGGTGCCGCCCGTGGGGACGGTGAAGTGCTTGGCGTACTTGCTGTAGAGGAGGGGGCCGAGGACGACGGGCCGGTGCGCGGTGGCGCCGAGGAGGCGCTCGGTGGTGCTGCGGTCGTCGGCGCGGCGGGCCGGGTCGTCGGCGCGGTCCTCCTTCAGCCATTCGATCTGGTCGGGGACCATGTGGATGACGTGGATCCGCCGGGCCTGCGGGTAGTGGTCCTCCGCCAGGAGCTGGGCTGCCGGGCCGGTGACGCGGCCGTGGCCGATGACCAGGTCCGGCGGGCCGGGCAGGGCGGGGCCCGGCTTGCGCAGCAGGGAGCGCTCGCCGGTCCACAGCGGGGGGCGTTCTGCCTCGACGAGGGTCACCCCGGCGGCCGAGGCAGCGGCGGCCTCCTCCTTGTCGAAGGCGGGTACCAGGCAGTACACGTCGGCGCCGGCTACGGACAGGGCCCGGCACATCCGCCGGTTGAAGGTGCTGAGGCCGCCGCGCGAGGACGACCACTCGGTCGCCACTGCGAGGACGCGCGGCCGGGGCCGGCTTCGGGCCCCTGCCGGGCCGGGCGGGGACTGCGCCGGACGGTGCCCGGTGGCCGGGTCCTCGGGCTGCTCCGGCCGGCCGGGCTGCACGTTCCGCCGTACTGCGGCCGGGTCCGTCCAGTCTCCGGCGGCGGGGAGCAGCAGCAGGTGCCCCGGCTCCGGCGGCAGCAGGTCTGCCAGGGATTCCGGGGGGCCGGCGTCGGCGAGGACGACGAGCCACCTGGGGCGGGTGGCGAGGTCGGCGAACAGGGCTTCGAGCAGCCGGTCGCGGTCGGGCCGGAGGGGGCTTCCGGGCGCGGCGGCGATGCCGAGGCGGCCGGCGAGGTCGGCGTACCCGGCGCGGACCGCCGCGCGGTCGGCGGCGCCGATCCACCACACGAGGTCGTACTGGCCCCTGAAGCGCTGCGCGTACTCCTGGGCGACCTCGTGCGCGCCGACCCCGTCGAGGCCGTGCAGCGCCGGGACGGCCGCCACGGAGGACGCGAGGAGTTGGAGGCGGATCTGCTGGATGAGGGCCTCGCGGCCCTGGACGCCGGGGTGGCGGCCGGGGATGTTCCACAGGGCGGGCCGGTCGGCGCTGCCGGGCAACCGGGGTGCGGCGGGGCCCGCTGCGGCGGAGGGCGCGGGCCGGCCGACCGGGCCGGCGCCGGGTTGCGGCGCGGAGGCGGGGGCGGGGGCGGTCCGGTCGTCCGTCCCGGCCGTCGCGCCGGCGTTGCGCACCGCGTCGGCGAGGCGGGCGATCACCTCGGACTCGCTGTGCAGGCCGTGCAGGACCAGCCGCGGGAGCGGGGCGAGGGCGGGCGGCACGGGCCCGGTCAGCGGTTTGATCTGCACCGGCAGCAGTCGGCCGGGGGAGAGCAGGCGGATCGCCGGGGCGCGCAGCGCGTGCTCCCATTCCCGGCCGGCGTAAGGGGAGTCGAGGTATTGGGGGGACAGCAGCATGACGACGAGGTCGTAGCCGGGGCGCTCGCCGAGGCCGGCGCCGACGCGCTCCTCGAAGCGCTCGCCCATCCGCCAGTCCCAGAGGTCGAGGTCGACCTCGTGGCCCTCCTGCTCCAGCACCCAGGCGATCCATTCCGCCCAGGGCAGGTCCGGTCCGGCATGGCTGACGAAGATCCGCTTCCGTGCGTACGGCAACCTGCCGCCCCCTCCCCCGGCGGGCCCGCGCCCGCCGGGGCCAGCCTAGTGCTGTGGCCGGGAAGGCGAGCGGCCCCCGGGGCGGATCTGCAGCGATTCGGCGGTTTCTGAGTGGGCGTCAGGTGATCCACCGGGCGAGGAGGGGGCTGACGTCCGCCACCAGGGTCCGCCCGCCGGCCCCGCGGAGCAGGCGCAGGTGCCCGGCCTCCGCCAGGTCGGCCAGGAGCCGGTCCGCGACGAGGACCGGGGCATCGGCCGTCTCCGCCAGCTCGGCAGTGTCCCGGCCCGTCGACCGGTGCCCGGGCGGCCGGTTCAGCAGCGCGGCGATGACCCGGCGCTTGGCGTCCTCCAGATCGGGTACCGCGCCCGGGGCGCCGAGCCGGTAGCCGTGCGGGGTCAGCGTGCACCACGCCACGGTCCCTCCTCCGCGGGCGGCCGTGATCAGCCCCGCCGCTTCGAGCGACCGCAGCGCCCCGGCCAGTGCGTCGCCGGCCAGGCCGTCCCGTTCGGCCGCCTCCCGCACCCCCGCCCACGGGAGCGGGCCGGGCACGCCCCGGGCCAGGGCCTCGCGCAGGGCGTGGTGCAGCAGGGCGAGGTCGGGGGCGGCGACACCGGGGAAGGGGGGCCGGCGGCGGGGCGGCCCGCCCGTACGGGCCGGTGCCGGGGAGGGCCGGTCCGCCGCCGCAGCCGCGGCAGCGGTGCGCGCGCCGGTGGCCGCGTACCCGGGCGGGGGTGCGACGGGCGGCCGCGGGTCGGCGCCGTGGACGGTGTCGGCGATGGCGGCGGCGGCCGCGGCCGCCGCGGCGGCGGTGCGGTCGGCCCGCAGGGGCACGAGGTGCCGCAGGGCCGGCGGGGTCCGCATGCCGTCGAGGAGGACGGGGATGAGGCGGCGCCCGTCCTCGATGCGGCGGACGGTGGCCCCGTCGAGCTGGTCCGCGAGCCAGGGGTCCTTCGTCCAGCGGTCGGAGAGGACGAGGACGAAGCAGTCGGCGGTGTCCATGCCCCGGTCGAAGACGGTGTGCGCGAGGCGGTCTCCGAGGCGGACCTCCCAGAACTCCACCCACGCCTGGACGCCGAGCGCGGCGAGCGCGCGGGCCAGCGGTTCGACGAAGGCCTCCCGGTCGGCGGAGGCGTGGCCGACGAAGACGCGCGGCGGCTGCGGCGTCACAGCGGGAGCTCCCCGAGGACCTGCTCCAGGGTGGCGACGGCACCGCGGAGCCGGTCGTGCTCCGCGCGGAGCGGATCCACGAGGGCGTCCGCCGGGATGCGGGCGCGGATCGCCGTGCGCGTGGCGGCGACCAGGCGCAGCCAGTCCTCCTCGCAGCCGGCGGCGATGCGCTCGGTGAGGTCGTCGATGGCTGCCCGGCGCCGGGCGGCCCGCCGGGCGGCCTCGCGCGCGGTGTCGGCGGCCTGCTTCCGCGTGCGGTGTTCGAGGTGGTACCAGGCGGCGAAGACCAGTGCCTCCTCCACCAGTGCGACCACGGCCTCGGCGGCATGCCCCGGGTGTGCGCCGCCGCCTGCCGCGTCGGCCGCCGGGCCGCCGGGGTAGCCGTACGCGTCCGCGGCGTACGGGTCCGGGCCGTACGCGTCGGAGGCGTACGCGGCACCGTCCCCGCCGGGCTGGTCGGCTGCGGCCCCGTCGTCCGCCGCGGGGTCGGAGTCCGCCTGCCAGGCGCCGGGGTCCGGAGCGGTGCCGGCGGGCGGCGGGGCGGCCTGGCCGGGCGCGGGGGTGTCGGCGTCCCGGGCGGCGTCGGCGGTGAAGTCCGCGAGTGCCCGGCGCGTCTCCTCGGCGTGCCCGGCGTGGTGTTCGCGCAGGCGCCGGCGCGTCTCGTGCCGGACGGCCATGGCCAGCGGGCCGAGCCCCAGCCACACGGCCGCCGTCGGGGTGACGGCGGGGGCGGTCGGGTCCGGTGCCTCCGCCGCGCCGGACCGGAGCAGTTCGACGACCTCGTCGACGTACGTGGCGAAGGCCTCGCTGCCGGGTGCGGCGGCCGCGGCGGCGGTCTCGGCGCGTGCGGCGAAGGCCAGGCGGCGCACCTCCTCGGCCGCGGCGGCCCGCCAGGCCCCGGTTGCGGTGGCGAGCCGGGTCTCGGCCCGCCGCCGCAGAGCCTCGTCGCCCTCGGCGGGAGGGGCGGCGTCGACGAGCCGGGCGAGCTCCTCCCGGAGGAGGGCGCGCAGGCGGGCCGATGCGGCCGCGCAGGCGGCGTCGAGCCGGGCCTCGAAGAGGAGGGCCCGGTCGCGCCGGCGGCCGGCCCCGGCCAGGGCGGCCTCCGACTCGGCGAGCTCCGCGCGCCCGGCCTCCAGGGCCGCGGCGGCGTGCCGGGTCCAGAACCGGGTGCGGGTGTGGGCGCGCAGTTCGGCGGTCCGGCCGGCGAGGGCGTGCAGGGCGGCCCGCAGTGCGGCGATGCCGTCCCACTCGTCGCCGAGCAGGTAGTGCTCCGGGCGGAGTTCGCCGGCGGGGACGCCGGCGGCCATCTGGTAGGGGTCGGCCGCCACGACGTGCGCGGCGGGCGCGCTCCGCTCCCCGGTGTGCGGAGCGAGCTGGGCGTGCAGGGCGCGCCGGGACTCCCGTACCAGCTCGTGGAACTCCTCGGTGCCCGGGTCGGCACCCCACCGGTCGGCCATGGTCACGACCGGCAGGAGGGCTCCGGCGGGGAACGGCCGGGGGCGGTCGGCGTGGAAGTGGGTGCCGGTCGCGACGGCCAGCAGGTGCGGCCGGTCCGCGGCGAGGCCCCGGCGGTTGAGCACCAGCAGGAGCGCGTCGGCCTCGGCCAGGGCGGCCTGCGCGCGCTCGGTGTGCTGGGGGTCGCCTGCCATGAGGCCCGGGGTGTCGACGAAGCGCAGGCCGCCGGACTCGACGGCGTCCGCCGCGAAGGTCTCCTTGCGGGCGCTGACAGCGGCCCAGGCGGGCACGGTGGTGCCGTCCTCGGTGAGGAGGCGGCGCAGCAGGCTGGTCTTC
The DNA here is from genome assembly GCF_003325375.1 of Streptomyces globosus. GTDB lineage: Bacteria > Actinomycetota > Actinomycetes > Streptomycetales > Streptomycetaceae > Streptomyces > Streptomyces globosus_A. The sequence goes on along the minus strand of NZ_CP030862.1, from coordinate 3,044,416 downwards.
CCGGCGTTCTGCGGCCCGTAGAGGACCACGGTGGGGACCGGGCGCTGGGCGATCGCGGCCCAGGAGCCCGCGAGGGCGGCGGCCCCGGCCTGGCCGATGGCCTCCCGGACGGCCGATTCCGCGCGGGAGGCCCAGTCGTGCGGCTCCGGCGCTGCGTGGGCCGCGTGGGCCGCGTTCATCGGCGGCCTCGGGTGGTGCGGTGGGGCATGGGGACTCCCAGGCGTTCGGCCGCGCCGTGCAGGGCGGCGGTGTAGCGGCCCGCGCGGTCGCGGGCGGCCTTGAGCTCGGCGTGGACCTCGGCTTGTCGGGCCGTCAGGTCGGCCGCGGCCTCTTCCAGGCGGGTGCAGAGGGTTCCGACCGCGGCCGCCGAGTCGCGGACGCGGGCGGCCCAGCCCCTGGCGGAGGCGCGCATGATGTCCCGGAGTGCCTCCCGGGCCGCCTCGGTCTTCTGCTCGCGGGTGGCGAGGGAGTTCATGGCGCTGATCGTGCTGACGGCGTTCAGCACCTTGAGGAAGATCCCGGCGTCGGAGGTGAGGTGCAGTGCGGCCTCGATCTGGTCGGGTGCGAGGAGGACGTCGAAGTGCGCGGCGAAGCGCACCACGTCGTCGGGGGAGAGCCTGTCCACGGGGGCGAGGGCCGCGCTCGTCGCGGACAGCAGGTCGCGGGCCTGGGCCCGGAGGGCGTCGGCGGCCATGAAGCGGAGGTCGACGCCGGCGATGCCGTCGGGGAAGGCGAGGGCGAAGCGGGGCGAGCGGGTCCGGCGGTCCAGGGCGGAGGAGACGGTGGCCAGCCAGGTCTGGGCGGTGCGGTCCGCCTCCGCCCGGTAGAGGTCGTACATCGCGGTGAACTCGGCGTCGGCGCCCCAGTTTCCGAGGCGCTCACCGCGGGCCTTGCGGACGACCGGATCGAGGCCGGGCTCCATGGCCTCCATGACCAGGCGGGAGGTGAAGTCGTCGGCGAGCCGGGCGGCGCCGTGGGTCAGCGCCTTCACCATGGCGCGGCCGGTGGCGGCGCCGTGCGAGGCCTCTTGGGCGAGTCGGCCGAGTTCGTCGAGCCGCCGGGCCAGCAGGCGGGCTTCCGCTTCGGCCCCTGCGCGCAGTCCGGCGAGGCGGGCGGCTCCGCCGTGCAGGACGGTGACGTCCGCGGCGTCGGCCTCCAGCGTGAGGCGGAGTTCGCGGACGGCGGCGGCGAAGTCGCGGAAGCCGTCCCAGGATCGGAAGTCGTCGTACGCGCTTCCGTGGTCGGCCCGGATCTGGAAGGGGGCGGCGGCCATCGCGACGATCCGCTCCCGGTAGGGCTGCTGTCCGGGGGCCGGCGGGGCGATCCCCTCCAGCAGGGAGGCGAGGGCGGCTTCGGCCCGCTCGATGCGGGCGGCGAAGTCCGCGCCGAGGTCGGGCCCGCCGACCCGGTCGATCTTGTTGATGACGTAGAGGGCGCGGGCGCTTTTGGGGAAGCGGCCCTCCTCGGGCCGGCCCCGCAGCAGCAGGTCGAGGTCGGCGCGGTCGCCGGCGGCCGCATGGGGCGGGAACAGGTAGAAGACGGCGGCGGAGTCGGCGAGCGCCTCGCGGGCGGCCTGCGTGTGGGGTTCCAGGCCGCTCTGGAAGCCGGGGGTGTCGACGAGGAGCATGCCCTCCCAGGCGTACGCCTCGGCGCGGAAGGTCTCCGGTCCGGCGGAGCTTCGCAGGGATGCGGGCACGGGGCTTCCGGATTCGACGAGCAGGCGGCGGATGAAGGCGGACTTGCCGGTGCTCATGTCTCCGGCCACGGCTATTCGCGGCCGCGGGTCGGCAGCCAGTGCGTCGAGTTCGGCGAGGGCGGGCGCGGCGGAAGCGTCGCCCGCCAGTTCGCGGTGGAGCAATGACAGCCATTGCGCTCCGGATCCGGGCGCGGGCAGGCGGCGGCCGCGGCGCAGGGCCGCCCTGAGGCGGCGGAAGACGCCGGGCCCGAAGCGGGGGGCGGCGCCGGAGCGTCCGCCGGTGCGCGCCGGGGCCGGGGCGGCGAGGTTGTACGGGTCGGTGCACCAGGAGGCGCCGAGCCAGTGCAGGTCGGCGTCGGCCGGATGGGTGATGCCGGCGGCGGCTTCGGCCCGGCCCATCGCCTCCAGCAGGATGTCGGCCGGTTCGCGGGCCGCGGGGAGGGCTGCGGCCGCGTTCTGCACGAGGTCGGCGTCGCGGGCGGCCGCGGCGGCGATCCGGCGGAGCACCACTGCCTGTTCGATGCCGGGTGCGGCCTTGGCGAGGACGGCCGTGCGGATGATCAGCTCGCAGTGGGCGGTCACGTGGGCGCGCAGGGCCTCGATGTGGTCGGCCACGGCGCGCCGGGCGCGGGTGCGCTGGTCGACGCGGGCTGAGTCGCGCCGGATCTGCTCGCGGCGCAGGCCGAACCGGCTCAGCAGCCGTCCGGCGAAGCCGGTGCCGGAGGCGGTGAGGGCCAGGGCGCCGGCCCAGCCGATCGGGTTCCACCAGTTGAGGCCGACGCCGATGGCGAGGGCGGCGCCGAGCAGGCCCGCGGCGGCGCTCCCGTACCCGGCGGCCTTGCCCATCGTGCGCATGCCGGAGGCCGTGCTGCCGTGGACCGCGTCGAGGCGCAGGCCGATTTCGTGCAGGTCGGCGGCGGTGTCGGCGACGGCGAGGTCGATGCGGCGCCGTACGTAGGCGGTGAAGTCGGCGACGGCCGTCCCGACGGCCTCGGTGACCTCGTCGGAACGGACGACGGCGTCGGTGAACTCCTGCGCGGAGAGCTCCACGCGGTTGCGGAAGGCGCGTTCGGCGTGCTCCTCCGCGCGGGTCTCCATGGCGGTGCGCAGGGCGCCGAGGCGGGCGGTCAGCAGGTTGTCGAGGTGGGCGCGGGCCTCGCCGCCGGCGGGTGAGGGGAAGGGGCCGCGCAGGGTTTCGAGTTCGGCGAGCAGGGCGACGGCCCGGCGGTGGGCCGCGGCCTCCCCGTCCCCCGGCTCCGTGTCTTCCCCCGCCTCGTCCTCCCCTGCTTGCCCTTCCCCGGCCTCGTCGTCCTCGGCGGTGCCGCCGGCCCCGTACGGGCGGGCGGTTGCGGTGGCGGTCGGGGGTTCGGGGGTCGGGGCGCCGAGGACCGTGAGGACGGCGGCCAGGCCCATCTCGACGGTCTCGGCGTAAGCCAGGGCCGGTTCCGCCAGCTGCGTGCGGAGTTCCGCGGCGACCCCGGCGAGGGCGCCGGACATCTGGCCCACCAGTCCCCCCAGCCGCAGCTGGGGGGCGTCCTCGACGCGCACCGCCTCGGCGACGAGCCCCTCCAGGACGGGCAGGTTCGACCAGCCCAGCAGGCGTGCCCGGCCGTCCCGGTCGCGCATGCGGCGGACGGCCCGCGCGTCCCACCCCTGGTAGTCGTCGGGCCCGCGGGCCGCCACCGCCCGCTGGGCGCTGAGGGCGACCAGCGGGACCGCGGGCAGCCCGCAGGCGGCGAGCCAGTCGCGGATGTGCGCGGCGTGCTCGGCGACGGTCGCCGAGAGGCGGGCCCGTACGACGCCCTGGCTGACCATGCCGGGGTCGCGCCAGGGCCGTTCCACGCAGTTGAGCACGACCACCGCGGGTTTGCGGTAGGCGAGCACCCAGGCGGCGACCTTCGCGAACTCCCCTTCGAGCTGGCTGCCGTCGTCGAAGCAGAGCAGCACGAGGTCGGCGGCGAGGACGGCCCGGCGGGCCTGCTCCTCCAGTGCGCTGTTGTCGCCGTCGTGGCCCCAGCCGTTGGTGCCGGGGGTGTCGAAGAGGCGCAGCCCCGCCCAGCGGACCTCCTCCACGCGGGTGGTGTGGTCGGTCCTGCCCGGGGAGATCCGGCGGCCGTCGCCGCCCGTGAGCGCCTCGACGAGGGAGCTCTTGCCCACCCCGGTCCGGCCGAAGAGGACGACGTTGAAGGTGTCCATGGCGGACAGGCGGGTTCCGGCCAGTTCACCGAGGAGTTCGGCGGCCCGGGTGCGCAGCCGCCGGTCCTCGGCGAGCAGGTGTGCGTACGGGCTGTCCGGCGCCGGGCCGGGTGCCGGCTGCGGGCCGGGCTCCGGTGCGGGCTCCGGGCCGGGCGCGACGGCGCGGGTCAACTCCTCCGCCATGAGGGCGAGCTGCCGGGCCAGCGGCGCGCTCGCCTCCACCGCCGCGGCCGCGGCCTCCGCCAGACGCGCCTCGTCCATGTCCGCCCCCCGGAATGCACGCGGGCGCACTCGCCGCCGAGGGGTTCCCGGCCGACGGCACGCACGCTGTCTTCGGTGCCCACCGGCGACGGTGCGCAATCCGGCCAAGGGGGCACGGAAGCGGAGGCCGTGCGCGTGGCCGAGGTCGGACGGGGTGTGGCCGACGCGCCGCACCCCACAGGGGGCTCACGGGGCTTCCGCGCGCGCCCCGGCGTGCGCGGGGGCGCGCCGGGTGGCCGCAGCGGACTCACCCGATGGTGTGAGAAAGCCGGTTCAATCCACTCCTGCGGGTGAGCGCACGCGGGCAGAACGCGCCCGGGGTGTCACGATCACCGCCGGTAACGCATCCGCTGCCGCCGCCGCGCCCGCGCCGCCGCCGGGCAGCGGACCGGGTCGGGACGACGGGCAGCCCGGGCCGTGCCGCCGCACGCCCGCAGCCCTCCGGCCGCGCAGCCACCGCGCCCGCCCCCCGGCGCCGCGGCACCGCACCCCGGGCCCCCGCCGGCCGGGCCCTGCGGCCGCGGCCGCCGCCGCACCGCCGCGACCCCCACCCGCTCCCGACCGTTCGAGGACCACGCTTGACTGCCATCGCATCCTCCGCCCCGGCCCGCATCCGCCTGGCCGCACACTGCCGGACCGCCGTGGACTCCCGCGCCTTCGGGATCGGCGTCCTCACGCTGATCCTGTGCAACGCGGTGCTGCTCGGGGCGGAGACCTACAGCGGGTTCGCCGCCGCCCACCGGCCGCTGCTGTCGGGCGCCGAGAACGCCTTCCTGGCGCTGTTCGCCCTGGAGCTCGCCGTACGCGCCGCGGCCTGCGCCGACCGGCCGAAGGCTTTCCTCCGCGACCCGTGGAACCTCTTCGACCTGGCACTGCTCCTGATCGCATGCCTGCCGTTCGTGCGGGAGAACACCAGCCTGCTGCGGCTGCTGCGGCTGACCCGGGTCCTGCGGACGGCCCGCTTCCTGCCGCAGCTGCGGGTCCTGTTCCTCGCGGTGGCCCGCGCCGTCCCCGGCACGCTCAGCTTCCTGTGCATGGGCGCGCTGGTCGTGTACGTGTACGCGATGGTGGGCTGGCTGTGCTTCTCCGCCACGGATCCGGCGCGCTTCGGCTCCGTCGGCCGGGCCTGCCTCACCCTGTTCCTGCTGACGACCATGGACGGCTTCGGGGATGCGGTGCGGTCCGGTCTGGAGCTGTCGCGGCTCACGCTCGTGTACTACGCCTCCTACGTGCTGCTTGCATCGTTCGTACTGGTCAACGTGCTGATCGGGGTGGTGCTGGGATCGCTTGAGGAGGCCCGGGAAGAGGAGCGGCAGGCCCGCCTGGACCTCAAGCAGCGCAGCCGCCCCGAGGAGGACCCGGCCGCGCAGGCGGCCGAGCTGCGGGCCCGCCTGGCGGAGGCCCGGCGGGCCCTGGACGCGCTGGAGGGCGCCCTGTCCGGGGCCGCGGCGCCGCCGGCGGCGGCGCGGTCCGGCCCGCCGTCCCCGGCGGGCGCCCCTGCCCCGGCCCAGCTGACGGCGGCGGGCGGGCGGCCGCCCGCCTGAGCCCCCGTCGCCCCGCTCGCCCACCCGCCCGCGGGCACTGTCTCCCGGCTGGGCGGGCGGGCCTGGCTGGCGGCTGCCGGGTGCGGTGCGCCGGCGGCCGTTCGGCTCGTTCGCCCTGCGAGCCGGGGCCGGCCGTCGGTTCTCGGCCGAACGCGTCCGCGCGGGGGCCGTTCGCAGGGCGACGCGCTACCCTCCGCGCATGATTGACATGGACACGCCTTCCGGGCGGCCGAGCCGCCGCAGAGCCGTCCTGACCGGCCTGCTGTGCCTCCTGCTGCCGGCGCTCCTCGCCGCCGCCCCGCCCGCGCCGGCCGCCCCCGGCCCCGCAGGGCCCCGTACCAGCGCCGACGCGGCGGCCGCCGCCGCGCGCTGGGGCGACCGCCGCCTCGACGAGGCCGCCTTCCTGACCGCCCACAACGCCTTCACCAACTACGAGGACTCCCGCTGGAGTTCGGTGAACCAGTCCGAGTCGGTGCGCGCCCAGCTCGACAACGGCGTCCGCGGCCTGAGCCTGGACACCCACTGGTACGAGCGCAGCACCTGGCTGTGCGCCATCAGCTTCGGCAGCGACTGCTACCCCAGCGACGTCTACCTGTGCCACGGCGGCTGCAAGACCTTCGCCGGCGCCACCTACGCCCTGCCGCGGCAGTCCTTCCACGCAACGATGCAGACGGTGGTGGACTTCCTCGCCGCCCACCCGCAGGAGGTCGTCACCGTCTTCCTGGAGGACTACGTCAGCGCCGAGCAGCTGGGCAGCTCCCTCTCCCGGGTGCGCGGGCTGTCCGAGCTGCTGTTCCAGCCGGACGAGTGGGGCGTGCGGCAGCAGGGCTGGCCGAAGGTCGCCGACCTCGTCACGGCGGACAAGCGCCTGCTGGTGTTCTCCGACCGCTCCGACCGCGAGCACCTGGGCGTCATGTACGACCGGTCGTGGACGGTGAGCAACCACTGGAGCCTCGGCGACCTCGGCAACGACCTCGCATGCGTCACGCGCTGGCCGGACGTACCCCTGGACCGCCGGGAGCCGGGCTTCCGGAGGCTGTTCACGATGAGCCACCACCGCAACGTGCCGACCGTCCTCACCGCGGCCCTGGACAACGGCGCCAAGCTGCGCAACCGCATCGCCGAGCAGTGCCGGCCGGCGGCGGGCGGCCGCGACCCGAACTACGTGTCGGTGGACTTCCACCGCCTGTCGGACGGCACGGGCCACACTCCGGCCTCGATCGTGGCCGAGCTGAACGCCGGCCCCTGAGGTCCGTACCGGGCCGGGGCTCCCCCGCTGCCCCAGGCACGGTGTACGCGCGTCAGCCGCCGGCCGCGGCGTGGCGGGGAGCCCGCTCCGGCGGGGCCGGCTCGGGCACCGCCGGAGCAGGCCCGGCCCCGTCGAGGGCGCCGTGGGAGCGGAGTGCCAGGAGGTAGCCGGCCTGGAAGCGGCTCTCCGCGCCGAGTTCGTCCATCAGCTCCGCGATGTGCCGGCGGCAGGTCCGCAGAAACATCCCGAGCCGCCGGGCGATCTGCTCGTCCTTCGCGCCGTCGGCCAGCCGCGCGGCGATGGTGTCGTGCAGCTGGGCCGAGGTCACCGCCGTGTACGAGGCGCCGTACGGCTCCGCGAGGCTCCAGGCGTGGCCGAAGACCGAGCGGAGGAAGGCGACGGCGGACGGCTCGCGCAGCACCACCGCCGCGTCGGGGTCGTCCCACACCGGCAGGAAGGCGGTGGTGCGGTCGAAGACCAGCATCTTGCCGAACAGCTCCCCGAGGGTGCGGACTTCGGCGCCGGCCGCGGTCACCGCCTGCACGTACTCCTGGGTGCCCGCACTGTAGCGGGAGGTGTGCTGGTACAGGGTGTGCATGCGGACGCCGCGGCGCAGCATCTCCAAATCGCGGGGCAGGGCGCGCTCCAGGTAGCCGGGCGGCCGGCCGCCGCCCGGCTGCACGGTGAGCACCTCCTCGGTGCAGCGGGCCGCCGCATCGGAGATGAGCAGCATGACCCGGTCGCGGGATCCGACGACCTCGACGGCCCCGGTGTCGGCGCTGCGCCGGTACGCCTCCTCGTACAGCGGGATCAGCGAACTCAGCCGGGCCCGGGTGCGTTCGAGGACCTCCAGGCGGCGGCGCAGCGCGTTCTCCTCCGGGCCGACGAGTTCGGCCGTCGCGGTGTAGGGGCTGACGGCGCGCAGCGGCGCGGCCGGGGCGCCGGGATCACGGGCGGCCAGCCGGCTGCAGGTCAGTTCGGCGGCGGCCCGTTCCACCGCGGCCTCGTCCAGCCCGAGTTCGGCGGCCAGGGCCGCGGTCGGCGCCGGGCCGTGCTCCAGCAGCCGCGTGTAGAGCCGGAGTGCCGCGGGGCCGAGGTCGGCGGGTTCGTGCGGCGCCTCCTCCCGGCCGGGGCCGGGGGCCGGCCGTAAGCGGCCCCTCCCCCCGTCAGGCGTCCCCTTTTGCTGGATTCTGTCCAAATTTGCCACCCCTCTCTTTCGTGCCACGCACCTTGCTGAGGGCCGCCCGCCCTGGACCCGGAGTTCTCCCCCGGGTGATTCTTGAGCCGTCGGAAAGGAAAAACGCCGACAGGATTCTCCGCTCGGAATTCACGTCCAGGTCCTCAGGAGTTCAGCATGAAGTTCACCCGGTCCCTCTGTGCGGCGGCGCTGGCCACGGTCATTGCAGGCGGCCTTGCGGCCGCAGCGGTACCCGCCGGCCACACCGGTGCCGATTCGGCGCAGCCGCCGGCCCCCTGCGACAGCCGGCCGGGGGACACCGAGTGGACGAACCCCGCGACCCACTGCCCCCCGGTCCTCTAGAGCCCTTCCGGCCCTACCGGGTTCCGATTCACGCGAAAGCCGTTGGAAAGACCCGATGCCGAACCCCTCTCCCGACCGCCGGGAACCGCGTTTCCCCTGGTGGCCGGCCTTCTCACTGATCTGCGCCGGATCCTGCGCGGTCCTGCTGCTCCGGCGGGCCGCAGGCCCCCCGCCGCCGGCGGGCCGCGCCGGCGGCGACCGCCGCCCCTTCCCGGACGACGCCGCCGCGCACCTCGCCACCTCGTGGTGACGAAAAGCACCCCTTCGCCACACCGGTCCCAAAGGTCCGTCGAGCAAATCAGCCGTGCGGCACTTCACAGGGCCCCGCCGAAGGAGATCGGCCGAAATCGGCCCGGTTTCCCTTCTTTTCCCGGCCGGGCTTCTCCAGCCGCACACGGCCCGGCACGCTGCGCCGCAAATCCTGCTCGCCTGCCGCGGTTTTCACCCGCAGCCCCTCACCTTCGTCCGCCCGGCGGCCCCGCAGCCTCCGTGCGCCCGAAAAATCATCGGAAAACCTGCCAGAAGGAGAAAAACCATGTTCCTCAGCCGCAAGCGCATCGCCCTCGCCTTCGTCAGCTCCGTCGCCGCCGGCGTCCTGCTCCCCGCCACCGCCTCGTACGCCGCCGAGGCGCCCGCGCCCCAGCCCCGGCCGGCCGCGGTGCAGGGGGCCGTCCCGGGCGAGGCCGGGGCCCTCGCGGGGAAGGTCGATGTAGCCTCCGCGGTCCTCGACATCACCCAGAAGATCATGAACATCGTCACCGAGGCGATCGAGCGCAAGCAGAACCGCTCCGGCTACGTGAAGTCCCTGATGGAGGGCGCCTTCTACGAGAGCGGGCAGCGCTACAACGTCATGGTCATCAACGACGCCAACGGGCACACCGCCCACCTGAACGGCATCGTCTACGACGCCAGGGTCAGCGGCATCCACGGCAAGTACCGGGTCATCGTCTTCGAGTCGGGTCAGTTCACCAACCACGGCGACGGCGGCTGGATCAACTGGGCCTTCCGCGGCTGGTTCGACCGCGACGGCGGCCACGTCAACTTCCGCCGCTCCTGGTAACCCCGGCAGCACACACCCCGACCCACGCCTTCGCAACCGGCCCGCACAGACAAGGACTTCCTTCCATGCGCCGCAAGACCACCCTCGCCACGCTCGCCCTCGCCGCCGTCGCCCTGACCGGAGCGGCCTCGCTCCCGGCCCAGGCGGCCGAGCGCCCCGCCGTCACCGCCGCCGCGGCGCCCGACGCCTCCCCCGCCGCGGCGGCGGCCGACAAGAGCGTCAACGTCAACGTCTCCATGGACCAGCTCGGCCGCGGCAAGGCCATCGCCGACGCGCTGCGCAGCATCAAGACCGACGACCGGGGCTCCTTCGTCCAGCAGGCGGTGGACAAGGCCTTCGACGCGGCCGGCGGCCGCCACAACGTGATGCTGTTCAACCTGAGCCACAACTACGACGACCGCTTCAGCGGCACCCGGGTCTACGCCAACGTGCAGTGGGGGAACATCCACTACGGCCTGTGGATCTTCGAGTCGGGCCAGTTCACCAACCAGGGCGACGGCGGCTGGATCAACTGGGGCTTCCGCGGCTGGTTCGACCGCGACGGCGGCCACATCAACTTCCGCCGCTCCTGGTAGCAGCGGAGGCGGGCCCCGCCCGGGGCCCGCGCCGTCCGGCACGCCGCCCGGCGGCCCCCTCCGGCCCCTCACGGGGCCCGGGGAGGGGCCGCCGGGCGCCGGCGTTTCCACGGCACCCGGCGGCCCTGCCGCTCACTTCGGCCGCCCCGTGACCGGCACCGGGGCGCGGACGGTCGCCTGGTCGATGTCGCCCGTGCGGACCGTGACGGCGGCGTTCCACTCACCCGGCACGGGCAGCCGCAGGTCGTATGCGGCCCAGTACCCCTTCCGGTCGGTGAGCTTCGCGTCGATCGGTCCGATGTCCAGGTCGGTCTGGGTGAGGTTGAGGCGGATTTCGGGCACGGCCGCGAGGCCGCCGTCCTCGGTGAACACCACGGCCTCGACCGAGTTCTCCCCGACGCGTCCCGGTGACAGCGTGATCTGCACCGTGCCGCGGTGCCCGGCCGCCCCCGTGTCGAAGGGGACGGTGACCACCCGCACCTGCGGGCCGCGCGCGGCGGCCGCCTCGGCGCTCCGCACGGCGGCGCGCCCGGGCTGCGTCCCGGTGAGCACGGTGGTGGCGGTGAGGACCAGGACGCCGAGTGCGGCTTCGGCGGCCACGGTGCGGCGCAGGCGCCGCCGCTGCCCCTCTGCCCCGCCGGGCGCCGGCGGGCCGGCTTTCGCACCGGCGGACGGTGCTCCGGGCGCCGGCCCCGGGCCCGCGGCGGCCGTGCCCGCCACTGCCAGGGCGGGCTCCCGCACCCGCCCGGCTCCCGTGTCCGCACCCGTCGCACCGGCCGTGCCGGCCGTGCCGGCCGGGTCCAGGACACGGGCGGCCAGCCGCCGGGAGAAGGACGCCGCCCACAGCATCAGGACCACGGCGGCGGTCTTGACGAGGAGGATCCTGCCGAAGGAGGTGGTGGTCAGCGCCTCCCAAGAGCCGACCTGCCGCCACGACTGGTACAGGCCCGTGCCAACCAGGACGGCGACGGCCGCGAAGGCGAGCGTCGAGAAGCGGCCGACCGCGCGGGCGGGCACGGCGGGACCGCCTGCCCCCCGGCCCCCGAGGACGGCCGCCAGCGTGGCCAGGCCGCCCAACCAGACCCCCATGGCGAGCAGGTGGAGTACGGAGGCGGGGACGGCCAGCGGCACCTGGATCCCGGCGGCGGCGTGCTCGGCGGCGGCCCAGGTGAGCGCGAGGCCCGCCGCGAGGCCCGCCGCCGTCCAGTGGACCCGGCGGCCGGGACACCACTCCTCCGCCCGGCCGTCCGGGTCCCCGGCCCGGCGGGCCAGCCTCAGCAGCAGCACGGCCGTCGCGCCGAGCAGGAGGAAGCGTACGACGAGAGCTCCCCCGGCCCTCCCGGTGAGGGTCTGCCCCAGCAGGGCCGGGTCGAGCGCCGCCGTCAGCGGGCCGCCGGTCTCGTACGGGCCGCGCAGCAGCAGCAGCGCGGTGGTGGACACGGCGAGCGCGGCCCAGCCGGCGGCCAGCAGCCGGCGCACGGGGCGCAGCGCACCGGCGCCGGGCCAGCACAGGAGGACGAACGCGGCGGCGCCGGCGAGGAGGGCGAGACCGCTGTAGGCGACGTGGCGGAAGACCCCGTGGAGGCGGCCGGCCGCCGTGTCTCCGGCGGCCGTGTCGGGCACCTCGGCAGCGGTCTCGGACGGTCTGCCGACGGAGAAGACGAACGCGCCGGAGATGGGGTGGCCGTCGGCGGAGACGACCCGCCAGGCCACCGTGTAGGTGCCCTGGGCGAGCCCGTCGGCGAGCTCCACGCGGCCGGTGTTGCCCCTGCCGTCGGCGTGGTGCGCCGGGCGGGGGTTGACTCGCTCGTTGTCGGGGGACAGCACCCGCACCGAGTCCGCGGAGAGGCCGACCGTCTCGGTGAAGGTGAGGGTGACGTGCGGGGGCGGCGAGGCGAGGACCGAGCCGTCCGCGGGGTCGGATCCCGTGAGCCCGGAGTGCGCGGAGGCCGGGCCGGCCCCGCCGAGGAGCAGAGCAGCCACGGCGGCGACCAGCGCCAGGACGGCGAGCGGTGCCCTGGCGTGCGGCGATCCGGTGTGCATGGGCGGGCGGCCTCCGGGGTGGTGGGCGTCGGTGGCGGCGGCGCCGCGCCGCGAGCCGCGGCCGGGCGGTGCGCATGCCGGGCTGTGGACGCTAGTGCCGCGCGAGCGCCCCGGGCCGGGCTTGAGCAACTTCCGCCAAAAAACGGTCCGGGCCCGGCCGATCCGCTTGCCCCGGCGGGCCGGCCGTGCGAGGCGCGGGGGCGTGTGCGCGAGGGGGCGGGCGGGTCGGGTGCCCGGTAGCGTGAGCCTGGAGGGACCGGGCCCGGGCAGACCGGGCCGCACCGCCGGCCTGACCGAAGGGCGGAACGCGCATGCCCTGCCCCGACCCCGGTGGCGCCGGTCGGCGCGAGGGCCGGGGGCCCCGTACCGGAACCGGACCGCCGCGGAGGCGCCGGCACGGAGCGCTCGGCACCTGGCCCGCGGTGGGGCTCACGCTGGCCGTGCTCGCCGCCGCCAACGTCGCCGCGCACCTGGGGCCCGCGGCAGCCGCGGTGCGTACGGCCGCGGCCCTCGCCGTCAGCGCGCTGCTGCTCGGGGTGCTGCGCTGGGCCGGCGGGACGTGGGCGGACGCGGGCCTGGCCCGCTGCACGATGGCGCGCGGCGCCCGGTGGGCGCTGGCCCTGGTCGGCATCGTCGCCGCCGTGTACCTGGTCGCGGCGCTGCTGCCGGCGGGCCGGGCGCTCTTCGAGGACCGGCGGTACGCGGGGATGGACGGCGGTGAGCTGGCGCTGCGGATCCTCGTCCTGGTGCCCGTCGGCACCGTCCTGGTGGAGGAGACGGCCTTCAGGGGGGTCCTCTACGGCCTGGTGCGGCGGGCCCGGGGGACGGTGTGGGCGACCGCCGTGTCGAGCCTCCTGTTCGGCCTGTGGCACGTGCTGCCCTCCCTGGGCCTGGCGTCCGCGAAACCGGCGCTGGGAGGCGTCTTCGGCGGCTCCGGGGCGGGCGCCGCACTCGCCGTGCTGTCGGCCGTGCTCTTCACCGCGGCGGCGGGCGTGCTGTTCTGCGAGCTGCGGCGGCGCAGCGGCAGCCTGCTGGCCCCGCTGGGCCTGCACTGGGCGGTCAACGCCCTCGGCTACCTGGTCGGCTTCCTGCTGCGCTGACCGGGCACTGCTACGAGCCGTCCGGCCGGACGATGTCGCGGAGGCGGTCGAGGTCCTGCGCCGTGATGCCCTCGGGCCGCATGACGGCGTTCCACCCGTCGACGTACGCGGTCTTGTAGGTGTGGCCGTGGCCGTCGGGGACGCCCGTGGAGAACGGCAGGTCGGCCGTGATGTGCCAGAACGTCACGAAGGGCAGCCAGACCATCTCCTCCAGCACGTCGTCGCCGGGGGCCTGGCGGATCCAGTCGGGTTCGGTGAGGGCCAGCGAGGGGCTCCACCAGACGATCGGGTCGGAGGGGTTCATCAGGTAGAGCACCCGCGTCCCGTCCCACAGCCGGTCCGCGGGGGGCATGCCGGCGGCCGGGTCGCCGGTGAACCGGACGGTCCGCCCGTCCTTGAAGACGGGCTCGATCTCCGGGCTGGCCGGGTCCCGCTGGTCGCTGAACTCGCGGAAGAGGGTGTTGAAGTTGGGCGGCCCGGCGAAGAGGGTGCCGGCGGTGCGGTTGCGCAGGTCGTACTCCCCGCTGAAGGCGGTCTCCCCGCCGAACGACCCCAGGCTCTCGCCGGCGGCGAACAGCCGCGGCCGCTGCTCGGGCGGCAGCTTCGACCAGACGTCGTAGACGGCGTCGAAGAGCTCCCGGCCGGCCTGGCGCGCCTTGGACTGGTCGACGAGGTAGGAGAGCCAGGACGGCAGGTAGGAGTACTGCATCGCCACGGTCGCCGCGTCGCCGCCGCCGAGGTACTCGAAGGTGTCCACGGCGGCGGGATCGACCCATCCGCTTCCCGTGGTGGTCATCACGAGCAGGTTCTCGCGCTCGAAGCCGCCCGCACGGCGCAGGTCGGCGACGGCCTGTTCCGCGCGGCTCTCGGCGTCGTCGGCGGTCGCCAGGCCGGCGTACGCGCGGACCGGCTCCATCGCCTCGCGGCCGGCGAACGCGCCGATCTGCTCGGCGGTCGGCCCGCTGCCGGTGAAGGCCCGCCCCTCCCGGCCGAGGGTCTCCCACGGCACGAGGGAGCCCGGTCCGCCGGAGCGCAGGACCGACGCGGGCCGGCTGACGCCCTCGGGTGTCTCGGTGTCGCGTACCGAGAAGGCCTCGTTCGCGGCGTTCACGAAGCCGCCCAGGAGCAGCCCGCTGAACACCGACCACGCCAGGGCGGCCACCGCCAGCCAGCCGACCACCCGCGCCGCACGCGGGCCGATCCACCGCCCGAGCAGCCGGGCTGCCGCGTGGTAGAGGCGGCGGAGCCCGCGGCCGACGACGAGCAGGACCAGGAAGACGGCGGCCGCGACGAACGGGCCGGCGACGGTGGCGGCCGCGCTGTACTCGGTGACTCCCATGAGCTGCCGGATCCGGTGCTGCCAGTACTGGCCGAGCCCGAAGGCGACGCCGAACAGGATCACCGCGCAGACCGCGAAGACGAGCCAGGACCGGCGCGAGGGGGTTCGCGGGTCCCGGTCGGCGAAGGCCCGCCACACGAAGGCGGCCAGCACGCCGAGCGCGTACCCGATGGCCGCGCTGATGCCGGCGACGACGCCTTGGAGCACGCCCCCGCGGGGAAGCAGTGACGGGGTGAAGGACAGGCAGGCCAGGACGAGCGCGCCCCAGCAGCCGGGCAGCGTGGCCCGGAACCGGCGGCGGCGCGGCCGCTCCTCCTCCGGCGGGCTCTGCGGCGGGGGCGGGGACGGGGCGGCGGACGACGAGGCCTGGGTCATGGCATTCCTTCCGGAGCCATGGTCCCGCGCGGCGGCCGGACCTGCCATCCGGCTGCGGCGGGCGCCCGTACGGGACCGCAAGCCCTCGGCAGGATGACAGGAACCTGTTCGAGCGAGTTTCAACGCGACGACGCCAGACACACCGGGCCCACCGGGCCGCATGGGAACATCCGTTCACGATCGGCCCCGGATGCGGCAGTGACGCACCCGATCGGGAGCCGTTCTTGGAGCACCAGTCCCAGCCGTGCACCCATGAGGAGGACCTCGTGACTCCACAGCCTCAGCACTCCGCAGACCCCTCCCCGTTCGAACGGGGAGGGCGTGTCCCGCGCCCCGGCCCGTCGTACCGGCGCCGTGTTGACGCCCGCCCCGCCCCGTCGGGCGCGCGCCGGGGCACCGGGAGGGCCGCATGACCACGGGTCAGAAGACCGGATCCGGCGCCTCCGGGGTGTCGGACTCCGAGCGGCTCCTCTTCGGCGGCGAACTCGCCTACGACATCGGCTGGGACCGGCACGAGGGCGCCTGGCTCCGTCTCGGCCTCTGGTCGATGGCCCGGCAGCTGCCCGGCCTGGTCGGTACCGGGCTGCGCCTCGCCCGCCGGGCCGACCCCCGGGCCCTGCGGGTCGTCCTGGCCTCCGAGGTCGGCCGCGGCATCGCGCAGGCTGTCGGCCTCGTCGCCGTCAACAGCGTGCTCGGGCACATCCTCGCGGACGGCAGTACCAACGAGCGCCTCACCCGGGCCGTGCCCGCGCTGGCGGCCGTCGCCGTCACGGCGTTCGTCGGGTCCCTCCTGCGCTCGGCCTCCACCGCGGCCACCGGAGCGCTGGAGCCGAAGGTGCAGCGGGTCGCGACCGAGCAGTACCTGGGCCTGGTGCACCGCACGGAGCTGGCGGCGATCGAGGACGACGAGTTCCACCGGCTCCTCGACGCGGCCCGCTACGGCGCCGACTCGGCCCGCCGCATGATCCGCTACTGCACCAACACCCTGAACGCCGCGGTGTCGCTGATCGCCGCGGCCGGCGTACTGGCCGTCCTGCACCCGGTGCTGCTGCCGCTCCTGGTGCTGATGACCCTGCCGAGCGCGTGGAGTTCACTGATGATCTCCCGCCAGGAGTACCTCTCCTTCCACGCCTTCGTGCAGCATGCGCGGGCCGGTCTCCTGCTCGGCCAGCTGCTGACGCAGAAGGAGGCCGCGGCGGAGGTCCGCGTCCACGGCATCGGGCCGTTCCTGCTGGGCCACTTCCGGAACATGGCCGAGACCAGCGAGCGCGAGCAGACCCGGCTGGCCCGCCGCGCCGCCCGGATCGGGCTCGCCGCGGACGGCGCCGGAGGCCTCGCCACCCTCCTCACGTACGGCGCCCTCGGCGCGCTGCTGTGGGGCGGGGCCATGGACCTGGCGGTCGCCGGAACGGCCGTCCTGGCCATCCGCACCGGCGGCGCGAGCCTGGACACCCTCGTCCTGCAGATCACCGAACTGCACCAGGAGTCCCTGTTCGTCGCCGACTTCGAACGGCTGTGCCGGGAGGCGAAGGCCCGGGCCATCCCTGCGGGCGGGCAGCCGCTGCCCGAGCGGCTGCGCGAAGTCCGCTTCGAGAACGTCACGTTCACCTACCCCGCCGGCGCGGCCGCCCGGCCGGAACCGACGCTGCACGACGTCAGCCTCTCCTTCCCCGCCGGGAAGATCATCGCGCTGGTGGGCGAGAACGGCTCCGGCAAGTCCACCCTCGTCAAACTCCTGGCCGGCCTGTACCTGCCGGACGAGGGCGGCGGCACGATCTGGTGGGACGGCGTCGACGCCCGCACCGCCGACCGCGACCAGCTCTTCGACCGCGTCGCGCTGATGTCCCAGGACTTCCAGCACTGGCCGTTCACCTTCCGCGTGAACGTCGGCATCGGCCGCCCGGAGCTGCCCATCGACGACGACGCGGTCAAGGACGCGGCCGCCTTCTCCGGGGCCGACCAGGTCCTGGACGGCCTCCCCCGCGGCCTCGGCACCCTCCTCGCCCGCGGCTACCGGGGCGGCCACCAGGTCTCGGGCGGCCAGTGGCAGCGCATCGGCATCGCCCGCGCCAAGTACCGGCGGGCGGAGATCCTGATCGTGGACGAGCCCACCAGCGCCCTGGACGCGGTCGCCGAACAGCGCGTCTTCGACCAGATCAGGTCCCTGGCCGCCACGACCGGCCAGACGATCGTCCTCATCACCCACCGCCTGCACTCGGTACGCCACGCCGACCTGATCCACGTCCTGAAGGACGGCCGCGTCGCCGAGTCGGGCACCTTCACGGACCTCATGGACGAGAAGACCGCCACCGGGGACTTCCGCAGCGCCTACCTCACCCAGGCCGCCGCCTTCGAAGCCACTCTCCCGTCCCAGTCCACCGGCCCCCACGACACGCTCAGGACCACTCCGTGACGGGCCGGTACACAGTGCCGGCGGACGTCCACCTCACCCTGCGCCGGACGCGCGCGGCGGGTCCTGGCTCCGCACCGGAAGCCGTGTGTGGCGGCTGACCGGGCCCGAGGGCGGGACGTGGTTCCTCAAGCGGCACCGCGGGCCGAAGTGACTGCGTCAGCGTTGGGCTGGACCTTGCACGTGTGCCGCGTCGTTGCGGATCACCGAGCGGCGCAGATCGTCTCGACGAAGTGGCCCACCTGTTCGTCGGTGAGGTGCCGTGCGAGATCGGCCTCGCTGATCATTCCGACGAGCCGGTGGTCGGCGATGACGGGTACCCGCCGGATGCGGTGGTCCTGCATCGTGGCCAGGACCTGGTCCGCTCCCGCGTCGGCGTCCACCGTCACGGGCTTGCCCTGGGCGAGCTGGCCGGCCGTCATGTGGCCCGGGTCCTTTCCCTTCGCCAGGCACTTGATCACGATGTCGCGGTCGGTGATGATTCCGTGCAGGCGGTCGTCCGGACCGCAGATGGGGAGTGCCCCCACGTCCAGCTCGCCCATCCGGCGTGCCGCATCCATGAGCGTCTCCGTCTCCTGGACGCAGGCGGCACCGGTGTGCATGATCTCCCGCGCTGTCTTCATGGCTGCCTCCTCGTCGCGCCCCCCTGTCCAGTCTGGCTTCAGGCCCACCGGCCCGCGCGCCGGCCGCGGTGACCCGGAGTGCGGACGGCGGCCGCCGGCCCGATCATCGGCACGCGGGCACGTCCGCCCCCGGGTGGCGCAGGAGGCTGCCGCCGCCGGTCCGTCCGCGGAGAGGAGTCGGAGCCGATGGAGGCGCTCACCGCTGCGGCGGTCATCGGACTCGGCAACGGGTTCCGCAGGGACGACGGTGTCGGCCCGGTGGTGGTCGGCCTGCTGAGGGAGCGGTCCGCTCAGCGGCGGCTGCCCGCCGACACCGTCCTCGCGGAGTGCGACGGGGACCCCGGGCGTCTGATCGAGCTGTGGGACAACACCGCCCTGGCCATCGTCGTCGACGCCTGTTTTCCCCCTTCGGCGCAGCCGGGGCGGACGCACCGGTGGGATGCCGCCGCGGACGGCGGGCTGCGCCCGGCCGCCGCCGGAAGGCACAGCACGCACGGGCTCGGACTCGCCGATGCGCTGCGTCTCGGGGCGGTTCTCGGCCGCAGTCCCGGCCGCCTGATCGTCTACGCGGTCGAAGGGGCGGACCGTTCGATGGGGGTCGGCATCACCCCGGCAGTGGCTCGCGCGGTCCCGCGGCTGATCCGGCGGATCGCGGCGGACATCGGGCAGCACGGCGCGTCCCCGGGTGCCGCCCGCACCCGGACGGACCCGCGCGACACGACTCGCCGGACGGGATCCGCCACTCGCGACGGGTCGGCCTGACACCCTGTCCGTGAACACGTGCACGCCGTCCGGTTCGGCACCGGCGGACTGCTGGTGCCCCGCACGGCCCGCCTTCCGCGGGCCGCAGGTACCGGAGAGAGGGCAGGCCATGAGCGACCCCGAAGGAGTCGGCCGGGTTGCGGGCGGCCCCGCCGAGGCGGTGCTGGACCGGGCCGGCCTCGAAGCTCTCGTACAGGTCCTCAGGCGCCGCGGCCGCACGGTGATCGGCCCGACCGTACGGGACGCGGCGATCGTCCTCGACGAGCTGGAGTCCGCCGCCGAGCTGCCCTACGGGTGGGGGGTGGAGCTGGAGGCGGGGCGGTACCGGGTCCGCCGGCGTGAGGACGGGGCCGCATTCGCGCACAGCGCGGGTCCCCAGTCGTGGAAGTCGTTCCTGCACCCCGAGCGGGTGCGCCAGTGGTCCGCGGACCGGGAGCCCGGCGGCGGGCTGACCGTGCGCGAGGAGGAGCAGGAAAGCGCCGCCTACGCGTTCCTCGGCGTGCGCCCCTGCGATCTGCGCGCCATCCGGATCCTGGACCGGGTGATGTCCGGCGGCCGGTACCGCGATCCCGCCTACCTGTCCCGGCGGACGGGCGCCTTCCTCATCGCCGTCGAGTGCACGGAGCCCGGGGCCACGTGTTTCTGCGTCTCGATGGGCACGGGACCGGCCGCGGACGCCGGCTACGACCTCGCTCTCACCGAGGTGGTGGACGGCGCCGGCCACCGCTTCCTGTGCCGGAGCGGGACCGGGGAGGGAGCCTCGGTCCTCGCGGAGATTCCCCGCATCGCCGCCGACGACGCCACGCGTACCGCCGCGGCCGACGGCGTGCGCCGGGCCGCCGAGCACATGGGCCGCTCCATGCCGCCGGTGGACCTGCGCACGCTCATGCGGGACACGCTGGAGGCCGACCGCTGGGACGACGTCACGGCCCGCTGCCTGAGCTGCGGCAACTGCACCATGGTCTGCCCCACGTGCTTCTGCACCACCACCGAGGACGTGACCGACCTGACCGGCGACCACGCCGAGCGGTGGCGCCGCTGGGACTCCTGCTACGACCTCGACTTCTCGCTGCTGCACGGCGGCCCGGTCCGGGCGACCCCCCGCAGCCGCTACCGGCAGTGGCTCACCCACAAGCTGGGCACCTGGCACGACCAGTTCGACAGTTCCGGCTGTGTCGGCTGCGGCCGCTGCATCGTCTGGTGCCCCACGGGCATCGACCTCACCGAGGAGGCCCACGCCCTGCACCGGGAGGCCACAGGGCAGGAGGGCACGCCATGACCGCGGATCCGGACGCCGCCGGCGGGGACGGGCTGCTCGACGCTCTCCCGGCAGAGGAGCGCGCCCAGCTGATGGCCCTGGCCCGCGACACCGTCCTGCCGGCCGGCACCCGGGTCTTCGAAGAGGGCGGGGAAGCGGACCGCTTCTGGGTCCTCCGCTCGGGCACGGTCGCGCTGGACATCCAGGTGCCCGGCCGGGGACGCGCGGTCGTCGAGACCATCGGCCCGGGCGGCCTGCTCGGCTGGTCGTGGTTGTGCCCGCCCCGGCAGTGGCACCTCGGCGCCGAGACCCGGGAGCCGACCCGCGCCTGGACGTTCGACGCCGCGGCGGTACGCGACCTCTGCGCGGCACGGCCCGTGCTGGGGCTGGCACTGGTCACCCTCGTCGCCGAGACCATCGGAGAACGGCTCAGGGCCACACGCACCCGGCTGCTCGACCTGTACCGGACCCCCGAGAGCGGGCGCACCCCATGACCCTGTCCCCGCTCCCCCACCGGGTGGCGGACCGCCGGGAGGAGACACGCGACACGGTCACCCTCACCCTGGAGCCGGTCGGCGAGCCCCTGGCCCCCTTCGCACCGGGCCGGTTCGCGATGGTGTACGCGTTCGGCGTCGGAGAGATCCCCGTGTCCGTGTCCCGTATCCCCGGCGGCCGGCGGCTGGCGCACACCGTACGGGCCGTCGGTGCCGTCTCCCGCGCGCTGTGCGACCTGGGGCCCGGCGCACAGGTCGGGGTCCGCGGGCCGTTCGGCACCGCATGGGACACCGCGGCCGCCCGAGGCGGGGACGTGCTCGTCGTCGCCGGAGGCATCGGCCTCGCCCCGCTGCGCCCCCTCATCCATGCCGTGCTGGCAGAGCCGGACGCGTACGGCCGGCTGAGCGTCCTCGCCGGCGCCAGATCCCCCGGCGACCTGCTGTACGCGGACGAGTTCCCCGGGTGGCGCCGGCCGTTCGCGGCCGTCACCGTCGACCGCCCCTGCGACGACTGGACCGGCAGGGTCGGTGTGGTCACCGCGCTGCTCGCCGAGGCCCGGTTCACCGCGGCGGACACGACCGCCTTCGTGTGCGGCCCCGAGGTCATGATCCGCGCGACCGCGCGCGCCCTGCTCCACCGCGGAGTGCCTCCGGCCCGCATCCAGGTCTCCCTTGAGCGCAACATGCGCTGCGCCACGGGCCACTGCGGCCACTGCCAGCTCGGGCCGCTGCTGCTGTGCCGCGACGGCCCGGTCGTCGGCTACGACCGAGCCGCTCCCCTGCTGGCCATCCGGGAACTGTGAGGCATGACGACCCCCGACGCACACCCCCAGCCCGCCGCCCGGCCCCGCCTGGGCGTCTTCAAGTTCGCCTCCTGCGACGGCTGTCAGCTGACCCTCCTCGACTGCGAGGACGAACTGCTCGGCATCGCCGCCGAACTGGAGATCGCCCATTTCGCGGAGGCGTCCAGCGATGCCGCACCGGGGCCGTACGACCTCGTGCTCGTCGAAGGCTCCATCAGCACGCCCGAGCACCTGGACCGCATCCGGCGCGTCCGCGCCGACTCCCGCCACCTCGTCACGATCGGCGCCTGCGCCACGGCAGGGGGCGTCCAGGCACTGCGCAACCACGCCGACGTGGACGAGTACCTCGCGACCGTCTACGCCCGACCCGACTACATCGCGACCCTCGCCACCTCCACGCCCGTCTCCGCCCACGTGCCCGTCGACTTCGAGCTGCGCGGCTGCCCCATCGACCGCGGCCAGCTCCTGGAGGTGATCACCGCGTTCCTCGCAGGACGCAGACCCGGCATCCCGAACCACAGCGTCTGCTTCGCCTGCAAGCGCCGCGGCAACGTCTGCGTCACCGTCGCCCACGGCACACCCTGCCTCGGGCCCGTCACGCACGCCGGCTGCGGAGCGCTGTGCCCGACCTACGGGCGCGGCTGCTACGGCTGCTTCGGACCGGCCGGAACGACCAACCTTCCGGCGCTCGTCCCGCTCCTGCACCGTGACGGCATGAGCGAGGAGGACGTCGGGAGGTTCCTGCACACCTTCAACACGGCCGCGTTCGCCGCCGTGGAGGAGCAGGGGCCCGGTGTGACGGGTGCGGAAGGAGCCGAATGACGGAGTCCACGCCGCGGTCCCGGACCCTGCGCATCCCCGCCCTCACCCGCGTCGAGGGCGAAACGGCGCTCCACCTGCGGATCCATGACGGCACCGTCCTGGAAACACGCCTGGCGATCTACGAGCCGCCGCGGTTCTTCGAGGCGTTCCTCCGCGGCAGGGCCCACACGGAGCCCCCCGATCTCACGTCCCGCATCTGCGGGATCTGCCCCGTCGCCTACCAGATGAGTGCCTGCCGGGCCGTCGAGGACGCGTGCGGCGTCGCCGTCGGCGGGCAACTGGCCGCTCTCCGCCGCCTGCTGTACTGCGGGGAGTGGATCGAGAGCCAGACCCTGCACATCCACCTGCTGCACGCTCCGGACTTCCTCGGCCACGACGACGTGATCGGCCTGTCGCGCGCCCACCGCGGGCACGTCGAGCGCGGTCTGCGCCTGAAGCAGACGGGCAACGCAGTGGTCGAGCTGCTCGGAGGCCGGGCGATCCACCCCGTCAACGTCCGCCTCGGCGGCTTCCACCGCACCCCCACGGCCGCGGAGCTGCGGCCGCTGGCGGTCCGGTTGCGCGGAGCCCTCGACGACGCCTGGGACACGGTCCGCTGGGTCGGCGGGTTCGACTTCCCCGACGCCGAATGCGACGCCGACTTCCTCGCCCTCGCCGAGGCCGGCACCTACGCCATCGAGTCCGGCGTCCCCACCGTCATCCGGTACGACGAGCCGTTCACGCGGCGCACGTTCCCCCTGCGGGACTTCTGCGACCACGTCGCAGAAGCTCAGGTCCCGCACTCCACGGCCCTGCACTCCCGGCTGGACGGACGCAGGCACCTCACCGGCTCGCTCGCCCGCTGGGCCGTCAGCGGTCACCTCCTCTCCCCGACGGCCCTGGAGGCGGCCCGGGAGGCCGGGCTGGGCGACCCTCCGGCGCCGCCGGGAGCAGGAGGCACCGGGCGCGGCAGCGCCTGCCGGAACCCCTACCGCAGCATCCTCGTCCGTGCGGTGGAGGTCCTGTACGCCGTGGAGGAGGCGCTGCGCATCATCGGGGCGTACGAGCCGCCGCCCCACCCGTACGTGGAGGTCCCCGCCCGGGCCGGCACCGGACACGGGGCCACGGAAGCACCCCGCGGCCTGCTGTACCACCGCTATGCGCTCGACGACGGCGGCCGCGTCACCGACGCACGCCTCGTTCCGCCGACCGCGCAGAACCAGGGCGCCATCGAGGAGGACCTGCGCCGGATCGTCCAGTCCGGGGTCGACCGCGGGGAGGAATCCGAGGCCGGGCTCACCCGGCTGTGCGAGCGGGCCGTCCGCAACCACGACCCCTGCATCTCGTGCTCCGCCCACTTCCTGGAACTCGACATCGAGCGGACGCCGGGGAGCGGCGGGCCCGCGGAGGGGTGAGTGTGCGCGCCGGCAGGGCCCGAGCGGTCCCCACGCGGACCCGTTCGGCCCTCCCCCGGCGGGCCGCATCCGAAGGATGGTGGTGTCGCACCTCCACCAGGCCTCGTGGTGGGCGAGGAGCCGTCATGACCTACCCGATCATCACCAAGGAGCGCCACCCGGACGACACCTGGCGGCTCCCGGACTACGAGCAGGCCCGCGCCGCGTTCACCTGGGGCGAGGCCCGGACGTGGCTGAGCGGTCTGCCGGACGGCGGCGGCCTGAACATGGGTTTCGAGGCGGTCGACCGGCATGTCGAGGCCGGGCACGGCGCGTGGGAGGCGCTGCGGTGCGTAGCCGCCGACGACTCGGTCACCGGCGTGAGCTACGCGGACCTCGCCGCCGAGACGTCCCGTTTCGCCAACGTCCTCGCCGGCCTGGGAACGGCCCCGCAGGACCGCGTCTTCACTCTGCTGGGCCGGCGCCGGGAGCTGTACACCGCCGCTCTGGGCACGCTCCGTGCCGGACGGGTGCTGTGCCCGCTCTTCTCGGCGTTCGGCCCGGAGCCGGTGCGGCAGCGGATGGCGCTCGGCGACGCCCGGGTCCTGGTGACCACCGAGGCCCTGTACCGGCGCAAGGTCGAGGCGATCCGCCCGCTGCTTCCCGGCCTGGCCCACGTGCTGCTGGTCGGCGCCGTCACCGACCCGCCGGAGGGCACCCGTGTGCTCGAACACCTCATGGCGCAGGCGTCACCG
This sequence comes from Streptomyces globosus, assembly GCF_003325375.1. Taxonomy (GTDB): domain Bacteria; phylum Actinomycetota; class Actinomycetes; order Streptomycetales; family Streptomycetaceae; genus Streptomyces; species Streptomyces globosus_A. The sequence goes on along the minus strand of NZ_CP030862.1, from coordinate 3,020,138 downwards.
GTGTTCACGGTGCCGCCCACCGACCCCGAGGACATGGCCCTGCTGCACTTCACGAGCGGGACGACCGGCACGCCCAAGGGTGCGGTGCACGTCCACGACGCGGTCGTGGCCCACCATGCCACGGCGGCCTTCGCCCTGGATGTCGGCCCGCGGGACGTGTACTGGTGTACGGCCGACCCGGGCTGGGTGACGGGCACCTCGTACGGGATCATCGCCCCGCTCACGCACGGTGCCACGCTGGTGGTGGACGAGGGCGAGTTCGACGTGCACCGCTGGTACCGGATCCTCGACACGCAGGACGTCGCGGTCTGGTACACGGCTCCCACGGCGATCCGGATGCTGATGCGGGCCACGCCGCGGGGCGGCGACCGCAGCCTTCCCGGCCCGTACGACCTCTCCTCACTGCGCTTCATCGCCAGCGTCGGCGAACCCCTCAACCCCGAAGCCGTGGTCTGGGGGCAGGAGGTGCTGGGCCTCCCCGTGCACGACAACTGGTGGCAGACCGAGACCGGCGCCATCATGATCGCCAACTACGCCTCCAGCGACATCCGCCCCGGCTCCATGGGGCGTCCCCTCCCCGGCGTGCACGCGGCCATCCTGGAACGGGGGCAGGACGGACGGGCGGCGGTCACCGACGGGCACGTGCGGCAGGTGAGCCGTCCGGGCGTGGAGGGCGAACTGGCACTCCGCCCGGGCTGGCCCTCGATGTTCCGGGGCTACCTGAACGACCGCGCGCGGTACGAGGCCTGCTTCGTCGACGGCTGGTACCTCACGGGTGATCTGGCGAAGCGGGACCGGGACGGGTGGTTCTGGTTCGTGGGGCGGGCCGACGATGTGATCAAGTCCGCCGGTCACCTCATCGGCCCCTTCGAGGTCGAAAGCGCGCTGATGGAGCATCCGGCCGTGGCCGAGGCCGGGGTGATCGGCCGCCCGGACCCGGTCGTGGGGGCCGTGGTCAAGGCCTTCGTCTCCCTGCGGCCCGGCTATGAGGCGGCGGACGCGCTGAAACGCGAACTGCTCGCGTTCGCCAGGCAGCGGCTCGGGCCCGCGGTGGCCCCGCGTGAGATCGATTTCGATCAGAACCTCCCGAAGACCCGCAGCGGCAAGGTGATGCGCCGCCTGCTGCGGGCCCGTGAACTCGGTCTGCCCGAGGGCGATCTGTCGACCCTGGAAAGTCCTGCGTGAGCTGCTCGTGAGGAAGGGCCCTGCCATGAACGCCACCGCGAGGAGTGCCCCCGGCCCGAAGCGTCCCGGCAGTCGCCGGCCGCGCCCGGCCGGGGACGGCGAGCACCGCCCACAACGTGACCACCAGCTGGCGCTGCTGCGGCAGATGCTGCTGATCCGCCGCTTCGAGGAGCGCTGCGTCGAGCTCTACAGCGCGGCGAAGATCCGCGGGTTCGTGCACCTGTACATCGGTGAGGAGGCGGTCGCCGTCGGTGTCGGCCAGGCCCTGCGCGAGGAGGACGCCGTCGTGTCCACCTACCGCGAGCACGGCCACGCCCTCGCGCGGGGCGTACCGGCCGAGGCGGTGATGGCGGAGATGTTCGGCAAGGCCACCGGGTGCAGCCGCGGCCGCGGCGGGTCCATGCACCTGTTCGACGCGGGGAGGCGCTTCTACGGCGGCAACGCCATCGTCGCCGGCGGGCTGCCGCTGGCCGCGGGCCTGGCCCTCGCGGATCGGATGCGCGGTGCCGAACGCGTGACGTGCTGCTTCTTCGGCGACGGGGCCTACGCGGAGGGCGAGTTCCACGAGACGGCCAACCTCGCGGCCCTGTGGCAGCTGCCGCTCCTGCTGGTCTGCGAGAACAACCTGTACGCCATGGGGACCAGTCTGGCGCGGGAACACGCGCAGACGAACCTGGCGATGCGCGCCGCGTCGTACGGTATGCCCGCCTGGACCGTCGACGGCATGGACGTGCTGGCCGTCGAGGCCGCCGCACGGCGGGCGGCGGAGTCGGTGCGGGCAGGCGGAGGCCCGCACTTCCTCGAGGCACGGACGTACCGCTTCCGCGCCCACTCCATGTACGACCCGGACCGCTACCGCGACAAGGAGGAGGTGGCCCGGTGGAAGACGCGTGACCCGCTGGACGGCCTGGAGGGGGCGATGCGAACCGCCGGATCCCTGGACGACGGGGTGATGAAACAGCTGGAGGAGGACGTGGCCACCGAAATCGACGCCGCCGTACGCGCCGCGGAAGCCGCCCCCCGCGAACCGGTCTCGGATCTTCTGCGGTTCGTGACGAGCGTCCCCGGGAGGGTGTGATGAACGCGACCCGGGCTGCCGATACCGCCCGCACGACGTACCGGGAGGCCCTCCGTGCAGCGCTGCGCGAGGCGCTGCGCGGCGATGACCGGGTCTTCCTCATGGGCGAGGACGTCGGCCGGTACGGCGGCTGCTTCGGAGTGAGCCTGGGACTGCTGGAGGAGTTCGGACCCGACAGGATCCGGGACACCCCGCTGTCGGAGTCCGCTTTCGTGGGGGCCGGCATCGGTGCCGCGCTGGGCGGGATGCGTCCCGTCGTCGAGATCATGACCGTGAACTTCAGCCTGCTCGCCCTCGACCAGATCATGAACAACGCGGCCACCCTGCTGCACATGTCGGGCGGGCAGCTGAACGTTCCGATCGTGATCCGTATGACGACGGGGGCGGGCCGACAGCTCGCCGCCCAGCACTCCCACAGCCTGGAGAGCTGGTACGCCCACATCCCGGGCCTCCGGGTACTCACCCCCGCCACCGTGGACGACGCCCGGCACATGCTGGCCGCGGCGCTCGACGACCCCGACCCCGTCGTGCTCTTCGAGCACGGGAGCCTCTACAACGAGGAGGGCGTGCTGGACGCCGCGACCGACTCCGTCGGCCTCGACTCGGCGGCGGTGCGCCGGCCCGGCGCGGACGTCTCCGTGATCACGTACGGCGGGTCGCTGCCGAAGGCCCTGGCCGCGGCGGAGGAGCTCTCGGGGGACGGCGTCGACGTGGAGGTGGTGGACCTGCGGTCGCTGCGCCCCCTGGACGACGCGACCGTGCTGGAGTCCGTGGCGCGCACCCACCGGGCCGTCATCGTCGACGAGGGCTGGCGCAGCGGCAGCATCTCGGGGGAGATCGCGGCCCGCATCGCCGAGCAGGCCTTCTACGACCTCGACGCGCCCGTCCAGCGGGTGTGCAGCCAGGAGGTGCCGATGCCGTACGCGAAGCAGTTGGAGGAGGCCGCCCTGCCCCAGCCGGCTTCCATCGTGGCGGCCGTCCGCCGGGCGGTGGCCTGACATGGGCGAGTTCACGATGCCGTCCCTCGGAGCCGACATGGACGAGGGCACCCTCGTGGAGTGGCTGGTCGCCGAGGGGGCCGAGGTCGCACGGGGCGACGTCGTCGCCGTGGTGGAGACGGCCAAGTCGACGATCGAGGTCGAGTGCTTCGAGTCGGGCACCGTCACGGAGCTTCTGGCCGAGCCGGGCACGACCGTGCCGGTGGGAACGCCCCTGGCCGTGATCAGCCCCGCGGCCTCCGGTCCCCCGGCCGTGGCGCCCGGGCCGGGCCCCGCGGCAGCAGCAGCCCCCGCCACACCCCTCGTACGGCACCAGGCGGCCGAGGAGGGAGTGGACCTCCAGGCGGTGCACGGCAGCGGCAGGGGCGGCCGGATCACCCGCGCGGACGTGTCGCGGGCCGCACACCCGGCGCCCGCGCGGATCGCGGCGTCACCGCTGGCCCGGCGGCTCGCCGTGTCCCTGGGCGTCGATCTCGCCGCCGTCAGGGGCACCGGCAGCCGCGGCGCGGTCAAGGCCGACGACGTCCGCGCGGCCGCCGGAAGCACCGGAGCCGCCGGCGAGGAGTCCGCACCCGGAGCCGCCGGCGGGGAGTCCGCACCCGCCGCGCCGGCCGGACGGGCAGCGCCGGCCGGTGATCGTGACCGTCTCGCCATCGCCCGTCTGATGGCCCGTGCCAAGCGGGAGATCCCCCACTACTACCTCTCGACGGTCATCGACCTGTCCGCGGCCCTGGAATGGATGCGCACCGAGAACAGCCGACGGACGGTTGCCGACCGCCTCGTCCCTGCTGCACTGCTGCTCAAAGCCGTCGCGCTGGCCGCACGCGAGGTGCCCGAACTGAACGGGCACTGGATCGGCGGCCGGTTCGTGCCCGCGACCGGCGTGCGCCTCGGCACGGCCGTGTCGCTGCGCGGCGGCGGGCTGGTGGCGCCCTCCCTGGCGGATGCCGACCGGCTGCCCCTGCCGGACCTGATGGCCGCGCTGAAGGACCTCGTCGCCCGGGCGCGGCACGGCAGGCTCCGCGCCTCGGAGACGGCGGACCCCACACTCACCGTGACGAACCTGGGCGACCAGGGCGTCGAAACGGTCTTCGGCGTGATCTACCCGCCCCAGGTCGCGATGGTCGGCCTCGGGCGGGTGACCGACCGCCCCGTCGCGGTCGACGGCATGCTCGCCGTCCACCCGACCGTCACCGCCACCCTGTCCGCCGACCACCGGGCCAGCGACGGCGCGACCGGCTCCCGCTTCCTCACCACGCTCGACCGCCTGCTCCAGCACCCGGAGGACCTGTGACCCGCGACGAAGCCCTCGAGACGATCAGAAGCGTGATCGAGGAGGTCGTGCCCGGCGCCGACCTCTCCTCGGTGCCCCCTCACGCGAACTTCCGCGAGTACCTGGAGATGGACTCGCTGGACTTCCTCAACTTCGTCGAACTGCTCAGCGGCCGCACGGGGCTCGCCCTCCCGGAACAGGACTACGCGTCCCTCACCACTCTCGACGGGTGCGCGGACTACGTGGCCGAACAGACCCGGGGAACGGGCGGGGACCCGTCGTGAACAGCGGTGGGTGGCGCCGCACCTGCTGATGTGGTGCTCGGGTCCGCGTCCGGGTCCGTTCCGCGGCTACTCACCCGTCTCCTGCGGGGGACGCTTGACCGGGATGCTGCGACGGCCTGCGGGTGGCTCGGCCTCCATCGGGACGCGGACGGTGAGGATGCCGTCCTCGTACGCGGCCTCGACTCCTTCGGTGGGGATCTGGCCGGGCAGCCGGACACTCCGGCGGAAGGATCCGTAACGGAACTCCGAGTGGTCCTTGTCCTCCGTGCTCTCGGTGTGCTCGGCGCTGACGGTGAGCATGTCGCCGTCCACGGTGATCTCCACGTCCTTCTCGGGGTCCAGCCCCGGCATTTCGGCGCGGAGCGTGTACGTGCCGTCGGTCCTGGTCACCTCGATCGGGATCAGGTGGGTGCCGAGGGCCGGCCGCCACCCGGGGAAGCCCGGGAAGCCGGCTCCGAACCAGTCCGTGAGGTCGGGGAAGAGGCTGCGCCTCCGCTCCATCTGCGTGCCTGACATGGGGTGCTCCTGGATTCTCCGGCGCCGTCCGGCGGCGTCTCGTGCGTTCCTGCCTCCACTGTCGGCCTGCCCGCCCGCGGTCCGCTTGGGCCTGTCGGGGCAGGTGCGGGACCGATCGGCCCCGGTGTCGGGCACCGGGCGGGCGGTTCCGGTGCTCGCGGCCCCTGCCGGCGCCGATTCGGCCGGAGCCCGGAGTCCCTCCTGGCGTGAGACCGTCGAAGGGGGAGCCCGGTCAGACGGGTCGGAGACGTCCCTGTCCACGGAGGTGAGCGCGATGGCGCTTCCGTCACAGCCCAGGATCTGCGGGTCCGCCGAGCAGCAGGCGCCGCGGCCGCAGGCGGCCGGCGCGACGGCCGGGACTCCGTGATGAGCACGGGTGCGGGGCCGGACGCCTCGGCCGCAGGTCCGGACGTGGTCACCCTGACGCTGAATCCGACGGTCGACCTGTGCTGGGAGGTCGACCGTCTGGAGTACACCGGCAAGAACCGCGCGCGGGTCAGGTCGGTGGCCGCCGGGGGCGGGGGGATCAACGTCGCCCGTCACATCGCGCGGTTCGGAGCCCGTGCCACCGCCGTCCACACCGCCGGGGGCGAGGTCGGGCTGCGCCTCACGCGGCTGCTGGACGAGGAGGGCATGCACCACGTCGCCGTCGGCATCGCCGAGGACACCCGCGAGGCACTCGTGCTGTTCGAGACCGTGTCGCGCCGCAGCTGCCACGTCGTTCCCCCCGGCCCGCAACTCCGCGAGGGCGAGGGTGAGCGGTGCCTGGAAGCCCTGGGGCGGTTCCTCGGCGGGCGCCCGTACGTCGTGGCCAGCGGCAGCCTGCCCGGCGGCCTGCCCGACGACTACTACGCGGCCGTCGCCCGCCTCGTCAGGGAAGCCGGAGCCCGGCTGGTCCTGGACACCTCCGGACCGGCACTGCGGGCGGGGCTCGCGGAGGGCGTGTTCCTGTTCAGGTGCAACCGGACAGAGGCGGAGAGCCTGGCCGGCCGACCCGTCGACAGCTTCGACGACGCGCGGGCACTCAACGGGCACCTGCTCGCCACGGGAGCCGCCGAGATCGCCGTCACGACGCTCGGCGCGCTGGGCGCGGTGTGCTCGACCGGGAAGGGCCACACCGAACTCCACGCGCCGCCGCTGCCCGGCGAACCCCTGAGCGATGCGGGAGCAGGAGACAGCATGGTCGCTGCCCTCACCGCGGAGCTGGCCGGCGGCGCCGATCCCGTCGGTGCCTGCACGCTGGGGGTGGCCACAGCCGCCGCGGCGATGCTCACCCCGAGCACCGAATCGTTCGACGTACGCGTGGCACGATCCCTGCGCGGACAGGTGCGGGCCGTCAGTCGTGGCTGATACTCCCCCACAGGGCGCCGGAGGCCGGCGGCATCGGCCGCCCGGCAGCGTCCGCCGGGAGAGGGGGCCGATCGGGCCCTGCCCTGGCCCACAGGACCCGTGCGCGTCCACAGCTCCGGTGCTCAGATTGGAGGAGGGCCAACCCGACCTGCACGCGCCCCGGGGCGGCGGCAGGGCCCGCGACCGCATCACGGCGAAGGAGCCGGTCATGCCCGCATCCCGCTACACCGTCAGTGACGTCATGACGCACACCGCGATCGCCATCGGCCGCGAGGCGTCATACAAGGAGATAGTCGAACTGATGCAGGAATGGAAGGTGAGCGCTCTCCCCGTCCTGGAGGGAGAAGGCCGCGTCGTCGGTGTCGTCTCCGAGGCCGACCTGCTGCCCAAGGAGGAGTTCCGTCGGCAGGAGCCCCGCCTCCCGGACCAGTTGGAGGAGGCCTCCAAGGCCAGTGGCGTGCTCGCCGAGGACCTGATGTCGAGCCCGGCGGTCACCGTCCACCCGAGCGCCGCCATCGCCGAGGCGGCACGCATCATGGCCCGCAGGCACGTCAAGCGCCTGCCTGTGGTGAACGACGTCGGCATGCTCGAGGGCATCGTCAGCCGCAGCGACCTGCTGAAGGTCTTCCTGCGTCCGGACGGGGAGCTGGAGGAGGAGATCCGCCAGGCCGTGCTCACCGAACTCGCCCCGGACGTTCCCCTGGACTTCTCCGTCCAGGACGGTGTGGTCACCCTCCGAGGCCCGCTGCGCGACCGCGCTCTGGTCCCCCTCCTGGCACGGGCCATCCGGGCGGTCGAGGGGGTCGTCGACGTGCGCATGGAACTCGACGGGGCGGTGTCGACCCCCGCGTAGGCCGGCTCGGCGTCCCCCGACCCGAGATGCGCATCACCGTCCTGCTGAGACAATTCGGGTGGAAACCTGACTGGCGCGATGCGGATCGGGTGGCGGACATGTCCGACGTAGCGGGTGCCTCCGTCGAGGCGCCCATCAAGGTGTTCCTCCTCGACGACCACGAGGTGGTCCGCCGGGGCCTGCACGACCTCCTCGACGCCGAGCCGGACATTGCCGTCGTGGGCGAGGCGGGCACCGCCGAGCAGGCGCTGGCCCGCGGGCCTGCGCTGCGCCCGGACGTCGCCGTGCTCGACGTACGGCTGCCCGACGGCGACGGCATCACCGTCTGCCGGGACCTCCGCTCGAAGATGCCGGACCTGGCCTGCCTGATGCTGACGTCGTTCGACGACGAGGAAGCGCTGCTGGACGCCATCATGGCGGGCGCCGCAGGGTACGTACTCAAGCAGATCAAGGGGTCGGACCTCGTCTCGGCGGTACGGATGGTGGCCACCGGGCAGTCCATGCTCGACCCGGCCACCACCGCCCGGCTGATGCACTCCCTGCGCGACCCGGAGGCCGCCAAGGAGCCCGAGGACGCCCGGCTCGGCATGCTGTCCGAGCGGGAACGGGCGGTCCTGGAGCTGATCGGCGAGGGGCTCACCAACCGCCAGATCGCCAAGCAGCTGTACCTGTCCGAGAAGACCGTCAAGAACCACATCTCCCGGCTGCTGGGCAAGCTGGGCGTCGAACGGCGGGTGCAGGCGGCGGTGATCGCAGCGCAGGTCCACGACCAGGGGCACCAGGGGCACCAGGGCGAAAGCTCGCCGAGGGCCTGATCGCCACGCGGAGAGCCGCCTGCCTCCCCGGCGCCGCCTGCCGGTGCCGGCCTGACAAGGAGGCCCGTTCCGGGCTGCACGGAAGGAGAAGACGGTGAGGCACAGGGAAGTGGGCGAGCTGATGACGCGCGAGGTCGTCACGGTCTCTCCCGACACCACGTTCAAGGAGATCGTGCGGACCCTCGGCGCGCACGGGGTGTCCGCGGTGGCGGTCGTCGACCAGGCCGGCCATCCCCTCGGCGTGATCTCCGAGGGCGATCTGCTGCCGAAATCCGCCGACCAGGGGGACTGGTTCCGGTCGGTGCCACGCCCCGAGCCCTGGGAGAGCGACAAGGCTGCCGCCACGCGTGCGGAGGAGCTGATGTCCGCGCCTGCGGTCTGCGCACGTCCGGAGTGGACAGCGGCGGAGGCTGCCCGGCTCATGGAGAGCCAGCACGTCAAGCGGCTGGTGGTCGTCGACGACGCCGACGTCCTGGTGGGCATCGTCACGCGCGGCGACCTGCTGCGGATCTTCCTCCGCGACGACGACGCCATTCGCCACGAGATCACCGCGGACGTCCTCGACCGGACTCTGCACCTGGACCCGGCATCCGTGTCCGTCGAGGTGCTGGACGGCCAGGTGACCCTGCACGGCGTGGTGCGCTTCCGGAGTCTGGTCCCCGTCGTCGAGCGGCTGTGCCGCACCGTCGACGGCGTCGTCCGGGTCACGGAGCACCTCGCGTGGGATACGGATGACACCGGCGCGGGCCGCTGAGCCGCCCGGGGCGCGCGGCGTGAACACATCGGAGCCAGTGGACCAGTGGAGAGGAGCGGGACGATGAAGGTGTCCGCGTCCATGTCGGCGCCGGCGGTGTCCGTCACCGCCGCGACGACCATCGGTGAAGCGGCCCGCCACATGGACGTCCACGGCGTCGGCTGCCTGGCCGTGACCGAGGGCGGAGTCCTGCGCGGCCTCGTCACCGACCGCGACATCGCGGTGCGGGCGGTGGCCGCAGGGCTCGACCGCGACGATCCCGTCGCGGACGTGATGACCACTCCGGTGGTGACCCTCGACGCCGCCGACGACATCCACGTCGCGTACCGGACGTTCCGCAGCAGAGGCGTCCGGCGCCTTCCCGTCCTCGACGGGCAGCGCGTCGTGGGGATGCTGACCGTGGACGACCTGCTGATGGACGTCTTCCGGAGGGTGGCGGACCTTCTCGGCCCGGTCGCCTGGAGCGTCCTCGAAGAGCCTCCCGGGCCCCGGGACGAGATCGGCCCGCGCGCACCGGTGGACGGAAAGAGCCCGCCCGCTTCTCGCGGATCCTGATCGTGCGGTGCACGGCCGTCAGCCGCTTCTCCGCATCCTCACAGGGCTCCTTCCGTCACCTTCATCCCACCACAGGCAGTTGCTGTCCTCCAGGGCCGAACGGTCCCCTCTTGCGCCCCCGGACAGCCCTCGCGCCCGGCGGGCGGCGTGAAGGCCGTTCAGGCGGCCGCATCGAGTTCGGCGCTGATGTGGTGGGCCCAGGTCTGGATCCGCTCGGGGTTGCGGAAGTCGCCCCCCTTGCCGTGACGGACCAGCGCCTTGGCCATGAGGCCGGGGGTGCTCGCGGTGATGCTTCCTCCGAAGGTGACGTGCTCGCGTGCGCCGAGCCGTTCCATCTGCTTGGCCACCGCCGGTACCGGCCGGATCTCGTGCTGCTCCGCGGAGCTGTCGACCGGGCCGCTGCTGAACAGGAAGACCGGGCGGTGCCTGAGGTAGTGCTCGTTGCGTTCCGCGCAGTGCCGGGCCTTGGCGCTCCAGCGGCCCGCGTACAGCGCTCCTCCCAACACGACGGCGTCGAAGCCGCGGACGTCGTCCACGTCGTCCGCGGGGAGGACCACGGCGTCCAGGCCGTCCTCGCGGAGGGTCCTGCCGATCTCCGCCGCGATCCCGGCGGTCGCACCGTGCCTGGTCCCGTAGGCGACCAGGACCCTCTTGGCGGTCTGCCTGCCTGACATGGGGTGCTCCTAGGTCTCCGGCGCCGCGGGCCGGCGCGTTCGTTCGGGTCTGTCTCCACTGTCGTCCCGCAGCCGCCCGGCCCGCATGGGTCTCTCGGGGCAGGGAGGGGGCCGTTCGGCCCCGGCCCGGGAGCCGCAGGAGGGGCCGGTGCGCAGGGGCCCGCGCCTGCCGGCCAGGGCGGACCGCGACGGAAGGGAGCACGCTGGAGGCATGTCCCAGGTGACCACCACAGACCTGTACGAGATCACGATGGCGATGTCGTACCTGAACGAGGGTATGGCCGAGGACGCCACCTTCAGTCTCTTCGTACGGGAACTGCCGCCGGGGCGGGGGTTCCTCGTCGCCGCCGGTCTGGAGCCCGCCCTCGACTACCTGCACGAATTCGAGGTGACGCCGGACGACGCCCGCGTCTTCGCCGAGGCGCTGCACCGCCCGCCGGCGGACCTGGCTCCGCTGGTCGGCCTGCGGTTCGAGGGCGAGGTGCGTGCCGTCCCGGAGGGGCGGCTCGTCTTCGCCGGCGAGCCGCTCCTGGAGGTGACCGCTCCCCTCCCCCAGGCCCAGCTCGCCGAGACGTACCTGCTCAGCCTGGTCTGCCACCAGACGGCCGTCGCATCCAAGGCGGCGCGCTGCGTCCTGGCCGCCCGCGGACGACCGGTGGTCGACTTCTCGCTGCGCCGGACCCACGGGCCGCAGGCCGGCTTCCAGGCCGCCCGGCTCGGAGGGATGGCGGGCTTCGCAGGAACCAGCAATGTCGATGCCGCGGTACGGCTGGGCCTGGCCGCCTCCGGCACCATGGCGCACTCGTACATCGAGGCGTTCGACTCGGAAGAGGATGCGTTCCGGGCCTTCGCGCGCACCCATCCCGGCCCGGTCACCCTGCTCGTCGACACCTACGACACCGGCCGGGGCGTGGCGACGGCGGCCGAAGTACTGGCCGGTCTGGGGCGCGGTCCGGGCTGCGCGATCCGCCTCGACAGCGGTGACCTCGGGGAGCTCGCGCACCGGTCCCGCGCGCAGCTGGACGCCGCGGGCCTGCCGGACGTGCGGATCATCGCCAGCGGAGGGCTGGACGAGTACGCGATCGACGACCTCATCCGGTCCGGGGCGCCGATCGACGTCTTCGCCGTCGGCACCCGCGTGGGCACCGCCGCGGACGCACCCTATCTGGACGCCGCGTACAAGCTGGTGGCATACGACGGCCGGCCGGTGATGAAGCTGTCCTCGGCGAAGGCCACCGCCCCGGCGCCCAAACAGGTGTACCGGCGGCCCGGCGCGGCCGACGTGATCGCCCTCCGCGACGAGGACCCTCCCCCGGGCGGGGACCCAATGTTGCGCACGGTCATGAGGGACGGCCGGAGAACCGGACCGCCCGACTCGCTCACCGCCGCGCGCTCCCGCCTCGACGCCGATCTCGGCGCGGTGCCGGCCGGGGCCAGGCGCATCCGCGACCCGCAGGCGCCGGTGCCTGCGGTTTCGGAGCGGCTGTCCCGGCTGACGGAAGAAGTACGCAGACGACTGCTCGCGGAACTCGACGGCACGGGGACGGACGGCGGCACCGGCGGACAGCACCGTCCCGCGCCCCGTCGGCCGTGATGCCGGTGCGGCCGGCACCGGCAGCCCGCGTCCGAGCGGCCGCCGCCCGGGAGGTCAGGGGCTCACCACACGGCGGCCGGTGATCCGGACCGGAGTGATCTTCATCCAGAGGCTGCGCGCTCCGTCCGCCCAGGGCACGAAGTTGGCCGCCGCAGCGCTGCGCTCGAGGTCTCGCGATGCGGCGACGGCCCTCGTGAGCTCTCCGACGGCCAGCACGCTCCACCCCCTGGCTGCGACCTCGTCGATCTGCTCGGCCTCGAAGGCGGCCTCGGTTCCCGCCGCGCGGGCCAGTACGGTGTCGGCACCGGTGCGGAACGCGATGCCGTCACCGGCGACGAGGTAGTTCACCGGGTGGACGGCGGGGCCGTCGGAGGCGAAGACGGCCACCCGTCCGATGCCCCGCACACCCAGGAGCCGCCGGCACTCGCCCTCGTCGAGCGGGACCAGTCGCCCGTCGATCGGCCTGTTCCGGGGGCCCGCCTCCCCGTCGGATCCGCCGGCGACGAGGCTGTCGACCGTGGTGCCGAGCGCCTGGGCGAGACGGACGAGGGTCCCGATCGCCGGGACCACGACGTGGTCCTCCACGCAGGCGAGGTAGTGCGCATCGACGCCGCAGCGCTCGCCCAGCTCCTCGCGCGTGAGATGGGCCGCGGCCCGGAGCGCCGCCACCCTGCGGCCCAGGGCTGTCCGCCCGGCCACGGCTCGTCCCCGGGAGCCGGGAGGCAGACCGGGCGCGGTGTAGTTGATCGTACTCATGACGCCATCGCTCCTCCGGCGGCTCGCCGGCCACCTCGTGCTGTGGTCGCTGGTACCACCAGACTGATCCCGGCCCCGGCCGATACGCATGGGCCGATCGGCCCCACCGAGCGGCCCGTGCGACCCTCCCCGCACGGCACGCGCGAGGCGAGTCCGAGGTCCCGGCCCGCGGCTACTGCTTCTCGGGGCTGCTGCCTGGGGCGGGGTGTGCCGTCGCTTCGTGCAGGTGGCGGACGTGGGCGTCCGGGCCCGGGAAGAACACGGACGTACGGCCGGTGTCGGACCAGCGGACGTCGTACGGAGGGGTTCCGTCGGCATGGTGGAGGGCGATGACCTCCCCGTCCCGGCCGGGCGTGCCGACGGTGGGGCCGCCCACGACGATCTGGTCGCCGACCTCGGCGTGGATGCCGGGTCCGTGTTCTGGCTCGTGAGTGTTCATGGTCATGCCTTTCTGCGGAATGCGCCGCGCAGCAGCCGGGCGGCGAGGAACGCCGCGAGAGCCGCAGCGGACGCGAGCCAGACTCCGGTCCAGCCGACCGGTTCGGTCTCCAGCAGCGACTGCAGTACGGGGACGTGCAGGGCGGCCATCGCCAGTGCGGCGGACCCGGCGACGGAGGCGGGGAGGAAGAGGTTCGCCCTGGTCAGGAGGCGGGCCCTGAGGCCGAGGGCCACGCCCAGCTGGGATCCGAGCAGGGCCAGGAAGAGCACGCTCTGCCAGGGCAGGTCCATGGCGTGGGCGGCGGTGCCCGCGAGGAGGCTGACCGCCGTCACGGCGGAGGCCAGGACGAGGAGGCGCTGCCACACTCCCGCGGCGAGGATGTGCTGTCCGGCAGGGCGGGGCGGGCGGTGCATGGCCTGCGGCGAGACGGGCTCCGCCCCCATGGCCACGCCCGTGAGGCCGTGGGTCAGGAGGTTGATCCAGAGGATCTGCCCCGCGCGGAGCGGCAGGGGCAGCCCGAGCAGCGGGCCGATCAGCATCACGAGGATCTCGGCGGCTCCGCCGGCCATGGCGTACACGAGGAAGCGGCGGATGTTGTCGTACACCCGGCGGCCCTCCTCGACAGCCGCCACCACGGTGGAGAGCTCGTCGTCCGTGAGGACGAGGTCGGCCGCCTGCCGGGCCACTTCCGTGCCCCGTGCCCCCATGGCCACGCCGATGTCCGCCTGCCGCAGGGCGGGGCCGTCGTTGACGCCGTCCCCGGTCATGGCGGTGACGGCTCCGCCGGCCCGCCAGGCGCGGACGATGTCCAGCTTCTGCTGGGGGTCGGTGCGGGCGAAGACCCGGACGGCGGTCAGGTCGGCGTCCCGGGAGGCAGCCAGCTCGGGGCCCGTGAGGACCTGCTCCGCGGGGCCGTCCCCGACGAGTCCGGTGCGGACCGCGATGGCGTGGGCCGTCGCCGGGTGGTCACCGGTGATCAGCACAGGGGTGATGCCGGCCGCCCGGCAGGCCGCCAGCGTGGTGGCGGCCGCGGCCTTCGGCGGGTCGCTGATCGCGATCAGGCCGAGCAGGCGCAGTCCGTGCTCTGCGTCGGCGGCGGGCAGGGGCTGCCACAGCCGCTCGGCGCCTGCCACGGCCAGGACGCGGAACCCCCGTGCGGCCAGTGCGGCAGCCTGTCGGCGGGCCCGTTCCAGCGCTTCGGGCGGCTCGGCGAGGACGGTCGGGGTCAGCACCGCCTCCGGTGCCCCCTTGAGGCAGACCAGTACGTTCCCGTCAGGCAGGTGGTGCAGGGTGGTCATGCGCTTGCGCAGGCTGTCGAAGGGTGCCTCGGCGATCCGGGGGCAGGCCCGGTGCAGTTCGGCCGGGCCGGGGCAGTCGGCCTTGGCGGCGGCTGCCAGCAGTGCGGCCTCCATGGGGTCGCCCACGGCCGTCCAGGCGTCCGGCGGTCCGGCCGCGGGCGGCTTGAGGGACGCGTCGTTGCACAGGGCCGCTGTGGTGAGCAGTTCCCGCAGCGGGCGGAGCTCCCGGGGTGTCAGGGAGCGCCCCGCGCGGGTCAGCTCGCCGTGGGGCTCGTACCCGGTGCCGGAGACGTCGGCGGCGCCGGCGGGCGTCCACAGGTGCTGGACGACCATGCGGCCTTCGGTGAGGGTGCCGGTCTTGTCGGTGGCCAGCACGCTCACCGAGCCCAGGGTCTCGACGGCGGGCAGGCGTCGGACGAGCGCCCCCCGGGCTGCCATCCGGCGGGCTCCGAGGGCGAGGGCGAGGGTGACCACCGCCGGAAGCGACTCGGGGACCGCGGCGACGGCGAGGCTGATGGCGGTGACGGCCATCGTGCCCGGCGCGAGGCCGCGCAGCAGGCCCAGGGCGAAGAAGAGCACGCAGAGGGCGATGGTGGCGGCGGCCAGGACGCGACCGAGGGAGGCGAGGCGCTTCTGGAGGGGAGTCGGCTCGTGGCCGCCGTCGAGCAGAGAGGCGATGCGGCCGAGGGCGCTCGCCGCACCGGTGGCCGTGGCGGTGGCGGTGCCCCGGCCGCGTACGACGACCGTTCCGGCGCTCACCGTGCCGTCCGGTGCCTTGTCGACGGGCTCGGATTCGCCGGTGAGCATCGATTCGTCCATCAGGAGCGCGGAGGCCTCGGTGAGGTCCGCGTCGGCGGCGACGATATCGCCCTCGCCCAGCAGGAGGGTGTCGCCCGGGACCACGAGCGCCGCCGGAACCTCGTGGGCCGCTCCGTCGCGCAGCACCCGGGCGTGCGGGGCGGACAGGGCGGAGAGCGCGGCGACGGCCCGGTCCGCACGGACCTCCTGGGCGACGCCCACGGTGGTGTTGACGACGATCACCAATCCGATGACGACGGCGTCCGGGTAGTCCCCGATCAGGATCGTCAGCAGGGCGGCACCGAGCAGCACCATGATCAGCGGATCGCGCAGCTGCGCCAGCACGCGCCGGTACAGGGGCGTGGGCCGGGGAGGGGAGACTTCGTTGCGGCCGTAGCGGACCAGCCGGCGTTCGGCCTCGGTCTGCGTCAGTCCTGCCCCGGCCTGCGTCGGCCCCGGCGGGACCGGGGCACGGACGGCCGTTGCGTCGACAGCGCGGCTGGTCATGGGGGCGGCCTCATCCGGTCGGGACGGTGATCACCGGGCAGTGGGCGCGGTGCAGGAGGCCGTGGACGACGGAGCCGAGCCGCATGCCCGTGTAGCCGCCGCGCCCGCGGCGGCCGACCACGACGGCCAGGGCGTGCTCGGCTGCACGGGCCAGTTCCTCCACCGGGTGGCCCGTTGCCACCTCGTGGGTGACGTGCACATCCGGGTACTTCTCCGACAGTCCGGCGGTCGCTTCGGACACCAGGGCCCGCTGGGCGGGCGGTACGGCTTCCCCGTCGTTGCCCGTGGCCTGCGGCGGCTGCCACACGTGGACGGCCCGCAGGTCCGCACCCCGCAGGTCGGCCTCGTCGAAGGCGAACGCGAGCGCAGCCCGGGACGAGGCGCTGCCGTCGACGCCGACGACGAGGTACGGCGGCTGCCGGGTGACGTCCTCCGCGTCGCCCACGACGACGACGGGGCAGGGGGCCTGCGCGGTCACCGGGACCACGAGCGATCCGGCGCTGAACACCTCCGCGACCCGGCCGAGGTGCCGGGAGCCGAGCACGACCATGCGGGCCTGCCGGGCCATCCCGGCGATGACGGGGGCGGGGAAGCCGCCGTGCAGCTCACCGGCCACGACCAGCTCCGGATGGCGTGCCCGGACCCAGTCCCCGGCCTCCGCCAGTCTTTCGGTGCCGGCCCGTCGCAGGGCTGCCTGCCCTGGAGTGTCGTCGGCGCGGCGGGTGTCGTGCCGGGGCGGCACGGCGAGCACCAGGCGCAGCGGGAGGCGGCGCCGCTGGGCTTCGTCGGCAGCCCAGGCAAGGCAGAGGTGCCACGCACGGACCGGGTCGATGCCCACGAGGATGTCACGGGCGCCTTCCCGGGGGCCGGTCATGACCGGCCCCCGGCGCCGGTACCTGCTCGGGGGATGAGGAGTACGGGGCAGTGGGCGTGGTGCAGGACGCTGTGCGTGGCCCTGCCCAGGTTGCGGCCGAGGCCAAGCCGGGTGGGTGCCCTGCGGCCGCCCATGACGAGCAGGTCGGCGTGGCGGGACGCCTCGACCAGCGCCCCGGCCACGGAGGCGCTCTTCTCCGCGTCGCCCTCGACGGCCAGGTCGGGGAACTCCTTGTGGATCGTGTCCGTGACGGCATGCAGGGCTCCTGCGTGCTGCCCGGCAATCTCGTCGATGTCGTCGAGCATGGTCACCATGTTGCCGACGGACTGGAGCATGTTCCACACGTGCAGCAGCCGGAGCGAGGCCTTGCGCAGCTCTGCCTCCCGGGCGGCGTACCGGGCGCACACGAGGTCGTGGCCGTCGCGGACGGCCGCGAGGACGGTGCCGCGCTCCTCTGCCTCGTCGATGCCGCGGACCACGATGACGGGGTTCTCGGCGACCGCCGCGATGCCCATCCCGACGGAGCCGAGCATGAGGGCGTTGAAGCCCCCGAGGCCGCGGTGGCCCACGACGATCGTGCCGTGCAGCCCGCCGGCCCGGTGGAGGCTGGTGACGGCGTCGGTGCGGCTGAACTCGGTCGTCACGTGCAGACCGGGGTACTCGGCGCGCACGGCCTTCGCCGTGTCGTCCAGGAGTTCCCGCCCGGCGGCGCGGGTCTTCTCGATGGTCTCCGCCGACAGGTACAGGGCCTTGCCGTCGGTGTCCGCCCCGTGGACGAGGTGCAGGGGCCGGGCGCGGCGTGCGGCCTCGCCCGCGGCCCACAGGGCGGCGGCGCGCGCCTGCTCCGAGCCGTCCACGCCGACGATGACCGAGCTGGTGTCCGGGGTCCGGATGGTGCTTTCCACGGTTACTCCCAACCGAGAAGCGGATGGGGACACCCCTCAGGCTGACATCCGCGGTGCCGCGGGAAGAGGGCCGCCCGGGACCGGTGCCGGGGCCGAATGGTCCCCTCGTCCGGTCCCGTCCCGGTGCCGTATCCGGCCGTGGCCCCTCCGGCCCCGGGACGGGACCGTTCGGCCCTCGATCGCCGACGGGCTCCGGTGGATGGTGAGGGCAGACGCCGAGAGACGCCGGCCTCGCACGACCCGGCACACCAGGAGGGCCTCATGAAGCACATCAAGGTGGCGGACCTGATGACCGACGAGGTCGTGACCGTGACGCGGGACACCGCCTTCAAGGACGTCGCGAAGCTCCTGGCCCAGCACGACATCTCCGGAGTCCCGGTGCTGGACGACGAGGACCGGGTGGTGGGTGTCGTCTCGCAGACCGACCTGCTGGCCGGCCCGGCCCCGGACTCCCCTCTCGCTCCGCGGAACGGTACGCCGGCGCGGGCCCCCGTGGCCGGGGACGTCATGTCCGCGCCCGCGGTCACCGTCCGCGCCGAGGAGACAGCGGCCGACGCCGGCCGGCTGATGACCCGCCGCGGTGTCGAGCGTCTTCCCGTCGTGGACGTGGAGGACCGGCTGGTCGGCATCGTCACCCGTCGTGACCTGCTCCGCACGTTCCTGCGCCCGGACTCCGAGATACGCCGGCGCGTCACCGAGGAGGTGCTCTCGGACATCCTCGGTGTGCCGGCCGACGACGTCGACGTGCACGTGGTGGACGGGATCGTCACACTGGACGGGCATGTCGAACGCCGGAGCCAGCTGCACGCACTGCGCAGCCTCGTGGAGGGAATCGACGGGGTCGTCGCCGCGGCAGTACACGTCACCGCCCGCACCGACGACACGGACGCCGCGCACACCGGCCACTCACGCCACACGATGCAGTGGTGACGGCCCGGCGGACCGCACGAGGAGGTAGACCATGCCGAACCGCATCACCGTGGGTCTGGACGGATCGGGCGCAGACCTCGCCTCGGCCGGCTGGGCGGCGAAGGAAGCCGAACTGCGCGGCGCCGACCTCGAGCTCCTCCACGTCGAGGACTGGCCGCAGAACGCGCCCTTCGCCATACCGCTCCCCGAATCCCGCCGGCAGTGGGGCGAGCAGCTCCTGGCCGACACCCGGGAGCGCCTGGCAGGGGAGCACCCTGCGCTGGCCATCAGCACCCGCCGGATCGACGGGGCTGCGGCGGCCGAAGCACTCGCGTCCGCCGCGGCGGACGCGGACCTCCTGGTGCTCGGATCGCGGCGGCTCGGCCCGATCGCCGGGTTCTTCGTGGGCTCGACCGGCTCGGACACCATCCCCAGGACCGAGACGCCCGTCGTCCTCGTACGCGCGGCCGAGGGCCGCGAGGCCCCGGCCGGCCGAGCGGGCGCGGAGGGGCCGGTGGTGCTCGGAGTGGACCTCCGCAGCAACTGCGACCGGCTGTTCGCCTTCGCCTGCGAGGAAGCCGAGCGGCGGTCCTGTCCGCTGGTCGTCATCCACGGCTGGTCACCGCCGCCGATGTTCGCCTACGCCCCCGCCCTCGACCCCGGCGTCGAGGGGGAGATCGCCGAGGGGCTGGAGGCCACGCTCAGGGGGATGCTCGGTCCTTGGCGGTTGAAGTACCCCCGTCTCGCGGTGGACTCACGCGCCGTCATCGGCCAGCCGGCCGTGCAGATCCTGGAGGCGGCATCCGGTGCGGCCCTGGTCGTCGTCGGCCGGCGCATCCGCCGCTTGGCACTCGGCACCCACATCGGCCCCATCACCCACGCGGTGATGCACCACGCCGCCGCACCCGTCGCCGTCGTGGCGCACGACTGAGGACGGACGGCCCGGGCGCGGGCCCCGCCCCGGCCGCCCCGGCCGCGGCGTCAGGGTGCGAGATCCCGGCGCCGGAGCAGCAGGTGGGCCGCCAGGATGCCCAGCAGCCCTGTGCCCACCAGCACCCCCAGTTGGGGCCAGAGGACGCCGCCTTCGGCCAGGGCGTCTCCCGGCGCGTAGTAGTGGAACGGGCTGAGGAAACGCAGCGGTGCGGCCGGCTCCCAGGCCAGGGCGATGAAGTTGACGGCGAAGCCCACCGCTCCGATCGCTATGGTCGCGCCGATGACCTGCGCGCGCCGGCGCCCCGCCGCCGACACGGCCATGGCGGGGCCGGTCATGCACAGCGCGAAGCCGAAGCCCATGAGTCCTGCGGCCAGGACTCCGCTGAGGGGCACCATCCGGTGGATGTCCGGTGACAACGCCACCCCCGCCGCGACCGTGAGCGTTGCGGCGGCATTGAGGACCAGCACCGCGAACACCAGCGCGGCGGTCCGCTCCGCCAGCAGCCGGCTGCGGCTGACGGGACGCACCACCACCAGCTCCACCGTCCCCGACTCCACGTCCGCCGCCACGGCGGCCGCCGCGAGCGATCCGATGGCGGTCAGCTGCAGGGCGATCCAGAACGGGTGCGTCAGGCCGGCGCCCAGCAGCCCGGGGTAGCTGGCGATGGACACGGCCCCGCTGGAGCCGCTGAACGCCCGGTAGGCCGAGGGCGGCCCCTTCCCGCCGGCGGCGAAGAGGTCCGCCGGGGCGAGGGCGCCCGCGACCACCACGATGAGTGCCTCGAAGGCGACCATCCCGACCAGCAGGGCCGCCAGCATCCTGCGCCGCCGGTACAGGGCGATCCAGAACAGGGGCCACCGGCTTCTCACGGTCCCTCCTCCGGGCCTCCGCGGCGGTACAGGTCCAGGAACGCCTCGTCGAGGCCCGCTTCCTCCACCGTGACGTCCAGGACCGCCGGCCCCAGCAACCCGCGCAGCGCGGAGACGGCTTCGCTCGGCGGCACGAGCAGCTCCACGCGGTTCCCCTGCCGGCGCGGGCCCCAGCGCTCCGCGCCGCCCAGGGTCCGGGGCACCTGCCCGTCGGCGAACGTCAGCCGGATCCGCCTGGCGCGTGCCTCGCGCAGGCCTGCCACGCTCTCCACCGTCACCAGCCGGCCGTCCCGTACGATCGCCACCCGCCCGCACGTGCGCTGCACCTCCGGCAGGACGTGGCTGGACAGCAGGACGGTCCGTCCGGCGGAGGCCATCTCCTGGAGCAGTGCGTAGAACGTCTCCTGCACCAGCGGATCGAGCCCCTCGGTGGGCTCGTCGAGCACCACCAGGCGCGGATCGTGCTGCAACGCCTGCACCAGTCCCAGCTTCTGTTTCATGCCGCGCGAGTAACCGCCGACAGGCCGGTCGAGCACCGACCGGGTGAGGCCCAGCCGATCGCACAGCTTCCCGCGGCGGGGCGACGGAGCTCCCTGCAGGTCGGAGAGGAGGTCGAGCGTCTGTGCCCCGGAGAGTTCCGGGTAGAACCGGAGTTCGCCGGGGAGGTATCCGAGGTGTGGCGCGACCCGGCCGTGATCGGTGATCGGATCCAGCCCCAGCACCCGTACGGTTCCCCCGGTGGGCCGGAGCAGCCCGACAAGGCACCGCAGCGTGGTCGTCTTCCCCGCTCCGTTGGGTCCGAGGAAGCCGAACACCTCGCCGGGCCGCACGGTCAGGGTCAATGTGTCGACCCCGACCACCGCCCCGTACCTCTTGGTCAGACCGGTCAGCTCGATGGCCGGCTCGTCACCCATGGGTCCAGTCTGACCCGGCAGCCGGGCGCCCGCCCGCTCGCGAGCCGGTGGAGCGCCGGCGGCGGGCCCAGCGGCGGAGTTCGTCGGTTCCCCAGACCAGCAGCGGGAAGGCCGCGATGAGGAGGACGACGTCCACGGGCAGGGCCGCGGTGCCGAAGAGGTGCTGGAGCGGGGGCGCGTAGACGAGCGCCGCGGTGAAGGCGAGTTCGAAGGCGATGCCGGCGAGGAGCAGGGGGTTGGTGAAGAACCCGATGTCGCGCAGGGCGGCGTGATCGGTGCGTGCGGCGATGGCCGTGCCGACCTGGCAGGTGACGATGCCGGCGAAGGTGGCGGTGGTTGCCGTCAGGTAGGCGTCGTGGAGCGGGGTGCCCGGGCCGGTCGGGTCACCGGGCTGCCATCCGGCGCGCCAGAGGACGTAGAAGTACGCGGCCATGACGAGCACGGCGGACACGCTGCCGAGCCAACCCCAGCTGCGGACGAGCATGTCCTTGTTGATCACTCCTTGGCTGCTGGGGCGGGGCGGCCGGCTCATGACGCCGGGTTCGGCGCGCTCGCGGCCGAGGGCGAGCGCGGGGAGGGTCTCGGTGCCGAGGTCGATGGCGAGAATCTGGAGCACGGTCAGCGGCAGCGGAACCGCCCCGCCGGAGAGGGCGAACACGAGGAAGGGGACGACCTCGGGGGTGAGGTGGGCGAAGATGTAGACGATGAACTTGCGGACGTTGTCGTAGACCCGGCGGCCGGATTCGATCGCCGTGACGATGGTGGCGAAGTTGTCGTCCGTCAGGACCATCGTGGACGCCTCGCGGGCCACGTCGGTGCCCGACCGTCCCATGGCCACGCCGATGTGGGCGCGGTGCAGGGCGGGCGCGTCGTTCACCCCGTCGCCGGTCATGGCGACGATCTGCCCGTGGCTGCGCAGGGCGTCGGCCACCTTCAGCTTGGTCTCGGGCGACGAACGCGCGAACACGATCTCGGTGTCGCCCTGTTGCAGGAGGTGGTCGAGCCGGCGGTCGTCGACCGCCTCGGACTGGGCGACCACCTGCAGCTTCGGCACGCCGATGCCGACCGAGCGGGCGATCGCGGCGGCCGTGGCACCGTTGTCGCCGGTGACGATGTGCACGGTGAGGCCCGCCTCGTGGCAGCGCCGGACCGCGGCCGCGACCTCCGGCCGCGGGGGATCGTAGAGTCCGACCAGCCCGAGCAGGTGCAGCCCCTGCTCGGCCTGCTGCCGCCGCGCCGGTACGGGGGCACCGGCCGGCAGGTCCCGTACGGCCACGGCGAGCACCCGCATGCCGTCCGCGGCCAGGGCGTCGGCGGCCTCCTTGGCCTTCCCGGCCGGCTCTCCGCCTGCCAGCAGCGACAGCACGGCCTCGGGGGCGCCCTTGGCGATGACACGGAGGCGGCCGGTGCCGGAGTCCTGGACCACCGACATCAGGCGCAGGCGCGGGTCGAAGCGGAAGCAGGCGCGGCGGCCCGCGTCCCGCTCGGCCGGTTCGACGGGCACCGCGTGCCCGGCGGCCCCTTCCACGAGGGCGAGCTCGGTCGGGTCTCCGTGCAGTTGGCCGTCCGACTCCCGGGTGACGGTGGTGCACAGGGCGGCTGCCCGGATGAGTTCGGCGCTGCGGGGGCCGCTCTCCGTCAGGTGCTCGGGCGTCCACAGGCCGTGCAGCCGCATGTCGTTCCGGGTGAGCGTGCCGGTCTTGTCCGTGCAGATGACGTTGGTGGAGCCGAGGGTCTCCACCGCGCTCAGCCTCTTGATCACCGCACCCTGGCGGGCCAGGACCCGGACGCCGACGGCAAGGGCGAGGGTGATCGTGGGCAGCAGCCCTTCGGGGACGTTGGCGACGAGCAGCCCGATCGCGAACATCAGCGAGTCGGTCACCGGCAGGCCCACCGCCACACCGGTCACGAGGAAGACCGCTCCCATGGCCACGGCGACCGCCGCGATGAGCCAGGCGACCTTCTTGACCTGCTTCTCCAGCGGGCTCGGCTCGCGGCGGGTGCGCTGGCTGAGCGCGGCGATCCGGCCGAGCTCCGTGTGGTCGCCGGTGGCGAAGACGATCGCCCGGGCCTGTCCCTCGGTGGCGCTGGTGCCGCTGAAGACGAGGTTGGGCTCCTGGAGCACCGGTATCGCCTGCAGACCGGGGCCGGCCAGGCGCTCGACGGGGGTGGACTCGCCGGTCAGCATGGACAGGTCGGCTTCGATGCCCCCTTCGGTCAGACGGGCGTCCGCAGGGATCCGGTCGCCTTCCTCCAGGACGACGAGGTCCCCGGGTACCAGATCGCGGGCGGGGACGTGCTGCGGCCGGCCGTCGCGGATCACCTGGGCCCGTGCGGGAAGGTACCGGGCCAGGGTCTCGACGGCCTTCTCGGCCTGCCGTTCCTGGACGAGGGCGAATCCGGCGTTGACGAGGACGACCGCGACGATCGCCCAGCCGAGCACGCCGATGGCGGCGACGAAGGCGAGTGCGGCCGCCGCCCACAGCAGCAGGGCCAGGGGGTGGACCAGCTGTCGCAGGAGCTCCCGGAGGACGCTCCGCTGCGCGGCACGGCGCACCTCGTTCGGCCCGTAGACCGCCAGCCGGCGGGCTGCCTCCCGGCTCGACAGGCCCAGCGGGCCCGTGTGCAGCTCGCGGCGGAGCAGGGGAAGGGGCTCAAGGGGATCCGGCGTGACGTCCGGGGCGAGGTCCGGCCCGGCAGCAGGGTCAGCCATCGTCCGCTCCCTGACCCGGGCGCAGGCGGCCGGACCAGACGGGCTCGACGCTCTCCCACTCGGATTCCCAGGCCCGGGAGGCCCGTACGTCGACGATCCGGAGGCCGACACGGACGAGGGCACCTGACACGAGCAGGATCCCGGTCAGCGCCAGCGTGCCGAGACCGAACGCCTCGAACACGACCTCGGGAGTCCCGGGCGGGGCGGCCGCGGGGTTGCCCCGGTCGTCGACCCACACGCGGACCGTGTCGCCCGTCCGGGTTTCCGCAGGGACGGACACGGTGTGCCGGTGGGTGCGGTCAGGCGGATAGTTCCAGGTGGCGGGGGCAACGGTGAGGGTCCTCCCACTCGGTCCGTCTTCGGCCCGGTAGCTGGTCCCGCCGACCGTGGTGGCTGTCACGGCGTGCCGGTGGCGCGCGACCGCCTCGGCGGCGCGGCTGCTGTCGGTCCAGGCGGTCCACCCGGCGGCCGCACCGCAGAACACGGCGATCAGGCAGGCAAGGACGAAGGCGGCGTGCAGGCGGAAGCGCGTGCGGTCGGCCCTTCGTCGCAGCGGGTTGGCCGCCCGTCCTGAGGTCCGGTGGTTCATGGCTCGCCTCCGGCTCTGCCGGGATCCCGGGCCGGGCCGCCACCGCTTCAGGCGGCGGTGAGCTCGGCGCTGATGTGGTGGGCCCAGTTGCGGATGCGTTCGGGGTTCCGGTAGTCGCCGCCCTTGCCCTGCCGGAGCATCGACCGGGCGAGGAGTCCGGGGGTACGGGCCGTGACGCTGCCTCCGAAGGTCATGTGCTCTCGTGCACCGATGAGCTGCATCTGCCGGGCGACGGCGGGAGCGGGAGGGATGTCCCGCTCCTCGGCGGAGCGGTCGAGCGGGCCGCTGCTGAACAGCCACACGGGGCGGTGCCGCAGGGACTCGGCGTTGCGTTCGGCGCAGCGCTTGGCCTTGTCGCTCCAGCGTCCGGCGTAGACCGCGCCGCCGAGGACGACGGCGTCGAAATCGCGGACGTCGCCGACGTCGCTCGCGGGAAGGACGACGGCCTCGAACCCGTCCTCGCGGAGGGTCCTGCCGATCTCCTCGGCGATGCCGGCGGTGGCACCGTGCTTGGTGCCGTACGCAACCAGAACTCTCTTGGTGGTCATGGCGGGCTTCCTTGTCTCCGCGAGGGCTGATGCCACTGTCACGCAGCCGGCGGCGGCTCCGCTTGGGTCGGACGGTTCCCGGCCGGGACCATTCGGCCCTCCCCGCAGCGCCCGCCGCGAGGTCCACGCCGGGACCGCTCGGACGCCTCGCCCCGGTTCGCGTCGGATGCGACGGTGGAGACCGGCATCCGTCCCGAAAGGAGGGCTGTTGCCATGTCCTGGTCAGCCCCGTCCGCTGCTGCCGCCGGTGCCTCCGTCCGCCCGGCTCTCCTGACCTTCCTCGGCGGTGTACGCACGGTCACCGGCAGCAAGTTCCTCGTCGAGAGCGACCACGCGCGGATCCTCGTCGACTGCGGGCTCTTCCAAGGCGTCGCCGACCTGCGCCGCCGCAACTGGGGCAAGCTGCCCTGCGCCGCCGCCGACATCCACGCCGTCGTCGTCACCCACGCCCACCTGGACCACTGCGGCTACCTCCCGCGCCTGGTCCGCCACGGCTTCCGCGGGCCCATCCTGGCCAGCGCCGCCACCGCCCGGCTCGCCGGGATCGTCCTCCGCGACAGCGCCCGCCTCCAGATGGAGGCCGCCGCGCACGCGAACAGGCACGGCTGGTCCAAGCACCGGCCGGCGAAGCCGCTCTACGACGATGACGACGTCGACCTCACGGTGAGGTTCTTCGACCCGGTGGCCGTGGGGAGCGAGGTCGAGATCATGGCCGGGACGAAGCTCGTGCTGCACCGCGGCGGCCACATCCTGGGCTCTGCCTGGGCCCACCTGACCCTGGAGGACGGCCACACCCTCGCCGTCAGCGGCGACCTCGGCCGTCCGGGCCACCCGCTCCTCCTGCCGCCCGAGCCGTTCTCCGGCGCCGACGTCCTGCTCATGGAGTCGACGTACGGCAACCGCCGGCACGACCCGGAGGGCGCCCGGCGCGAGTTCGCCGCCGTGATCACCCGCGCGCTGGGCCGAGGCGGCACCGTCGTCATCCCCGCCTTCGCGATCGACCGGACGGAAGTGGTCCTGCACGAGCTGGCGGCTCTCCGCAGCGACGGCACCCTGCCCCGCCGCGTGCCCGTCTACGTCGACAGCCCCATGGCCCTGGCCGCCCTGGACGTCTACCGGGACGCCGTACGGTCCCGCTCCCCCGAGCTGCGGCCCGAGATCGCCGCCCGGGGCGAGGCCGCGATCAGCCCGGAACCCTTCCTGGCCGCCCGTACCGTCCAGGAGTCGATCGACATCAACAACGCCCCCGGACCGGCGGTCATCGTCTCCTCCGCCGGCATGGCCACGGGCGGACGCGTCCTGCACCACCTCCGCCGGATCCTGCCCGACCCCCGCAACGCCGTGGTCGTCGTCGGCTTCGCCGCGGACGGGACACGCGCACGGGACCTGGTGGACGGCGCCCGCACCCTGAAGATGTTCGGCGAGTACGTCCCCGTGCGCGCCGAGGTCGCCGACGTCCCGCACTTCTCCGCGCACGCCGACGCCGCCCAGATCATCGACTGGCTGCGCGCAGCTCCCGCCCCGCACACCACGTACCTCGTACACGGCGAGGAGACCGCCGCCGAGGCGCTGCGGGACCGGATCGACGGCGAGCTGGGCTGGACGGCCGTCGTACCCAGGTCCGGTGAGGCCGTCCTGGTCCGCTGACCCGGGCCGTCCGGTCCGCGGTTCGCCGGCGTCTGCCGCCGGGGCGTCTGCCGCGGCGACGGCGCCGCGGCTCCATGAATTGCAGAAATCTGCAATTACATACATTCTTAGATTGCTGTGTCCGCAGGTAGCCGCGGGCACAGCCCCATTCCTTGCCTGCAACCGGGTGACGGAGCGAAGGAGAGATCGTGCCGGTTCCGCTGCGCCCCGTTCTGCCCGGTGCGGCCGCTCGCCTGCGCGCCCTGATGCCCGCCGGCGCCGATCTCCGGCTGATGGCCCGGAATCCCCGCCGGGACCTGCTCGCCGGGCTGACCGTCGCGATCGTCGCCCTGCCTCTCGCGCTGGGATTCGGGGTGTCGTCCGGCCTCGGCGCCGAGGCGGGGCTGGCCACAGCGGTGGTCGCGGGCGCGCTTGCCGCGGTGTTCGGGGGGTCCAACCTCCAGGTGTCGGGGCCCACGGGTGCGATGACCGTGGTCCTGGTGCCGATCGTGGCCCGGTACGGGCCCGGCGGCGTGCTGACCGTGGGGGTGATGGCGGGTGTGCTGCTGATCGCGCTGGCGCTGCTGCGGGCGGGGCAGTACATGCGGTACGTGCCGGCGCCGGTGGTGGAGGGTTTCACCCTCGGGATCGCGTGCGTGATCGCCCTGCAGCAGATTCCCGACGCCCTCGGGGTGGCCAAGCCCGCGGGGGAGAAGGTGCTCCTGGTGGCCTGGCGGGCGGTGGAGGCGTTCATCGCGGCGCCGGACGGGACCGCGGTCGGCCTGTCCCTCAGTGTGGCCGTGGCGATGCTGGCCGGGGCCCGGTGGCGGCCGGGAATCCCGTTCTCCATCGTCGCGGTCACCGCCGCTACCGTCGCCGCGCAGCTCTTCCACCTGGACGCGGCCCCCATCGGGGACCTCCCTTCCGGGCTCCCGGCCCCCTCCCTGGCCTTCCTCGACGTCACCGCGCTCGGTTCGCTGTTCGCTCCCGCGGTTGCCGTGGCGGCGCTGGCCGCGCTGGAGTCGCTGCTGTCGGCGACGGTGGCGGACGGGATGACGGTGGGGCAGCAGCACGACCCGGACAAGGAGTTGTTCGGCCAGGGCATCGCCAACCTCGCCGCTCCGCTCTTCGGCGGCGTCCCCGCGACGGCCGCGATAGCCCGGACCGCGGTCAACGTCCGCACCGGCGCCTCCTCCCGCCTCGCCGCCCTGACCCACGCCGCGGTCCTCGGCGTCATCGTGTTCGCCGCGGCCCCCCTGGTCTCGAAGATCCCCCTCGCCGCCCTCGCCGGCGTACTGCTGGCGACCGCGGTGCGGATGGTCGAGGTCGGCGCGTTGCGGGCGATGGCGAAGGCCACCCGCTCCGACGCCGCGGTCCTCGTCCTGACCGCCGCGGCCACCCTGGCACTCGATCTCGTCTACGCGGTGATCATCGGGCTCGTCGTCGCCGGGGCGCTCGCCCTGCGCGCGGTGGCGGCCCAAGCCCGCCTCGACCAGGTCGACTTCCGCCCGGACCTCCCCGGGGAGCACAGCGACGAGGAGCACGCGCTCCTGGCCGAGCACATCGTCGCCTACCGGATCGACGGGCCGCTGTTCTTCGCCGGCGCCCACCGCTTCCTGCTCGAACTCTCCGAGGTCTCCGATGTGCGGGTGGTCATCCTGCGCATGTCGCGCGTGACGACGATGGACGCCACCGGAGCCCTCGTGCTCAGGGACGCGGTCGAGAAGCTGAACCGGCGCGGCATCGCCGTGATGGCCTCCGGCATCCGCCCCGGCCAGCGCCGGGCCCTGGCGTCCGTCGGCGCCCTCGAACTCCTCCAGCGCGACGGCCGCGAGTACGCCACCACCCCCGAGGCGATCGCCGGGGCCCGCAAGCACCTCGAACAGGCCGGGCTCCTGCCCGTCCGCACCACCCCCACCCGCACCGCACCCGGAAGGCACCGCGATGACCGCCCCCGCCCCCGCCCCCGCCGCGGGTCGGGCCGATGACGGACGCGGCCGGACGCGGCAACGGCATCCGGACCACCCCGCCCCTGTGAAGCCGAGGAATACGACGATGACGATCGAGTGGCGCTACACGACCCACGACGGTTTGGGCGTACTGTCCCTGGCCGGATACCTCGGCGCGGACGCGACCGCCCGCTTCACCGGCGCCGTCGGCTGGGCCGAAGCACGCGGAAGCGGCCCGCTGATCCTGGACCTGACCCAACTGCTGGGCTGGTCGGTCGGCGGACAGCTCGCGGTCGCCCAGGCCGCCCGGCGCCTGGCCGCCGCCGGACGCACCCTCGAACTGGCCGCGATCCCCGCGGACGGCTCCCTCGTCCCCGACGCCGGTGAACCGGCCGTCCCCGTCCACTGCGACCTGTCGGCCGCCCTCGCCGCTCACCACGGCGCGGTGCCGACGCCGCCCGGCCAGGGCAAGGCGGCAGGCAGGAAGGGGCACACCGGCCGCCGGCCCGGCAGCCAGGCCCCCGCCGCGCCGACCCTCCTGTGAAGACGCGGTCCCGCCGGGTCCGAGGATTGCAGGAATCTGCAATTGTTGAGGTCACACACCGTGTGTGGGGACGGAAGGACTGTCCCCATGATGATGATGAGTGTTGGGTGGATCAGGTGCACAGGACACGCGCGACGGGCAAAGCAGGCGAGGCCGACCATACACAGGCGCCGCTCTACCAGCTCAAGGCGGAGTTCTTCAAGACGCTCGGCCACCCGGTCCGTATCCGCGTCCTGGAACTGCTGAGCGAGCGCGAGCACGCAGTCGCCGAGATGCTGGCCGAGGTCGGCATCGAAGCGGCCAGCCTCTCCCAGCAGCTGGCCGTCCTGCGCAAGGCCAACCTCGTCCTCACCCGCCGCGAGGGCTCCACCGTGTACTACCGGCTTACGAGCCCCGAAGTCGCCGAACTGCTGCGCGTCGCCCGCAGCATCCTCTCCGGCGTCCTGCAAGGCCAAGCCGAACTCCTGGCCAACCTGCGGGCCACCGGCCCGAAGTAGCGGGCTGCTCCCACGCCGCGGACCGCGAACGGGCGGCCGCTTCCCGTCGGTGCGGGTTCACCCGCGCTTCCGACACCGGGAGGCGGCCGCCCCCCGCCACCCCGCCGGGTGCTCACTTCTGGGCGTGCTGCCCCAGGTAGAACAGCAGCCACACGAACCCGGCGAACACATGGGTCCCGAAGATGTAGAAGAAGGCGCGCAGCGCGACCCCGTTCTCCAGCCACTTCGCGTGCTTGGCCGCGGCGTCGGCCTCGGACTTCCCGCTCACGGCCGGCCGCCTCTCCGGACAGTGGTCTCGTACATGGGGGCCTCCTCCGGGGCGCTGCCGGTCACGGGGCGTTCGGGCAGGACGGGGCGGCCCAGGACCGTCTCGCCCAGCGCGCCGGCAGCAGGCCCGACCCGTACGCCGCTGCCGTGGGACCGGGCGATCCCAGCCACCGTCCACAGGCCCTCACCCGCGGAGCGACACGGGAGGGGCCTCGGCCGGGCGTCCGGGTCTGCGACGCCGGCCCCCAGGAGGCCGCCGGTCACCGCAATCCCGACCCGTGACCAAGCTTGGTAAATTGCATAACTCTGCAAGTCTAGCCGACAGCCTGCGCGAAAGGCCGTTCACGGGCCGGCGGTCGCGGGCCTCACCCCAGCCCTCGGCCGCGGCGGGGCGAACGGCGGCCCGCCGCGGCGCACCCGGACCCGGAGCGCACGGCCGCCGAAAGACCGACCACCGGCGAGCGGGGGCGGGGCTTCGACGGCAGGGCGCGGGGGCGGACAGACCCGTACGTTCGCTCAGCAGAACCTCAGATCCGGATAACGATCGCATCACCAGACCTGGGCAAACGCCGAAAAAATCCAGCCACTGTGACGTCCGTCACCAAAGCCGACGTGAGGCGCGTGCTAGGAATACGCAACTCCGCTCCGGCCCACCCCTCGCCGGAGATAAGGAGCGGCGGCCGTCACCAGGCCGCGGCACCACCTGCAGTCTCAGCTCCACCTGCACGACCAAGGCGCTCCCACACCCGTCCGTGTCCGCGGACCGGTGGCGCCACGGGTCGCCGATCGGACAACGGCGTTCGCTCAAAGCCCGCCTTCTCACACCGGCCCTCCGCACGAGGCCGGTCTGCGCCATCGAGGTTTTGCCACATGTCTCTCGACTCCTTCACCGACTCCGTAGACGAGGCCGTCAGCGGATTCTTCGAGCCCATAGCCAAGTGGCTCGGTGATGTCGTCTTCTATTCGGTGCCGATCAACGGCACCGAGCTCCCGCTGATCGTCGCCTGGCTTGTCATCGCGGGTCTGGTCTTCTCCGCCTGGTTCGGCCTGATCCAGATACGCAAGTTCCCCCTCGCTCTGAAGGTGATCCGCGGCAAGTACGACGAGAAGGGGTCGACCGGCGAGGTCAACCACTTCCAAGCCCTGACCGCCGCCGTCTCCGGCACGGTCGGCCTCGGCAACATCGCCGGTGTCGCCGTCGCCGTCTCCATCGGCGGTCCCGGCGCGACCTTCTGGATGATCCTCTGCGGCCTGCTCGGCATGGCCACGAAGTTCGTCGAGGTCACCCTCGGCGTGAAGTACCGCGAGGTGCACGCGGACGGCACCGTCTCCGGCGGTCCGATGCACTACCTGCCCAAGGGCCTCGCCGAGCGCTTCGGCGCCCGCGGCAAGACCCTCGGCAAGGTCCTGGCCGTCCTGGCCTCCGCCTTCGTGCTGTTCTTCGGCCTCTTCGGCGGCAACCTCTTCCAGGTCAACCAGTCCTACGCCCAGCTGGTCTCCGTGACCGGCGGTGAAGACGGCGTCATCGGCGGCTCGGCCGGCGCCCTGTTCTTCGGCATCCTGATCGCCGCCCTCGTCGGCATCGTGCTCCTCGGCGGCATCCGCTCCATCGCCTCCGTCACGAGCAAGCTCGTCCCGGCCATGGCCGGCATCTACATCGCCGCCTGCCTCGTCGTCATCCTGGTCAACGTCACCGCCGTCCCGGCCGCGATCGGCACGATCATCGAGGGCGCGTTCAACCCGCAGGGCGTCGCCGGCGGTGTCCTCGGCGCACTGATCATCGGCTTCAAGCGGGCCGCGTTCTCCAACGAGGCGGGCCTCGGCTCCGCCCCGATCGCCCACTCCGCGGTCAAGACCAAGCACCCCGCCAGCGAGGGCCTGGTCGCCCTGCTGGAGCCGTTCATCGACACGGTCATCATCTGCACCATGACCGCGCTGACCATCGTCATCGCCAACCCGGCCAGCTACGTCGAGGTCCGCCAGGGCGGCGACTCCATCGGCGGTGTGACCATCACCTCCGACGCCTTCGCCACCGTCCTGCCCTGGTTCCCGTACATCCTGACCATCGCGGTCATGCTGTTCGCCATCTCCACGGTGCTGACCTGGGGCTACTACTGCATGAAGGCCTGGAGCCACCTCTTCGGCCGCAGCAAGGCCAGCGAGATCACCTTCAAGGTCATGTACACCCTCGTCGCCGTGGCCGGCTCCCTGCTGACCCTGCAGACCCTGATCGACATGGCCGACGCGGTCCTCTTCATGCTGGCCGTCATCAACATCATCGGCCTCTACCTGCTCGCCCCCGTCGTCAAGCGCGAGCTGAACAAGTTCCTCGACTTCGCCCGCCGCCGCGACGCCGGCGAGGACACCGAAGCCGACGACGACGAAGACCAGGAGCCGGCGAAGACCACCGTCTGACCGCATCCCCGCGGCACGGCTCCTCGAGAGGGCCCGTCCCCACCCTCGCGCCTTGGGTGGGTACGGGCCCTCTCCCCCTGTCCCGAACATCATCACCGCACGTCAAAGCCCCCCTGGCGACATCCCGGACCTCCCGATAGGGTGTGAAGAACGCGTCAACGCGCTCGTCACACCGACGGGCGGACGCGGGGTGTGCCGGGAAGTCTGGTCGGCGTCCTTGGGGCCGTGTGCCCGCAATGCTGCCGACGCCCCGGAGGTTCACCCCGCCATGACCGCTGCCCCGCCGCCCCAGCGCTCCCCCTTCCTCGGCGTCCTGCCCTGGCCCGAGCGCCGCGCCATCGCGGCGGCCCTGCGCACCGAGACCATCGGCGGCCTGGTCCTCCTCGCCGCCGCCGTCATCGCACTCGTCTGGGCCAACAGTCCGCTCGGTGACGTCTACCAGCAGATACGCGACTTCCACTTCGGCATACCCGCCCTCGGCCTCGACCTCTCCGTCGGCCACTGGACCGCGGACGGGCTCCTCGCCGTCTTCTTCCTCGTCGCGGGCATCGAGCTCAAGCGGGAACTCGTGGTGGGCGAGCTGCGCACCCCGGCCACGGCCGCCCTGCCCGTCATCGCCGCGGTGTGCGGCATGGCCGTTCCCGCCGCCCTCTACGTGCTGACCGCCGGCCTCGGCGGCGGCAGCCTGGACGGCTGGGCCGTCCCCATGGCCACCGACATCGCCTTCGCCCTCGCCGTCCTCGCCGTCATCTCCACGCACCTCCCCGCCGCGCTGAGGGCCTTCCTCCTCACCCTGGCCGTGGTCGACGACCTCGGCGCCATCCTCATCATCGCGATCTTCTTCACCGGCGATCTGAACTTCCTCGCGCTCGGCGGCGCCTTCGCCGGCCTGGTGCTGTTCTACGCCCTCCAGCGCTTCCGCGTCCGCGGCTGGTGGTGGTACGTCCCGCTCGGCGTCACCATCTGGGCGCTGATGTACAACAGCGGCATCCACGCCACCGTCGCGGGCGTCGCCATGGGCCTGATCCTGCGCACCACCCTCGACAAGGGCGAGGAGTCCTCCCCCGGCGCCCGCGTCGCGCACCTCGTGCACCCCTTCTCGGCCGGCGTGGCCGTGCCCCTCTTCGCCCTCTTCGCGGCCGGTGTCACCGTCTCCGGCGGCGCCCTGGCCGACGTGTTCACCCGGCCGGAGCCCCTCGGCGTCGTCATCGGCCTCGTCCTCGGCAAGATCCTCGGCGTGTTCGGCGGCACCTACCTCGCCGCCCGGTTCACCCGCGCCCGGCTCAACCCGGACCTCGCCTGGGCCGACGTCTTCGGCCTCTCCGTCCTTGCCGGCATCGGGTTCACGGTGGCCCTGCTCATCGGCGAACTGGCCTTCCCCGGCCAGGCCGTCACCGAGCAGATCAAGGCCGCCGTCCTCATCGCCTCCCTCGCCTCCGCAGCCCTGGCCGCCCTCGTCCTGCTGCGCCGCAACAAGGTGTACAAGCGCCTGTACGAGGAGGAGAACATCGATGCCGACGAGGACGGAATCCCCGACATCTACCAGCGCGAAGCCACCCCCGCAGAACGCTGACCGGTGCGGTCTCCCGGAACGCGGACGGCGGAGCGGGGCGACCGGGCCGGAGGGCGACAGGCACCGGTCCGCCGTACGAGACTGGGCCGCATGAGCACGCCAGCACCCCCCGCCCGGATCCTCGTCGTGGACGACGACCCGACCGTCGCCGAGATCGTCACCGGCTACCTCCGCCGGGCCGGACACGCCGTCGACCACGCCGCCGACGGCCCCGCCGCCCTCACCCGGGTCGGCCGGGACGCGCCCGACCTGGTCGTCCTCGACCTGATGCTTCCGGGCCTCGACGGGCTGGAGGTGTGCCGCCGGCTGCGCGCCGACCGGCCCGTACCCGTGATCATGCTGACCGCGCTAGGCGGTGAGGAGGACCGGATCGCCGGGCTCGAACTCGGCGCCGACGACTACGTCACCAAGCCGTTCAGCCCGCGCGAGCTGGTCCTGCGGGTCGAGTCGGTGCTGCGCCGCAGCCGGTCCGCCGCGCTGCCGCCAGGCGGGCTGGAGGAACAGCAGGCCCTGCTGCGGGCGGCGGGGATCGTGGTGGACCCGGGGACCCGGCGGGCGTTCAAGGGCGGCACGGAGCTGGGACTCACCCTGCGCGAGTTCGACCTCCTGGCCCACCTCATGGCCCGGCCCGGCCGGGCGCACACGCGGGAGGATCTGATGCGGGACGTCTGGGGCTGGGACTTCGGGGACCTGTCCACCGTCACGGTGCACGTCCGCCGGCTCCGCGCCAAGATCGAGGACGACCCGGCGGCACCCCGGCTCATCCAGACCGTCTGGGGTGTCGGGTACCGCTTCGAGGCCGGAGCGCCCTCGTGAGGGACTTCCTGCTCATCGCCCTCTTCGCGCTCGGCGGTGCGGCCTGTGCCGGAGCGGCCGGCGCGGTGGCCCTGCGGCTGCTGCGGCGCCGGTCGGTCGCGGTGTCGCTGACGGTCGTGGCCGCGGTGGCCGTCACCGCCATGCTCGCCGGCACCCTGGCGGTGGCGTGGGCCATGTTCCTCTCACCGCACGACCTCAAGGTCGTCACGCTGATCGCCGCGATGGCCGCCGTCGTCTCGCTGGCCACGGCGCTGCTGATGGGCCGCTGGGTGGTCGCCCGCAGCCGCGACCTGGCGCACGCCGCCCGGGACTTCGGGGAGGACGGCAGTTTCGCCGCCCCGCCCGCCCCGGCGACCGCGGAACTCGCCGAACTCGCCCGGGAACTCGCGTCCACCAGCGCGCGGCTGGCCGCCTCGCGGGAGCGGGAACGCTCCCTGGAGGCCTCACGCCGCGAGCTCGTCGCCTGGATCTCGCACGACCTGCGCACCCCGCTCGCCGGGCTACGGGCCATGGCCGAAGCCCTGGAGGACGGTGTCGCCACGGAGCCGGCGCGCTACCACCGGCAGATCCGCACCGAGGTGGAACGCCTCGACACCATGGTCGGCGACCTGTTCGAGCTGTCCCGCATCCATGCGGGCGCGATGGAACTGGCTCCCAGCCGGATCTCGCTGCGCGACCTCGCGGCCGACGCCCTGCTGGGCGTCGATCCCCTCGCCCGTGAGCGCGGCGTGCGACTGCTCGGCGAGGACATCACGCACGCGCCTGTGGACGTGGACGGCAAGGAGATGACCAGAGTGCTGGCCAACCTGCTGGTCAACGCCATCCGGCACACGCCGGCCGACGGCACCGTCGCCGTCGCGGTCGGCCGGCGTGCGGACGCCGCCGTGCTGTCCGTCACCGACGGCTGCGGCGGCATCCCGGACGAGGACCTGCCGCGGGTGTTCGACACGGGCTGGCGGGGCAGCCCCGCCCGTACGCCGCCGTCCGGCGCCGGGCTCGGGCTGGCGATCGTGCGCGGCATCGTCGAGGCCCACGCCGGGCGGGCCGAGGTGCACAACGTCCCGGGAGGCTGCCGCTTCGAGGTGACGCTGCCCCTCGCCTGACGGCCGCAGGACGGGGCGGTCGCCCGCTACGCCTTGGCGAGTTCCGCCGCCCCGAAGGACACGTCGAAACGGTCGCACCAGATCGCGACGCTGGAGTAGTCCGCCAGGTTCACGTCCGCCGGGATGGCGTAGTTCTGGTCGCCCTTGTTCCCCTTGAGCTTGCCCAGACTGACGTACTTGCCGTCGTCGAACACCCGCCAGCCCGCGACGCCCTCCTTCACCGGAGCGTCGGTGAGCCACACCCGCAGGTCCGGCCCGTTGCTCGTGTCCAGACCCTCCAGCCGCAGCACGTGGGAGCCGTCTGCCAGCCGGACGACCTTCGCCGTCCCCTTGGTGTCGTGCTCGTGGCTGATGAAGGAGCCCTGGGTCAGCGTCTGCGGCACGACGGCCGGCGAGGGGCTCCCCGACGCCTGAGCCGACGGCACCGTGTCCGGTGATGCCGGTGCCGGTGCGGCTGCGGGCAGCGACTCCTGCACCGTCTCGTCCTGCCACAGCTTCCACGGCTGGAACAGGTACAAGCCCACCCCCAGCACGGCCGTCACCACGAGCGCGCCGATCCCCAGCAGCCCGCGCCGCCCACGCCCCAGCTTCATCCACGACTCCCTCTTCAGCGCCCGGTGGGGCGATGTGCGTTCTCACCGCATTCAACGCGATGCCGACCCCGCACACCATTACGCCCGCATTACGGACAGCGGCACAGCGGTACCGGGCGGTTGGCGGCGGCCGGCATCCGCGGCCCCGTGGCGCGTACGGCGGGTCAGGCGGAGTCGAAGCGGTGGCGGGCCGATTCGATGGCACCCAGGTGGCGGTGGGTCCAGTCGCACATGGCGTCGACCGTGGCGCGCAGTGCCTGCCCCGGCTCCGTCAGCGTGTACTCGACGCGTGGCGGCACCGTGGGATGCACCGTGCGCTCGACCAGGCCGTTGCGCTCCAGCAGGCGCAGGTTCTGCGTGAGCATCTTGTGGCTGATGCCCTCGATCTCGCGCCGCAGTTCGGTGAAGCGCAGCGTGCGGTCGCCGACCGCTTCGATGATGAGCAGCGCCCACTTGTTGGCGATGTCCGAGAAGATCTCCCGCGCGAGCGAATCCGCCCGCGTCACATCCGCGTCGTCCTTGCCCGAGCCCTTGACCTGCTTGCTCACCATGAGGTTCCCCAGTCACCAAAAAGTGCGTTCTTCCACGTCAGCCCTCACTCTCTTACGGTTCCCGAGTAACCACAAGAGAGTGCAAGGAGCTGCGCAGCCATGACCATCACCCTGGTGGACCCGGACGGACTGCCCAAGATCGACGTCTACCGGCAGGTGGCGATCGCCACCGGCACGAGGACGGTCTTCGTCGCGGGACAGGTCGCCTGGGACGCCGACGGATCCACGGTCGGCGAGGGCGACCTGGCCGCCCAGGTCGAACAGTGCTACCTCAACGTCGGTACGGCGCTGGCCACGGCCGGAGGTTCCTTCGGCGACGTCGCGCGGCTCACCGTCTACGTCGTCGACTGGACACCCGAGAAGATGCCGCTGCTCCTGGACGGTATCTCCCGGGCGGCCGCGAAGCTGGGGGTCGCTCCTGCGCCGCCTGCCACGCTGATCGGCGTGGCAGCGCTGGACGTGCCCGAGCATCTGGTCGAGATCGAGGCCACCGCGGTCCTCGACTGATCGGTCGCGGTGCGGGACGCCCGGCACGACGCGGACCGGCCCGCCGCTTCGGGCAGGATTCTCCGCAGCCCTGCTCCGCGCTTCTTGTCCGGTGCAGAAAGGGGCCGGTACATTCACGAGCGGTGTGCCGGGAAGTCTGGTCGGCGGTCAGGGGCCGTGTGCCCGCCATACAGACTCAGGAGGCCGGCATGGTCTCGTACGCCTGCCGCACCCGTTCCCTCACCAAGCGGTACGGCCGCGTCCTGGCACTGGACGGGCTGGACTTGAGCGTTCCGGCCGGCGAGGTGTTCGGCTTCCTCGGCCCCAACGGTGCGGGCAAGTCCACCACCATCCGCCTGCTGCTGGGCCTTGCCCGCCCCACCGCAGGCCAGGCCTGGATCTTCGGCGCTGACGCGGGTGACGTCGCCGTGACCCACCGGCGCCTCGCGTACGTGCCGGCTGACGTGGCGTTGTGGCCTCGGCTCACCGGGGCCGAGATCCTGGAGCTGCTGGCGCGCACGGGGCCCGGCAGCGACCGGGCCTACCGGGACGAGCTGGTCGAGCGGTTCGCTCTCGACCTGTCGAAGCCGGGCCGCGCCTACTCGACGGGCAATCGGCAGAAGGTGGCGCTGGTCGCCGCGTTCGCCACCCGGGCACCTCTGCTGGTGCTGGACGAACCGACCAGCGGCCTGGATCCGCTGATGGAGCGCGAGTTCCGTCGGGCGGTCCGCGAGGCCCGGGACAACGGCCAGACGGTGTTCCTCAGTTCCCACCAGCTCGCCGAGGTCGAGGCTGTCTGCGACAAGGTGGCGATCCTGCGCGCCGGGCGGCTCGTCGACGTCGCCGCCGTGACGGAGCTGCGGCGGCTGCACCGCACGGAGGTGACGGTGTGCTTCGACGGGCCGTCCCCGGACCTGAGCCGGATTCCCGGGGTGGAAGCGGTCGAGGCCACCGGCGCTGCCTCGGTGCGGTTCACCCTCACCGGGCCGCCGCGGGCTGCCCTTCAGGCACTGGCCGCGGCGGACGTGCTCAGCCTCACGGTGCGGGAGCCCTCGCTGGAGGAGATCTTCCTCGGCTACTACGGCGGGGAGGAGGCGTGAGGCCCGTCAACCCGCCTGCCGGGCCTGCCCCCGGCGGTGCTGCCGCGGGGCGGGCGGTGACGGCTCTTGCCCTGCGCCAGACCTGGCGCGGCGCGCTCGTGGTGACGGGCGTGGTGGCCGGGATGTCGGCAGTGGCGGTGGCTGCCTACGCGACCACGGTCAAGGACCCGGCGGATGCCGCGGCGTTGGGAGCGCTGGCAGGGAACCCGGCGATCCGCACCCTGTTCGGGGAACCGGTCGCCCTGGACGAGGCGGGCGGGTTCGCCGTATGGCGCACGGGGACGGCACTCGCGGTGGTGCTGGCCGTGTGGGGGCTGCTCGCGGCGACGCGGATCACCCGGGGTGAGGAGGATGCCGGCCGGTGGGACGTCCTGCTGGCCGGGCGGCTTCCGGTCAGGACCGTGGTGGCACGGCATGTCGCCGTCCTGGTGGCGGCGTCGCTCGCCGCCGGCTCGGCCGCTTTCACAGGCCTGGTCGCGGCGGGGGCCGCTGTGGGCGGCGCTGCCGTGCACAGCGCCGGGCTGGCGTTGTGCGGGGTGTTCTTCAGCGCGGTGGGCGCACTGGCCGCCCAGGTGTTCTCGACACGGGCGTCGGCCAGCGGCGCGGCGGTGGCGCTGCTCGGGACCACCATGCTGCTGCGGATGGTCGGGGACGGCCTCGCCGCCCTGGGGTGGCTGCGCTGGCTGTCGCCGTTCGGACTGATGGCCCTGACCCGCCCGTACGACGGGAACCGGGTCCTGCCCCTGCTGGTCCTGCTGGCCGCCTGCGTGGCATGTGCTGCCGGGGCCGTGGCCGTTGCCGGAGGGCGTGACATCCGCGGCGGATACCTGCGCTCCTCCTCCGGCCGAGCTCCGCGCACGGGGCTGCTCGGCTCGGTCCACGCGTTCGCGGTACGGCGCCTGGTGCGCCCGCTGGCCGCCTGGACGACCGGTGTCGGGGCGTACTACCTCCTCATCGGCCTGCTGGCCGTGTCCATGACGGACTTCCTGTCCGACAATCCGAGGTTCGCCGAACTCGCCTCGCAGGCAGGCTTCTCCGGGCTCGCCACCATCGAGGGGTACACCGCGACGCTGTTCGCCCT
Source organism: Streptomyces globosus (assembly GCF_003325375.1). Classification (GTDB taxonomy): domain Bacteria; phylum Actinomycetota; class Actinomycetes; order Streptomycetales; family Streptomycetaceae; genus Streptomyces; species Streptomyces globosus_A. Next base: position 2,980,555 of record NZ_CP030862.1, on the reverse strand, counting down.
GCTGGCCGTGCCGGCGGGTGTGTTCGCCGCGGTACGGATCGCCGCCCTCGCCGCCGACGAAGCCGGCGGACGGCTCACCCTCCTGTACGCCCAGCCCCTCGCCCGGGCGACCCTGCTCACCGGCGAGGCGGCCGCGACCCTGGGCGGCGCCGTCGTGCTCACCACCGCCGCCGGCATCGCCGCCTGGGCCGGGACTGCCGCTGTAGGCGCTCCCCTCGGACTGCTCTCCGCACTGTCCGGAGCCTGGAACGTACTGCCGATCGCTCTCCTCTGCCTGGGCTGCGCTGTACTCGCCCTCGGCTGGGCGCCGCGCGTGGTCACCGCCGTCGGATCCCTCCCGGCCGTGGGAGGGTTCCTGCTGAAGGTCGTCGCCGAGGAGTCCGGGCTGCCGGACTGGGTCAGCCGGCTCTCCCCCTTCGCACACCTTGCCGCCGTCCCCGCCACCGCGGTCAACTGGCCTGCGGCCGCCGTGATGACGGCCGCGGCCGCGCTGGCAGCAGCCGCCGGCGCCGTCGGCTACCGGCTGCGGGACCTCCGTACCTGACGCGGGGCGGCCCAGGGCACGGGGCACGGGGCCGTGTGCGGGCAGGGAACCGTCGGCGCCAGGCGAACCGGCAACGACGACCGCCTTCGGCTCGGGCGCGGTTCCGACGCGTTGCCGGCGCCTCGCGTCCCCCTGCCGTCAGCACTCCGTATGGACTCCGGCCTGCACCGTCAGGGTTCCGTCAGGGGCAGGGCACAGGACACGGGGCGGGGATAGCTTTCGAGTGGCCGCCCCGGACTGCCTCCCCGCACCCGGGGCACCGTCCTTCTCCGTTCTCCTTCTCCGTTCACGGCTCCCCCAGGAGGGCCCCATGTGCCTGTTCCCGTACGACGACGACCCCGAGCCCGAGGAACGCGTCCCGGCCGGACTCCTCTACGTGCCCGTCCGGCCGGGAACTGCCGGGGCGGTGGTCCGCCTGTTCCGCACCCCGCTGGGTGCGCGGACCGCGGTCGGGTTCACAGACCCCGGCCGGCTGACGGCCACGCTCGGTGCGGAGCACCCGTGGATCAGGATCTCCGAGCCGGCGCTCCGGGCGATGTCCCGGCCGCTCGGAGTGGACCTGCTGACCGTGGACCCGACGTTCACCGCACCCGCGGTCACCGCATCCCTCACCAGCGGTTCCCCCGCGCCCGCCCCAAGGCCTCGGCGAGCCTCTTCGCCCTCGGCCGCGTGAGAAGGGAGACCGCGCGATGACTGCCGCTGTCATTCCGGCCTCGGCACCGGGTACGGACGGCCTCTCCGTCTGGCCGGCTTCCACGACCCGGCTCGCACACGGCGGCCTGGCCGTCGCCGGCGTGGACCTCGCGGAGGTGGCGGAGCGGTTCGCCACTCCCGTCTACGTCCTCGACGAGGGCGAGGTCCGCGAGCGCTGCCGTACGTACCGGGCCGCGTTCCCCGAGGCAGAAATCCTCTACGCGGCCAAGGCCTTCCTCTCCCGGGCGATGGCGCGCTGGGTGCAGGAGGAGGGCTTGGGCCTGGACGTGTGCTCGGCCGGGGAGCTCGAACTGGCCGTCGTGGCGGGGTTCCCGCCTGATCGGATCGTGCTGCACGGCAACGCCAAGTCGCCGCGCGACCTCGACGCGGCGCTGCGCCTGGGGGTCGGCCGGATCGTGATCGACAGCCCTTCGGAGATCGCCCGCATCGCCGCCGCCGTCGGCCCGGACGGGCGCCAGAAGGTGATGGTGCGGGTGGTGCCCGGCGTCACCGCAGGCGGCCATCACAAGATCCGCACGGGCACCGACGGGCAGAAGTTCGGGCTCTCCCTCAGCGACGGGTCCGCACTGCACGCCGTGACGCGGGTGCTGGCCCAGCGCCGGCTGGAGCTGACCGGACTGCACTGCCACATTGGCTCCCAGATCACCGAGGTCAAACCCTACGTCACCGCCCTGCGCCGCATGGTCGGGCTGATGGCCCGTATCCGCGACGCGCACGGCCGCGTGCTGCCCGAGCTCGACCTGGGCGGCGGCCACGGCATCGCCTACCGGCCGGGCGAAGCGGCCCTGGACATCACCGCGCTCGCCCGCAAGCTGCGCGGCGAGCTGGTCGAGGCCTGTGCGGCAGCCGGGTTGCCGGTCCCCCGGCTGGCCGTCGAGCCGGGCCGGGCCGTCGTGGGGCCGGCCGGGGTGGCCGTGTACCGGGTGCTGGCCGTCAAGCACACCGGGGACACGCTGTTCGCCGCCGTCGACGGCGGGATGAGCGACAACCCCCGGCCCGCCCTGTACGGGGTCCGCTACGCACCCCGGCTGATCGGCCGCGCCTCCACGGCCGCAGCCCGTACGGCCACGGTCGTCGGCCGGCACTGCGAGGCCGGGGACGTGCTCGCGGCCGGGGTGGAACTGCCGGGCGACGTCCGGCCCGGCGACCTGATCGCCGTGCCGGTGGCGGGTGCGTACCACCTCTCCATGGCGTCCGGCTACAACATGGTGGGCCGGCCGCCGGTGGTCGCGGTCGACCAGGGCACCGCCCGGCTCCTGGTCCGGCGCGAGACCCTGGAGGACCTCCGCCTGCGGGACCTCGGAGGGTGAGGCAGGCCCGCCGATCCTGCCGGGCTCCCTGCGGTGGACTGCCCGGCTACGGCTGGTAGACGAGTTCGATCACCATCGCGGCGATGACGCTCCAGACCCCGATCCCGAGCAGCCACAGGGCTTCGAAGACGGCTCCGGTGGCGATGACGGTCAGGCCGACCGTCCCGAGGGCGAGTACGGCCCGGCGGATGCCGAGGTCCGGGCGCGAGCGAGGGGTCACAAGAGCCAGAATCCCGCTGAACGGTCGCCGAGGCGACCGTCCGGCGGAATTCCTGACGGCTTTCATACGCCGCCCGTCGACCGGGGTGTACGTGCGGGCGGCGGCTGAGGTCCGGCTCGGCCACGCGGACGGCCTCTCTGGGTGAGGAGGATGCCGACGAGGCCGTTGGCCGGATCGGCGTACGCGGTGGTGCCCGCTCCGCCATCCCAGCCGAACTGGCCGATGGGCGCGTAGTCGCCGCGATACGTGCGCACCGCTATCCCGAAGCCCCAGCCGCCGTGCTGCCCCTGGCCGTGTGACAGGTGGACGAGGTCGCGGGCGCGCTGCTCCCGGTCCGCCGGCTGCGCGGCGGGGAGGCGGTCGGTCACGGTGAACTCGCCGGTCTGCGGATCGGGAGCGTAGAGGGGCGGCAGCCGGTCGATCTTGTCGGCGGGCACGTGGAAGCCGGTGTCCTTCATCCCCAGCGGCTCGAAGACGCGTACGCGCAGGAATTCCTCGAAGGACCGGCCGGTGACCCTGGCCGCCAGCACCCCGAGCACGTCGTCGCCCACGTTGTACCGCCACCGCTCTCCAGGCTGGTGCATCAGCGGGAGCGTGCCCAGGCGGCGCATCCGCTCGTCCGGCTCCGGCGCCGGCAGCAGCCAGCCGCCCTCCTGGCCGTATACGCCCCGCTCGCACGCTGACTACCGGTACTTGGCAAGACGGATTGGTGCCTGGCCGGCCTGTCCCACCAGGGTTGACGGGGCCCGTTCCGGCGCCTCCCGTCAAGGTGGCGTCAAGAGTTCTCACGCGCCCGTATGGACCCCGTCAAGGCGTCTTAACGCCGGGATGAAGACACGGTTATCTCGTCATCGGCCATATGGCCGATTCATTTCTTCCCTCTTCATCCAGGAGCTCACGGTGGCCGATCTGGCCTTCGTCGTCACCACGGTCGCGGTGTTCGCGCTGGTGGCACTCATCGCCCGGGGGGTGACCAAGCTGTGACCGTCGAAAACATCGTCGGCCTCGCCGTGGCCGTCTCCCTGCTCGGATACCTCGTCCTCGCCCTCGTCAAGCCGGAGAGGTTCTAGCCACCGATGAGTCCCGTTCTCGCTGGTGTGCTCCAGCTCCTCGCACTGATCGCCGCACTTGCGCTGGCCTACCGCCCCCTCGGCGACCACATGGCCAGGGTCTACTCCTCGGAGAAGCACTACCGCCCGGAGAAGTGGATCTACAAGGCGATCGGCGCCAACCCGAGCGCCGAGATGCGCTGGCCCGCCTACCTGCGCGGCGTCCTCGCCTTCTCCGCGGTCAGCGTGCTCTTCCTCTATGCCCTCCAGCGCGCCCAGGGCATCCTGCCCGGCTCGCTCGGCTTCTCCGCGATCGACCCCGACCAGGCCTTCAACACCGCCGCATCCTTCACGGCGAACACCAACTGGCAGTCGTACGCGGGCGAGCAGGCCATGGGCCACGTCGTGCAGACCGGTGGCCTGGCGGTGCAGAACTTCGTCTCGGCCGCCGTCGGCATGGCCGTCGCGGTCGCCTTGGTGCGGGGCTTCGCGCGCTCCCGTACCGGTGAGCTGGGCAACTTCTGGGCCGATCTGGTCCGCGGCACCGTCCGCATCCTGCTTCCCCTTGCCGTCGTCGGCGCGATCGTCCTCGTCGCGTGCGGCGCGATCCAGAACTTCGCCGGCATCCACGAGGTCGGCCAGTTCACGGGCGGTACGCAGCAGTGGAACGGCGGCGCCGTCGCCTCGCAGGAGGTGATCAAGGAGCTGGGCACGAACGGCGGCGGGTACTTCAACGCCAACTCAGCCCACCCGTTCGAGAACCCCAGCCCGTTCTCCAACCTCTTCGAGATCTTCCTGATCCTCGTCATCCCCTTCTCGCTGACCCGCACCTTCGGCCGCATGGTCGGCTCGGTCAAGCAGGGCTACGCGATCCTGGCGACCATGGCCGTCATCTGGGTCGGCTTCGCCGCCCTGATGATGTGGACCGAGTTCGCCGGCAACGGCCCGGCCTTCGAGACCGCGGGCGGCGCGATGGAGGGCAAGGAGACCCGGTTCGGGATCGGCGCCTCGGCCATCTTCTCCGTGTCCACCACGCTGACCTCGACCGGCGCGGTCAACTCCTTCCACTCCTCCTTCACCGGCTTCGGCGGCGGTATCCAGCTGCTGGGCATGCAGCTGGGCGAGATCGCGCCCGGCGGTGTCGGCTCCGGCCTCTACGGCATGCTGATCATGGCGATCATCGCGGTGTTCATCGCCGGCCTGATGGTCGGCCGCACGCCCGAGTACCTGGGCAAGAAGATCGGCACCCGCGAGATCAAGTTCGCCGCCTGCTACATCCTCGTCACCCCCGCCCTGGTCCTCGGCTTCACCGCCGCCGCGATGGCACTGGACACCCCGGCCGACTCGATGACGAACTCCGGCGCGCACGGCTTCTCCGAGATCCTCTACGCCTACACCTCCGGCGCCAACAACAACGGCTCCGCCTTCGCGGGCCTGAACGCCGACACGCAGTGGTTCAACTCGACCATCGGCATCGCGATGCTGCTGGGCCGCTTCCTGCCCATGGTGTTCGTCCTGGCCCTGGCCGGCTCGCTCGCCGAGCAGAAGCCCGTCCCCGAGACCGCGGGCACCCTGCGCACCGACAAGCCCCTCTACACGGGCCTGCTCGTCGGCACCATCCTCATCGTCACCGGACTGACCTACTTCCCCGCCCTCGCGCTGGGACCGCTCGCCGAAGGGCTCGCATCATGAGCACCGCCACCCCGACCCGTGCCCCGCACGAGGACCTGCCCACCGGCCACAAGCCGCCCGCCGGCCGTGTCGGCGGCGGCCTGTTCGACCCCCAGCAGCTGGTCAAGTCCTTCCCCGACGCGATCCGCAAGCTCGACCCCCGCGTCATGATCAAGTCCCCGGTCATGTTCGTCGTCCTGATCGGCTCGGTGGTCACCACCGTCCTGGCCCTCAAGGACCCGACGGACTGGTTCGGCTGGGCCATCACCGCCTGGCTGTGGCTGACCACGATCTTCGCGAACCTGGCCGAGGCGGTGGCCGAGGGCCGCGGCAAGGCCCAGGCCGACACCCTGCGCAAGGCCAAGACCGACTCCGTCGCCCGCCGCCTGACCACAGGCGGCGGCGAGGAGTCCGTACCGGGCACCGAGCTGAAGATCGGTGACCTGGTGGTCTGCGAGGCCGGCGACACCATCCCCGGCGACGGCGACGTCGTCGAGGGTGTCGCCTCCGTGGACGAGTCCGCGATCACCGGCGAGTCCGCACCCGTCATCCGCGAGTCCGGCGGCGACCGCAGCGCCGTCACCGGCGGTACGAAGGTCCTCTCCGACCGCATCGTCATCAAGATCACGACCAGGCCGGGCGAGACGTTCATCGACCGCATGATCTCCCTCGTCGAGGGCGCGGCCCGGCAGAAGACACCGAACGAGATCGCGCTGAACATCCTTCTCGCGTCCCTCACGATCGTCTTCCTGCTCGCGGTCGTCACGCTCCAACCGTTCGCGATCTACGCGGGCGCCGAGCAGTCGATGATCGTGCTGACGGCCCTGCTGGTCTGCCTCATCCCGACCACCATCGGCGCGCTGCTGTCGGCCATCGGCATCGCCGGCATGGACCGCCTCGTCCAGCGCAACGTCCTGGCCATGTCCGGCCGCGCGGTGGAAGCCGCGGGCGACGTCTCGACGCTGCTGCTCGACAAGACCGGCACCATCACCCTCGGCAACCGGCAGGCTTCCGAGTTCGTGCCGGTCAAGGGCACCACCGCGGCCGAGTTGGCCGACGCAGCCCAGCTGTCCTCGCTGGCCGACGAGACCCCCGAGGGGCGTTCCATCGTCGTCCTGGCCAAGGAGAAGTACGGACTGCGCGAACGCCACCAGGGCGAACTCGCCCACGCCGAGTGGATCGCCTTCACCGCCCAGACCCGTATGTCGGGCGTGGACGTCGACGGCCGGAAGACCCGCAAGGGCGCGGCCGGCTCCGTCATCACCTGGGTCAAGGAGCAGGGCGGCCAGGTTTCCGACGACGCCGATCTCCTCGCCACCCGCATCTCCGAGGCCGGCGGCACCCCGCTGCTGGTCGCCGTCCGGGACGAGAAGGGCGCCCGCGTCCTGGGGGTGATCCACCTCAAAGACGTGGTCAAGGAGGGCATGCGCGAGCGGTTCGACGAGCTGCGCCGCATGGGCATCAAGACCGTCATGATCACGGGTGACAACCCGCTGACGGCCAAGGCCATCGCCGAAGAGGCCGGCGTCGACGACTTCCTCGCCGAGGCCACCCCCGAGGACAAGATGGCCCTCATCAAGCGGGAACAGGCCGGCGGCAAGCTGGTCGCCATGACCGGCGACGGCACCAACGACGCGCCCGCCCTGGCGCAGGCCGACGTGGGCGTGGCCATGAACACCGGCACCTCGGCCGCCAAGGAGGCCGGGAACATGGTCGACCTGGACTCCAACCCCACCAAGCTCATCGAGATCGTCGAGATCGGGAAGCAGCTGCTCATCACGCGCGGTGCGCTGACCACCTTCTCCATCGCCAACGACGTCGCCAAGTACTTCGCGATCATCCCGGCCATGTTCGCCGTGGTCTACCCCGGCCTCGACAAGCTCAACGTCATGGGCCTGGCCTCCCCCGAGTCCGCGATCCTGTCCGCGGTCATCTTCAACGCACTGGTCATCATCGCGCTGGTGCCGCTCGCCCTCAAGGGCGTGCAGTACAAGCCGACCAGCGCCGACAAGATGCTCCGCCGCAACCTCGGCCTCTACGGACTCGGCGGCCTGATCGCCCCGTTCATCGGCATCAAGCTCATCGACCTCCTCATCTCCCTCATCCCCGGAATCGGCTGATCTGCGATGAACAACTCTGTAGGCAACACGGCACGGTTGGTCGGAGCCGGCCTGCGCGCCCTGCTCGTCCTGACCGTGATCTGCGGCGTCATCTACCCGCTCGCCGTCACCGGTATCGCCCAGGCTCTGTTCAACGACAAGGCCAACGGCTCCGAGATCAAGGACAAGAGCGGCCGGGTCGTCGGCTCCTCCCTCATCGGACAGACCTACAACCTGCCGAAGAAGGACCCGAACGACGCCGAAGAGGCCGCGAGGCCCGACCTGAAGTGGTTCCAGCCCCGCCCGTCCAACGGCTTGGGCACCAACAGCGCCAACACGCAGTACTCCCTGCTCCTGTCCGGTGCCACCAACCGTTCCGCCGACAACGGCGCCGTGAACGGCCGGTGCACCAGGGACTCCGAAGAGGGCACCCTCTGCGCACAGGTCATCGCCGCCGAGGACGCGGTCGTCGCCGACAACTCGACCTCCACCCACAAGGTCAGGCCCGAGGACGTGCCGGCAGACGCGGTCACCTCCTCAGGCTCGGGCCTGGACCCGCACATCTCGCCGGAGTACGCCAAGCTCCAGGTCCACCGGGTCGCCGAGCAGAACAACCTCGACGTCAAGCAGGTCGAGAAGCTCGTCGCCGACCACACCATCGGCCGGACCCTCGGCTTCATGGGCGAACCCCGCGTCAACGTCCTCGAACTCAACACCGCCCTCAAGGCACTGGTCGAGGGCTGAGGTTCCACGTCGCACGGACCGGGAGCCGGCAGGACGCGGAATGTCCGCGCCCTGCCGGCTCCCACCACGTGCCGCGGGCCGTCCGCGCACGCCGTGAGCGCAGTGGTCGATCGTGCCGGCGGGCCGGGCTGGGCGGCTGCCCTGTCAGGATCTGCCATGTCTCGGAGGGCGTTCCCTCGCGCGCCTACGGAGGAGGAACACCAGGTTCAGGACGGCGATCAGGCACAGGACGCCGCAGGCAATGGCCATCCCCGTCAGCTCGGTCTGACCGGGGCTCGCCTCGGGTGAGGCGCTGCCGGCCCACAGGCCGAGGGCGGCTGCAGCCAGGGCGAAGAGAGCCAATGCCGCGACCACCAGGATGATGCGGAGGCCCACGGCGCTCTGGGCGGTGGCCGGTTCCGTTCCGGTCCGTTCGAAGTGGCGCCCGATGATGCCGGACCGGGAGCGGGGTACGGGGCGTCCGGAGGGGTGGGATCGATTCATCATGCGCTCCTGTGGAGCCAGGCGGCTCGGCCTGTCTGCCGCCGGCCCGGCCGTCGATTGCGGGGCCGGCTGCGTAACCGTGACGGCTGCCTGCGGTGCCGGTCTGCGCCGCCCGGTACGGAGCCCGTGTCGACTCGGTCCGGAGTGGTGGCGGCCGTCCGGTCCGACCGCTTCCGTCGGCCCCCGCTCCGGCAGGGAGGACTTCCCTCGCCGGCGCCTACCCGGGAAAGCCGGAAGGATACCTGCGCGGGCGGAGAGCCCGAAAACGGCGCCCCCCGGCCCCCCGGCCCCCCGGCCCCCCGGCGACTGTTCACCGGTCGGTGAACCGGTGAATTCCGGTGCGCACCCGCCCGTCGGAGGCTCCCCGCCCGGCGGCGGGCGGAAGGATCGCGATCGAGACGTATCGGAACCGTGCGCGGGATGGGCAGCGGATGACGCGACAGAGCTTGCCGGCCGACCGGCAGAAGAGCAGGGAGCCGGCGGGGCCGGTCGCGGCTCCTCGGACTGCTCACGACGGCGGACCACAAGGTCATCGGCTACCTGTACATGATCACGGCCTCCGTACGTCCAGACGGGATTGATCTGAGCTGTTCCGCCGAGGAGTGCCAGGAGGCCGAAGACCAGCAGGAAGAAGCCCGCCGACTTGGCCGCGAAATGAGGGAACATCGGTCGGCCCACCGCGTTGCGAGCCGTTCTGCCGGGGCCGGCCCACTGCGTGTGCTTCAGGTACGTGACAGGCATCAGGTGCATCGTGATCAGGGCGGCCATCAGTCCGGGAACCAGCAGGATGTGCATCGCGTACAGGCGCGGCAGCAGCGATTCGCCCGGGTACTCCCCGCCGAGCGCTGCCATCTCCAGGTACGTGCCGGCGAACGGAACCGACCCCAGGATGGTCATGGCCGTCCGCAGACCGGTGCCGGACAGCAGGTCGTCCGGCAACGAGTAGCCGGCGGAGCCCTCCAGCAGTGCCAGGAGGAACAGCGACACCCGACCATCCAGTTCGCCTCCCGCGGCTTGCGGAAGGCGCCCGTGAAGAACACCCGCAGCAGGTGCACCGCGATGGCGGCGACGAAGACCAGCGCGGCCCAGTGGTGGATCTGCCGGATCAGCAGTCCGCCCCGCACGTCGAAACTCAGGGCCATGGTCGAGGCGTAGGCCCGGCTCACCAGCTGTCCCCGCAGCAGCGGGTAGCTGCCGGTGTACGGAGTCCTGCCCGTGGTCGGATCGAAGAACAGGGTGAGGTAGACCCCGGTCAGGACCAGCACCGCGAACGTGTACAGGGCGATCTCGCCGAGCAGGAACGACCAGTGGTCGGGGAACGCCTTGCACAGGAGCCGCCGTGCGACGCCGGCCAGGGGCAGGCGGGCATCCGCGGCCCCGAACCCGTGCACGGCCGCTTCGCTCACGCGGGCCCGCCACCGGGCCCGAAGCCTCCGAAGGAACACCCGTCCTCCTGACGTTCCCCGAGGCGGCCGCATGGGAGGGGAGATCGTGGACATCCGCCAGAGAGGGGGATGGAGGTGACTGCCGTGAAGCCGACGTTCTCCCTGGGCACGATCGCCGGCGTGCGGGTGGGCGTGCACTGGAGCGTCCTGGTCATCGTCGCGGTGATCGCACTGGTTCTCTCCGGCCGGCTTCCCGCTGCCCATCCGGGCCGCCCGGGCTGGCAGTACGCGGTCACCACCCTGGTCGCCGCGGCGTTCCTGCTGCTGTCCCTGCTTGCCCACGAACTCAGCCACGCGGTCGTGGCCCGCCGCAACGGCGTCGCCGTCGGGGACATCACGCTGTGGCTCCTGGGAGGCATGGCCCGGCTCGGGGGTGAACCCCCCACGCCCGGCGCGGAAGCGCGCATCGCGGGTGTCGGCCCACTGGTCAGCCTGCTGCTGGGTCTGCTGTTCGGCCTCCTGGCCGGCGCCGCCGCGGCCGCCCTCGGCGCGGGGCTCGCCGTCGAGGCCCTGGCCTGGCTGGGCGGCATCAACGTGCTCCTGGCCGTCTTCAACGCCCTGCCCGCAGCGCCGCTCGACGGCGGACGACTGCTCAGGGCAGTGGTCTGGCGCCGGACCGGGGACCGGCTGCGGGCCACCGCCGTGGCGACGGGCGCCAGCCGGCTGCTGGGCTGGGCACTGGTCGCCGTCGGGCTGCTCCTGGTCCTGCGCGGAGTGCCGCTCAGCGGCATATGGATCGTCCTCGTCGGCTGGTTCCTCGTCGCCGTGGCGACAGCGGAAGGCAGCCAGGCCAAGCTGGAGGAACTGCTGAGCGGGGTCACCGTCGGAGAGGCCATGGGGCGCGACCCGGTGACCGTGCCCGCCTCGCTCGCCGTCGGCCGGTTCCTCGCCGCGCCGCAGTTCCGCTTCCGCCACTCCGCGTTCCCCGTGGTCGACGCCGACCGCCGTCCGGTCGGCCTGGTGAGCGTCAACGCCGCCGCCCGCGTACCGGAGGAAAGGCACGGCACGACGCGAGTGGCCGACGTGATGATCCCGATCGAGGAGGTCCCCACCCCGCACCCCGGCGATCCGCTGACCGGCGTCCTGCCCGTGCTGGAGAGCAGCCCGGCCCACCGTGCTGTCGTCCTGGCGGGCGGCGCGGTCGTCGGCGTGGTCACCAGCTCCGACGTCAGCCGGGTGACGTCGTGGCTTGCCTCTTCCCGGTGGCGGAAGCGGGCCGTCTGAGGGCCGGCCGTGTATGAGGCGCACGCGCGCGGGCAGGTGCCACCGAGAAGGGCTCGGAGGCTCGATCGAGACAGGAGGGCCGGATCATGGAGTGGTGGCTCTGGCTGATCGTGGCGGTCGTCGTCCTCGCGGTGATCGCCATCTCGGCCCTGGTGACGCAGGCGCGTCGGCGTAGGGGCGGGGCGGTGGTCGAGCATCCGCCCACGCGTGGCAGGGGTGAACCGTGATGACGTTTCTCATTCGCATCGGCGACGTCGTCGGACTGCCGGTGGTCACGTTGGAGGGAGATGCGATCGCCCAGGTCAAGGACGTGGTTCTGGATGCGGGGGACGGCCGGGTGACGATGTTCACGCTCAGTGGCCGCGGCCTGCTCGCAGGCCCGCGCCACGAGGTGCTGCCCTGGGCGAACGTCCACGCCCTCGGCTCGGACGCCGTCATGGTCGCCGACCGGTCGGCCGTGGTCGGACCGGACGAGACGGAACAGGCCGAGGCACCGGGCGCCGGTGTGGGCGGCGCTGCCGTCCTCACCTCCGAGGGCGAGCACATGGGCAAGGTCACCGATGTGGTCCTCGACGTGGGTGACGATGTCGCCCGGTCGGTGGGGTACGAGGTGAAACTGGGCCACCGGGAAGCCGGCTGGACCACCGCCCTGCTGCCCGTGCCCCTTCCGCTCGCCGCCACCGACGAGAACGTCGTGGTGCCCGCGATGTCGCTCAGGTTCACGGCAGAGAACCTCGAAGACTTCCCCGAGGCCGCCCGCGGTCTGGAGCAGGCGTTGAAGGAGGCGTCATGAAGCGGTTCGGTGAGGTCCTGCGCATGCCCGTAGTGGTCTCTGACACTGCCGAGCAGCTGGGCCCGGTGACCGGTCTGGTGCTGGCTGCGTCTCCGGCCCGCGTGGAGGCCTTGCGGATGCGTTCCTCTCGCGGCGACGAATTCGTCCCGTGGGAGGCGGTGCGCTCCGTCGGTCCGGACGCGGTCATGGTCACCCGCACGACGGACTCCTTCGCCGAAGCGGACGCGGACGGCCCGTACCACGACCCCCGGGGAAAGGCCCTGTTCACCGACCGGGGGCAGCGTCTCGGAGAAGTCCGCGAGTGCACGTTCGACGAATCCGACGGCGGGTTGGCCGGCCTGACCACGGAGGCCGGGGAGGTCGAGGGCGGCCGTCTCCTCGCAGTGGGCGACTTCGCCGTGGTGGTCAAGGACGAGGAAGCACCGCCCGAATCCACTGACTGAGGCTCAGCCGTCAGGATCAGGCGGGGCGCACAGACCCCGACCCGAAGGAGTCAATGGCGATGAACTGCTACGAGTGCGCCGCCGGATCGGGCCCGCCCCGGGTTGCCGTCGCGGTCTGCCGGGAGTGCGGGGTGGGCCTGTGCACCGGGCACGCCCGCGTCGAGACGCACGAGCTGCTGCGCCCCGCGGGACTGGGCAAGACCACGACGGACCTGCCCGCCCGCCGGGTCGTCTGCCCCGTGTGCGCCGCGGCCGAGGCGAGCGTGCCCGGTCCCGTCTGATCGCCGGGGTCCGGAGCGACCTGGCGGCCGGAGTCGCGGGCCGGCTGAGGGGTTTCGGTCAGTTGCCGTTCCCCCTGCCGGATCCGCTCGCGTCCTCGTCGGCTGCTCCGCCGCCCTCTTCTTCCTGGGACATGCGCCGGTAGACGGCGTTGCGGCGTCGCAGTACCACGCCGGCGACCGCGGCGGAGGTGACTGAGGCGATCAGGACCGCGGCCTTGACGCGTTCTGCCGTCCCGGAACCGGGGAAGGCGAGCTCGCTGAAGAGCAGCGCGATGGTGAAGCCGATCCCGGCGAGCGCGGCGAGGCCGAAGACATCGGACCACTCGAGCTCCGGGTTGAGCCGCGCCCGGGTGAAACGGGCGGCGAGGTAGCCGCCGCCGAGCACCCCCACGGTCTTCCCCACGGTCAGGCCGATCACGACCCCGAGCGATTCGGGACTGGTGAAGACACCGGCGATCGCGCTGCCGGACAGCGGAACGCCGGCGGCGAACAGTGCGAAGAGCGGCACGGCGACGGCTGCCGAGAAGGGGCGCAGCCGGTGGGCGGTGCGGGCGCCCGCGGAGGAACCCTCGCCCCGGCGGCCTCGGGCACGCAGCATCAGGCCCATGGCGACGCCCGCCACCGTGGCGTGCACCCCGCTGTTGTACGTCGAAGCCCAGATCGTGAGCGCCAGCGGCACGTACCACCACCAGCCCCGGACCCGGCGGAACTGCAGGAGGGCGAAGACCAGGAGCCCGGCAAGGGCGCCGCCGAGGGCGGGGAGGTTCAGGTCGTCCGTGAAGAAGACGGCGATGATGGCGATGGCACCCAGGTCGTCGACGACGGCGAGCGTGAGCAGGAAGGCGCGCAGTGAGGCCGGAAGATGCGTGGAGATCACGGCGAGGACGCCCAGGGCGAAGGCGATGTCCGTGGCCATCGGCACGGCCCAGCCCTGGAGACTGCCGCCGCCGAGCACGGTGATGAGCACGTAGAGGGCCCCGGGGACCGCCATGCCGCACACCGCGGCGACCACGGGGAGGGCCGCCGTGGACGGGGTGCGCAGCTCGCCGTGCACGAACTCGCGCTTGACCTCGATCCCGGCGACGAGGAAGAAGACGGTGAGCAGGCCGTCGGCGGTCCAGTGGGCGACGGAGAGGTGGAGGCCGAGTCCGGGAGGCCCGAAAGCGAATTCCCGGACCCGCTCGTAGCTGTCGCTGAGAGGGCTGTTCGCCCACACCAGGGCGAGGAACGCCGCAACCAGGAGGACGAGCCCGCCGAACGTCTCGGCGCGCAGGATCTCCGCGAGCGAGCGCTGCTCGGCCCCGGGCAGCAGTCCGAGGAAGGACGGACGGTCGGGGGGCTCCTTCTCGGCCATGACGTCTGTGGTTCCTCCGGCCCGCCGTCGCGTCGTGGATGGCCGAAGGCCGACCCCAGAACCCGGCAGGGCCCACCGGCGCCCAGTCCGGGAGGCGCGGCCCGGACACGCGTCTCCACAGTAGGCGGCACGCCCCCCACGGCGCCCGGCGCCACGCCCCGCGCCCGGCGCCACGCCCCGCGGGCGGCGCCACGCCCCGCGCGGCCGCCGGTGCGGCGGAGCCCTCCGCCTCGCGGAGGGTACGGGCGGATCGCAGGGGTAGGCGCCCGTGGATGGAAATGACGGGGTGCCCGACGGGAGAGTGAGAGAGGTGGCATTCATGACCGGGACCAAGGTCTCCGACCACGTTCTCCGGCGTTTGAGGGAGTGGGGCGTCGAGTACGTCTTCGCCTATCCGGGTGACGGCATCAACGGTCTGCTCGCGGCCTGGGGGCGGGCCGGGGACCGACCGCGGTTCATCCAGTCGCGCCACGAGGAGATGTCCGCCTTCCAGGCGGTGGGGTACGCCAAGTTCTCGGGCCGGGTCGGGGTCTGCGCGGCCACCTCGGGGCCGGGCGCGATCCATCTCCTCAACGGCCTGTACGACGCCAAGCTCGACCACGTCCCCGTCGTCGCCCTCGTGGGGCAGACCGACCGCAGCGCCATGGGAGGCTCGTACCAGCAGGAGGTGGACCTCGCCACCCTCTACAAGGACGTCGCCTCGGACTACTGCGTCACCGTGACCGTCCCCGAGCAGTTCCCCAACGCCATCGACCGGGCCGTGCGGACGGCGTACGCCCGGCGCACCGTGACGGCGGTGATCGTCCCGGCGGACGTGCAGGAACTCGACTACAGCCCGCCGGAGCACGCCTTCAAGATGGTGCCCTCCAGCCTGGGCATCGCCGACTACGCCCCGGTGCCCTCCGACACCGACCTGGAGCGGGCCGCCGAGGTGCTCAACGCGGGCGAGAAGGTCGCCGTCCTCATCGGGCAGGGCGCACGAGGCGCGCGGCCCGAGGTCGAACGCCTCGCCGACGTCCTCGGCGCCGGTGTGGCCAAGGCCCTGCTGGGCAAGGACGCCCTGCCCGACGACCTGCCCTACGTGACCGGCTCGATCGGGCTGCTCGGCACCCGGCCGTCGTACGAGCTGATGCGGGACTGCGACACCCTGCTCGTGATCGGCTCCAGCTTCCCCTACACCCAGTTCATGCCCGAGTTCGACCAGGCCCGCGCCGTGCAGATCGACATCGACCCGCACATGATCGGTCTGCGGTACCCCTTCGAGGTGCAGCTGGTCGGCGACGCGGGCGACACCCTGCGCCGCCTGCTGCCCCGCCTGCACCGCAAGAGCAGCCGGGACTGGCGGGAGACCGTGGAGAAGAACACCGCCCGCTGGTGGGAGGTGATGGAGCGGCGGGCCTCGGTGGGCGCCGACCCGGTCAACCCCGAGTACGTCTTCCACGCCCTCGACCCCCTGCTTCCGGACAACGCCATGATCACCGCGGACTCGGGGTCGGCGGCCAACTGGTACGCCCGCCACCTGCGCATGCGCGGCACCATGCGCGGCTCCCTGTCCGGGACCCTCGCCACCATGGGCCCGGCGGTTCCGTACGCCATCGGCGCCAAGTTCGCCCACCCCGACCGTCCCGTCATCGCCCTGGTCGGCGACGGGGCCATGCAGATGAACGGCATGATGGAGCTGGTGACCGCGGCCAAGTACCGCTCCGAGTGGTCTGACCCCCGCTTCGTGGTGGCCGTGCTCAACAACCACGATCTCAACCAGGTCACCTGGGAGATGCGGGCCATGTCGGGCGCCCCCCAGTTCGAGGAGTCGCAGGCGATCCCCGACCTGCCGTACGCCGACATCGCCCGCTGCCTGGGCCTGGACGGGACGCGGGTGGAGAAGCCCAAGCAGGTCGAGGCCGCGTGGCGGAACGCGCTCGCCGCGGAGCTCCCCTTCCTCATCGACTTCCGCACGGACCCCGCCGTGCCGCCGATTCCGCCGCACGCCACCCTCGACCAGATACAGGCGGCCGCCGCCTCCGTCCTCAAGGGGGACAGCGATCGGGCGGCCATGGTCCGGCAGGGCTTCCTGGCGAAGGTGCAGGAACTCATGCCCGTCGGCCACCACCGGGGCGGTGACGGACACGACGGCGGTTCCCGGAAACGGCAGTGACCCCGCGCGACCGTCGTCAGGTTCCGCCGCTCGGCGGGCCGGCAGTGGAACGGGTGACCACGTCGGCGTACACCGTCCCCACGGATCTTCCCGGCGGTGACGGCACCCGCGACTTCTGGTCGGACTGGATCGGGACGTGCGACTACGACGGTCGGTGGCCAGAAGCGCTACGCCGCGCCCTGATCACGCTGAAGGCGCTCACCTACGCCCCCACCGGCAGCGTCCTCGCGGCCGCGACGACGTCCCTGCCCGAATCCCCCGGGGGAACGCGCAACTGGGACTACCACTACTGCCGGCTCCGCGACTCCTCGTTCACCCTGCAGGCGCTGCTGGGCACCGGATACCTGGAGGAGGCAAGAGCCTGGCGGGAATGGCTCGTTCGCGCCGCGGCAGGCGATCCTGCGGACCTGCGCGTCGTCTACGGACTGGACGGCGGACGACGCATACCCGAACTCAACCTGGACTGGCTCGGCGGCTACCGGGGAGCGGCCCCGGTACGCGTCGGCAACGGCGCCGCCGGCCAGTTCCAGCTGGACGTTCTCGGCGAGGTCCTGGACTGCCTCCACTTCGCCAGGAACACCGGGCTCGCCGTCGATGAAAACGCCTGGGAGCTGCAGAAGGCGCTGCTCGACCACCTGGAGGGGCACTGGCGGGATCCCGATCGCGGCATCCGGGAGGTGCGAGGTCTGCGGCGGCACTTCGTCTACTCCAAGGTCATGGCATGGGCCGGCCTCGACCGAGCCGTGCACACCGTACCGACACGGCCTGCCCGGCCCGGTCGACCGCTGGGCTGCGGTACGCGACGAGATCCCCCGCGAGGTCTGCTCCCGCGGCTTCGACACCGGGCGCAACACCTTCACCCAGTACTACGGCTCCCGGGAGCTCGACGCGGCTCTCCTTCTGCTGCCCCGCGTCGGGTTCCTGCCCTGGAGCGACCCGCGCGTCCGCGGCACCGTCGACGCCGTACGACGCGAGCTGTCCGAGGACGGATCCCTGATGCGCTACCGCCAGGGGCCGGCCCCGGCCGGGGGCACGACGAGGGCATCGACCGGGTGGACGGGCTTGCCGGCCGCGAGGGGGTCTTCCTCGCCTGCACGTTCTGGCTGGTGGACGCCCTGCACTGCACGGGGAGCACGGGCGAGGCGGAGAAGCTGTTCGAAAGGCTCCTCGGCCTGCGCAACGACGTGGGTCTCCTGAGCGAGGAGTACGACCCGGCCGCGCACCGCTTCCCCGGCAACGTCCCGCAGGCCTTCAGCATGGTGGGCCTGATCAACTCGGCCCGGCTGCTGAGCGGCGCGCACACGGAGACCTCCCAGGACCAGGACCGTCGGGGGGCTCCGCGATATGGGCGTAGCGGATCAGCATGGAGCCGGGGTCGAGCCCCGGGCGTTGGTGCTGTGCCCGGGCAGCATGGTCCACGTCGCCTACGCCGAAGCACGGGCGTGGCAGCTCGAGTTCGAGCGCGCACGGCAGGAGGCAGCGGCGCCGGCCGCGGTGGAAGAAGTGCTCTTCGAGGGATGAGGATCAGAGAGCCGCACCCGTGCACGCATCGCAGTCACAACGGGGGGCGCGAAAGCCACCAGCCCCGACGCCCCGCCGACACCGGAACGCCTTCTCGCACCGCGTCCGGCGGCCTCCGCTGCCGAGTCAAGAGCGGAGGGCCGGGAGCAACCGCCGCACCCGACCCTCGCCGCCCACAGACAAGCAGGTCAACGCACTCTTCCCCTGGGCTTCAGGTGCGTGGGGGGCAGTTCGGGGGCAGGGATCGGAGGGCCGTCGTAGCCCTTGACCTCGCCGAAGCGGGTGCCGGTCGTCCAGTCTTCGCGGGCCTGCGCGATGTCGTCGTGCGAGCGGCCGATCCAGTTCCAGAACATCACGATCTCCTCCTCGAACGGTTCGCCGCCCAGGAGCATCAGGCCGGCGTCCGACGTGGCGCGGAGCGGGAGTTCCGTGCGGCCGCAGCCGAGGTAGAGCATCGAGCCGGGCAGGACCGGGACGCCGTCGACGTGCGCCTCGCCCGACATCGACAGGACCGCGTACTCGAAGTCCGGCTCCAGCGGCAGCTTCGCCTCGGTGCCCTCCGCGAGGGCGATGTCGGCGCCGACGATCGGGCTGTACGCCGTTCCCGGCGAGGCCGCCGTGTCCAGGGTGCCCAGGATGACCGTGGCGTCCACGCCGGACGCGGTCACGCGCGGAAGGGCCGCGTGGTGCTGGAAGTGCGGCTCGACGTGGCGGTGGGCGTCGGGGAGCGCCACCCACAGCTGGGCGCCGTGCAGGAGGCGGCTGTGGTCACGGGGGCTCTCCTCGGAGTGGCTGATGCCGCGGCCGGAGGTCATCAGGCCGAGTTCGCGCGGGCGGATCGTCTGCAGGCTGCCCGTGCTGTCGCGGTGCAGGACCTCGCCGTCGTGCAGCCAGCTCACCGTCTGGAGACCCGTGTGCGGGTGGGGCGCGACCTGCATGCCGGGCTCGCCCGCGATGTCGTCGGGCCCGTAGTGGTCGACGAAGCACCAGGCGCCCACCATGCGGCGGCCCAGGTTCGGCAGGAGGCGGCGGACCTCGGAGGACT
The DNA here is from genome assembly GCF_003325375.1 of Streptomyces globosus. Classification (GTDB taxonomy): domain Bacteria; phylum Actinomycetota; class Actinomycetes; order Streptomycetales; family Streptomycetaceae; genus Streptomyces; species Streptomyces globosus_A. Next base: position 2,961,460 of record NZ_CP030862.1, on the reverse strand, counting down.
CGCCCAGCTTGACCGTCCGGGGGCTGAGGAGCTCGCGGACCGGTTCGGCCACGACGAAGCCCCGTCCGCCGCAGGCGGAGAGGGCCGGCTGGCGCTCGAGATTGCTCATGTCCCCAACCTAGTGCCGGCGGCCCCGCCGCACCGCACGGAATGCGAGGGTCCGGCCCTGCGTTGGAGGGTGCGTCGGAAGCATCCGGACAGCGGAAGGGACGCGATGGACGCGCGCAGCACGTATTTCGAGCACGGCACGGCGGCCGAGCGCTGGGCGCGCGCCCGGCTCTTCTTCGACGCGAAGGAGTACGGGCCGGCCGTCGGGATCCTTGAGGGGCTGGCCGGCGAGGCGCCCGAGCAGCTCGCGCCGAGGCTGCTGCTGGCCCGCGCGTACTACCACTCCGCCCGGCTGGCGCGCGCCGAGGCGGAGCTGCGCGCCATCCTGGAGCGCTGGCCGGTGGAGGACTACGCCCGGCTGCTGCTCGGCCGCGCGCTGGAGCGGCAGGGCCGCTCCGCGGAGGCGGCGCCCCACCTGCGGCTCGCCGCGGCGATGGCCGGCGAGTTCCCCGAGTAGCCCGCGGGCGCCGCGGCGCCCGCCCGGCTCGCCGGTGCGGGGCGGGGCGGCGCACTCGGATAGCCTGGGGGCACGATGAACCGCCTGACCACGCCTTTCGGCTCCCACGAGCTCACCCGCTTCCCCGAGGACCCGCGCGACCGGCTCCGCGCCTGGGACGCCGCCGACGAGTACCTGCTGCGCCACCTGCACGGCGGCACCGGCGAGCGGGGCCCGGTGGACCTGTCCGCCGCCGCCGGGCGGATCACCGTCTTCGGGGACCGGTGGGGTGCGCTGGCGACGGCCCTGGCCGCGTACCGGCCGGTGCAGATCACCGACTCCTACCTGACCCGGGCGGCCACCGGGGCCAACCTGCGGCGGGCCGGCGTGCCCGAGGGCGCCGTGACGCTGCTGACCACGCAGGACGCTCCGCCGGAGCGGATCGACGTCCTGCTGGTGCGGGTGCCGAAGAGCCTGGCGCTGCTGGAGGACCAGCTGCTGCGGCTGGCGCCGCACGTCCACGCGGGCACGGTCGTCGTCGGCGCCGGCATGGTCAAGGAGATCCACACCTCCACCCTGGACCTCTTCGAGCGGATCCTCGGCCCGACGCGGACCTCCCTCGCGGAGAAGAAGGCCCGGCTGATCTTCTGTACGCCGGATCCCGCGGCCGGTGAGGGGACCCCCTCGGGTGGCGGCTCGCGGTGGCCGCTCGCGTACACGCTGGACGGGGACGCCGGCTCGGGCGCCGGTCTGACCGCCGTCAACCACGCGGGGATCTTCTGCGCGGACCGCCTCGACGTCGGCACCCGCTTCTTCCTGCAGAGCATCCCGAACAACACGGCCGGCGCCCGCGTCGTCGACCTCGGCTGCGGCAACGGCATCGTCGGCACGGCGGTCGCGGTCGCCGACCCGGAAGCGGAGGTCGTCTTCGCCGACGAGTCGTACCAGGCGGTCGCCTCGGCGCGGGCCACGTACGAGGCCAACGTGCCCGGCGGGTCCCGCCGGGGGCGGGCGGAGTTCCTCGTCGGCGACGGGCTGGCGATGCTGCCCGCCGCCTCCGTGGACCTCGTCCTCAGCAATCCGCCGTTCCACTCGCACCAGGCGACGACGGACGCGACCGCGCTGCGGATGTTCGCGCAGTCGCGGCGCGCGCTGCGCCCGGGCGGCGAGCTGTGGATCGTCGCCAACCGGCATCTGGGCTACCACACACACCTGCGCCGCCTGTTCGGCAACAGCGAAGTCGTCGCCGGCGAACCGCGGTTCGTGGTGCTGCGCGCGGTGAAGCGGGAGAAGCGTCCGCGCCCCATGTGACCTGCCAGTACGTCCTAGACTCGCCGCGTGAGCAGCCTGGTGCGGGACGAAGCGGACAAGGACGGCACAACCGGGGGCGGCGCGCCCGGCGGCGGTGCGGGCGGTGCAGGCGGTACGGGCAGTGCGGACGGTACGGGCGGCGCGGCGCGCCCGGAGGGCGGGGCCGCCTGCGGCCGCTACCGCCGGGAGGACCTGGCGCGGGCAGCCGGCGTGAAGGAGCGCAACCTGCGCTACTACCAGGAGCGCGGGCTGCTGCCGCCGCCGCGCCGCGAGGGCCGGATCGGCTGGTACTCGGAGGAGCACCTGGTGCGGCTGCGGCTGATCAGCGACCTGCTGGGCCGCGGCTACACCGTCAACGGCATCGGGGAGCTGCTGCGGGCCTGGGAGGGCGGCGGCGGGCTGCCCCAACTGCTGGGCCTGGAGCGGGCGATGGTCCGGGACTGGGTGCAGGAGGAGCCGGTCACCATGAGCACCGCCGAGCTGGTCGAGCTGTTCGGCCCGGCGGCGACGGCGGAGGACACCCGGCGGGCGGCCAGGCTGGGCTACGTGAGCATCGACGGCGATCTGGTCACCCACCGCAGCCGACGGCTGCTGGAGGCGACGCTCGCGCTGGTGCGCCAGGGGGTTCCGCTGGCGGAGATCCTGGACGCGGCCGACCTCCTGCAGGCGCAGGCGGCCGCGCTCGCCGACCGGTTCGTCGGACTGTTCCGCCGGCACGTGATCGGCCCGGAGGGGCTGGAGCGCCTTTCGGCCAGTCAACTGGATCACATCGCCGGCGCGGCCGCGGATCTGCGACCCGTCGCGGGCGAGGTCGTGGCCGCGGAGTTCGCCCGGGCGATGGCCCTGCGGATGGAGGCCGAGGTCGCTGAACTCCTGGGGCGGGAGCGGTAGTCGGGACGGGACCGACGAGTAGGACTCGGCCAGAAAGGTACGCTCGGGCAACCTTGCCAACCCCCATTGGCACTCTTACATTCAACTCGTCGGTAACAACGGTGCACGACCGAAGACAAGGGACGATCTCATGACGGACTCCCCGCACTTACCGGACGCAGCCGAGCCGCCCGGCAGAGACGCCGCGGACCGGCCGGAACCGGGCACCGGCTCCGTCCGATGGCGCCGCTTCGCCGTCCTCACCATCCCCGCCGTCGCCGTCACCGCAGGCCTCGGCATCGCCCTCGCCCAGGGCGCGCTCGCCGCCTCCTTCGCCGTCTCGGGCCAGCAGTTCAAGGTCTCGGCCACCAGCCTGGAAGGCGAGGGCTTCGCCCAGTACGGCGGCATCGACACCAATGCCCGCCAGGAGCTGATCCCCGTCGCGGTCACCGCCATCAGGGAGGCCAGGCTCGACAACCTCTGCCAGTCGGTGGTCACCACACTGCCCATGGTGGGCGACATCTCGCTGAACCTCACCGCCGGCAAGAAGACGCCCGTCGAGGCCTCGAACCTCTTCGTCGACGCCACCCAGCTCTCCGGCAACGCCGTCTTCACCAACATCGAGATCGGACGCGACGCCTCCACCCTCGACAAGGGTCCCGCCGATGCCGTCGGCATGCAGGACCTGTTCGCCCAGCAGGCGGACACCGTCCGCATCACCGATCTCCAGCAGACCGCCTGGGCCACGAACGCCGGTACCTTCAAGCTCTCCGGCCTCAGCATGCACATCAGCAAGGGCAAGAAGGAATGCTTCTGAACCGCTGGCGGCGGTGGCGGCGCAGCAGGCCGTTCTGGGGAGGGCTCCTGGCCGTCCTCGCGGGGGCCGAGATCTGCGCCCTGCCGCTGGCACCGCTGAAGGTCATGCTCCAGCAGGGCGTCGCGGGCATCCCGTCCGTCCTCATGGGCGCCGTCATGATCGCGCTCGGCCTCACCGCCTGGTTCGCGCCCGCGCAGCGCGGCCTGGCCGGGGTGCTGACCACGCTCGTGGCGACGGCCGCGCTGGTGCTGTCCAACCTCGGCGGGTTCCTGATCGGCACCCTGCTCGGCATCCTCGGCGGCGGTCTGATGTTCGCGTGGCAGCCACACGCCGCCCCGTCCGCTCCGCTGCGTCCCGCCCCCACGGACGCCACGGACGCCGCAGGCACCACGGACGCAACGCCTGCGCCATCGCACGGCACTACCCCCTCCCGCTCCACACGGCACCACGATCCCCAAGGAGCACAGCCATGAGCCGTACGCGCACCGCGGCCGCCCTCGGGCTGGCGGCCGCCGGCGCCCTGACGGTGGCCTCCGCCACCGCCACCGCCTCCACCGCAGCCGCCCCCTCGCCCCGGCCGGCCGCCGGGTCGACCACCGTCACCCCGGCCGGGCACGCCTTCACGGCCGCCCTCAGCGGCAAGGCCACCCTGAAGGCCGGGTCGGTGACCGTCACCTGCTCGGTCTCGGTCTCCACCGGCACCGTCCCCGCCGCCCCCGGCAATCACAACGCCGCCGGGCCGGTCTCCTCGCCGATCACCCCGCCGACGTACAGCTCGTGCACCGCGAGCATCCCCGGCGTCACCCCGACGGTCACGACCAGCGGCGCCTGGTCCGTCTCGATGCAGCACGGCTCGCCGATCACGGCCGTCATGACGGTGCCGGCGGGAGGCCTGGTCCTGAAGACGACGGGGCTCGCGAGCTGCACCGTCACCACCGCGCCCTCCGGACCGGCGAACGTCAGCGGCACCTGGACCAACGGCGCCCCGCCCAGCCTGACCTTCACCAACGCGACCGTCCCCGTGAAGGTCACCGGCGGGTTCGGCTGCCCGACGAGCGCGACCGCGTCCACTTTCAACGCCGTGTACAAGGTCACCGACACCACCGACCCGGCGCAGCAGATCACCGTCGGCCCCTGACGGACCGGCCTGGCCCGCACCGCAGCCCGGCGCACCGCAGCCCGCCGCGCCACGGACCGCACCGCGCGGTTCCGCGGCGCGGCGGGCACCGCTTCCGCTCAGTCACCGCTTCCGCTCAGTCGCCCTGGTCGCGGTACGCCTCCAGCAGCCGCAGCCACACCTCGCTGATCGTCGGGAAGGCGGGGACGGCGTGCCACAGCCGGGCGATCGGAACCGCCCCGGCGACCGCGATCGTCGCCGCATGCACCAGCTCGGCCGCGCCCGCCCCGACGAACGTCGCCCCGAGCAGCACCTCCCGGTCCAGGTCGACCACCATGCGCGCCCGTCCGCGGTAGCCGTCCGCGTACAGGCCCGCGCCGGAGACCGCCCCCAGGTCGCAGTCGACGGCCCGGACCCGGTGTCCGGCCCGCTCGGCCTCCGCCAGGGTCAGGCCCACCGCTGCGGCCTCCGGGTCGGTGAAGACCGCCTGGGGCAGGGCCCGGGTGTCGGCGGTCGCCGCGTACGCACCCCAGGGCTCGGCGGCGGCCCCGTCCGGGCGGCCGGCCGTCCCCGCGGCGGCGCGGGCCGCGATCGCGGCGCCGGCGATCCTCGCCTGGTACTTGCCCTGGTGGGTGAGGAGCGCCCGGTGGTTGACGTCGCCGACCGCGTACAGCCAGTCGTGGCCCGGCACGCGCAGGCCGTCGTCCACGGCGATCCACTCCCCCGGCTCCAGGCCGACGGTTTCCAGGCCGATGTCCTCGGTCCGCGGCGCCCGCCCGGTCGCCATCAGCAGCTCGTCCCCCTCCAGGATCTCGCCGCCCTCCAGCACCACCCGTACGGGCCCGTCCGCCTCCTCCCGTACGACCGCTTCGGCGGAGACCCCGGTGCGGACCACCGCGCCGGCCTCCCGCAGCGCCTCGGCGACCAGCTCGCCGGCGAAGGGCTCCATGCGCGGCAGCAGCCGCTCGCCCCGCACCAGTACCGTGACCTGCGAGCCCAGTGCCTGCCAGGCGGTGGCCATCTCGGCGGCGACGACGGAGCCGCCGACGACGAGCAGCCGGGGCGGCACCCGGTGCGCGGACGTCGCCTCGCGGCTGGTCCACGGCCGGGCGCCGGCGATACCCGGCAGCGGGGGGACGACGGCGCGCGAGCCGGTGGCGACGACCACCGCGTGCCGGGCGGCAAGGAGGACGTGCTCGCCCTCGGGCCCCTCGACGGCGACCCGGCGCTCCCCGGCGAGCCGGCCGTGGCCGCGGTGGAGGTGCGCTCCGATGGAGGCCAGCCAGTCGTGCTGACCGCCGTCCTTCCAGCCGCCGGTCCAGTAGTCGCGGTGGTCGAAGACGGCCCGGGCGTCCAGCGGGCCGCCGACGGCGCCCGCGAGGCCCGGCACCCGCCGTGCGTCGGCCCGGGCCAGCGCCGGGCGCAGCAGCGCCTTGCTGGGGATGCAGGCCCAGTACGAGCATTCGCCGCCGACGAGTTCCGCTTCGACCAGGGCCGTGCTCAGCCCGGCGGCGCGGGTCCGGTCGACGACGTTCTCGCCGGCCGGGCCGCCGCCCAGGACCACGACGTCGTACTCCACCTCTTGCGTCACGCGCGCCTCCAGGGGATCCGGGGCGCGGCGGGAGCCGGGTCAGCCCGGGGCTCGGGCCCCCGCCGGGCCCTGCGTCCCGGCCACCTTAGCCACGCTCCTCCCCTGCGGCGGCGATCTTCGCGCGGACCTCGTCCATGTCGAGGGCGCGGGCCTGCGTGATGAGGTCCGTGAGGGCGGCCTCCGGCAGGGCGCCGGGCTGCGCGAACACCGCCACCTGGTCGCGGACGATCATCAGGGTGGGGATGGAGGTAATCCCGAAGGCCGCGGCGAGCTCCTGCTGCGCCTCGGTGTCGACCTTTCCGAAGACGAGGTCGGGGTTGGCCTCGGCGGCCTTCTCGTAGACCGGGGCGAACTGCAGGCACGGCCGGCACCAGCCGGCCCAGAAGTCGATGAGCACGAACGGGTTGTCGCTGACCGTACGGTCGAAGTTCTCCTTGGTGAGCTCTACGGTTGTCATCCTGTGGGCCTCCGACGTGCGTGGATGGCGGAGTCGCGGCTGCTTCCCGGAACGGCATGGGAACGCAGCGGGAACACCGTGTCGTCAAGGCGAGCCTAACCGCGCCAACGCACGGGGACGGCCCATCCATGCCCCGGAAGCGTCCCTGGCGCCATCGGCGCAGCTCAGGGCGGTGTGCGGTCCGGGCCTGGGCGAATCACCAGGCCGGCCGGGGCAGACCGCGGGGGTGGCTGCCTTGAACGGATTCCAGCCCGTCCGCTTCCCGGCGCACACACACGAACACGGCCGTCGGTGTGCGGTCGGTGGCGTCGGTGGACGACATCGCCTTCCGCACCGAGGACCCGGTGGTCACCGCCTTGCGGGAGGCGTACGCGGGCGTCAAGCCGGAACGGCTGTAGGGCCGTCCGGCCCGTCCCTACGAGTTTCACTAGCCCGCCGTCCGTAGCCTCGAAACCCTGGTGACGGGGTGAGGGGTGGTGTCATGGTGTCGGTCGGGGAAACGGGCGGGCGCGGGCTGCTGGACTGGGTGTGCGATCTGCACTCGCTGAACTCCGTCCTGGCGTCGGCGGCCGCGGCGGGGCCCGTGCCGCAGCCCGCACCGGATCCCGAGCCGACGGCGGACAGCCTGCAGTGGGCGACCCATCTGGTCGCCGTGTGGTCCCGGCTGGCCGCTCCGATGGCCACCCGCCCGGAGACGGGCTCCGTGTGATCGAGCGCATCCTCCCGAGGTCCGTGGTGGGCGTGGACGTCTTCGGCGATCATCCCCATGCCTCCCTGCACCCCCTGGAAGCCCTGGTCGTCCGGCATGCAGTCGGATCCCGCCGGCGGGAGTTCGCCACCGGGCGGTGGTGCGCCAGGCAGGCGCTCGCCCGATTACACGTCCCGGAGGCGCCGTTGCTGTCCGGCCCGCACCACGCCCCGCTCTGGCCGGAGGGCGTGGTCGGGAGCATCACGCACTGCGCCGGTTACCGTGCGGCCGCCGTGGCGCGCAGCACGGACGTGTGCATGCTCAGCGTGGACGCCGAGCCCCATGCGCCCCTGCCCCCGGGAGTGTTGGAGAGCATCGCGCTGTCCGAGGAACTGGCAATGGCGCGCGAGCTGGGGATCGCCTCCCCCGGCATCCACTGGGACCGGCTGCTGTTCAGCCTGAAGGAGACCGTCTACAAGGCCTGGTACCCGGCCACGCGCCGTCGGCTGGAGTTCGAGGACGCGCGGATCACGATCGACCTGTCGGCGGGTTCGTTCTGGGCGCAGGTCCTGGTGCCCTCGCCGTTGCGGCGCTCCGGCCGACCGCTCGACCGGCTGAGCGGGCGGTGGCTGGTCAGCGGCGGCCTCCTGGTGTCGGCCCTCGTGGTTCCGGCCGAGGGCGCGGCGGCCGGGGCTTCCGGCCCGGTCCTTCCGGCCGCGCCCCGGCCCGCCCGGGTGCCGCTTACTTGACGAAGTCCTCGACGACCTTCGGCGGCCACACACCGACTTTGAGCACGCCCATCGAGTAGGCGCGCGAGACCAGCGCCGCCCGGTTGGGAACCCGTAGCTTCCGGAACAGACAGGTCACGTGGTACTCGACGCCCTGCCGGCTCAGGTAGAGCCTCGCGGCGAGCGGAACGGTCGAGATTCCGGAGGCTATGCCTTCGAGTATCCGGGCGTCGATCTCGCTCAGGATCTTCTTCCGGCTGGGCATGACCTCGCCGTCCACCGGCTCGTCACCGGAGGCCATCATCACCCAGATCGCCGACACGTCGGGGGTGCTGCTGCGCACGGCGCAGGCCGAGAGGGAGGCCGTGAAGGCCCGTCCGTCGGGCCCGACGGCGAGCACCTCGCTGGTGAAGCGGTCCCGCTTGCCCTCGGTGAGCCCGGCGAACTTGCGCAGCAGCGGCTGCTTGACGCTGGGGTGGACCAGGTCGGCGAACGGTCGGCCGCAGGGCTGCGACGCGTCCCCGCCGAACCGGCCGAAGAACTCCTGGTTCGCCTGCTGCACGGTCAGGCTGCGGTCGAGGCAGGCCATGGTGATACCCGGCCGGCCGAACAGCGGATGCTGCTCGGCGGAGTTCATCGGATGGGCCGCCAGGTCCTGGGCCACGGTCTGCGTCAGGTCCGCCGACGCGGATACGGAAGTCGCCATGGAATTCTCTGTCCTTTCATGGCGTGAGGTGGTGCGAACGGCTGCTGCGAGCCCCCCGTGAGACCGGCCGGTGCCTGCGCGAAAACGCTTTATCCGGACTGGACTCCGCCATGAACACTAGGTAGTCGGCTTCGCGCCGGTCAACGCTCGAGCGGCGCTTGAGGCGAATACCGTGGTCATCGGATCCAAGGGTTCGGTCAGGCACTTCCGCTTCGGTGGTTCGGTACGGTGCGGTCGGTCTCCTTCACAGGTCAAGCTGATGGATGGGGCCTGACGGGGTTCTGAGGGGCAGGGCAAGACGGCCCACCGAAGCAATCCGCCGAGACACCGAACCATCGGCTCTCCACCGAAGTGGCAGGCGGCCGTTCAGGAGTCCGCCGCCCCCTTTCGCGCACCGCCCAAAAGCGCCGCGAGTTGCGGCCGACCCGATATTCCGAGTTTTCGGTAGGAGTTCGTCAGATGTTTTTCCACCACCCGCGATCCGACGCCGAGTTCCGTCGCGATCTCCTGGTTGGTGAGCCCGCTCCCGGCGAGGGCCGCGACGCGCGATTCGGTCGGGGTCAGGGCCGGTTCGGGCGGGGTCCCGGCCGGCCCGGGCGGGCGCGGCACGTCCTGCTCGGCCTTCCAGGGCACCCCGCAGGCCAGGGCGAGGGCCGCCGACTCACGCTGCAGCTCCCGCGCCTCGGCGCCCTCGCGTACCGCGCGGGCCAGCGCGCGCAGCGTTCGGGCCAGTTCGAGCCCGTTGGCCGAGCCGCGCAGGACGTTGACCGCGTCGCGCAGCAGGGCTGTGCCCTCGCTGCCCCCGCGGAGGCGACCGCGCAGCCGCTGCGCGCGCCCGATCGCGACCGGCGCGCCCCAGATCCTGGCCTGTGCGTACTCCTCCTCGGCGAGCGCCCGGGCCGACTCCAGGTCACCGCTGCGGTGCAGCAGGCGGATCGCCCAGGGCCGCCACGGGAAGAGGACCGGGTTGCGCCATCCGGACGCCTCCAGTTGGCGACCGCAGGCGAGCACGGTGTCCAGGGCCCGGTCCAGGTCGCCGCGCCGGGCCTCTGCTTGTGCCTCCGTCAGCCGCAGCATGGTGGTGCAGGCGAGGTTTCCGGCCGCCAGCTGCCCTCGGGTTCCGGCTCTCACGCGCTCGCCGAGCACCGGGTCGCAGGCCTCCAAGGCGATGGCGGCCAGCACGGTGGCGGCCATCGCCGCGCCGTCCGGATGGCCGTCCCCCTCGCGCTCGAAGGCCCGCTCGGCATGCTCGCGGGCGTGTGCGAGCCGGCCGCGGGCCAGGAGGACCATCGCCTCCTCGACCTGGACGAAAGGCTCCGGTCCGCCTCCGGCCCGGCCCCGGTGCCGCTCTCGGTCCGCCAGCCAGCCGGCGAGGGCATCCACGTCGTCGGCACTGGTGAACACCGGTGCCAGCAGCGGCAGGACGGTCGGCGGTCCCGGTTCGGCAGCCGGTACGCTCGCGAGGATCCGCCCGGCCTGCCGGGCCACCTCGTACGCGGGCAGCCGGCCGCTGAGTGCGGCCGCGTGCAGGAGTACGGCGAGCAGTTCACGTTCGGCGCCGGAGAAGACGGCCGGATCCTCGGGCCGCTCCCGCAGCCGGCGTACGGACCGGGCGAGTTCGGCGGGGTCCTGGCGGGCGCAGTGGCTCAGCCGGGCCTCCAGCCGCAGGGCCAGGTCGCGCGCCGATCCGGTCAGCCGTTCCGGGGATCCGAGGCCGGCGGCGGCCTGCCGGAGGATGTCCGCGGCGGCGGGGTTGAGGGGGGTGAGGAAGCCCGGCGAGATGCGCAGCGCGGCCGCGGCCCGGTCGTGCGGCGTGTCCAGCAGGGCGATGGCCTGGGCGGTGTGCCGTTCGCAGGCGGCGCTGTCGTAGGCGCTCTCCGCCGCCGCGAGGTCGATCAGCAGGCGCGCCCGCTCCTCGCCCTGTTCGGGGCTGCCGATCAGGGCGCGGCGCAGGAACCGGGCCGCCTCCTGGTGGGCGCCGCGGCGCAGGGCCGCGTCTGCGGCGGTGCGCAGGACGGCGGCGGACCAGCTGTTGCCAGGGGTGGCGGCCGCCATGAGCTGGGCCGCGACCTCTTCGCCGGAGTGCCCGGCCTCGTGCAGCAGGGTGGCAGCCCGTTCGTGCCAACTGCCCCGCTCGTCCATGGCCATGGAGGCCTCGGCCGCGTCCTGGACGACCGGATGGACGAACGCCCGAACGCCCTCGGCCCTGAGCAGTCCGAGCCGGTGCAGGGTGCGCAGGGCGTCGGACTCCCCGATGGTGTCCAGGCGGGCCAGGCGCGCGGCCAGCCCGGGGGTGTCCTGCTCCCCGAGGATCGCGATCGCGGCCGCCAGGTCGCGGACCGGTCGGGTCTGGGTGCTCAGGCATCCGGCGAGGCGTTCGCGCAGGGGCGCGGGCCGCAGCGTGCCGGCGGTCCCGGCGTGCGCGGCGGACGGCCGCAGCCCGGTGTCGGCCAGGGCCGCCAGGACATGGCTCAGGAACATCGGGTTGCCGCCGGATGCCCGGTGGCAGGCCAGGACGAACTCCTCATCGCCGCTCTCGCCGAACCGTTCCCGGATCAGCTGTCCGGTCGCGGCAGGCGAGAGCGGGGCGGGCCGCATCACTTGTGTGGCGGCATCGGTCACCTCGCACACCAGCGGGTGCCGGGCGCGCGGGTCGCCGTCGCGCAGGGTGCAGACGAGGACGGCGCGCAGACCCTGCGGGCGGCCCGCGAGGTAGGCCAGGCAGCGCAGCGACCAGGTGTCGGCCCACTGGAGGTCGTCGACGAGGATCAGCAGGGGGCGTTCGCGCCCGAGCCGGGCCAGCATCTCGCGCAGGTCCGACAGGACCGCGTCGAGGGGCGCCGCCGGGTCCTCGGCGGCGGCCGGCAGGAGGTCTTCGGAGAGGGTGTCCCCGAAGGGCGGGAAGCCGTCGGCCGCCGCGGCCGCCGCGAGGGTCAGGCTGTCGAAGAGCTGGCGTACGACGCCGTAGGCGAAGTCCTGTTCCATGACGGCCGCGTTGGCCCGCATGACGCACACGTCGTGGCCGGTGAAGCGTGCCGGGAGCTCCCGCAGCCAGGCGGATCTGCCGATGCCGAGGGGCCCGGTGAACAGCAGGAGCGAGGACCGCCCGTCGGCCGCCGCGTGCAGGGCGTCCTGCACCAACACCGTCTCGGATGTCCGTTCGAGCAGCATCGGCTCAGTTTCCTTCCATGTCGCGTACGAGCGCCCGGAGTTCTTCCCGGCTGCCGATCCGCAGCTTGCGGTAGACCCGGCTCAGCCGGAGCTCCACGGCACGCCGCGACAGCGACAGCATTCCGGAGATCTGGGTGTTGCTGTGCCCGTGCGCGGCGAGCGTCGCCGTACGGGCCTCCGGCGGGGTCAGCTCGGCCCAGGAAGGGGGCCGGTCGGGACCGGGGCTCCGGCCGGGCGCGAGTTCCGCCGCGAGCCGCCGGGCGCACCGGGCCATCGGGCCCGCCGGGTGGGTGGCGGTGAGCACCTTGAGTTCGGCGACGGCCGCGGCGGCGGCCTGCCGGTTGCCGGCCGTGGCGAGTTCCGCGGCGGCGAGGTCGGCGAGCGCCCGCTGGTAGCCGGGACCGGCCGGGCCCCGGCGGAGCAGGTCGGCCGCGTAGCGGGCCCGGGCCGGATCCTCGTGGGCGGCGGCCGGTCCGGCGTTCAGCTCGGCCCATCCGACCGGGCCGACCGCACCCCATTTGCGGGCCAGCCGCAGCTCCTCGGAGCCCAGCAGGTGCGCCTCGGCTTCCTGTCCTGCCGCGCGCAGGAGCCGGGCTGCGACCGAACGCCACGGCAGCAGTGCGGGGTTGAGGTGGGCCCGGTGCAGGAGCAGGCGGCCGCATTCGCGCAGCAGGTGCACGGCCTCGGCGGTGTCCCGGCCGGCGGCCGCCACCAGGGCCTGCGCGAAGAGCAGGTGCGGCCAGTACGGACTGGGGCGGGCCGCGTCCGGCACCGGTTCGGCGGCGAGCGTACCGGCCCGTACGGTGTCGCCGCGTTCGAGGTCGACGACGATCCGCACGGCTCGCAGCTGTGCCGTCGCGGCGGGGTGCCGGCTGGGGCGGGGCAGCGCCCGTTCGGCGGCGCCGATGTCGTGTTCGGCGGCGGCGAGCAGGCCGCGGCGCAGGTTGAGTTCTGCGCGCGCGGCGAGGACGTGGGGTGCGGCGACCTGCCTGCCGTCCGCCCGCATGCCGGTGAGCAGGGCGGTCAGTCCGGCGTCGGCCTCGTCGTGGTCCCCGGTCAGGCACAGCGCCTTGCAGGCGGCGAGCCGGGGCAGGACGGGGGCGTCTCGTGCGGGCCGGGCGAGGGCGGCGCGGGCGAGCTCGCGCGCTGCGGTCAGGCCGTCGCCGGCCAGGGCGAGCTGCCAGGCGCGGGGGCCGGCCTGGAGGGCGGACGTCGGGCGGGCGGGCAGTGCGGGCATCGCGGGGACGACACGCTCGGCGTGCTCCCGGTCGGCCGGGTCGGCCGACCAGTAGAGCGCGACGAGGGCTTCCTGCTCCTCGGCGGCGGCGGCCGGCCGGGCTTCGGCCGCGGCGCGGCGCATCCCGTCGGTGTCCCCGGCGGCGAGTCCGAGGTCCAGGGCACGGACGCGCAGGGCCGACCGGGCGGCGTCGCGGGTACGGGTGAGGCCGCCGAGCCGTCGGATGCCCGCCTCGGGAGCGGTGACGAGTTCGGCGGCGGCCAGATCGAGGGTGAGCCCGGCGTGGCTCTGCTCGTCGAGCGGTTCGCGCAGGGCGCGGGCCAGGAACGCCGCCGCCCGGGTGTGGTCGCCCGCCCGCTGGGCCGCCGCGCAGCCGCGGCGCAGGACCGGGACGGCCCAGGGGCTGCCGGCGGGGCGCGCGTGCAGCAGGAGGCCGGCGACCTCCTGGTCGGCGGCGCCGCCGTGGTGGGCGAGACGGGCGGCGGCCGCGTGCAGGTCGGCCCGGTCGGCCGGTTCCATCCCGGCCAGGATCCGCAGGCCGGCCTCGGCTCTGATGCGCATGCCGGCACCGGTGCCGGTGCCGGTGGTGTGGACGAAACCCGTGGCGTCGAGGACGGCGCGCAACCGGGCTTCCCGCAGGTGGCCGAGTCCCGCGAGGGCGCACACCGCGTGGAAGCCGAGGACCTCGCCGCCGACGGCTAAGGCGCGCAGCACGGCGACGGTCTCGTCCGGCAGGCCCCGCAGGACCCGGCCGATGTGGTCGTCCAGCGCCGCACGGCCGACGGCTTCGAGTTCGGGGATCCGCTCGGTGACCGGGAGGTGGCCGCGGCGGCTGAACTGCCGCAGGGCGGCGTGCAGTACGGCCGGGGTTGCCGCCGAGATCCGCCGGGCGGCGGCGGTGAACTCCGGTTCGCCCTCGGCTCCGCACACCGTGCGCACGGTGAGGGCGGTGTCGGCGTGGGAGGGAGGGCCCAGCAGCAGCTGGTGGGCGCGCTCCGGTTCCGGCGCCGAGGCGGCCAGGCACCGCCAGTCGGGGCCGAGCGCGCCGGCGTCGGTGCCACTGGCCAGGACGACCAGCGGGGCGGTGGCGGAGCGCCGTACCAGGGCGTGGAGCCAGTGCAGCGATTCGGGGTCGGCCCACTGGGCGTCTTCGAGGACCAGCAGGAGGGGGTGCTGCCGGGCGGCGCGGAGCACCGGGGCGAGCCGGCCGGGAGCGGCGCCGAGGGAGGTCAGCAGTTGCGCGGCCACGCCGTGGCGCAGCCCGGACTCGGAGGGGACGGCCCGGGCGCTGAGCACCCGCAGGCCGCGGTACCGGCCGATGCGGGCGGTGCGGCGGGCGAGGGCGTTCTGGCCGTAGCCGGGGCGTCCGGTGACGGTGACGACGGCGGACCGTCCGGCGGCGAGACCGTCGAGCAGGACGCCGAGCGTGTCCTGCTCTCGGCTGTGGTGCGTCAACGGGCCCGCGGCGCGGTTCGGTTCGGGGACCGGGGGGGCGTCCGGGCGGGTGGGGTCCGGCGGTGCCGAGGGCGACATGGATGTGATCGGATTCCGGGGTCGGCGGCGGGTGGACGGCGTGGTCGGTACGGGCACGGGGGCCGGCTCCGGGCTCAGCCGCTCCATGCCGGCGTGCGGGCCGGGACGGCGGCGGGTGCGCGCAGGGTGGTCGCGAGGGCCGCGCGGCGGCTGACGCCCAGCTTGCGGTAGACGCTGGTGAGGTGGGTCTCGACCGTGCGCAGGGTGACACACAGGGACCGGGCGATCTCCCGGTTGCTGGCCCCGTCCAGGACCAGGCCCACGACCTTGCGTTCGGCTGCGGTGAGGAGGTCCTCGCGCGCTCCGGTGAGCTCCGGCATGCGTCCGCCCGCGGCGATGAGCAGCCGGCGGGCGCTGCGTGCGCGGGACAGCGCTCCGCAGGAGTGGGCGAGGTCGGCGGCGGAGCGCAGGTACGGGCGGGCCTTGGCGTGGTCGCCCTGGGCCAGCAGGCGGCGGCCGAGTGCGAAGGCGGCCCGGGCCTGTTCGGTCCTGGCGGGCGAGGCCGCCAGGGTGTCGGCTGCCTCCGCCAGCAGTTCGGTGCCGGCTCGGCCCGGGGTGATGACACCGCGGGCCAGGGCCGCGGTGCCCAGGGCGTGCGCGGTGCCCCAGCGCTCGGCCAGTTCGGTGCCGTATTCGGCGTGGGCTGCGGCTTCCCGCGGGCGGCGCAGGGCGGCGAGGGCGTGGCACGCCTCCGCCCACCAGGGAGCGAACACCGGGTTGGCGAGGCCGGCTTCCCGCTGGGCCCGGCCGGCGGCGAGCAGCAGCCGCAGGGCCCCTTCGCGGTCGCCGAGCGCGTGGCGGACGCGTGCGCGGACCATCAGGTAGAGCTGCTGGTCGACGACGGGTCCGGCCGGGGACGGCGGGACGGTGATCCCGGCGATCAGGTCCTCGGCGCGGGCGGGTTCGCCCCGGTCGCCGAGGGCCGCGGCGAGGACCAGGCGGGGCAGGGCCGGGGGCTGTGCCGTGCGGCCTGCCGCTGCGAGGGCCGCGTGGGCGTCGTCCATCGCCTCGGCGAGCGCGCCGGTGCCGTACAGGACGAGGGCGCGGGCGGAGTGGGCGAGGGCACGGGTCCAGCCCGTGTCCGGTTCCTCGGTCTGCGCCTGGGCCACCGCGTCGTTCAGGGCGGCGAGCGCGTCGGTGGTCTCGTCGGCCAGGGCGAGCACGGTGCAGGAGGCGATCACGGGCCAGGAGGCGCGGGGGCCCGGAGCGTCCAGCACCCGGCGGGCGTGGGTGCGCGCCGCCTGGCGCGCGTTGTCGTAGAGCGCCGCGACCAGGGCGGTCACGGCGCCGGTGTGGGCGGGCACCGGCTCGGGAGTGCGTTCGGTGCGCTCGGTGCGCTCGGGCGGTGCCGCGGTGCCGGTGCGGTCGGCGGAGCCCATGAGGAGCAGAGCCGATTCCAGGGCCAGGGCCGAGTCCCGCAGACCCGTTGCGGTGCGCAGTTCGGCCAGGACCTCCGCGGGGCCGCGGTCACCGGGTACGGCCCGGCCGGCGGCCAGGCAGGTGGTGGTGTACTGCACGGCGGCCGCGGCGCGGGCGCGCAGGTCGGGGGCGCGGTGGAGGGCCTCCCTCAGCAGGGCGAGGGCGGCGTCCGGGTCGGTGTGGGCCACGAGGCCGGCCAGCCGGAGCCGCAGGGTGCCGTCCTCGGGCGCGGCGTCGAGCACGCGGCGCAGGTAGCGCGCGGCGGTGCCGGGGGCGCCGCGGTCCTCGGCCGCGACGGCGGCGTCGCGCAGCATCGAGGCCATCCAGGGCCGGGGGGCGCCGGGCATGGCCAGCAGGTGTCCGGCGACTTCTTCGGCCGGGCGGCCGGCGTCGCTGAGCAGCAGGGCGGCCCGGGCGCGCAGCCGGGCGAGGTGGCCGGCGGCGAGTGGTTCGAGGACCGCGGTGCGTATCTCGTCGCTCGCGAGGCCGGTGCGGCCGGGCGCCAGGACCTCGGCCTGCCGGAGCGCGGAGAGGGCGTCCTCGGCCTGGACGGCGGAGACGCCGGCCAGCGCGGCGATCAGGTCGGGCAGGTCGTCGCCGAGCACGGCCATCGCCGTGGCGACGGCCTCCACCCAGGCCGGTTTTCGGTCGAAGAGGTCGCGGATGGACCGTGCGGTCAGGCGGCCGCCGAGTTCGCGGGCCTGCCGGGCGCCTTCGCTGTCCGGCAGGGCTCCCGCGCGCCGCAGTTCCGCCAGGAGCCGGGAGGTTCGGCCCGGGTTGCCGCCGCAGACGTCGGCGACCCGGGCGGCGAACGCGGGCGCGACCGGGCGCGCGAAGGCGTGGCGTGCCATCTCGCCGACGGCGGCCGCGCTCAGGGGGCGCAGGGGCACGGTGGTGTACGAGGGGTGGGCGGCGAACCCGGACCACGGGGTGCCGTCGGCGGGCTCGGTCTCGGTGCTGCGGGCCAGGACCAGCAGCAGGGGCAGCCCGTCCGCGCGGCGCAGCAGGAAGTCGAGCCAGCGCAGGGTGTGTTCGTCGCACAGGTGGGCGTCGTCGAGCACGAGCGCGAGGGGCTGGTGGGCGAGCAGTCGGGAGACGATGCCGAACAGCCCTTGGAAGACCGGGTAGTCGGCGTCGAAGGCGAAGGGGCGGCGGTCCGCCCCGGGGATCAGTGCGGGCAGGGCGCGGCGTGCGGCTCCGCGCATCAGCGGGTGGCGCGCGGCGCCCTCGCCGGCCAGGCCGAGCGGGTGCAGCAGGGACCGGGCACCGCCGTAGGCGGCGGTCGTGGTGTCCGGCCGGCACACTCCGTGCAGGGACATCATGCCCCGTCCGCCGCCCGTCGCGCCGCGCTCCAGGTCACCGGAGCCGTCGAGGAACGCCCGGACGAGGCTGCTCTTTCCGATACCGGGCGGCCCGGTGAGGACCACGATCCCCGAACGGCCGGCGCAGGCCGCCGCGGCCCGCCCGAAGATGGTACGTATTTCGCCATCGCGGCCGAATATGACTCTTCTCGCGCACGACGGGCCCGACTGGCCAGACAAAGAATCCCCCTCGTTGAACGGAAAGGGCCGGGTCCCCCACCCGCACCTTTTCCCACCATTCCCTACGGTCGTCGAACGGTGGCAGCGTACCGGAGCCAGAGAGCGCTCTCTGTATGAAGTCCGTCACGGGGGCGAAAAGCTTACGCAGCCTTAACAACCAGCGGCCGTCGCATGGTGGGCATTCGGCCAGCCGGGGGCGCTCAGCACCTCGCGGGCGCCCGGGGCCCGCCGACTCTAAGGATTTCCCGGCACGGCCCGTGAGACCAAGGAGGGGTGCAGCCAACCCCACCGGGCCTTGCCTCCAGGAGTGCGATGAGTACCACGCAGCGGCCCGTCCTCTTTGTCAGCCTTCCCGAAAGCGGCCTGGTCAACCCGCTTCTCGTCCTCGCGGCCGAGCTCTCACGGCGGCGCGTGCCCGACCTCTGGTTCGCGACGGACGAGCCCCGGCGCGCCGATGTGGAACGCCTGGGGGAGGGCTCGGCGGTCGAGTTCGCCTCGCTGGGCGAGGTGTTCCCGGAGCTCTCGGCGGTCAGCTGGCCGGACGAGGTATACCGCGAGGTGACCCAGTCCTCCCGCTTCAAGGCGCACCGAGCCGTGATCCGGCAGTCCTATCGCCCCGAACTCCAGGCGGAGAAGTTCCGGCGCCTGAATTCCCTCGTCGAGAAAATCAACCCGGCCCTCATGGTGATCGACTGCGTCGCCTCCTTCGGAGTCGACGTGGCACTCGCCCGGAACATTCCGTTCGCCCTCAGCGTGCCGTTCCTGCCGAGCAACGTGCTCACTTCCCTCAATCCCTTCGGACCGTCCGGGACACCGCGGGACTTCCCGGTCCCGCATTCGGGCCTGCCCTATCCGATGAATTTCTCCCAGCGGGTCCGGAACGAGCTCTTCAAGTACCGCACCCTGGGGATGTTCTTCCACCCGGCGATGGGCAGGGTCCTGTCCGAGGACGCGCGCCTGCGCAAGGAGCTGGGCCTGCCCAAGCCCAATCCGATGACCAGGGTCGACCGGGCCGAGGTGGTCCTGTGCAACTCGGTCGCCGAACTGGACTACCCCTTCACCGTGCCGGACCGGATGAAGCTGGTCGGGGCCATGGTTCCGCCGCTGCCGGAGGCGCCGCACGGCGAGGACGACGGCGGCCTCGGCGACTGGCTCGACGCCCGGGACTCGGTGGTCTACATGGGCTTCGGGACCATCACCCGGCTGACGCGGGAGGAGGTCGCCTCCCTGGTCGAGGTGGCCCGCCGGATGCAGGACCGGCACCACTTCCTGTGGCGGCTGCCCCAGGAGCAGCAGCACCTGCTGCCGGCCGCCGGGACCCTGCCCGGCAACCTGCGGATCGAGAGCTGGCTCCCCTCCCAGCTCGACGTGCTCGCCCACCCGAACGTGCGGCTGTTCTTCACCCACGGCGGCGGCAACGGGTTCAACGAGGGCATGTACTTCGGCAAGCCGATGGTGGTCCGCCCCCTCTGGGTGGACTGCTACGACCAGGCGGTACGCGGCCAGGACTTCGGCCTGAGCCTGACCCTGGACCGCCCGCGGGACGTCGACCCCGACGACGTCGTCGACAAACTCACCCGGGTCCTGGACGACCCGCGGTTCCGCGAGCGCGCGGAGCGGATCGCGGGTCTCCACCGTGCGGCCGGCGGGCGGCGCGCCGCGGCCGACCTCCTCCTCGGGCTGCCCGCCCTCTCCTGACCGGCCCCGCAGGGCACCCTCTCCCCCGCCCCACTCCGAACGAGGATGACATGTCCCTCAAATACCCTGTTTCCCGGCCCAGTCTGAAGGGCCGGGAACTCGCCTACGTCACCGAGACGATCACCGACGGCTGGATTTCCTCCCAAGGGCCGTACGTCCGGCGCTTCGAGCAGGCATTCGCCGAGTACACCGGAATCGCGCACGGCGTCGCCTGTTCCTCCGGTACCACCGCACTCACCGTGGCGCTCCGCGCGCTGGGCATCGGCCCGGGCGACGAAGTGATCGTCCCGGAATTCACCATGGTGGCCTCCGCCTGGGCCGTCAGCTACACCGGCGCGACACCGGTGTTCGTCGACTGCGCCGACGACCTCAACATCGATCCGGGCAAGATCGAGGAAAAGATCACCTCCCGGACCAAGGCCATCATGCCCGTCCACGTCTACGGCCGCCGCTGCGCCATGGACGCGATCATGAATATCGCGTACGACTACAACCTGCGCGTGGTGGAGGACTCCTCCGAAGCGCACGGCATCCCCGTCGTGGGCGACATCGCCTGCTACTCCCTCTTCGCCAACAAGATCATCACAGCGGGTGAGGGCGGCATCTGCCTCACCGACGACCCGCGGCTGGCCGAGCAGATGGCCCACCTGCGCGCGATGGCCTTCACCAAGGACCACAGCTTCCTGCACAAGAAACTTGCCTACAACTTCCGGATGACCGCCATGCAGGGGGCCATGGCGCTCGCCCAGGTGGAGCAGCTCGACGACTTCCTCGCCCTGCGCCGCGAGATCGAACGCCGCTACGACCAGGGCCTCAAGGACATCCCCGGCATCACCCTGATGCCGCAGCGCGACGTGCTCTGGATGTACGACGTACGGGCCGAGCGCCGGGACGAGCTGCGCACCTTCCTGCGCGCCGAGGGCATCGAGACCCGCGTCTTCTTCAAGCCGATGAGCCGCCAGCCCGGCTACCACGACCCCGTCTGGCCGTACCTCAACGCCAGCCGCTTCAGCGAGGACGGGCTCTACCTGCCCACGTACACCGAACTGACCGCCGCAGACCAGGACTACGTGACCGGGAAGATCCGCGCCTTCTACGGCGTGGCCTGAGCCCGCACCGACCGACGGAGGACGAAGACCATGGCCGGCACCGCCGAACCGAAAGTTGTCCCCTTCCCGCTACGGGTCCCCGGCGAGCCCTTCCCGCCGCCCCGCTACGAGGAGTACCGCCGCAGCGAGGGACTGGTGCTGACCCATCTGCCGAACGGCAACCGGGTCTGGCTGGTGACCCGGCACGCGGAGGTGCGTGCCGTCCTCACCAGCAAGAAGATCAGCGCGAACCCCGACCGCGAGGGCTTCCCGCACATCAGCGACACCATGGGCGTCCCCCGGCAGGAGCAGATCCCGGGGTGGTTCGTCGGCCTCGACTCGCCCGAGCACGACCGGTTCCGCAAGGCCCTGATCCCGGAGTTCACCGTGCGCCGCGTACGCGAGATGCGCCCGGCGATCGAACGCACCGTGGACGGGCTGATCGACAGCATGCTGGCCGCCGGGAACACCGCCGACCTGGTGGCCGACTTCGCGCTGCCCGTGCCCTCTCTGGTGATCTCCTCGCTCCTCGGCGTACCTCCGGTGGACCGCGACTTCTTCGAGTCCCGCACCCGCACCCTGGTCGCCATCCGCACGTCCACCGAGCGGCAGCGCGACACGGCCGCCAAGGAGCTGCTGCGCTACATCAACCGGCTCGTCGGCATCAAGGCGACGTGGCCGGGCGACGACCTGATCAGCCGGCTGCTGGCCACGGGCTCGATCAGCACCCAGGAGATGACCGGGGTGCTGATGCTGCTGCTCATCGCGGGGCACGAGACCACGGCGAACAACATCGCGCTCGGCGTGGTGACCCTGCTCCTCAACCCGCAGTGGATCGGGGACCAGCGGGCGGTCGAGGAGACGCTGCGCTTCCACTCGGTCGCCGACCTGGTGGCCCTGCGCGTCGCCGTCGAGGACGTGGAGATCGGCGGCCGGCTGATCCGCGCCGGCGAGGGCGTCATCCCGCTGGCCGCGGCCGCCAACCACGACGAGGAGGCGTTCGCCTGCCCGCACCTCTTCGATCCGGCCCGCACCGAGCGCCACCACGTGGCCTTCGGCTACGGCGTGCACCAGTGCCTGGGGCAGAACCTCGTACGGGCCGAGATGGAGATCGTCTACCGGCGGCTGTTCGAGCGGATCCCGACCCTCGCCCTCGCGGTGCCGGCGGAGGAACTCCCGCTCAAGTACGACGGCGTGCTGTGCGGGCTGCACGAACTGCCCGTCCGCTGGTAACCCCCGGGGGTGTCCGGCGCCCCTTCCCCGCCGCCGGCTCCCGCTCCCTCCGCCCTTCCGCCCTCGCCGCCTTTCCGTCCTTCCCTCCTTCCGTCCCTCCCGAAAGAGAAGCCATGCGCATCACCGTGGACACCGATCGCTGCGTCGGCGCCGGACAGTGCGTGCTGTCCGCGCCCGGCGTGTTCGATCAGGACGCCGACGGGGTGGTCCTCGTCCTCGACCCCAGCCCGGCACCCGCGGACCACGAGGCCGTGTGGCAGGCGGGCGACCTGTGCCCCGCCCACACCATCACCGTCTACGGGGACTGATCCCGCGACCCGGCCCGCACCCGCCCCACCCCGTCCCCTCCTCGTTCCCCGGAAAGGAACCGCACCTTGAACAGCACGGACCACTCGTCGGCCCTGTGGCTGCGCCGCTTCCACCCCGCCCCCGAAAGCCCCGTCCGGCTGGTCTGCTTCCCGCACGCCGGCGGATCCGCCAGCTTCTTCCACCCGGTGTCAAGGCGGTTCTCCCCCGCGGCCGACATCGTCTCGCTGCAGTACCCGGGCCGTCAGGACCGCCGCAAGGAGCCCTGCGTCCAGGACATCGAGACCCTGGCCGACCTGATCGTCGACGAGCTGCTGGCCCTCGACGAGAAGCCCACCGTGTTCTTCGGGCACAGCATGGGTGCCGTGCTCGCCTTCGAGACCGCCTGGCGGCTGGAGCAGAAGGGCACCCACGAGCCGAAGTCCGTGATCGCCTCCGGCCGCCGCGGCCCGTCCACGGTGCGCACCGAAACCGTGCACCGCCGCGACGACGACGGCATCATCGCCGAACTCCGACTGCTGAACGGCACCAACCCGGACCTCCTCGGCGACGAGGAGATCCTTCGCATGGCCCTCCCGGCCATCCGCGGGGACTACGAGGCCATCGAGAAGTACGGCTGCCCGCCCGGCCGCACGCTCCGCTGCCCGATCACCGTGCTCACCGGCGACGCCGACCCGCGCACCTCGGAGGCCGAAGCCCGGGCCTGGCAGGAGCACACCGAAGGCGTCTTCCGGATGAAGGTGTACCCCGGCGGCCACTTCTTCCTCACCGAGCACATCCAGGCCGTGGGCGACGAGATGGCGCGCGAACTCGGGATCCTGTGATGCGGACTCTCCTCGTCGACAACTACGACTCCTTCACCTACAACCTCTTCCACTACCTGGCCGAGGTGAACGGCGAGGAGCCCGAGGTGATCCGCAACGACGACCCGGCCTGGCGGGACGGACTCCTCGACGGGTTCGACAGCGTGGTGCTGTCGCCCGGCCCCGGCACGCCGCACCGCCCGGCCGACTTCGGCCTGTGCGCGCGGATCGCCGAGGAGGGCCGGCTCCCCGTTCTCGGCGTCTGCCTCGGCCACCAGGGCATGGCCCTCGCCCACGGCGCCGAGGTCGGCCCGGCCCCGGCCCCGCGCCACGGGCGGACCTCCCTGGTCCGGCACGGCGGCCACGGACTCTTCGAGGGCATCCCCGACCCCCTGGAGGTGGTGCGCTACCACTCGCTGGCGGTCGCCTCGCTGCCGCCCGCGCTGGAGGCGATCGCCCACAGCGCCGACGACGGCGTGGTCATGGCGCTGCGCCACCGCACCCTGCCGCTGTGGGGCGTGCAGTTCCACCCCGAGTCGATCGGCACGGGCAGCGGGCACCAGCTGCTGGCCAACTTCCGCGACCTGGCGTACGCGCACGGCCGGCGCAGACGGCACCCGGCCCGCGCAACGGCGCCGGCGGCGGCCCCGGCGGCCGCCCCGGCCCCGGCTCCTCAAGAAGCACCGGTCCGGCGGCTGCGGGTGCTGGCCGAGCAGCTCTCCACCCGCTGGGAGGCCGAACCGGTCTTCGACCGGCTCTTCCGCACCGGCGCGTACCCCTTCTGGCTGGACAGCAGCCGCGCCGACGCCCGGCTCGGGCAGATCTCGGTCATGGGCAACGCCTCCGGGCCGCTGGCCCGCACCGCCACCGCGGACGTGTCCGGCGCCACCGTGACCGTCACCGGGAACGGCCGGGACCAGACCGTCCACAGCCCGTTCCTCGACTGGCTGGAACGCGACCTCGCCGCGCTGCGGACCGAAGTCCCCGAGCTCCCCTTCGAGTTCGCGCTGGGCTGGGTGGGCTGCCTGGGCTACGAGCTGAAGGCCGAGTGCGGCGGGGAGGCGGCCCACCGCTCCCCCGACCCGGACGCCGTGATGGTCTTCGCGGACCGGGCCGTCGTCCTGGACCACCGGACGGACACCACGTACCTGCTGGCACTCGCCGAGGACGGTGACGAGGCCGCCGCCCGGGCCTGGCTGCGCAACACGGCGGCCGAGCTGGAAGGGCTCGCGGGCCAGGCGCCCGAACCCTGCCCCGCCCCGGCCGGGCTCACCGGGCCGGACCTGCGCGCACGCCACGACCGCGAGGCCTACCTCAAGCTCATCGACGTCTGCCACGAGGAGATACGCGCCGGCGAGACGTACGAGGTGTGCCTGACGAACATGATCGAGGCGGAGACCTCCCTCGACCCCTGGCAGGCCTACCGCCACCTGCGCCGGGCGAGTCCGGCCCCGTTCGCCGCGTTCCTCGGCTTCGGCTCCCTCTCGGTGCTGAGCACCTCGCCCGAGCGCTTCCTGCGTATCGACCGGCAGGGCACGATGGAGTCCAAGCCCATCAAGGGCACCCGGCCGAGGCACGCCGACCCGGTCGAGGACGCCCGGCTCGCCGCCGATCTCGCGGGCAGCGAGAAGGACCGTGCCGAGAACCTGATGATCGTCGACCTGGTCCGGCACGACCTCGGCCGGTGCGCCGAGGTGGGCACGGTCGTCGCCGACCCGGTCTTCCAGGTCGAGTCCTACGCCACCGTGCACCAGCTCGTCAGCACCGTACGGGCGCAGCTGCGCACCGGAACCAGCGCGGTGGCGGGCGTCCGCGCGGCCTTCCCCGGCGGCTCCATGACCGGGGCGCCGAAGATCCGCACGATGGAGATCATCGACCGGCTCGAAGGCGGCCCGCGCGGCATCTACTCGGGTGCCATCGGCTACTTCTCGCTGACCGGCGCAGCCGATCTCAGCATCGTCATCCGCACGGTGGTGCTCAGCGGCGGCACCCTGCGCTACGGGGTCGGCGGCGCGGTCATCGCCCTGTCGGACCCCACGGCCGAGTACGAGGAGACACGGGTCAAGTCGGCGCCTCTGCGGGCGCTGCTCCACGTCTAGGGCTTTTCCCGGTGGCGCGGGCCCAGCATGGAGCGGCAACACGCCCAGCGGCCGGCCTTCTCGGGAGTAACTGGTGTCCGTCCATGTCGATGACTACGCGGTCGAACCGGCCGCCGGGCCGCACGCAGCGCTGCGCGGCCTGACCCTGCCGGCCGTCTTCCGGGCCGCCGCGCAGGCGGATCCGGAGGCGGTGGCCCTGAGCGACGGGGACCGGCACCGGACCTGGCGGCAGTGGGAGGCGGATGTCGACGCGCTCGCCCGCGGCCTCCAGGAGCTGGGCGTCGGGGTCGGCGACGTGGTCGCGATCCAGCTGCCCAACTGCTGGGAGTACGAGACCCTGCACCTCGCCGTCGCGGCGATCGGCGCTGTCATGATGCCCGTCCACCAGGGCCATGGCAGCGCCGACGTGCTGGCGCTGGTGGAACGGGTGGCGCCGGTGGCACTGGTGCTGCCCGCGGACTCCGCGCACGCGGCGGACGCACCGGCCCTGTCCGCACTGCGGGCGGCCGTGCCCTCGCTGCGGTCGGTCCTGGTGGCGGGATCCGGCTCCGCCACGGGGGGCCTCGTGGGCATCGACGGGCTGCTGGAGCGGTGGGCCGGTGCTGCCCCGCACCCGGCCGGGGTGCGGCCGGAGATGCCCTTCGTGCTGCTGCCCTCCTCCGGTACGACCTCCGCCCGGCCGAAGATCTGCCTGCACAGCCACGACGGGCTGATGTCGAACACGGCGGCCGTGACGGAGGAGGCGGCCGGCTCGTTCGACGGCCCGGTGCTCACCGCCTGTCCCCTCACCCACCTGTTCGGCCTCCAGTCCCTGCACTCGGCCCTGTTCGCCCGCTGCCGCCAGGTACTGCTGCGCGGCTGGGACCCGGACCGGTTCCTGGAACTGGCCCGCGCGGCGCGGCCCGCCGTGGTGTTCGCCGTGCCCGCCCAGCTCCACGACGTGGCCGCCCGGCTCGCGGACACCGGGGCGCGGGCCGGATTCCGGCCGCGCGAGGTGCGGACGGCCGGAGCGGCCATCCCCGCGGCACTGGTGGCGCAGGTGCGCGAGGTGCTCGGCAGTCCGCTCGTCGTCGTGTGGGGCATGTCCGAGCTCGGCACCGGCACCTGCACGACCGCCGCCGACCCCGCCGACGTGGCCGCCCGCAGCGTGGGCCGGCCGACGTCCGGCGCGAGCGTGCGCGTCCTGCGCGAGGACGGCGCCGAGTGCGCGCCCGGCGAGCCGGGCGAGCTGTACTACCGCAGCCCCGGCATGTTCCGCGGCTACCACGGCGATCCCGCGCTGACCGCGGCGGCGGTCACCGAGGACGGCTGGCTGCGCACCGGGGACCGGGCGAGCGTGGACGGCGACGGCCGGGTCCGCTTCCTGGGCCGCTCGGCCGAGCTGATCAACGTGGGCGGCCGGAAGTTCGACGCGACGGAGATCCAGGGGCTGCTGGCGGACATGCCGGGCCTCGGGCCTGCGGCGGTGGTCGCCCGCCCCGACCGGCGGCTCGGCGAGTACCCGTGCCTGGTGGTCACCGGGCGGGCCGAGCGGCAGGTCACGCTGGCCCGGGTGACCGAGTTCCTGCTGGGGCGCGGGGTCGCCGACTACAAGCTGCCGCTGGAACTGGTGGTGGTCGGGGAGCTGCCCCGCACCCCGGCCGGCAAGCTGCACCGGCGGGCCCTGGAGAGCCTGCTGGCCGAGCAGGGGCCGGCCACCGGGTCCGGCGGCGGCTCCGTGCCCGCGTCGTACGCGGCTGCCCTCGAACTGGTCCGCGCCTGCGTCACCGAGGCACTCGCGCCGGCCGCCGAAGCCGCCCCCATCGGGGCGCGCACCACGTTCCGCGGCCACGGCCTGGACTCCGTCCGCAGCATCCGGCTGCGCAACCTGCTGGCCGAGGCGACTGGTCTCCCGCTGCCCGCGTCCCTCGCCTTCGACTTCCCCACACCCGACGCCGTGGCCCGCCATCTGCGGGGCGAGACGGCCGAGGACGCCGTGCCCTCCCTCCGCGTGTCCCCTTCCGGCGCGGCGGACGACGATCCCGTGGCCGTCGTGGGCATGGCCTGCCGGCTGCCCGGCGGCGTATGCGGCCCCGAGGACCTGTGGGCCCTGGTGACGGAGGGCCGGGACGCGATCGGGGGCTTCCCCGAGGACCGCGGCTGGGACCTGGAGCACCTCTTCGACGACGACCCCGAGCACCCCGGCACCTCGTACGCCCGCGAGGGCGGATTCCTGTCCGGGGCGGGCGCGTTCGACGCGGGGTTCTTCGGCTTCTCCGACCGGGAGGCACTGGCCGCCGACCCGCAGCAGCGGCTGCTGCTGGAGACCGCCTGGGAGGCGCTGGAGCGGGCCGGGATCGACCCGGCCTCGCTGCACGGCTCGCAGACCGGGGTGTTCGCGGGCGCCATGTACCACGACTACGCGCCCTCGGCCTCCGGCGACGGCCGGCCGGAACTGGAAGGGCTGCTCGCCCTCGGCACCGCCGGCAGCGCCCTGGCGGGCCGGATCGCGTACACCTTCGGGCTCCAGGGCCCCGCGCTGACCGTGGACACGGCCTGCTCGTCCTCGCTGGTCGCGCTCCATCTGGCGTGCCGCTCGCTGCGGTCCGGCGAATCCTCCCTGGCCCTGGCGGGCGGCGTCGCCGTGATGGCCACACCGGCCTCGTTCACGGAGTTCTCCCGGCTGCGCGGGCTGGCCCCCGACGGCCGCTGCAAGTCCTTCGCGGACACCGCCGACGGCGCGGCCTGGTCGGAGGGGGTCGGCCTGCTGGTGCTGGAGCGCCTCTCCGAAGCCCGGCGCAACGGCCATCCGGTCCTCGCCCTGGTGCGCGGCTCCGCCGTGAACCAGGACGGCGCCTCCAACGGGATCACCGCCCCGCACGGGCCCGCGCAGCGGCGGGTGATCCGGCAGGCACTGGCCGACGCCGGACTGTCCGCCGCCGACGTGGACGCGGTGGAGGCACACGGCACCGGGACCGCGCTCGGCGACCCGATCGAGGCGCAGGCGCTGCTCGGCACGTACGGTGCCGCGCGCGAGCCGGACCGCCCCCTGTGGCTCGGCTCGGTGAAGTCGAACATCGGGCACGCGCAGGCGGCCGCGGGCGTGGCGGGCGTGATCAAGTCCGTACTGGCGCTGCGGGGCGGCGTACTGCCCAAGACCCTGCACGCGGACACTCCGACGTCCCGGGTGGACTGGTCGGCGGGGACCGTGCGGCTGCTCACCGAGGCCCGGCCCTGGCCCCGGGAGGCCGGGCGGGCCCGCCGGGCGGGGGTGTCCTCGTTCGGGATCAGCGGGACCAACGCCCACGTGATCCTGGAGGAGGCTCCGGACGAGGCGGCGCGGGAGGCCGTCGCCGAACAACCGTCGGAAGGCAGCGCTCCGGTGGCCTGGGTGCTGTCCGCGCGCAGTGCGCCCGCCCTGCGCGACCAGGCCCGCCGGCTGGCGGAGCACGTGGACGCCCGGCCCGGGCTGTCGGTGCGGGACGTGGCCTGTTCGCTGGCCCTCAGCCGTACCGTGCACCCCGGGCACCAGGCGTTCGCCGTGGGCGCGGATCGGCGTGAGCTCCTCGCGTCGGTACGGGCCTTGGCAGAGCTGGACGCTCCGGCCGGCGGGCCGGGCGACGGCGAGCTGGCGTACGTCTTCGCCGGGCAGGGCAGCCAGCGGCCCGGCATGGGGCGCGAACTGGCCCGCACGTACCCGGTGTTCGCGGCCGCGCTGCGGGAGGCGTGCGACGCACTCGATCCGCTGCTGGACCGGCCGCTGGCCGAGGTGATGTGGGCGGCCGACGGCCCGGACGCCGCGCTGCTGGAGCGTACGGAGTACACGCAGCCGGCGCTCTTCGCCCACGGGGTCGCCCTGTACCGGTTGTTCGAGTCGTGGGGGGTGGTGCCCGCGCGGCTGGTGGGGCATTCGGTGGGCGAGATCACCGCCGCGCACGTCGCGGGGGTGCTCTCCCTCCCGGACGCGGCCCGGCTCGTCGCGGCCCGGGGACGGCTGATGCAAGGCCTGCCGGAGGGCGGCGCCATGCTCGCCGTACGGCTCCCGGAGGCCGAGCTGGGTCCGTGGCTGGAGGGCCTGCGGGGTGGTCCGGTCGCGGTGGCCGCCGTCAACGGGCCGCTTTCGGTGGTGCTCTCCGGTGCCTCCGGGCCCCTGGAGGAACTCGCGGGGAAGCTGGCTGCGGCGGGTGTGCGGACCAAGCGGCTCGCCGTCAGCCACGCCTTCCACTCCCCGCTGATGGATCCGATGCTGGACGGGTTCCGCGAGGTCGTCACCGGGCTCGCCTTCGCCGCCCCGGCCGTACCGGTCACGTCCTGCCTGACCGGGGCCCCGCTCACGGCAGCCGAGGCGTGCGATCCCGGCTTCTGGGTGCGGCATGTCCGGGAGCCGGTCCGGTTCCGCGACGCGGTCGCCGGCATGCGGGCCGACGGGACCGGGGTGTTCCTGGAGCTGGGCCCCGAGCCGGCGCTGGCACCGATGCTGGAGGAGTGCCTGGCCGCGGGCCCCGCTCAAGGGTCCGCCGTCCCGGCCGGCGGCGCCGCCGAGGAGCGCGCGGTGCTCGGGGCTCTGGCCCGGCTGCACCTGCTGGGGGTGCCGGTGGCCTGGCGGTCGGTGCTGCCCGGTGCGGCGGTCGTCCCGCTGCCCACGTACCCGTTCCAGCACCGCACGTACTGGGCCGCGGCCGGGGCTCCCGTGGAGGTCGCCGCCCCGGCACTCCCGGTGCTTGCGGGCCGGCTCGCCGGGCTGGCCGGGGCCGAACAGCAGGCGCTGCTGCTGCGGCTGGTCCTGGACGAGACGGGGGCCGTGCTCGGCGGCCGCACCCTGACCGCCGCCGACGCCGGGGCGTCGTTCTCCGACATGGGCCTCACCTCGGTCAGCGCGGTCGAGCTGCGCAACCGGCTGCGGGCGGCCACCGGGACGCGTCTTCCGGCCACGCTGGTGTTCGACCATCCGACCCCGGCGGCCGTGGTCGACCTGGTACGGCAGGACCTGGCGGGGCGCCTCGCCGGTACGGCCGGCCCTACCGTGTCCGGCCTCGTGGCCGAGCTGGCCGCGCTGCTCTCCGCGGGCTCGGAGCTCGACCCGGACGACGCGGCCCGCCTGGGAGCCCTCGTACGCGACCGCGGGCCGGCACGGACCGCCGGCCACTCGGCCGGCGTCCCCTTCGACGTCGACACCGCGTCCGACGAGGACCTCTTCCGGCGCCTGGACGGCGTCGGCCACTGACGGACCGCCTCGGTCCCCCTCCACAGCCGACCGGCGCACCCGCCGGTCGGCTGTCTGCCTTTCCCACCCCCGACGAACCTGGAGAACTCCCATGAACGGGCTCCCCTTCGAGCCTCCCGACACCGTGATCGAGGCGCGGGACCTCACCAAGACCTTCGGCACGCTGCGCGCACTGGACTCGGTGGACCTCTGCGTCCCCCGGGGATCCGTCCTCGGCCTGCTGGGTCACAACGGCGCCGGCAAGACGACCCTGGTGGGCATCCTCACCGCGGCGCTGCCGCCCACCTCCGGCACGGCCTCCGTCGCCGGATACGACGTGACGCGCCGGCCGCGCGAGGTACGCCGGCGCATCGGGCTGACCGGGCAGTTCGCCTCGGTGGACGGCCAGTTGAGCGGCCGGGACAACCTGGTGCTGATCGCCCGGCTGCTGGGTGCCGGACGCCGGGCGGCCCGGGTGCGCGCCGATGAGCTGCTGGAGCTGTTCGCGCTCCAGGACGTGGCCGGGCGCCGCGCCCGCACGTACTCCGGCGGGCTGCGACGCCGGCTCGACCTCGCCGCGAGCCTGGTCGGCCGTCCCGAGGTGGTCTTCCTGGACGAGCCGACCACGGGCCTGGACCCGGAGGCCCGGCTGGTCCTGTGGGAGATCGTCGAGGGCCTGGTGGCCGAAGGCTCCACGGTGCTGCTCACGACCCAGTACCTGGAGGAGGCCGACCGTCTCGCGGATTCCATCACCGTGCTGTCCGGCGGCCGGGTCGTCGCGAGTGGTACGGCGGCGGAGCTGAAGGCGGCCGTGGGCCGCCGCACCGTGACCGTCACGCTGGATGCGTCGGCAGACCGGGAGAGCGCGGTCGGGGCCCTGCGCCGGGCCTCCCTGGAACCGGCGGTGGCCCCGCAGAGCGCCTGCCTCGTCATCCCCATCGACGCGTCGAAGGACGTGGCGACGGTGATCCGCGCCCTGGACCAGGCGGGGGCCGAGGCCATCGAGCTGTCCTTCGGCGAACCCACCCTGGACGACGTCTACCTCGCCCTCGCCGGGCGGAACCCCCTGCCGGCCGCCTCTCCCGTGCCCGCCCTGTCCGGAGGACCTTCCGCATGACCGCCACCGCAACCACCCCTGCCACCGCGGCCACCCGCGCCCTGGCGCCGCTGCGGCAGCCCTGGCCGGACAGCTCGGTGTTCCTCCAGATCCGTGTGCTCACCGCGCGTTCGCTGCGCCAGATGGCGACGGACCCGGGCGTGGTGCTGTTCGGGCTGCTCCAGCCGGTGATCATCCTGTTCGTGCTGACTCAGGTGTTCAGCAAGATGGGGGCGCCGCCGCACTTCCCCGCCGGAATCACCTACCTCGACTTCGTGCTGTCGGCCGTGCTGGTCGACAACGCCCTGCAGTCGGCGGTCCAGTCGGGCGTCGGGCTCGTCGACGACCTGAAGAACGGGGTGGTGGCCCGGCTGCGGTCCCTGCCCATCACGCCGTCCTCGCTGCTGATCGCGCGCAGCCTCGCCACTCTGGTCCGCAGCGCGGTGCAGGCCGCGATCATCCTGGTGCTGGCCTTCGGCGTGCTCGGCTACGCACCGCGCGGCGGGGCGGCCGATGTGGCCGCCTCGGTCGGGCTGACCCTGTTCATGAGCTGGTCCCTGGGCTGGGCGTTCATCGCGGCCGGTGCGTGGCTGCGCCGGGCCGAGCCGATGCAGAACCTCGCCGTGATCGCAATCCTGCCACTGATGTTCGCGTCCAGCGCCTACATTCCGGTCAAGGACCTGCCCGACTGGCTGGCCGCGGTCGCCGGGGTCAACCCGCTCACGTACGCGATCGACGCGACCCGGGCGCTCGCGCTGGGCATCCCGGGCTCGGACGCGATCGTCCCGGCCCTGGTCATCGGCGGTGTGATCGCCGCCGCGGGTGCCGCCCTCGCGGTGCTCGGCTTCCGCCGGCCGTTGCAGTAGTCGCGCACGCGGGACGGCACAAAGCCCCTGGGCCCGGACTTCCTCGGAAGTCGGGGCCCAGGGGCTTTCTCCTGCCCGGCGGCTACAGGCCGAGCTGCTTGTCCAGCAGGTCGAAAACCTCCTCGTCGGAGGCCGTCTCGAAGTCGAACCCGCGCTCGGTGTCGGTGCTCTCGGCCGAGCCCGTCCCGCGCAGCGCGCCCCACTTCTCCTTCAGGACGTCGAGCCGTCCCGCCACCTGGGCGAACACCTCGTCGCTGACCTCGGCCGCGGTGAAGGCCTGCTCCAGTCTGGACAGTTCGGCCAGGAGGGCGCCGGCGTCGTGCTGGGCCGGCGGCGCCACGTCGAGCAGCGCGTACAGGTGGTCCACCAGCTCCGCGGTCGTCGGGTAGTCGAAGACCAGCGTGGCCGGCAGCCGGGTGCCGGTCAGCGCGCTGAGCCGGTTCCGGAGCTCGATCGCGGTCAGGGAGTCGAGTCCGAGGTCCTGGAAGGAGCGCTGCGGGTCCACGTCCGCGGCTCCCGCGTGCCCGAGGACCGCCGCAGCCTGGCCGCGTACCTCGGAGAGCAGGGCGTCGTACCGCTCCGCCTGCGGAAGGGAGGCGAGCCTTTCCGCGAGCCCGCCGCCCGTCCCGTCCGCCGCGGAGGTGCGGCGTACGGGCGTCCGGATCAGGCCGCGCAGCAGTGCGGGCACCTCCCCGCGGGCGCGCAGCGCCGCGAGGTCGAGCCGGACGGGCAGTACGGCCGGTTCGGCGCCGCCCGCTGCGGTGTCGAACAGCTCCAGTCCCTGCTCAGGGGTGAGCGGCGGGAGTCCGGCGCGGGCCAGGCGTGCGGCCTCGGCCGCGGTCAGTTCTCCGGTCATGCCGCCGCCGGTGCCCGCCCAGGGGCCCCAGGCCAGGGAGGTGCCGGGCAGACCGTGGGCGCGGCGGTGCCGGGCCAGGGCGTCGAGGTAGGCGTTGGCGGCGGCGTAGTTGGCCTGGCCGGCGTTGCCCAGTGTGCCCGCCGCGGAGGAGAACAGGACGAACGCCTCCAGGGGCAGGCCCCGGGTCGCCTCGTGCAGGTTCCAGGCCGCGTCCGCCTTGGGACGCAGCACCTCCGCGAGCCGGTCCGGGGTCAGGGATCCGAGGACCCCGTCTGCCAGCGCGCCCGCGGTGTGGACCACCGCGCGCAGCGGGTGGCGGGCGACCAGTGCCGCCACCGCCTCCGGATCCGCGACGTCGCAGGCCTCGACCACCGCACGGGCGCCGGACTCGGCGAGTTCGGCGGCGAGTGCGGCCGCTCCTTCGGCGTCGGGGCCCCGCCGGCTGACCAGCACCAGCTCGCGCACGCCGTGTTCGGCGACCAGGTGGCGGGCCAGCAGCCGGCCCAGGCCGCCGGTGCCGCCGGTGATCAGGACCGCGCCCTCGCCCGCCCATACCGGGGCGGCCGGGGCCGGGTCGGAGATCCGGGCGATGCGGGCGGCCAGTACGGCACCGCCGCGCAGCAGGAGCTGCGGCTCCCCGCCGGCGAGGGCCTGCGGCAGCAGAGCCGCCGCGCCGGCGTCGTCGAGGTCCACGAGGCCGAAGCGGCCCGGGTTCTCCGAGATCGCCGAGCGCACCAGGCCCCGGACGGCCGCGGCCGCGAGGTCCGCGCCTGAGGTCGCGCCCCGGGTGACGAACACCAGGCGTGCGTCGGCGAAGCGGTCCTCGGCCAGCCAGGCCTGAGCGATGTCCAGGGCCTGGGCGGTGCGCGCGTGCACGGCCTCCGGCGTACCGGCGGCCGCTTCGCCGCCCGCCCCACCGTCCGCACTGCCGTCCGTCAGCGGTACGAGGACCACGTCCGGGACCGGCTGAGCCGTGTCGGCGGCGACCTCGGCGAGCAGCTCGGCGAGCCCGGCGTACACCGGGTGGTCGCCCAATGCCGCCGCGGCTGCGGCCGTGGTGCTCATCGTGGCGATCACCGCGGTCCGCGGGTTGGCGCCGGGATCGCCTTCGCCGTCGACGGGCGTCCAGTCCAGGTGGAACAGGGCGTCCCGCCCGGCCCGGTCCGCCGCGCCCAGCTGTTCCGCGCTGAGGGGCCGTACGACGAGGGACTCGACGGAGGCCACCGGTGCGCCCGTGGTGTCCGCGAGGGCGAGGGACACCGCGCCGCCGGTACCGGACCGGCTCAGCCGGGCCCGCACCGCCGAGGCGCCCGCGGCGTGCAGCGAGACACCGCTCCAGGAGAACGGGACCCCGCCGCTGCTCCGCTCCCCGGCGCCGCCGCCGGTGTCCGCGCCGAGCGCGAACGCGTGCAGCACGGCGTCGAACAGCGCCGGGTGCAGCGCGAACGCCGATCCTTCGACGCCCTCGGGCAGGGCGACGTCCGCATACACGTCCTCACCGAGCCGCCAGGCAGCGCGCAGGCCCTGGAACACCGGGCCGTACGCGAACCCCGCGTCGGCGAACCGCTCGTACACGTCCGCCACATCGAGGGCTTCCGCTCCTGCCGGCGGCCAGGCCGCCGCTTCGAACGGCGTGCCGGAGCCGGCGGGCCGATCGGCCAGCACACCACTGGCGTGGAGCGTCCACGGTGCGTGGGCGCCCGCCGCGGCGGGCCGGGAGTGCACGGTGAGCGCGCGCCGCCCCGATGCGTCGGGAGCGGCCGTGGCCACCTGGAGTTGCAGGGCGGCGCCCTGTGCGGGCAGGACCAGCGGCGCGGCGAGGGTCAGTTCCTCGACGGTGGGACAGCCGAGCTCGTCGCCCGCCCGGACGGCGAGTTCGAGCAGTGCCGTGCCGGGCACCACGACCGATCCCATGACGAGGTGGTCGCCCAGCCACGGGTGGGTGGCCGCCGAGAGCCGGCCGGTGAACAGGAACCCGTCGGATCCGGCCAGCTCCACCGCGCCCGAGAGCAGCGGGTGCTCGGCGGACCGGAGTCCGAGCGCCTCCGCACCGCCCCGGCCGGCGGGTGCGCCGGTGGGCCAGTAGCGGCGGTGCTGGAAGGCGTACGTCGGAAGGTCCACCGGCCGGGCTCCGGTGCCGGCGAAGACGGCGGTCCAGTCCACCCGCGCACCGCTCACGTGGAGCCGGGCGAGGGCTTGGAGAGCGGACTCCTCCTCGTCGCGGTTCCTGCGCAGGACGGGCACCACCGTGGTCTCGGCGTCCGTGACGGAGCCGGCGACCAGGGCGGACAGGACCGCGTCCGGGCCGAGTTCGAGGTACCGGGTGACGCCGTGACCGGTGAGGGCGCGGATGTCATCGGCGAAACGGACCGCCTCGCGAACGTGGCGCACCCAGAACTCCGGGTCACGGACGACGTCCGGGCCCGCGGTCATCGCGATCCTCGGAGTCGCGAACGACAGACCGGACACCACCGTACGGAAGTCGTCCAGCATGGGGTCCATCAGCGGCGAGTGGAAGGCGTGCGAGACCCGCAGACGGGTCGTCTTCCGGCCCAGCCCCTCGAAGTGGGCGCGGACGGACTCGACCGCCTCCTCGGCACCGGAGACGACCACGGACGAGGGGCCGTTGACCGCGGCGACCGACACCGACGCGCCCAGCAGCGGCAGGACTTCCTCCTCCGCCGCCTGGACGGCGAGCATCGCACCGCCCTCCGGCAGCGCCTGCATCAGCCGGCCGCGCGCCGACACCAGCGCACACGCGTCGGCGAGCGAGAACACCCCCGCCACATGCGCCGCGGCCACCTCGCCGATCGAATGACCCGCCACGAAATCGGGCGTGACACCCCAGGACTCGACCAGCCGGAAGAGCGCCACTTCCACGGCGAACAGAGCCGCCTGGGCGTACATGGTCTGGTTCAGCGCCTCCGCGTCTTCTCCCCAGACCACGTCCCGCACCGGAACATCCAGCTCCGCGCACACCGCGTCGAAGGCCTGAGCGAACACGGGGAAGCGGGCATACAGCCCCCGTCCCATGCCGAGCCGCTGCGAGCCCTGCCCGGTGAACAGGAACGCCGTCTTGCCCGACCGCGCCCGCCCCTGGATCACCTCATCGCCGTTCAGCACCACCGCACGGTGAGCGAAGACCGAGCGGTCAAGGGTGGACAGACCCACGTCCACCGGACGCAGCCCCGACTCCTCCACGTACGCACGCAGCCGCGCCACCTGGGCCTCAAGCGCGTCCTCCGTCTTGCCGGACACCAGCCACGGCACCACACCCGGAACGACCTGCGCGTCCGCCACCTCCACCTCGGCCGGCTCGAACTGCTCCAGCACCACGTGCGCATTCGTCCCGCTGATACCGAACGAGGACACACCCGCACGCCGCACCCGGCCCGACTCAGGCCATGCGGTCCCGTCGGTCACCAGCTCCACCGCGCCCGCGCTCCAGTCCACATGCGACGACGGGGCATCCACGTGCAGCGTCTTCGGTACCAGGCCGTGCCGCATCGCCATGACCATCTTGATCACACCGGCCACGCCGGCGGCCGCCTGCGCGTGCCCGATGTTGGACTTCACCGAGCCGAGCAGCAACGGGCGCTCGGCGTCGCGGTCCCGGCCATAGGTCGCGAGCAGCGCCTGGGCCTCGATGGGGTCGCCCAGCGTCGTACCCGTGCCGTGCGCCTCCACCACGTCCACGTCGGACGTCGACAGACCACCGCCGGCCAGCGCCTGGCGGATCACCCGCTGCTGCGAGGGGCCGTTCGGAGCCGTCAGACCGTTGCTCGCACCGTCCTGGTTGACCGCCGAGCCGCGCACGACGGCAAGCACGCGGTGACCGTTGCGCACCGCATCCGACAGCCGCTCCAGGACGACCATGCCCACACCCTCGCCCCAGCCGACACCGTCGGCGGCCTCGGCGAACGCCTTGCACCGGCCGTCGGCCGCGAGGCCGCGCTGGCGGGAGAACTCCACGAAGGTGGTCGGCGTGGACATCACCGTCACACCGCCCGCCACCGCCAGGGAGCACTCCCCCGACCGCAGCGCCTGCGCCGCGAGGTGCATCGCCACCAGCGACGACGAACACGCCGTGTCCACCGTCACCGCCGGGCCCTCCAAACCCAGCGCGTACGAGACGCGACCCGAGGCGATGCTGCCCGCACTGCCGCTTCCCTGGTGGCCTTCGAACTCACGGCCACCGAGCAGGCCGGCGTAGTCGCTGTACATGACACCGGCGAAGACGCCGGTCTGCGAGCCGCGCAGCGACACCGGGTCGATGCCGGACCGTTCCACGGCCTCCCAGGTCGTCTCCAGCAGCAGCCGCTGCTGGGCGTCCGTGGCGAGGGCCTCGCGCGGACTCATCCCGAAGAAGTCGTGGTCGAAGTCGGCCGCGGCGGCCAGGAAGCCGCCGGAGCGGGTGTAGCTGGTGCCCGGGTGTTCCGGGTCCGGGTGGTAGAGCGAGTCCACGTCCCAGCCTCGGTCGGCCGGGAACGCGCCGACGGCGTCCACGCCGTCGGCGACCAGCCGCCACAGGTCCTCGGGGGAGGACACGCCGCCCGGGTACCGGCAGGCCATGCCCACGATCACCACCGGATCGTCTCCGGTCGCCGCCGCCGCTGCCGGGCGTGTGGCGGGCAGGTGCCCGGCCTCGGCGGACTCGTCCCCGAACACCTCGTCGAGGAGGAAGCGCACCAGGGCGTCCGCGGTCGGGTGGTCGAAGACGAGGGTGGCGGGCAGGCGCAGCCCGGTGGCAGCGTCGAGCCGGTTGCGCAGTTCGACGGCCATCAGGGAGTCGAAGCCCAGGTCCTGGAAGGCCCGGGCGGGGTCGACCTCCGCCACTCCCGCGTGCCCGAGGACGAGCGCGATCTGCGTCCGTACGAGGTCGAGCACCGCCTCGTGGCGCGCCTGCGGGTCGAGACCCGCCAGCCGCCGGGTGAGTCCGGCGTCCGCCGCGGCCGCGGTCGCCGCGCGCCGGGCGGGCTTGCGGATCAGGCCGCGCAGCAGCGCCGGGACCTCACCTCGCGCCCGGATGGCGGGCAGGTCCAGGCGGACCGGCAGGACGACCGGGTGCTCGGTGGTGAGGGCTGTGTCGAACAGGGCCAGCCCCTGCTCCGGCGCCAGCGGGGGCATCCCCGCACGGGTCATGCGTTCCGTGTCGGCTGCGGTGAGACCGCCGGTCATTCCGCCGCCCGCGCCGGCCCACGGCCCCCAGGCCAGGGAGGTGCCGGGCAGCCCCAGGCCGTCCCGGTGGCGCGCGAGGGCGTCCAGGAAGGAGTTGCCGGCGGCGTAGTTGGCCTGGCCGGCGTTGCCGAAAGTGCCCGCCACGGAGGAGAACAGGACGAAGGCCGCGAGGTCGTGCCCCTTGGTCGCTTCGTGCAGGTTCCAGGCCGCGTCCACCTTGGGACGGAGTACGGCGGCCAGCCGGTCCGGTGTGAGCGAGCCGAGCAGGGCGTCGTCGAGCACACCGGCGGTGTGGACGACGGCGTGGACGCGGTGGCGGGACAGCAGGCCGTCGACGGCGGTCCGGTCGGTGAGGTCGCACGCCTCGACGACCGCGTCCGCGCCCGCTTCGGCGAGCTGCGCGACGAACTCCGCGACGCCTTCCGCGCCGGGGCCGCGCCGGCTGACGAGCAGCAGGCTGCGTACGCCGTGCTCGGCCACCAGGTGGCGGGCCACGGCCCGGCCCAGGCCGCCCGTACCGCCCGTGATCAGGACCGGGCCGTCGCCGTCCCACGCGGGCGCGGTCGGGGCGGGGGGCTCTGCGACGCGTGCCAGCCGGGCTGCCAGCACCCTGCCGTCACGGACGAGGAGCTGGGGTTCTCCGAGGGTGGCGAGGGATTTCAGCACCTCGTCGCCGGGTTCCTCTCCGGTCACGTCCACGAGGACGAACCGGCCCGGGTGTTCCGACTGCACGGACCGCAGCAGGCCCCACACCGCCGCGGCGGCCAGGTCCTCGCCCGACACGGCGCCGCGGGTGGCGAGGACCAGCGGGGTGCCGGCGGCGGGCCGCTCCTCCTGGACGAGCTCCAGGGCCCGCGCGGTCAGCGCGTGCACCGATGCGACGATGTCGTCGGAGTCGGCCACCGCACCGAGCCGGATCAGCTCCGCGTCCGGCGCCGCGGTGCCGGACGCCTCGACCGGCGTCCACTCCACCGCGAACAGCGCGTCACGCACCGCCGTCCCCGCTTCGCCCACCTGCCGTGCGGACACGGGCCGTACGGCGAGCGAGCGGACGGAGGCGACGGGCGCCCCCGCCCCGTCGGCGAGCGCCACGGACAGGGAACCGTCGTCGCTCTGGGTGAGCCGGGCCCGCAGGGCCGACGCACCGGACGCGTAGAGGGACACGCCGGACCACGCGAACGGCACTCCGCCGCCCGCCGCCGCGCCGTCTCCTGCCGCGGCGGCGTGCAGGCTCGCGTCGAACAGGGCCGGGTGCAGGCCGAAGGCCCCGCCGTCCACGTCCTCGGGCAGCGCCGCCTCGGCGTACACCTCGTCGCCGCGCCGCCAGGCCGCGCGCAGGCCCTGGAACACCGGCCCGTACGCGAACCCGGCCTCCGCGAAGCGCTCGTACACCTCCGACACGTCCAGCGCCTCGGCGCCCGCGGGCGGCCAGGCCGCCGCGTCGAACACCGGCTCCGGGACCGAGGAGACGGCGAGGAAGCCGTCCGCGTGACGCGCCCATCCGGTGTCGGATCCGGTGTCCGGGCGGGAGTGGACACTGACCGGCCTGCGGCCGGAGCCGTCCGGCTCGCCCACCCAGACCTGCACCTGCACGCCGCCTTCGGCGGGCAGCACCAGCGGTGCGGACAGGGTCAGTTCGTCCACCGCCGCGCAGCCGACCTCGTCCGCCGCCCGTACGACCAGCTCGACCAGCGCGGTGCCGGGTACGAGTACGGCGCCCATGACCGCGTGGTCCGCGAGCCAGGGGTGCGACTGCACCGACAGCCGGCCGGTGAACAAGTGTCCTGCGGATCCGGCCAGTTCGACCGTGCCGGTCAGCAGGGGGTGTTCCGCCGGCTTGAGGCCCACGGATTCCGCGCTGCCCGCGTACGCCATGACCGCCGGCCAGAACCGCCGGTGCTGGAAGGGGTAGGTGGGCAGGTCGACGCGCCGGGCCGCCGTGTCCGCGTAGAAGGCGGTCCAGTCGACCTTCACGCCGTGCGCGTGGAGGCGGCATACGGCCTGCCGTACGGCGGACTCCTCCGCGGTGTTCCTGCGCAGCACGGGCACCAGGGCGGCGCCCTCGGCGGCCGGCTCCTGGGCCATGGCGGTGAGGACACCGTCGGGGCCGAGTTCCAGGAAGCGGGTCACGCCCAGGTCGGTCAGGGTGCGGATGCCGTCGGCGAAGCGGACCGCCTCGCGGACATGGCCCACCCAGTACTCCGGGGTGCCCAGCCGCTCGCTGTCGGCGAGGCGGCCGGTCAGGTTGGAGACGACGGGGATCGCGGGCTTGCCGAAGGAGAGCCCGGCCAGGGCCGTGCGGAAGCCGTCCAGCATGGGGTCCATCAGCGGCGAGTGGAAGGCGTGCGAGACCCGCAGACGGGTCGTCTTGCGGCCCAGCCCCTCGAAGTGGGCGCGGACGGCGTCGACCGCGTCCTCGGCACCCGAGACGACCACGGACGAGGGGCCGTTGACCGCGGCGACCGACACCGACTCGCCCAGCAGCGGAAGGACCTCGTCCTCCGCCGCCGCGACCGCCAGCATCGCACCGCCCTCCGGCAGCGCGTCCATCAGCCGGCCGCGCGCCGAGACCAGCGCACACGCATCCCGCAGCGAGAACACCCCCGCCACGTGCGCCGCGGCCACCTCACCGATCGAGTGACCGGCCACGAAGTCCGGCCGCACCCCCCACGACTCGACCAGCCGGAACAACGCCACCTCGACCGCGAACAGAGCCGCCTGCGCGTACATGGTCTGGTTCAGCGCCTCCGCGTCCTCACCCCAGACCACCTCCCGCACCGGAACATCCAGCTCCGCACACACCGCGTCAAAAGCCTGAGCGAACACCGGGAAACGGGCATACAGCTCACGCCCCATCCCAAGCCTCTGCGAACCCTGCCCCGAGAACAGGAACGCGAGGGGTGCGGAGGTCGCGACGGCCGCGGCCGTCTCGCCGCGCGCCACGGCTGCGAGGCCGGACAGGAGCTGGTCCCGGTCCGCTGCCGCGAACGCGGCGCGGTGTTGGAGCGCCGCCCGTGTCGTGGCGAGCGAGTAACCGAGGTCGAAGGGGCGGATCGCCTCGGTCTCGCCGACGAGCGCGAGCAGGCGTCCGGCCTGGGCGCGCAGGGCGTCGGGCGTCGCGGCGGACACCACGATCGAGGCGGGGGCCTCGGATCCGTCGCCCGGCCTGGACTCGGACCGGGGCCCGGCGACGTGGGCTGCCGGGTTCATCGGGGCCTCCTCGACGATCACGTGTGCGTTGGTGCCGCTGATACCGAAGGACGAGACTCCCGCGCGGCGCGTACGCCGGCCGTCCGCGGCCCACCCGCGGGCCTCGGTGAGCAGCCGTACGTCACCCGCGCTCCAGTCGACCTCGTGGCTCGGTTCGTCCACGTGCAGGGTGGCCGGGAGGGCCTCGTGGCGCATCGCCATGACCATCTTGATGACGCCGGCCACGCCGGCCGCGGCCTGCGAGTGGCCGATGTTGGACTTGACCGAGCCCAGCCACAGCGGCCGGTCCGCCGGCCGCCCCTGGCCGTACGTGGCCAGCAGTGCCTGCGCCTCGATCGGGTCGCCGAGCGTCGTGCCGGTGCCGTGCGCCTCGACGGCGTCGACCTGGTCGGCGGCGAGCCGCGCGTTGGCGAGGGCCTGGCGGATCACCCGGCGCTGGGAGGGGCCGTTCGGCGCGGTCAGGCCGTTGGAGGCACCGTCCTGGTTGACGGCGGAGCCGCGGATCACGGCGAGCACCTGGTGCCCGTTGCGGACCGCGTCCGAGAGCCGCTCGACGACGAGGAAGCCCGCCCCTTCGGCGAATCCGGTGCCGTCGGCCGCCGAGGCGAACGACTTGCAGCGGCCGTCGGAGGCGAGTCCGCCCTGACGGCCGAACTCGACGAACACCCCGGGCGTCGCCATCACCGTCACACCGCCGGTCAGCGCCAGCGAACAGTCCCCCTGCCGCAGCGCCTGGACCGCGAGGTGCAGCGCGACGAGCGAGGACGAGCAGGCGGTGTCGACGGCGACGGCGGGGCCTTCGAGGCCGAGCTTGTAGGAGACGCGGCCCGAGACCACGCTGCCGTTGCCGTCGCTGCCCGGGTAGTCGTGGTACATCACGCCGGCGAACACGCCGGTCCGGCTGCCCCGGAGCGAGGTCGGGTCGATGCCCGCGCGTTCCAGTGCCTCCCAGGCCAGTTCCAGGGTGATCCGCTGCTGCGGGTCCATGGCGAGGGCCTCGCGCGGCGAGATGCCGAAGAAGGCAGGATCGAAGTCGGCTGCTCCGTCGAGGAATCCGCCGGTGCGCGTGTAGTACGCGTCCGGGCCGCTGCCCTTCGGGTCACGCAGGGTGGACAGGTCCCAGCCGCGGTCGGTGGGGAACGCGGAGATCGCGTCGCCGCCGGAGGTGACGAGTCGCCAGAGGTCCTCGGGGCTGGTCACTCCGCCCGGGTAGCGGCAGGACATGCCGACGATCGCGATGGGCTCGTGCCGGTCGGCGGCGAGCCTGCGGTTGTCGGCGCGCAGGCGGGCGGTCTCGCGGCGGGCGGCCGCGAGGGCCGTGCCGTCCGCGTCCTCGGCGGTGTCCTGATCCTGTTCCTGTTCCGGCTCGTGGGCGAGGTCCGCGGAAGTGACCCGGACCTCCGCGAGTTCCAGGAGGCTGTCGATCAGGCCGGCGTCGCGCAGCCGGCTGGTCGGGATGGATCGGAGTGCCTCGCGGACCTCGTCCTCACCCGACATGTCGCCCGGTCCGCTGCTGCCGAGGAGGGTGAGGACGTGGTCGGTGACGGCTTCGGCGTTGGGGTGGTCGAAGGCGAGGGTGGCGGGCAGGCGCAGGCCGGTGGCCTGGTTCAGGTGGTTGCGGAGCTCGGTCGCGGCGAGCGAGTCGAAGCCCAGCTCCTGGAAGGCCCGGTCCGCGCCGACCGCCTCGGCCGAGGCGTGCCCGAGCACGGACGCGACCTGCGAGCGCACCAGGTGCAGCACCGTACGTCGGCGCTCCCCCGCCGACAGGCCGGCCAGCCGGTCGTTCAGGGCCGGCTCGGCGGCGGTGCCGCTGCCGGCCGCCGCGGCCCGCCGTACGACGGGCGCGAGGCCGCGCAGGAGCGCGGGTACCTCGTCCTTGCGGCTGCGCAGGGCGGCCGTGTCGACCCGTACGGGGACGACGTTGGGGCGCTCGGACCGCAGGGCCGCGTCGAACAGGGCCAGGCCGGCCTCGTGGGTCAGCGGCGGTACGCCTTGGGCGGCCATCCGCTTGCGGTCCACGTCCCGCAGGTACGCCCCGAGCCCGCCGCCGACCTCCCAGAGGCCGAAGGCCATGGAGGTGGCGGGCAGTCCTTCGGCCGCCCGGTGTGCGGCGAGGGCGTCGAGGAAGACGTTCGCCGCCGCGTAGTTGCCCTGCCCGGCGGTCAGCA
The DNA here is from genome assembly GCF_003325375.1 of Streptomyces globosus. GTDB lineage: Bacteria > Actinomycetota > Actinomycetes > Streptomycetales > Streptomycetaceae > Streptomyces > Streptomyces globosus_A. The sequence goes on along the minus strand of NZ_CP030862.1, from coordinate 2,917,947 downwards.
CGAGACCACCCGCCGAGGAGAACATCACGAACGCGGCCAGGTCCATCCCGCGCGTCAGCTCGTGCAGATGCCAGGCGGCATCCGCCTTGGGGGCGTAGACCGTGTCCACCTGCTCGTGTGTGAGCGCGGCCATGACGGTGCTGTCTCCGATGCCGGCGGCGTGGAAGACGGCGGTCAGCGGACGCTCCGCGACCGTCTCGGCCAGCAGCTCCGCCAGCGCCTCCCGGTCCGACACATCGCACGCGGCGACACGGACCCCGGCACCCAGCCCGGCCAGCTCCGCCGCCAACTCCTCAGCCCCGGGAGCCGCAAGACCCCTCCGACTGGTCAGCACCAGATGCCGCACCCCGTACTCCGCCACCAGACGACGGGCCACCACCGCACCCAGACCACCCGTACCACCGGTGACCAGCACCGAACCCCCGGCAGCAAACACGGGAACACGGTCACCCGACGCCTCCAGCCGGACCAGGCGAGGCACCCACACCTCACCCGCCCGCACCGCAGACTCCGGCTCCGGCTCCCCGCACGCCAGCGCCCGCAACACCTCACCGACGGCCGCACCCGGCTCCACATCGACCAGCACGAACCGGCCCGGGTTCTCCGCCTGCGCCGCACGCACCAGACCCCACACCGGCGCCTGCACCACATCCAGCCCGGCACTCTCCGACACCGCGACCGCACCACGCGTCACCACCACCAGACGCGACGCCGCAAACCGCTCATCAGCCAGCCACGACCGCACCACATCCAACACCCGGTACGACACCGCACGCACACCGGACGGAACATCACCCGAGGCAACACCGGCAGCACAGTCCAACACCACCACACCCGGCACCGAACCCTCAGCAGGCACCTCCTCCCAACCAACCCACGACACATCCGCACCACCGGCAACCGCCGGAACCACCGACCACTCGACACCGAACAGGGGGCTCCCGGGGGCTCCCAGCTGCTCCGCCGAGACCGGCCGGCTGACCATCGAGCCGACCGAGAGGACCGGCGTGCCGGTGACATCGGCGAGGGCGAGCGCCCAGCCGTCCTCGCCGACACGGGTCAGTCGCACCCGTGCCTCGGCGGCGCCGACCGCATGCAGGGCCACGTCGTTCCAGACGAACGGAATCGCGGTCTCGCCCGTGCTCGTCAGGATCGCCGCGTGCATCGCGGCGTCAAGGAGGGCGGGGTGCAGGCCGAACCGGCCCGCGGTGTCCCGCTCCTCCGCCGGCAGCGCGACCTCGGCGAACAGCTCCTCACCGCGCCGCCACACCGCCCGCAGGCCACGGAACACCGGCCCGTAGCCGAATCCGGCCCCGGCGAAGCCTTCGTAGGCACCGTCGAGGGACACCGGCTCGGCGCCGGCCGGCGGCCAGGCCGCCGCGTCGAACCCGGCGGCCGCGTCCGCGGCACTCGCCGTGCCGAGCACGCCGCCGGCGTGCCGGACCCATCCGCCGTCCTGTTCCCCGTCCGGCCGGGAGTGCACGGTGACCGGGCGGCGGCCGGACGCGTCCGGCTCACCGACCCACACCTGTACCTGTACGCCGCCCTCCAGGGGCAGCACCAGCGGCGCCGCGAGCGTCAGCTCCTCCACCCCGGCGCAGCCGACCTCGGCGCCTGCCCGCAGGGCGAGTTCGAGCAGACCGGTGCCGGGCACGAGGACCGCGCCCATCACCGTGTGGTCCGCCAGCCAGGGGTGTGTCCGGAGCGAGAGGCGGCCGGTGAAGAGGTAGCCGTCGGCCGTGACGAGTTCCATCGCCGTGCCCAGCAGCGGGTGATCCGCGGAGGCGACACCGACCGAGTCCAGGTCGGCCACCCCCTGGGTCGCGTCCAGCCAGTACCGCCGGCGCTGGAACGCGTACGTCGGCAGGTCGACGTGTGCCTGGCCGGCGCCCGCGCCGGCATCCGTGCCCGTACCGGCGAAGAACGCCCGCCAGTCCACGGCGATTCCGCCGCAGTGGAGGGCGGCGAGCGCCGACACCAGCGTGGTGGCCTCGTCCCGGCCCGCGCGCAGCACGGGCAGGGCGGGCGTACCGTCCGAGCAGTCCGCGGCCATGCCGGAGAGCACGGCGTCGGGGCCGAGTTCCAGGAAGCGGGTCACGCCCAGGTCGGTCAGGGTGCGGATGCCGTCGGCGAAGCGGACCGCCTCGCGGACATGGCCCACCCAGTACTCCGGGGTGCACAGCCGCTCGCTGTCGGCGATCGCGCCCGTCAGGTTGGAGACGACCGGCAGGGCCGGCACGGAGAAGGACAGTCCCGACACCACCGTGCGGAAGTCGTCCAGCATGGGGTCCATCAGCGGCGAGTGGAAGGCGTGCGAGACCCTCAGCGCGGTCGTCTTCCGGCCCTGCGCCTCGAAGTGGGCCCGTACCGCCTGCACGCCCTCCTGTGCGCCGGAGACGACCACGGCCGAGGGGCCGTTGACCGCGGCGACCGACACCGACGCGCCCAGCAGCGGCAGGACTTCCTCCTCCGTCGCCTGGACGGCGAGCATCGCCCCGCCCTCCGGGAGCGCGTCCATCAGCCGGCCGCGCGCCGAGACCAGCGCACACGCATCCCGCAGGGAGAACACCCCGGCCACGTGCGCCGCAGCCACCTCGCCGATCGAGTGACCGGCCACGAAGTCCGGCCGCACCCCCCACGACTCGACCAGCCGGAACAACGCCACCTCGACGGCGAACAGAGCCGCCTGCGCGTACATGGTCTGGTTCAGCGCCTCGGCGTCCTCACCCCAGACCACCTCCCGCACCGGAACATCCAGCTCCGCGCACACCGCGTCGAAGGCCCGCGCGAAGGCCGGGAAGCGCGCGTACAGCTCACGCCCCATCCCAAGCCGCTGCGAACCCTGCCCCGAGAACAGGAACGCACACGTTCCGGCCCCCCGGGCGGACGCGGTGACGACACCGGCCGGAAGCGGCACGTCGCCCGCGGCCAGACCGCGCAGTGCCTCGGTCAGTTCTTCGCGTCCGGCGGCGACGACTGCCGCCCGCTGCTCCAGCCCGGTCCGCGTGGTCGCCAGCGCGCCCGCGGTCAGCGCCAGGGACTGGCCCGGCCGGGACTCGACGTACGCGAGCAGGCGTGCGGCCTGCTCGCGCAGGGCTTCCGGAGTCGCCGCGGACACCAGCCACGGAAGTACGCCGGCCTCCGGTCCCGCCACGGCCCCGGCCCCGGCCTGCGGGACCGGCCCGTCCACGGCTCCCTGTTCCAGGATCACGTGCGCGTTGGTGCCGCTGATACCGAACGCCGAGACGCTCGCACGGCGGGGACGGCCGGTCTCGGGCCATTCCACCGCTTCCCGGAGCAGCTCCACCGCGCCCTCGGTCCAGTCCACGTGCAGCGAGGGCTCGTCCACGTGCAGCGTGCGCGGCAGGACACCCTCCCGCATGGCCATGACCATCTTGATCACGCCTGCGACGCCGGCCCCGGCCTGTGCGTGCCCGATGTTCGACTTGATGGAGCCGAGGAGGAACGGCCGGTCCTCCGGCCGGTCCTGTCCGTACGTGGCGATGAGCGCCTGTGCCTCGATCGGGTCGCCGAGCGTGGTGCCGGTGCCGTGCGCCTCGACCGCGTCCACCTCGGCGGCCGACAGGCCGGCGGAGGCAAGGGCCTGGCGGATGACGCGCTGCTGCGAGGGCCCGTTGGGGGCGGTGAAGCCGTTGCTGGCGCCGTCCTGGTTGACCGCGGATCCTCGGATCACGGCCAGGACCTGGTGCCCGTTGCGCTGCGCGTCGGACAGCCGCTCGACGAGCAGCACACCGACGCCCTCGGACCAGCCGACGCCGTCCGCTCCGGCTGCGAACGCCTTGCAGCGGCCGTCGACGGAGAGGCCGCGCTGACGGCTGAACTCGATGAACATGCCGGGCGTGGACATGACGGTCGCGCCGCCGGCCAGGGCCAGGGTGCACTCTCCCGCCCGAAGGGCCTGCACGGCGAGGTGCAGGGCCACCAGGGAGGACGAGCAGGCGGTGTCCACCGTGACCGCCGGGCCCTCCAGGCCCAGCGTGTAGGAGACCCGGCCGGACACGACGCTGCCTCCGCTGGTGCCGGAAGGGTGCGCGCCCAGTGCGTAGTCGTGGTACATCACGCCCGCGAAGACGCCGGTGCGGCTGCCCTTGAGCGTGGCGGGGTCGATGCCGGCCCGCTCCAGGGCCTCCCAGGAGGTTTCGAGCAGCAGCCGCTGCTGCGGGTCCATGTAGAGGGCCTCGCGGGGCGAGATGCCGAAGAAGGCAGGGTCGAAGTCCGCCGCCTCGTGGAGGAAGCTGCCGCGGCGCGTGTAGCTCTTGCCTTCCTTGCCGGGCTCCGGGTCGTACAGGTCCTCGATGTTCCAGCCGCGGTCGGCGGGAAGGTCGGAGACGGTGTCCCCGCCGTCCACGAGCAGTCGCCACAGTTCCTCGGGCGAGGTCACCCCGCCCGGGTAGCGGCAGGCCATGCCGACGATCGCGATCGGGTCGCCGTCCACGGGGCGCTGGTGGTCGGTTCCCCGTGCCGCCGCGTCGGATGCCTCGTCGGACGCGCCGAGGAGGGTGAGGACGTGGTCGGTGACGGCTTCGGCGTTGGGGTGGTCGAAGGCGAGGGTGGCGGGCAGGCGCAGGCCGGTGGCCTGGTTCAGGTGGTTGCGGAGCTCGGTCGCGGCGAGCGAGTCGAAGCCCAGCTCCTGGAAGGCCCGGTCCGCGCCGACCGCCTCGGCCGAGGCGTGCCCGAGCACGGACGCGACCTGCGAGCGCACCAGGTGCAGCACCGTACGCCGGCGCTCCCCCGCCGACAGGCCGGCCAGCCGCCGCGTCAGCGAGGCGGCTGCTGCGCTGCCGGATCCGGCGGCCGCCCGGCGGGTGCGCCGGGGGGCGAGCCCGCGCAGCAGGGCGGGTATCTCGTCGGTACGGGTGCGCAGGGCGGCGGTGTCGACCGTGGCGGGCACGACGACGGGTCGGGCGGAGCACAGCGCCGAGCGGAAGAGCTCCAGGCCGGTTTCGGCCGTCAGGACGGGCAGGCCCTGGGCCGCCATCCGCTTGCGGTCCACGTCGGCGAGGTCCGTACCCATGCCGACTCCCGCATCCCACAGGGCGAAGGCCATGGAGGTGGCGGGCAGTCCTTCGGCCGCCCGGTGTGCGGCGAGGGCGTCGAGGAAGACGTTCGCCGCCGCGTAGTTGCCCTGCCCGGCGGTCAGCACGAGACCACCCGCCGAGGAGAACATCACGAACGCGGCCAGGTCCATCCCGCGCGTCAGCTCGTGCAGATGCCAGGCGGCATCCGCCTTGGGGGCGAGGACGGCGTCGAAGCGGTCCTCGGTCAGAGCGCCGACGAGCGCGTTGCTGCTGATGCCGGCGGCGTGGAAGACGGCGGTCAGCGGACGCTCCGCGACCGTCTCGGCCAGCAGCTCCGCCAGCGCCTCCCGGTCCGACACATCACACGCGGCGACACGGACCCCGGCACCCAGCCCCGCCAGCTCCGCCGCCAACTCCTCAGCCCCGGGAGCCGCAAGACCCCTCCGACTGGTCAGCACCAGATGCCGCACCCCGTACTCCGCCACCAGACGACGGGCCACCACCGCACCCAGACCACCCGTACCACCGGTGACCAGCACCGAACCCCCGGCAGCAAACACGGGAACACGGTCACCCGACGCCTCCAGCCGGACCAGGCGAGGCACCCACACCTCACCCGCCCGCACCGCAGACTCCGGCTCCGGCTCCCCGGACGCCAGCGCCCGCAACACCTCACCGACGGCCGCACCCGGCTCCACATCGACCAGCACGAACCGGCCCGGGTTCTCCGCCTGCGCCGCACGCACCAGACCCCACACCGGCGCCTGCACCACATCCAGCCCGGCACTCTCCGACACCGCAACCGCACCACGCGTCACCACCACCAGACGCGACGCCGCGAACCGCTCGTCAGCCAGCCACGACCGCACCACATCCAACACCCGGTACGACACCGCACGCACACCGGACGGAACATCACCCGAGGCAACACCGGCAGCACAGTCCAACACCACCACACCCGGCACCGGACCCTCAGCAGGCACCTCCTCCCAACCAACCCACGACACATCCGCACCACCGGCAACCGCCGGAACCACCGACCACTCGACACCGAACAGCGGAGGACGGGAAGTCCCCAGCTGCTCCGCCGAGACCAGACGGCTGAGCATCGCGCCCACGGACAGCACGGGCTGTCCGGCCGTGTCCGCCATCTGCAGGGACAGGCCCTCGTCGCCGACACGGGTCAGACGCACCCGGACCTCGGACGCGCCCACCGCGTGCAACACCACGTCGTTCCAGGCGAAGGGAACGACCGTGTCGTCCGTGTCACCCTCCAGCAGCCCCGCATGCAGAGAGGCATCCAGCAGCGCGGGGTGCAGGCCGAACCGGCCCGCCGCCTCGCGCTCCTTCTCGGGGAGCGCGACCTCGGCGAACAGCTCCTCACCGCGCCGCCACACAGCCCGCAGCCCACGGAACACCGGCCCGTAGCCGAACCCGGCTTCCGCGAACCGCTCATAGGCGCCTTCGACCGGGACGACCTCCGCGTCCGCGGGCGGCCAGGCCACCGCGTCGAACACGGCCGCGTCCACGGCGTCGGGGCGCAGCACACCGTGGGCGTGCCGGACCCACATCCCGTCGCCGGTTCCTTCGGTGCACGAGTACACACCGACCGTGCGACGGCCGGTCTCCTCCGGCTCCGACACCCGCACCTGTAGCTGTACGCCGCCCTGCTCGGGCAGGGGGAGCGGTGCGGTGAGGTTCAGTTCCTCCAGGACCTCACAGCCGACCTCGGCGCCTGCCCGCAGGGCGAGTTCGAGCAGACCGGTGCCGGGCACCAGTACCGCGCCCTTCACGGTGTGGTCGGCCAGCCACGGGTGGGTCTGGCGGGAGAGGCGGCCGGTCAGTACCGTCCCGTCCTCGTCGGCCAGGCCCACGCACGCGCTCAGCATCGGGTGCTCGGCCGCGCCGAGCCCCGCGAACCTCACGTCACCCGCTCGCAGCACCGCCCCGGCGGGCCAGTAGCGCTGCCGTTGGAAGGCGTAGGTGGGCAGCTCGACCCGGCCGGCGCCGGTCCCTGCGAACAGGGCGCTCCAGTCCGTGCTCAGGCCGTCGACGTACAGCTCGGCCACGGCGCGGACGACGGTCGCCTCCTCGTCGCGGCCCCTGCGCAGGGCGGCGACGAACAGGGCATCGGGCCCGGCCGATTCCTGGCCCACGGCCGAGAGCACGCTGTCGGGGCCGAGTTCCAGGAAGCGGGTCACGCCCGCCTCGTCGAGGGCCCGCACACTGTCGGCGAATCGCACCGCGTCGCGGACATGCCGCACCCAGAACTCCGGGTCGCAGACCTGCTCGGCTCCCGCCACCATCGGGATCACCGGCGCGGAGAACGACAGACCGGACACCACCGCGCGGAAGTCGTCCAGCATGGGGTCCATCAGCGGCGAGTGGAAGGCGTGCGAGACCCGCAGAAGGGTCGTCTTGCGGCCCAGCCCCTCGAAGTGGGCGCGGACGGACTCGACCGCGTCCTCGGCACCGGAGACGACCACGGACGAGGGGCCGTTGACCGCGGCGACCGACACCGACTCGCCCAGCAGCGGCAGGACCTCGTCCTCCGCCGCCGCGACCGCCAGCATCGCACCGCCCTCGGGCAGCGCCTGCATCAGCCGGCCGCGCGCCGAGACCAGCGCACACGCGTCGGCGAGCGAGAACACCCCCGCCACATGCGCCGCGGCCACCTCGCCGATCGAATGACCCGCCACGAAGTCGGGCGTGACACCCCAGGACTCGACCAGCCGGAACAACGCCACCTCGACCGCGAACAGCGCGGCTTGGGCGTACATGGTCTGGTTCAGCGCCTCCGCGTCCTCACCCCAGACCACCTCCCGCACCGGAACCTCCAGCTCGGCGCACACCGCGTCGAAGGCCCGCGCGAAGGCCGGGAAGCGCGCGTACAGCTCACGCCCCATCCCAAGCCGCTGCGAGCCCTGCCCGGTGAACAGGAACGCCGTCTTGCCCGACCGCGCCCGCCCCTGGATCACCTCATCGCCGTTCAGCACCACCGCACGGTGAGCGAAGACCGAGCGGTCAAGGGTGGACAGACCCACGTCCACCGGACGCAGCCCCGACTCCTCCACGTACGCACGCAGCCGCGCCACCTGGGCCTCAAGCGCGTCCTCCGTCTTGCCGGACACCAGCCACGGCACCACACCCGGAACGACCTGCGCGTCCGCCACCTCCACCTCGGCCGGCTCGAACTGCTCCAGCACCACGTGCGCGTTCGTCCCGCTGATACCGAACGAGGACACACCCGCACGCCGCACCCGGCCCGACTCCGGCCAGGCACGCTGCTCCGCCAGGAGCTCCACCTCACCCGCCGCCCAGTCCACATGCGAGGACGGAGCATCCACGTGCAGCGTGCGCGGCAGCACGCCGTGCCGCATCGCCATGACCATCTTGATGACACCCGCAACACCGGCGGCGGCCTGCGCGTGCCCGATGTTCGACTTCAGCGACCCCAGCCACAACGGCCGGCCCTCCGGACGGTCCTGGCCGTAGGTCGCGATCAGGGCCTGGGCCTCGATGGGGTCGCCCAGCGTCGTACCCGTGCCGTGCGCCTCCACCACGTCCACGTCGGACGTCGACAGACCACCGCCGGCCAGCGCCTGGCGGATCACCCGCTGCTGCGAAGGACCGTTCGGAGCCGTCAGACCATTGCTCGCACCGTCCTGGTTGACCGCCGAGCCGCGCACGACGGCCAGCACGCGGTGACCGTTGCGCACCGCATCCGACAGCCGCTCCAGAACGACCATGCCCACACCCTCGCCCCAGCCGACACCATCGGCCGAATCCGAGAACGACCGGCACCGGCCATCGGACGAAAGGCCGCCCTGACGGGCGAACTCCACGAACGTCGTCGGCGTGGACATCACCGTCACACCACCCGCCACCGCCAGGGAGCACTCCCCCGACCGCAGCGCCTGCGCCGCGAGGTGCATCGCCACCAGCGACGACGAACACGCCGTGTCCACCGTCACCGCCGGGCCCTCCAAACCCAGCGCGTACGAGACACGACCCGAGGCGATGCTGCCCGCACTGCCGCTTCCCTGCTGGCCTTCGAACTCACGGCCACCGAGCAGGCCGGCGTAGTCGCTGTACATGACGCCCGCGAACACGCCGGTCTGCGAGCCGCGCAGCGACACCGGGTCGATACCCGCCCGCTCGATCGCCTCCCACGACGTCTCCAGCAGCAACCGCTGCTGGGCATCCGTCGCGAGCGCCTCACGCGGACTCATCCCGAAGAACTCAGGATCGAACTCCGCCGCCTCACGGAGGAAACCGCCCGCCCGCGCGAACGACTCACCCTCCACATCCCAACCACGGTCTACCGGGAAGGAACCAACGGCATCCACACCATCGGCCACCAGCCGCCACAAGTCCTCCGGAGACGCCACCCCACCCGGATAACGGCACGCCATACCCACGATCACGACCGGGTCGTCGTCCGCCGCGGCCTGCCGCACGACCGCAGGAGCGGACTCGGCTTCTCCCCCGAGGATCTCGTCGCGGACGAATCCGGCGAGCGCGTCCGCCGTCGGGTAGTCGAAGACCACCGTCGCGGGCAGCCGCAGCCCCGTCACCGAACCCATGCGGTTGCGCAGCTCGACCGCCGTCAGGGAGTCGAAGCCCAGGTCCTGGAAGGCCCGTGCCGGATCGACATCGGCCGCGCCTCCGTGCCCGAGCACCCGCGCGATCTCTGTGCGCACCAGGTCGAGCACGGCCGCGTGCCGCTCCGCGGCGGGAAGGGCGGACAGCCTCGTCCGCAGGCCGGCCGCATCGGCCGACCCCGTACGTATGCTGCGGCGCGGCCGGGTCCGGATCAGTCCGCGGAGCAGTGCCGGGACCTCGCCCAGTGCCCGCATCGCGGCCAGGTCGAGGCGGACCGGCAGGATCGCGGGGCGCCCTGCCGAGAGCGCGGCGTCGAAGAGTCCCAGGCCGTCCTCCACGGACAACGGCGGCATGCCCAGCCGGGTGATGCGCTCCACCTCGGCGTCGGTGAGGGAACCTGTCATGCCACCGGTTCGCGCCCAGGGACCCCAGGCGAGTGAGGAGCCGGGCAGACCCGCGGCCCGCCGGTGCGCGGCCAAGGCGTCCAGGAAGGAGTTGCCGGCGGCGTAGTTCGCCTGCCCGGCGCTGCCGAATGCCGCGGCGACGGAGGAGAACACGACGAACGCCGCAAGCTCGCGCTCCTTCGTGGCCTCGTGCAGGTTCCAGGCCGCGTCCGCCTTCGGCCGCAGCACGGCCGAGAGCCTCTCGCCCGTCAGCGAGCCGATCACGCCGTCGTCGATCACGCCCGCGGTGTGGATCACAGCCCGTACGTCGTACCGGCCGAACAGGTCGTGTACGGCCGCGGGCTCGGCGACGTCGCAGGACTCGACCGCGACCCGTACGTCCTGCCGCTCCAGCTCGGCGACGAGGTCCGTCGCGCCGTCCGCCGCGAGGCCGCTGCGGCTGACGAGGAGCAGGCTGCGCACACCGTGCTCCGCCACCAGGTGGCGGGCCACGGCCCGACCCAGGCCACCCGTGCCACCGGTGATCAGGACGGCGCCCTCACCCGCCCATGCGGGATCGGTCCCCTGTACGGGCTCGACCCGGGCCAGGCGCGCGGCGAGGAACAGGCCGTCCCGTACCAGCAGCTGGGGTTCGTCGAGGGCCAGTACGGACTCCAGCAGACCGGCCGGCTCCTCGCCCTCCACATCCACCAGCACGAACCGGCCCGGCTGTTCCGACTGCGCCGACCGCACCAGACCCCACACCGCGGCCGCGGCCAGGTCCGCACCCGCCACCGCACCGCGCGTCACCAACACCAGCCGCGACGCCTCCGGCAGCTCCTGCACCCACGCCAGCACCCGCGCCGACAGCGCATGCACCGACGCGACGACATCGTCTCCGGAGACACCGTCCAACCGGTGCACCACCACGTCCGGCGACACCGCCACCGGCCCCGGCACCGGTACCGGCACCCACTCCACCCCGAACAGCCCATCGAGCGGCTGCTCGACGGAGACCGGACGTACCGTGAGCGCCGCCACGGAAGCGACCGGCTCTCCCGCGGTGTCCGCCAGTGCCACCGAGATCGCCCCGTCGGGCGTGCGGGACAGCCGTACCCGCAGAGCCGACGCTCCTGAGGCATGCAGCGACACGCCGGACCACGAGAAGGGCACGCCTCGGTCCCCGTCACCGAGAAGCACGGCCGCGTGCAGGCCTGCATCGAACAGTGCAGGGTGCAGACCGAACCCGGTCAGCTCCGTGTCCTCCGGCAGCGATACCTCGGCGTAGACCTCGTCTCCCTGCCTCCAGGCGGCGCGCAGGCCCCGGAACACCGGCCCGTACGCGAACCCGGCCTCGGCGAACCGCTCGTACACCTCCGACACGTCCAGCGCCTCCGCGCCGGCCGGCGGCCAGGCGGCCGCGTCGAAGGCCGGGTCCGCAGCGGTGGCGGGCGCGAGAACGCCGGTGGCGTGCTGCATCCAGAGGGACTCGTCCGCGCCGTCCGGGCGGGAGTGCACGGTCACCGTCCGGCGGCCGGACTCGTCGAGCGCGCCGACCGTCACCTGCACGCGTACGCCGCCCTCAGCGGGCAGGACGAGCGGCGCGGCGAGCGTCAGCTCCTCCACTGCCGGGCACCCGGCCTCGTCGCCCGCGCGGACGACCATGTCCACCAGGGCCGTGCCCGGGACCAGCACCGCACCCACGACCGTGTGATCCGCGATCCACGGGTGGGTGGCCGCCGACAGCCGTCCGGTGAAGAGGAAGGTGTCCGAGTCCGCCAGCTCCACTGCGGCTCCGAGCAACGGGTGCTCGGCCGATTCCAGACCGGCGAGCCGTATGTCACCACCGCGCGCGAGACCACTGCTGACAGGCCAGTAACGCCGGTGCTGGAAGGCGTAGGTGGGCAGCTCGACCACTCGGGCGCCGGTACCGGTGAACAGGGCCGGCCAATCCGTGGCGGCGCCGCTCACGTGGAGCTCGGCGAGGGCGCGGAGGGCGGAGCTCTCCTCGTCGCGGTTCCTCCGCAGAAGGGGCACGAGGAGGGCGTCTGCGTCCTCCGGCAGGCATGCGGCGGCCATGGCGGACAGGACACCGTCGGGGCCGAGTTCCAGGAAGCGGGTCACGCCCGCCTCGTCGAGGGCCCGCACACTGTCGGCGAATCGCACCGCGTCGCGGACATGCCGCACCCAGAACTCCGGGTCGCAGACCTGCTCGGCTCCCGCCACCATCGGGATCACCGGCGCGGAGAACGACAGACCGGACACCACCGTACGGAAGTCGTCCAGCATGGGGTCCATCAGCGGCGAGTGGAAGGCGTGCGAGACCCGCAGCGCGGTCGTCTTCCGGCCCTGCGCCTCGAAGTGGGCCCGTACCGCCTGCACGCCCTCCTGTGCACCGGAGACGACGACGGACGAGGGGCCGTTGACCGCGGCGACCGACACCGACTCGCCCAGCAGCGGCAGGACCTCGTCCTCCGCCGCCGCGACCGCCAGCATCGCCCCGCCCTCCGGCAGCGCCTGCATCAGCCGGCCGCGCGCCGAGACCAGCGCACACGCGTCGGCGAGCGAGAACACCCCCGCCACATGCGCCGCAGCCACCTCACCGATCGAATGACCCGCCACGAAGTCCGGCCGCACCCCCCACGACTCGACCAGCCGGAACAACGCCACCTCAACCGCGAACAGAGCCGCCTGCGCGTACATGGTCTGGTTCAGCGCCTCCGCGTCCTCACCCCAGACCACGTCCCGCACCGGAACATCCAGCTCCGCGCACACCGCGTCAAAAGCCTGAGCGAACACCGGGAAGCGCGCATACAGCTCCCGGCCCATGCCGAGCCGCTGCGAGCCCTGACCGGTGAACAGGAACGCCGTCTTACCCGACCGCGCCTGCCCCTGGATCACCTCATCGCCGTTCAGCACCACCGCACGGTGAGCGAAGACCGAGCGGTCAAGGGTGGACAGACCTACGTCCACCGGACGCAGCCCCGACTCCTCCACGTAGGACCGCAGCCGCGCGACCTGCGCCTGAAGGGCTTCCTCGGTCTTGCCGGACACCAGCCACGGCACCACACCCGGAACGAGCTGCGCGTCCGCCACCTCCACCTCGGCCGGCTCGAACTGCTCCAGCACCACGTGCGCATTCGTCCCGCTGATACCGAACGAGGACACACCCGCACGCCGTACCCGGCCCGACTCCGGCCATGCGGTCCCGTCGGTCACCAGCTCCACCGCGCCCGCGCTCCAGTCCACATGCGTGGACGGCGTATCGGCGTTGAGCGTCTTGGGCACGATGCCGTGCCGCATCGCCATGACCATCTTGATCACACCGGCCACGCCGGCGGCCGCCTGCGCGTGCCCGATGTTGGACTTCACCGAGCCGAGCAGCAACGGGCGCTCGGCGTCGCGGTCCCGGCCATAGGTCGCGAGCAGCGCCTGAGCCTCGATGGGGTCGCCCAGCGTCGTACCCGTGCCGTGCGCCTCCACCACGTCCACGTCGGACGTCGACAGACCACCGCCGGCCAGCGCCTGGCGGATCACCCGCTGCTGCGAAGGACCGTTCGGAGCCGTCAGACCATTGCTCGCACCGTCCTGGTTGACCGCCGAGCCGCGTACCACCGCCAGCACGCGGTGACCGTTGCGCACCGCATCCGACAGCCGCTCCAGAACGACCATGCCCACACCCTCGCCCCAGCCGACACCATCGGCCGAATCCGAGAACGACCGGCACCGGCCATCGGACGAAAGGCCGCCCTGACGGGCGAACTCCACGAACGTCGTCGGCGTGGACATCACCGTCACACCACCCGCCACCGCCAGGGAGCACTCCCCCGACCGCAGCGCCTGCGCCGCCCAGTGGAGTGCCACCAGGGAGGACGAGCAGGCCGTGTCCACGGTCACGGCGGGGCCTTCGAAGCCGAACGTGTACGACACGCGGCCGGAAGCGATGCTGGGTGCGCTGCCGTTGCCTCGGAACCCGTCGAACTGCTCGCCGTCCAGCAGGGTTCGGTAGTCCGTGTACATGACGCCCGCGAAGACGCCGGTCTGCGAGCCGCGCAACGACACCGGGTCGATACCCGCCCGCTCGATCGCCTCCCACGACGTCTCCAGCAGCAGCCGCTGCTGGGCATCCGTGGCCAGGGCCTCACGCGGACTCATCCCGAAGAACTCAGGATCGAACTCCGCCGCCTCACGGAGGAAACCGCCCGCCCGCGCGAACGACTCACCCTCCACATCCCAACCACGGTCCACCGGGAAGGAACCAACGGCATCCACACCATCGGCCACCAGCCGCCACAAGTCCTCCGGAGACGCCACCCCACCCGGATAACGGCACGCCATACCCACGATCACGACCGGGTCGTCGTCCGCCGCGATCCGCGTCGGCAGCAGTGCCGCCGCATCGGCCGTGTCGCCGCCGAACAGCTCGTCCAGCAGGAAGCCGACCAGTGCGTCGGCCGTCGGGTGGTCGAAGACCAGAGTCGCCGGAAGCCGCAGCCCTGTTGCCTTGCCCAGCCGGTTGCGCAGCTCGACGGCCATCAGCGAGTCGAAGCCGAGGTCCTGGAAGGCCCGCGCCGGTTCGACGGCGGTGGCGTCGGTGTGCCCCAGGGCGAGGGCGACGTGTCCGCGTACGAGGTCGAGGAGCACCTCGCGCCGCTCGTCGGACGCCAGGCCGGAGAGGGTGCGCAGAATGCCCGCCGTGGCGGGCGCATCGGGTGCGCCGTCGGCCGCCGAACGCCGGCTCCGGGTGCGGGTCCGGACCAGCCCGCGGAGCAGGGAGGGGACACCGTCCTGCGCCCGCATGGCCGTGAAGTCGAAGCGTACGGGGGCGATCAGCGCCGCGTCCGACCGCAGGGCGGCATCGAAGAGTTCGGCGCCCTGTTCCGGGGTGAGTTCCGGCATGCCGGTGCGGGAGATGCGCTGGAGGTCGGCTTCGGACAGGGTGCCGGTCATGCCCCCGTCCTGGGTCCACGGACCCCAGGCCAGTGAGGTGCCGGGCAGTCCGGCGGCTCGCCGGTGCGCGGCCAGGGCGTCCAGGAAGACGTTCCCGGCGGCGTAGTTGGCCTGGCCGGGCCCGCCGAAGAGGCCGGAGACGGAGGAGAACAGGACGAACGCGGCGAGGTCCAGCTCGCGGGTGGCCTCGTGGAGGTTCCATGCGGCGTCCGCCTTGGGGCGCAGGACGGCCGACAGCCGCTCGGGCGTCAGCGCCTCGACCACGCCGTCGTCGATCACACCCGCCGTGTGAACCACGGCGCGTACAGCGTGACGGGAGAGCAGCCCGGTCACCGCTGTCGCGTCGGCGACGTCGCAGGCCTCGACGACGGCTTCGGCGCCCAGCCCGGCGAGTTCCGCGACCAGCTCGGCGGAGCCTTCGGCGGCGGGGCCGCTCCGGCTGACCAGGAGGAGGCTGCGTACCCCGTGCTCAACCACCAGGTGCCGGGCGATCACCCGGCCCAGGCCACCGGTACCGCCGGTGACCAGGACCGTTCCCGCGCCGGCCCACTCGGGAGCCGTGTCCCGAAGCGTGCCGGCCCGTGTCAGGCGGGCGGCCAGCACCTCGCCGTCACGGATGAGCACCTGGGGCTCGTCCACGGCCAGCGCGGTCTCCAGGAGCCCGGTCTCGGGCTCCTGCCCGGCCAGGTCCACCAGCACGAACCGGCCCGGGTGCTCCGACTGCGCCGACCGCACCAGCCCCCACACCGCGGCAGCGGCCAGGTCCTCGCCGGACGTCGCGCCGCGGGTGACGAACACCAGCCGGGCATCGGTGGACCGCTCCTCCCCCAGCCACTCCTGCACCAGGGACAGCGCCCGCGCCGACAGCGCGTGCGTCGACCGGACCACGTCCGCGTCGTCCTCGCCGCCCGAGAACCGCGCCACGACCGTGTCCGGGGAGACCTCCGCCGGCTCCGCCGTCCGGACCGGCGTCCACTCCACGCCGTAGACGGGGTCGGGGTCCGCCGTGCGGGCGGAATCGACCGGACGCAGCACCAGCGATTCCACCGATGCCACCGGCTCGCCGGCCGTGTCGGCCACTGCCACGGTGAGCGCCTCCTCGCGGGTCCGGGTGACCCGCACCCGTACCGACGAAGCTGCGGAGGCGTGCAGCGACACGCCTTCCCAGGCGAACGGCACGACGCCCTGCGGTACTCCGTTGAACGCGGTGACGTGCAGCGCGGCGTCCAGCAGTGCGGGGTGCAGGCCGTAGGCGCCGCCGTCGACGCCCTCGGGGAGGGCGACTTCGGCGTACACGTCCTCGCCGTGCTGCCAGGCGGCCCGCAGGCCCTGGAAGACCGGGCCGTAGTCGAATCCGGCCTCGGACATGCGCTCGTAGAGGCCCGTCAGGTCGACGGGCTCGGCGCCGGCCGGGGGCCACGCGGCGCCCTGGGCGTCGAGGGCGACCGTCCGCTCGCCGGTCGTCAGGACGCCCGTCGCGTGCTGGAGCCACGCCTGGTCCTCGGCGCCCTCACGGCGGGAGCGGATGGTCACCGCACGGCGGCCGTTGCCGTCGGCGGCTGCCACCCGCAGGTGCAGTTGTACGCCGCCCTCCTCGGGGAGGGCGAGCGGTGCGGCGAGGGTCAGCTCCTCGACGGTGCCGCAGCCCACCTCGTCGCCCGCGCGGATGGCGAGCTCCAGGAAGGCGGTCCCGGGCAGGAGGGCCGAGCCGCGGACGACGTGGTCGGCGAGCCAGGGGTGGGACTGGAGGGAGAGGCGGGACGTGAACAGCATGCCTTCGGCGTCGGACAGTTCGACGGAGGCGCTGAGGAGGGGGTGTCCGGCCGCGTCGAAACCGGCGGCCTGGACGTCACCGGCCGGTGCCGCACCGGGCGTCGGCCAGTAGCGCTGGTGCTGGAAGGCATAGGTCGGGAGGTCGATGAGGCGGGCGCCCGTACCGCGGAGCACCGCGGTCCAGTCGACGGCCGCGCCGTCGACGAACATGCGGGCCGCGGCCGTCAGCGTGGCCGTCTCCTCGTCGACGCCCTTGCGCAGAAGGGGCACGAGGAGGGCGTCGCCGTCCTCCGGCAGGCATGCGGCGGCCATGGCGGACAGGACCCCGTCGGGGCCGAGCTCCAGGAACCGGGTCACGCCCTGCTCGCGCAGGGCCGTCACACCGTCGGCGAATCGCACCGCGTCGCGGACATGCCGCACCCAGAACTCCGGATCGCAGACCACGTCCGTGCCTGCGGTCATCGCAAGGGCAGGAGGGGAGAACGACAGACCCGACACGACGGCGCGGAACTCGTCCAGCATGGGGTCCATCAGCGGCGAGTGGAAGGCGTGCGAGACCCGCAGAAGGGTCGTCTTGCGCCCCAGCCCCTCGAAGTGGGCTCGGACGGACTCGACCGCCTCCTCGGCACCCGAGACCACGACCGCCGAGGGACCGTTGACCGCCGCAATCGACACCGACTCGCCCAGCAGCGGCAGAACCTCGTCCTCCGCCGCCGCGACCGCCAGCATCGCACCGCCCTCCGGCAGCGCCTGCATCAGCCGGCCGCGCGCCGAGACCAGCGCACACGCGTCGGCGAGCGAGAACACCCCCGCCACATGCGCCGCGGCCACCTCGCCGATCGAATGACCCGCCACGAAATCGGGCGTGACACCCCAGGACTCGACCAGCCGGAACAACGCCACCTCGACCGCGAACAGCGCGGCCTGGGCGTACATGGTCTGGTTCAGCGCATCCGCGTCCTCACCCCAGACCACCTCCCGCACCGGAACATCCAGCTCCGCACACACCGCGTCAAAAGCCTGAGCGAACACCGGGAAACGGGCATACAGCTCCCGGCCCATGCCGAGCCGCTGCGAGCCCTGACCCGTGAACAGGAACGCCGTCTTGCCGCTCCGCGCCACGCCCTCCGCCACCGGCTGCGTGCCGCCCAGCAGCACCGCGCGGTGACCGAGGGCGGACCGGCCGGCCGCCAGGGTCAGGGCGACGTCGACCGGGCGCGGCCCGTGCTGCTCCACATACGCGTGCAGGCGCGCGGCCTGGTCCCGCAGCGCCTGTTCCGTGCGGCCGGTCAGGACCCACGGCAGCGCTCCCGGCGCCGCCGCGAGCCCGTCCGTCCCGGCCTCCGGCTCCGCCGGGGCCTGTTCGACCTGTTCGGCCTGTTCGGCCTGTTCCAGCACGACGTGGGCGTTGGTGCCGCTGATGCCGAAGGCGGAGACCGCCGAGCGGCGCGGGCGGCCGGTGGCGGGCCAGTCGGTCCGCTCGGTGAGGAGTTCGACGGCGCCCGCGCTCCAGTCCACGTGGGAGGTCGGCTGGTCCACGTGCAGGGTCTGGGGCAGGACGCCGTGCCGCATCGCCATGACCATCTTGATGACGCCGGCGACTCCGGCCGCGGCCTGTGCGTGCCCGATGTTCGACTTGATGCCGCCGAGCAGCAGCGGCCGGTCCGCCGGCCTGCCCCGGCCGTAGGTGGCGAGCAGGGCCTGCGCCTCGATCGGGTCGCCGAGCGTGGTGCCGGTGCCGTGGGCCTCGACGGCGTCGACCTGGTCGGCGGCCAGCTGTGCGTTGGCGAGGGCCGCCTGGATGACGCGCTGCTGGGAGGGGCCGTGCGGGGCGGTGAGGCGGCTGCTGGCGCCGTCCTGGTTGACCGCCGTGCCCCGGACGACGGCAAGTACCCGGTGGCCGTTGCGGCGGGCGTCCGACAGGCGTTCCACGAGGAGGACGCCGACGCCCTCCGCCCATCCGGTGCCGTCGGCGGCCTCGGCGAAGGGCTTGCAGCGGCCGTCGGCGGCGAGACCGCGCTGGCGGGAGAACTCGGTGAACAGGCGGGGGGTCGGCATGATCGCGACGCCGCCGGCCAGGGCCATGGTGCATTCGCCGGCCCGCAGGGCGCGTACGGCCAGGTGCAGGGCGACCAGGGAGGAGGAGCAGGCGGTGTCGACGGTGACGGCCGGGCCCTCCAGGCCGAACGTGTAGGAGATCCGGCCGGAGAGGACGCTGACCGCTCCGCCCGTCAGCAGGTGGCCCTCGGTTTCGGCGGTCTGCCTGGCGAGGGAGCCGTAGTCGGTGTCGGCGCCGCCGATGAAGACGCCGGTCTCGGTGCCTCGCAGGGCGGCGGGGCTGATCCGGGCGTGTTCGACGGCTTCCCAGGCGGTTTCCAGCAGCAGGCGCTGCTGCGGGTCCATCGCGAGGGCCTCGCGGGGGGCGATGCCGAAGAGGTCGGCGTCGAACTCGGCGGCGGTGTCGAGGAAGCCGCCGTGGCGTACGTAGCTCTTCCCCGGGGTTCCCGGGGTGGGGTCGTAGAGCGCTGCGGTGTCCCACCCGCGGTCTTCCGGCAGGTCGCCGACGGCGTCGGTGCCGTCGGCGACCATCCGCCACAGGTCCTCGGGGGAACGGACTCCGCCGGGGAACCGGCAGGCCATGCCGACGATGGCGATCGGCTCGTTGTCCCTGGCCTCGACGGACTCCAGCCTCTGCTTGGTGCGCCGCAGGTCTGCGGTGACCCTCTTGAGGTAGTCGCGGAGCTTGTCTTCCGAAGAGGGGCCGGCCTTGGGTGCCATGGGTGGGAAAACCTCGCAGTCGGGAAAGGGTGGTACGCGTGGTGCGGTGATCGGCCGGCCCGGTGCGGCCGGCCGGCCGGCTCGGTCAGGCGAGGCCGAGTTCCTTGTCGATCAGGTCGAAGATCTCGTCGTCCGTCGAGGCCGCTTCCAGGTCGGCGTCGGCACCGGTGCCGTCGGCGTCCCCGCCGGTGCCCTCGGCGGTGTGGTCGACGGTGTCGTCGAGCTTCCATTGCAGTGCCTTGAGGCGGGCGGTCAGGCGGGCGCGGCTGTCCGCGTCGAGTGCGGAGGCCGCGCCGGCCGTCAGGGCCCGCTCCAGCTCGTCGAGGCCCGGCAGGAGGGAGCCGTCCGGCTCCGTGCCGTCGGCGGATGCCAGTTGTGCGCGCAGGTGCCGGGCGAGGGCCAGCGGGGTCGGGTGGTCGAATACCGCTGTCGTCGGCAGCCGCAGGCCGGTCTCGGCGTTGAGGCGGTTGCGCAGTTCCACGGCCGTGAGGGAGCTCATGCCCAGGTCGAGGAAGCCGCGTTCGGCGTCGATCGAGGCGGGCGAGCCGTGGCCGAGGACGGTGGCGGCGTGCCCTGCGATCAGTTGCAGCAGCAGCTCTTCGCGCTTGGCCTCGCCGAGTCCGGCCAGCCGCTCCGTGAAGCCGCCGTCGTGCCGGGTCCCGTCCGCCGGGGCGGTGGCTCCGGGCGTGCTCGCGGACCTCCGTACGACGGCCGGTACGGGGGCGAGCGCGCGGAGCAGTGCCGGGGCACGGCCGGCGGCCGACCAGGCCCGCGGGTCGAGGCGTACGGGGACCAGGAGGGCGCGGTCGAGGGCCGCGGCGGCGTCGAGCAGGCCGAGTCCTTGGCCTGCCGAGAGCGGCAGCATTCCTGAGCGCGCGAAACGGGCGACATCCACGGGGTCCAGCCTGGACGTCATTTCACTGGAATCTCCCCAGTATCCCCACGCGAGGGAGACCGCGGTGAACCCCTCGGCCCGGCGCCGGTGGGCGAGGGCGTCGAGGAAGGAGTTGGCGGCGGCGTAGTTGGCCTGGGCCGGGCCGCCGATGACTCCGGCGAAGGAGGAGAAGAGGACGAAGGCGGACAGTTTGGTGTCGCGGGTCAGCTCGTGCAGGTGCCAGGCGGCTTCCGCCTTCGGGCGCCATACGTGGTCCAGGTCCTCGGCCGTGAGGTTCTCCAGGAGCCCGTCCCGGAGGACGCCTGCCGCGTGGACCACCGCGGTGAGCGGGTGTTCGGCCGGGATCGCGGCGAGCACCCCGGCGAGGGCGTCGCGGTCGGCCGCGTCGCAGGCGGCGATGGTGACGGTCGCACCCAGGCGGGTGAGTTCGTCGCGGAGTTCCGCCGCGCCCGGTGCGTCGGGGCCGCGGCGGCCGGTGAGCAGCAGGTGCCGCACGCCGTGTCCGGTGACCAGGTGGCGTGCGACGTGCGCGCCGAGGGTTCCGGTGCCGCCGGTGATGAGGACGGTGCCGTCGCCGTGCACGTCCCACTCCAGGGCGGGGAGGCCCGAGGGGTCCTGCGGGGGTGCGGCGTGCCGGAGCCTGGGTACGGTCACCGTGCCGGCGTGCAGGGCGAGGTGGGCTTCGTCGGCGGCCGCGGCGGCCGCGACGGCCGCCGGCAGTGCGCGCTCGGAAGCCGGATCGCCGTCGGTGTCGACCAGCAGGAACCGGCCGGGGTGTTCGGCCTGCGCGGACCGGATGAGGCCGTGGACGGCGGCGTCGGTGAGCGCGGCGCCGGCGCCCGCGGTGACGAGGACCAGCCGGGAGTCCGCGCAGCGCGGATCGGCCAGCCAGGTCTGGGCGAGGTGCAGCATCTCCCGTACCGGTGTGCTGTCGGCGGGGTCCGCCGGGGCTGCGAGGTCGCCGGCCGCGGGCAGCCGCAGCAGCACCGTGTCGGCGAAGGCGTCCGCGTGTTCCGTGCCGAGGGCCTCCAGCAGGGCGGGCAGGCCGGTGAAGGAGGCGGTGCCGGTGGCCGGTTCGGCGAGGGCTTCGGCGGCCGGGGCCCAGTCCGGTTCCGTCCAGGCGGTTTCGAACAGGGCCTGGGGGTGCCGGGCCGCGGCCGCGGGCGCGCCGGTGGTGACGGCGCCCGCCGTGAGGACGGGAGCGCCCGTGGCGTCGGCCGCGGTCAGGGACAGGGCGCCGTCCCGGGTACGGGTGATCCGTACGCGCAGGTGGGCGG
The DNA here is from genome assembly GCF_003325375.1 of Streptomyces globosus. Classification (GTDB taxonomy): domain Bacteria; phylum Actinomycetota; class Actinomycetes; order Streptomycetales; family Streptomycetaceae; genus Streptomyces; species Streptomyces globosus_A. The sequence goes on along the minus strand of NZ_CP030862.1, from coordinate 2,896,247 downwards.
CACCGGTGGCCGTGAGGTTCACCGCGTGCCAGGTGGTCGGCAGCTCGGCTCGCCCGGACCGGCCCGCGGCCATGGCCAGCACGGTCTGGAGCAGGGCCGGATGGATCCGGAAGGCGGACGCGGCCTGGTGCTGCTCCTGGGGCAGGGCCACTTCGGCGAGGGTGCCGCCGTCGGGGGCCGTCCAGAGTGCGCGGACGGTGCGGTGGAGCGGTCCGGGGTCGTAGCCGCCCTCGGCGAGGACGGCGTACAGCTCCTCGGTGTCGGCCGGGCGGGCGCCGTGCGGCGGCCAGTCCGTCGTGTCGAACGGCTCGCCGGCCGGTAGGGCCGCCCGGGAGAGCGTGCCGGTGGCGTGGCGGGTCCAGTCCTCGTCGGCTCCGGTCCGGGCGTGGACGGCCAGCCGGCGGGTGCCCGCCTCGGCGGCTGCCACGGTCAGCTGGACTTCCGCCGTGCCGTCCTCGGGGACGGCCAGCGGGACCAGTTCGGTGAGGTCCTCGACCACCGCGCAGCCGGCCTCGTCGGCGGCCCGGACCGCCCAGTCGAGCAGGGCGGTCGCGGGGACGACGGCGGAGCCGTGCACGGTGTGGTCGGCCAGCCACGGGTGCGTGGCGGCTCCGATCCGGCCGGTGAGGACGAGGGATCCGTCCCCGTCGGCGAGGCGGACGACGCCGTCGAGGCCGGAGGGGTCCGCCGGGCCGGCGGCCGCGGCGGCCGGGGCCGCATCGAGCCAGTACCGGCTGCGCTGGAAGGCGTATGTGGGCAGGTCGGCCGCCCGGCGGCCGCCCAGGACGCCGCTCCAGTCGACGCGTACGCCGTGGACGTGCGCCTCGGCGAGCGAGGCCAGCATCCGCTCCGGTCCGCCGTCCTGGCGGCGCAGCGAGCCGAGGGTCCGCGCGTCCGCCCCGGCAGCGGCGACGGTGTCCTCGATGGCGGCGGTCAGCACCGGGTGCGGGCTGGACTCGACGAAGACGTCGTGGCCCTGGGCGAGGAGGGTGCGCAGGGCGTCCTCGAGGCGGACGGTGCGGCGCAGGTTCTCGTACCAGTACGAGGCGTCCAGCGCGGTGTCGGCTCCGATCCACTCTCCGGTGAGGGTGGAGAGGAAGGGGATGCGGGGTTCGCCGGTCTCGATGCCGGCGAGGTCGGCGAGGACGGTCTCGCGGATGCGTTCGACCTGCGCCGAGTGGGAGGCGTAGTCGACGGGGATCTTCCTGGCGCGTACGCCGTCCCGGGTGCAGGCGTCGACGAGCGCGTCGAGGGCGTCCGGCTCGCCGGAGACCACGACGGAGCCGGGCCCGTTGACCGCGGCGACGGAGATCCGCTCTCCCCAGGCCGTGAGGCGGGCGAGGACGTCCTCGTGGGACGCGGCGACGGAGACCATGCCGCCGTGGCCGGAGAGGTGGGCGGCGATGGCGCGGCTGCGCAGGGCGACCACGCGGGCGCCGTCCTCCAGGGAGAGGGCGCCGGCCACGCAGGCGGCGGCGATCTCGCCCTGGGAGTGGCCGACGACCGCGGCCGGGCGGACGCCGTGCGCCTGCCAGACCTCGGCGAGCGCGACCATGACCGCCCAGAGGGCGGGCTGGGCCACGTCGACGCGGTCCAGCGGCGGGGCGCCCGGCTCCTCGCGCAGTACGGCGGTCAGGGACCAGTCCGCGTACGGGGCGAGGGCCTGCTCGCAGGCGGCGATGCGCGTGGCGAACTCCGGCGAGGAGTCGAGGAGTCCGGCGCCCATGCCGGCCCACTGGGAGCCCTGGCCGGGGAAGACCAGGACGGTCCTGCGGTCGCGGCCGGAGGTGTGCCGGCCCTGGACGAGTCCGGCAGCGGGGGTGCCGTCGGCGAGCCCGGCCAGTGCGCTCCGCAGGGTTGCGGGGTCGGCCGCGGTGACGACCGCGCGGTGTTCGAGGACGGCCCGCCGCGTGGCGAGGGAGGCGGCAAGGTCGAGCGGTGTGCTGCGCCTTCCGGCGGGGGTGTCCAGGTGGGCGAGGAGGGCGGCGGCCTGCGCGCGCAGCGCGGGTGCGCTCCGCGCGGACAGCAGCCAGGGCAGGGGCCGGGCGGCGGCTTCGGCCGGGGCGGCCGGGCCGGCAGCGGCGGCCGCGGCGGGTTCCGGCGTGCCGGGCACCGCGGCCGGGGCGGCCTGGGGCTCGGCGCCGGCCGGCGCCGTCGTCCCGGGCTCACCGGCCCCGCCGGAGGCGGCGGCCGGGCTGCTTGCCGCGTCGGGGCCCTGTTCCAGGATCACGTGTGCGTTGGTGCCGCTGATGCCGAAGGAGGAGACTCCGGCCCGGCGCGGGCGGTCGTCCGAGGCCGGCCAGGCGGCCGCCTCGTCCAGGAGGCGTACGGCGCCGGCCGGCCAGTCCACGTGCGGGGTCGGCTCGTCGGCGTGCAGCGACTTCGGCAGCGTGCCGTGGCGCATGGCGAGCACCATCTTCATCACACCGGCGACACCGGCCGCGGCCTGGGTGTGCCCGAGGTTGGACTTGACGGAGCCCAGCCGCAGCGGCCGGTCCGCGTCCCGTTCCTGGCCGTAGGTGGCGAGCAGGGCCTGGGCCTCGATCGGGTCGCCGAGCCGGGTGCCGGTGCCGTGGGCCTCGACCGCGTCGACGTCGGCGCCGGTCAGGCCGGCGTTGGCCAGGGCCTGGCGGATGACCCGCTGCTGGGAGGGGCCGTTGGGGGCGGACAGGCCGTTGGAGGCGCCGTCCTGGTTGACGGCCGAGCCGCGGACGACGGCCAGCACCTGGCGGCCGGCCCGTACGGCGTCCGAAAGGCGTTCGAGGACGAGCAGGCCGGCGCCTTCGGAGAAGCCGGTGCCGTCGGCGTCGGCCGAGAAGGGCTTGCAGCGGCCGTTGGCGGCCAGCCCGCGCTGCCGCGAGAAGTCCACGATGACCGCCGGGGAGGACATGACGGTCACACCGCCCGCCAGGGCGAGCGAGCACTCACCGGCCCGCAGCGCCTGGGCGGCCATGTGCAGGGCCACCAGGGAGGAGGAGCAGGCGGTGTCGACGGTGACGGCCGGGCCCTCCAGGCCGAGGGCGTAGGAGACGCGGCCGGATACGACGCTGACGGCGTTGCCGGTGTTGACGTATCCGGCGAGCGCCTCGGGGACGTCGGCTCCGCGGGACATGTAGTCGCTGGAGGACAGACCGGCGAAGACGCCGGTGCGGCTGCCGCGCAGGGACCTGGGGTCGATGCCGGCCCGCTCCGCCGCCTCCCACGCGGTTTCCAGCAGCAGGCGCTGCTGCGGGTCCATGACGGTGGCCTCGTTGGGGCTGATGCCGAAGAAGTCGGCGTCGAACTCGGCGGCGTCGTGCAGGAACCCGCCTTCGAGGGTGCGGGAGGCGTCCGGGTGGTCGGGGACGGAGTCGTAGAGGTGCTCCAGGTCCCAGCCCCGGTCCGTGGGGAAGCCGCCGATGGCGTCGGTGCCGTCGGCCAGCAGGGTCCACAGGTCCTCGGGCGAGCGGACGCCGCCCGGGTAGCGGCAGGCCATGCCGACGATGACGACCGGGTCCTCGTCCGGGGCGGCGGTCAGCGGTGCGGTGGCCGCTTCGGCCGTGGGTGCGGTGTCCGCCAGCAGGCCGCCGAGGTGTTCTGCGAGCGCGACGGGCGTCGGGTGGTCGAAGACGAGGGTGGCGGGCAGCCGCAGCCCGGCCGCCGTGCCCAGCCGGTTGCGCAGCTCGACGGCGGTCAGCGAGTCGAAGCCGAGGTCGCGGAAGGCCTTCCCGGCGTGGATCAGGCCGGCGTCGGCGTGGCCGAGCACGGCGACCGCGTACGTGGTGACCAGCTCGACCAGTGCGGTCTGCCGTTCGGCGGCGGGCAGTGCGGCCAGCCGGTGCCGCAGGCCTCCGCCCGGGACGGCGGTGCCCGGTCCGGCCTCGGCGGCGCGCCGGGCGGCCGTGCCCCGGAACAGGGTCCGCAGGATCGGCGGCAGGGCCTCGGGGGCGCGGCGGCGCAGGACGGCGCCGTCCAGGCGCAGCGGTACGAGGAGCGGCCGGCGGGCGGCGAGCGCCGCGTCGAACAGGGTGAGCCCGTCGCGGGTGGCGAGCGGCAGCGCGCCGGTGGAGCGGGCGCGGCTGCGGTCGCCCTCGTCGAGGTGTCCGGTCATCCCGCTCGCCTGGGCCCACAGGCCCCAGGCGAGGGAGGTGGCGGGCAGGCCGGCGGTCTGGCGGTGGCGGGCGAGTCCGTCCAGGAAGGTGTTGGCGGCGGCGTAGTTGCCCTGTCCGGCGTTGCCGAAGGTTCCGGCCGCCGAGGAGAACAGCACGAAGCCGGCGAGGTCCAGGTGCCGGGTCAGTTCGTGGAGGTTCCAGGCCGCGTCCGCCTTGGGGCGCAGGACGGTCGCCAGCCGCTCGGGGGTGAGCGAGGTGACCACGCCGTCGTCGAGCACGCCGGCGGCGTGGACGACGGCGGTCAGCGGGTGGTCGGCGCCGACGGAGGCGAGCAGCGCGGCGAGCGCCGCCCGGTCGGCGGTGTCGCAGGCGGCGAGGGTGACCTCGGCGCCCAGCTCGGCCAGTTCGGAGCGGAGTTCGGCGGCGCCGGGGCTGTCGGGGCCGCGGCGGCCGGCGAGCAGCAGGTGCCGCATGCCGTGTGCGGTGACGAGGTGGCGGGCGAGTGCGCGGCCGAGTTCGCCGGTGCCGCCGGTGATGAGGACGGTGCCGTCGGGGTTCCACGGGCGGGGCACGGTGAGGACCACCTTGCCGGTGTGGCGGGCCTGGGAGACGTACCGGAAGGCGTCGGGGGCGTGGGCGAGGTCCCAGGCGGTGACCGGGAGCGGGCGCAGGGCGCCCTGTTCGAAGAGGGCGACGAGTTCGGTGAGCATCTCGCCGATCCGCTCGGGGCCTGCTTCGGCCAGGTCGAACGCGCGGTAGAAGGCGCCGTCGTGGTCGCGGGCGACGTCGGCGGCGTCGCGGATGTCGGTCTTGCCCATCTCGACGAGCCGGCCGCCGGGTGCCAGGAGGCGCAGTGAGGCGTCGACGTACTCGCCGGCGAGGGAGTTGAGGACCACGTCCACTCCGCGGCCGCCGCTCGCCGCGCGGAAGGCCTCCTCGAAGTCGAGGGTGCGGGAGGAGGCGAGGCGGTCGGCGGGCAGGCCGTCGGCCGCGGCCCGCAGCAGGCGCTGCTTGGGCTCGCTCGCGGTGCCGTAGACCTCGGCGCCCCACAGCCGGGCGAGCTGGGTGGCGGCCATGCCGACGCCGCCGGCGGCGGCGTGGACGAGGACGGTTTCGCCCTCGGTGAGGCCTGCGAGGTCGCGCAGCGCGTAGTACGCGGTGAGGAACACGACGGGCGCGGCGGCGGCCTGGGCGAAGGTCCAGCCGGCCGGCATCCGGGTGACGACGCGGCCGTCGGCGACGGCGAGGGGGCCGAAGCCGCCCACGACCATGCCGAAGACGCGGTCGCCGACGTTCAGGCCGGTGACGTCGGGGGCCGTCTCGACGACGACGCCGGCGGCCTCGGAGCCGAGGAACTCGGCGCCTCCGGGGTACATGCCGAGGGCGTTGAGGACGTCGCGGAAGTTGAGTCCGGCGGCCCGGACCTCGATCCGGACCTGCCCGGGTGCCAGCGGCGCGGACGCCTGCGGGGCGGGCAGCAGGGCCAGGTGGTCGAGGCTGCCCTTCTCGGGGATGTCCAGCCGCCAGGCGGCCGTGCCGTCGGGCGCGGTGAGTGCGCCCGAGGCGTGGGTGCGGGCCAGGCGGGGTGCGTAGGCGGCGCCCTGGCGCAGCGCCAGCTGCGGCTCGCCGGTGGCGGCGACCGCCTGGGGCAGGGCCCGCCAGGAGGCGGGGTCGTCGTCGAGGTCGGCGAGGACGATCCGGCCGGGGTTCTCGGTCTGGGCCGAACGCAGCAGGCCCCACAGGGCCGAGCCGGGCAGGTCGGTGACGTCACCGCCGGGGTCGGGGGTGACGGCGCCCCGGGTGGCGACGACCAGCCGGGTCGTGTCGAACCGTTCGTCGGCGAGCCAGTCCTGGAGGGTGGCGAGCACCGTTTCCAGGACGGCGGCGGCCCGTGCGGCGGGATCGGCCGCGTGGCCCGCGGCGGCTTCGGCGGTGAGCAGCAGCGCGTCCGGGATGCCCGTCGCGGGCAGCGCGGCCGCCAGGTCGGCCAGGCTGTCCCAGCGGGCCAGGGCCGCGCCGCCCTCGGTGAGGGCGGCGGCCTGCCCGGTCTCGGAGCCGAGGAGCGCCCAGCGGGCGGCCCCGGCCGGGCCGGTCTGCGCCGTGGAGGGCGCGGAGGCCGCCTGCAGCGGGGTCCAGTCCAGGTGGAACAGGGCGTCGCGGACCGTACGGGAGTCCGCGTCGGCGGCGCCGAGCGCGGCGGCCTCGATCGGCCGTACCGCCAGCGCTTCGATGGTGGCGACCGGGCGGCCCAGCGGGTCGGCCATCAGGACCGACACCGCGCCCGGCCCGGCGGGGCTCAGGCGGACCCGCAGGGCGGTCGCGCCGGTGGCGTGGAGGGTGACCCCGGTCCAGGAGAAGGGCAGGCCGGTGCTGCCCTCGGCGTTGCTGAGCGGGCCGAGTCCGGCCGCGTGCAGCGCGGCGTCCAGCAGGGCGGGGTGGATGCCGAAGCGGGCGGCGTCCGCCAGGGCCGCCTCGGGCAGGGCGGCTTCCGCGTACACGTCCGCGTCGAGCCGCCAGGCCGCCCGCAGGCCCTGGAACACCGGGCCGTACGCGTAGCCCTCGCTGCGCAGCGACGCGTAGAGGCCGTCGGTCTCCGGGGCGGGCTCGGCCCCGCGCGGGGGCCAGGCGGCGAACACCTCGCCGGCGGGTTCCGCGCCGGGCGCGCCGAGCGTGCCGTCGGCGTGGTGGGTCCACTCCGCTTCCGGCTCGCCGTCGGGGCGGGTGTGGACGGTGACGGTCCGCAGCCCGGAGGGGTCGGCGGCGCCGACCGCGATCTGCACCTGGATGCCGCCGTGTTCGGGCAGCAGGACGGGCGCGTGCAGGGTCAGCTCCTCGATCCGGCCGCAGCCGAGCTCGTCACCGGCCCTGACGGCCACCTCGACGAGTGCGGCGCCGGGCACGATGACGGTGCCGCCGACCATGTGGTCGGCGAGCCACGGGTGGCTGAGCAGCGACCAGCGGGCGGTGGCGACGAGTTCGTCGCCGATGGCGAGCGGCAGCGCGGCTCCGAGGAGCGGGTGGTCGAAGGAGCCGAGTCCGGCCGAGGCGACGTCCCCGGCACCGCCGGTGGCCGGGCGCGGCCAGTAGCGGCGGTGCTGGAAGGCGTACGTGGGCAGGGGCGCCGGGGTACCGGGGCGCGGGGTCCCGGCGGTCTCGAAGAAGGCGTCCCAGTCGATGCGGGCGCCGTGGTTGCGGGCGTCGGCGAGGGAGAGCACGAACCGGGCGGGGCCGCCCTCGTCGCGGCGCAGGGTGCCGGTGGCGGCCGCGGCGGAGTCGGCGGCCTCGATGGTCTCCTGGACTCCGGTCGTGACGACGGGGTGCGGGCTGACCTCGATGAACACGCGGTGGCCCGCGTCGAGCAGGGCACGGGTGGCCTGCTCGAACTCGACGGTTCCGCGCAGGTTCGCGTACCAGTAGGCGGCGTCGAGCAGGGTCGTGTCGACGGGGGCGCCCGTGACGGTGGAGTAGAGGGGGATGCGCGCAGCGCGGGGTGCGACGGGCGCGAGGACGGTGCGCAGCTCCGCCTCGATGCGGGCCACCTGCGCGGAGTGCGAGGCGTAGTCGACGGGGATCCGCTTGGCGCGGATGCCGTCCCGGTCGCAGGCGTCGAGGAGGGCGTCCAGGGCTTCGGGCTCGCCGGAGACCACGACGGAGGAGGGGCCGTTGACGGCGGCGAGGGAGAGCCGCTCGCCCCAGGGGGCCAGCAGCGCGCGGACCTCGTCGGCGGGCCGGGCCACGGAGACCATGCCGCCCTGCCCGGACAGGGCGGTCAGCGCCCGGCTGCGCAGGGCGACGACACGGGCGGCGTCGTCCAGGGTGAGGGCGCCGGCCACGCAGGCGGCGGCGATCTCGCCCTGGGAGTGGCCGACGACCGCGGCCGGGCGGACGCCGTGCGCCTGCCACAGCTCGGCGAGGGACACCATCACGGCGAACAGCACGGGCTGCACCACGTCGACGCGGTCGAGGCCGGGTGCGCCTTCGGCTCCGCGCAGCACGTCCATGAGGGACCAGTCGGTGTACGCGTCGAGGGCTGCGGCGCACTCCGCCATGCGGGCGGCGAACACCGGTGCGGTGTCGAGGAGTTCGAGCGCCATGCCGGGCCACTGGGAGCCCTGCCCGGGGAAGACGAAGACGGTGTCGCCGTCGCTGTCGGCGACGCCTTCGAGGACGGCGGGCGATGCCTGGCCGCGGCCCTCGGCGAGGGCGTCCAGGCCGGCGAGCAGGGCGGCGGCGTGGTCCGCGACGACGGTGGCGCGGTGTTCCATGGTGGTGCGGGTGGTCGCCAGCGCGTGCGCGACGGCGGCCGGCTCGGTGGCGGCCCCCGCGCCCCGCAGGTGCGCGGCCAGCCGTGCGGCCTGCGCGGCCAGCGCCTGCGGGGACTTGGCGGACAGTACGTAAGGCAGGGTGGGGGACGGCTGCGGACGGGCGGCCTCGCCGGAGATCGCGGCTTCGGCCGCGGCGTCGGCGGCGGCCGCTGTGGCGGCGCCCCCTCCCTCCGGCGCCGTGGCGGCGGCGGGCGGCAGCGGGTCGGCGGCTTCCAGGATGACGTGGGCGTTGGTGCCGCTGATGCCGAAGGAGGAGACGCCCGCCCGGTGCGGGCGGCCCGCGGCGGGCCAGGCGGTGGGGGCGGCGAGGAGTTCGACCGCGCCCGCCGACCAGTCCACGTGCGGGGACGGCTCGTCGATGTGCAGGGACTGCGGCAGCAGGCCGTTGCGCAGGGCCAGGATCATCTTGATGACCCCTGCGACGCCGGCGGCGGCCTGGGTGTGGCCGATGTTGGACTTGACGGAGCCGAGGAGCAGCGGCCGGTCCGCCGGGCGCCCCTGCCCGTACGTGGCGAGCAGGGCCTGTGCCTCGATCGGGTCGCCGAGGCGGGTGCCGGTGCCGTGTGCCTCGACCGCGTCGACCTCGTCGGCGCCGAGTCCGGCGTCGGCGAGGGCCTGGCGGATGACGCGCTGCTGGGAGGGGCCGTTGGGGGCGGACAGCCCGTTGGAGGCACCGTCCTGGTTGACGGCGGAGCCGCGTAGCACGGCGAGGACGGTGTGGCCGTTGCGGCGGGCGTCGGAGAGGCGCTCCACCAGCAGCAGGCCCACTCCTTCGGCCCAGCCGGTGCCGTCGGCGGCTCCCGCGAAGGGCTTGCAGCGGCCGTCGGGGGCGAGGCCGCGCTGCCGGGAGAACTCGACGAACACCTGCGGGGTGGACATGACGGTGACGCCGCCGGCGAGGGCGAGGGTGCATTCGCCGCGGCGCAGTGCCTGCGCGGCCAGGTGGAGGGAGACCAGCGAGGAGGAGCAGGCGGTGTCGACGGTGACGGCCGGGCCCTCGAAGCCGAAGGCGTACGACACGCGGCCGGAGACCACGCTGGCCGCGTTGCCGGTCATCAGGTGCCCGGTGACGTCGTCCGGGGCGGTGCCGAGGACCTGCTGGTAGTCCTGGAAGTTGGAGCCGACGAACACACCGGTCGCGGTTCCGCGCAGGGTGTCGGGGGCGATGCCGGCCCGCTCGACGGTCTCCCACGCGGTCTCCAGCAGGAGCCGCTGCTGCGGGTCCATGGCGAGGGCCTCGCGGGGCGAGATCCCGAAGAAGTCGGCGTCGAAGCCGGCCAGGCCGGTGAGGAAGCCGCCTTCGCGGACGTAGCTGGTGCCGTGGTGTTCCGGGTCCGGGTCGTAGAGGCCTTCGGTGTCCCATCCCCGGTCGGTGGGCAGGTCCGAGATGCCGTCGCCGCCCCGGGCGAGCAGCTCCCAGAACTCCTCCGGTGAGCCGATGCCGCCGGGGAAGCGGCAGGCCATGCCCACGATGGCGATGGGTTCGTCGGCCTCCGCCCGCACGGCGACGGCGGCGTCGGCCGCGACGGCGGTGTGCCCGTCCAGCAGCTCGGCGCGCAGGTGCGCGGCCACGGCGGCCGTGGTCGGGTGGTCGAAGAGGAGCGTGGCGGGCAGGGGTACACCCGTGACCGCGGTGAGCCGGTTGCGCAGCTCCACGGCCGTCAGGGAGTCGAAGCCGAGTTCGCGGAACGCCCGGTTGGCGTCGACGGTGCCCGCGGAGGCGTGCCCGAGGACGCGGGCGATCTCCTCGCGGAGCAGGTCGGTCAGGGCGCGTTCCTGTTCGGCGGGCGTCGCCAGGCCGAGCAGGCGCTCACGCAGCGGCGAGGTCTTCCCGCCGTCCTTCTCCGCGATCCGCTCCGGCCCGCGGCGCACCTCCGGCAGGTCGCCGATGAGCGGGCTGGGCCGCGCGGCCGTCAGGGCCGGGGCGAGGGTGTCCCAGTCGATGTCGGCGACGGTCACGCAGGCCGCGCCGCGGGCCAGGGCCTGTCGGAGGGCGGCGAGGGCGAGTTCGGGGTCCATCGGGACGATGCCGCTGCGGCGGATCCGGTCGGCGAGGGCGTCACTGCCGACGGCCATGCCGGCGTCGGCCCACGAGCCCCAGGCCACGGAGGTGGCGGGCAGCCCGGCGGCGCGGCGCTGTTCGGCGAGGGCGTCGAGGTAGGCGTTGGCGGCGGCGTAGTTGCCCTGTCCGGCGTTGCCGAGCACACCGGAGATGGAGGAGAACAGCACGAACATCGACAGCTGCGACCCGCCCTGCGGGTCACGGGTGAGTTCGTCCAGCAGCCGGGCGGATTCCGCCTTGGCGCGCAGTACGGTCTCGAAGCGCTCGCCGGTCAGCGCGTCCAGCACACCGTCGTCGAGGACACCGGCGGCGTGCACGACACCGCTCAGCGGGAGCTCGGCGGGGAGGTCCGCGAGGAGGGCGGTGAGCGCGTCGCGGTCGGCGGTGTCGCAGGCCGCGACGGTGACGCGGACGCCCGATGCCTCCAGCTCGGCGGCCAGTTCGGCCGCGCCGTCGGCCGCCGGGCCCCGCCGGCTGGTCAGCAGCAGGTGCTCGGCGCCGGCTCCGGCCAGCCAGCGGGCGACGCGGCCGCCCAGGGCGCCCGTACCGCCGGTGACGAGGACGGTGCCGCGCGGGGCGGTCCACGACTCCGTGTCGTGGGCGGGCACGACGCGGGCGAGGCGCCGCACGTACGTGCCGGAGGGCCGTACGGCGATCTGGTCCTCGGCCGTGCCCGCGCCCAGCACGCCGGCGACCCGGGCCGCGAGGTCGTGGCCGCCGAGGGCCGCGGGGAGGTCGATCAGCCCGCCCCAGCGCTGCGGGTACTCCAGCGCCGCGACCCTGCCCAGCCCCCAGGTCTGGGCCTGGACGGGCGCGGCGGGCGGCTGCGCCGCGTCGACGGACACGGCGCCGCGGGTCAGGCACCACAGGCGCGCCCCCGCTCCGGACGCCTCCAGGGCACGCAGCAGGTCGACGGTGGCGGGGAGTCCCCGCGGGACCGCCGGGTGGGCGGGGTGCGGGCGCTCGTCGAACGAGAGGAACGACAGGACGCCGGACACCGGTCCGGTGGCGGTGGCGTCGGCCAGGGCCGTACGGACCGACTCCGCGAGGGAGTCGGCACCTGCGGCGGCGGGCACGACGAGGCGCTCGACGCGCGCGCCGAGACCGGTGAGGGCGGAGAGCAGCGCGGCGAGTGCCTCGTCGTCCGCCGAGTGGTCGGGGACGACGGCCAGCCAGCCGGAGCCGGAGCGCAGCGCGGTCGCGGAACCGTGGGGGGCCGCGGTCCAGGTGGTCCGATAGGCCCAGGCGTCGGTGGCGGCCCGGGTGCGACGGTGGGCGCGCCAGGTTCCGAGGACGGGGAGCAGGTCGTCGAGCGACGCCTGGACGGGAGCCCCCTCGATGCCGAGTACGGCAGAGGCGGCGTCGAGGTCACCGCGTTCGACGGCCTCCCAGAAGGCGGTCTCCACCGCGTCGGCGGGGGTCGCGGAACTGCCGCCGCGCAGCAGGTCCGTTGCGCTGTTCGGGAGCCAGTAGTGCTGGTGCTGGAAGGCGTAGGTGGGCAGCTCCACCGGACGGGCGTCGGTGCCGGCGTAGAACGCGGACCAGTCGACCTCGGCGCCGTGGACGTGGAGCCGGGCGAGCGCGCGGACGAGCGAGGTCTCCTCGTCCGTGCCCTTGCGCAGGGCGGGTACCAGGGCGGCGCCGCCACCGCCCGCGGTGTCGGAGGCCAGGGCGGACAGCACGCCGTCCGGGCCGAGTTCCAGGTAGGTGGTCACGCCCAGGTCGGCGAGGGTACGGATGCCGGCGCCGAAGCGGACCGCTTCGCGGACGTGGCGCACCCAGTAGTCCGGGGTGCACAGTTCGCGGGTGGAGGCGAGCTGTCCGGTGAGGTTGGAGACGAGCGGGATGGCGGGTATGCCGAAGGACAGGCCTGCGACCACCGTGCGGAACCCGTCCAGCATGGGGTCCATCAGCGGCGAGTGGAAGGCGTGCGAGACCCGCAGGCGGGTTGTCTTGCGGCCCAGCCCCTCGAAGTGGGCGCGGACGGCGTCGACCGCGTCCTCGGCACCCGAGACGACCACGGCCGAGGGACCGTTGACCGCCGCAATCGACACCGACTCGCCCAGCAGCGGCAGGACCTCGTCCTCCGCCGCCGCGACCGCCAGCATCGCACCGCCTTCCGGCAGCGCCTGCATCAGCCGGCCCCGCGCCGACACCAGCGCACAGGCGTCAGCGAGCGAGAACACCCCCGCCACGTGCGCCGCGGCCACCTCGCCGATCGAGTGACCGGCCACGAAGTCCGGCCGCACCCCCCACGACTCGACCAACCGGAACAACGCCACCTCGACCGCGAACAGCGCGGCCTGGGCGTACATGGTCTGGTTCAGCGCCTCCGCGTCCTCACCCCAGACCACCTCCCGCACCGGAACATCCAGCTCCGCACACACCGCGTCAAAAGCCTGAGCGAACACGGGAAAGCGCGCATACAGCTCCCGGCCCATGCCGAGCCGCTGCGAGCCCTGACCGGTGAACAGCACGGACAGGGGCCCCTTGGCCGCGAGTGCGGTCGTGCCCTCGCCGTCGGCGAGTGCGTCGAGGCCGCTCAGCAGGTCTGCGCGGTCCCCGCCCACGACAGCGGCCCGGTGTTCCAGCGCGGCGCGGGTGGTGGCGAGCGAGAAGGCGATGTCGGCCGTGCTCGGCTCTGCGTGGCCGCGTACGTGTGCGGCAAGCCGTGCCGCCTGCGCGCGCAGCGCCTCGGCGGTCTTCGCCGAGAGCACCCACGGCAGCACGCCGGAGGCGTCGGTCCCGCCGCCCGTTGCGGCCGGCGGCGCGGTCGCCGGCTGTTCGAGGACCACGTGGGCGTTGGTGCCGCTGACGCCGAACGAGGAGACGGCCGCCCGTCGCGGCCGGTCCTCGTGCGCCGGCCAGGCGGCCTCCTCGGTGAGCAGCCGTACGCTGCCTGCCGTCCAGTCGACGTGCGGGGACGGCTCGTCCAGGTGCAGGGTCGCGGGGAGGGTGCCGTGCCGCATGGCGAGCACGGTCTTGATGACGCCGGCGACACCCGCCGCGGCCTGGGTGTGGCCGATGTTGGACTTCATCGAGCCGAGGAGCAGCGGCCGGTCCGCCGGGCGCCCCTGGCCGTACGTGGCGAGCAGGGCGGTGGCCTCGATGGGGTCGCCGAGCCGGGTTCCGGTGCCGTGCGCCTCGACCGTGTCCACGTCGGTGGCGGCGAGTCCGGCGTCGGCGAGCGCCCGCCGGATGACGCGCTGCTGGGAGGGGCCGTTGGGGGCGGTCAGGCCGTTGCTGGCGCCGTCCTGGTTGACGGCGGAGCCGCGTACGACGGCCAGGACCGGGTGCCCGGCCCGCAGCGCGTCGGACAGCCGCTCGACCAGGATGACGCCGGCGCCCTCGCTCCACGCGGTGCCGTCGGCGGCGGCCGAGAACGGCTTGCAGCGGCCGTCGGCGGCCAGGCCGCGCTGGCGGCCGAACTCCGCGAACATCTGCGGGGTGGACATGACGGTGACACCGCCGGCCAGGGCGAGGGTGCACTCGCCGCGCCGCAGCGACTGCACCGCCAGGTGCAGGGCGACCAGGGACGAGGAGCAGGCCGTGTCGACGGTGACGGCCGGGCCTTCCAAGCCCAGGACGTAGGAGATGCGCCCGGAGGCGACGCTCACGGTGTTGCCGGTCAGCACGTGGCCGGCGACCTCTTCGCGGATCCGTCCGGAACCGGCGGTGGCCGCGGTGTCGTAGCCGCCGTGTCCGGCGCCGATGAACACGCCGGTGTGGGTGCCGCGCAGGGCGTGGGGCGAGATGCCGGCCCGCTCGACGGCCTCCCAGGCCGTCTCGAGCATCAGCCGCTGCTGCGGGTCCATGGCGAGGGCCTCGCGCGGGGAGATGCCGAAGAAGCCGGCGTCGAAATCGCCCGCGCCGTGCAGGAAGCCGCTCTCGCGGGGGTACGCGGCGCCGTCCCCGCCCTCGGCTTCGGCGCCTCCGTAGAGGTCTTCGAGGTTCCAGCCGCGGTCGGCGGGGAAGGCGGAGACGGCGTCGACTCCGCCGCGGACCAGCTCCCAGAGCTGCTCGGGTGTGTCGGCGCCGCCGGGGTAGCGGCAGGCCATGCCGACGATGGCGATGGGCTCCCGGCTCTTCTCCTGCACCTCTCGCAGCTGCTCGCGCGTCTCGTCAAGGTCCGCGATGGCCCGCTTCAGATAGTCGCGAAGCTTCTGCTCGTTCGACATCAGGGTGTCAACCTCTCGAGGTGAGATGCCGGGGTTTCCCGCCCAGTCTCACCAGCACCGACTGCGGTTTTCCCTAGAGGCGTGCCGCGGCGGCGGGACACGGCGGCGCACCGGACGCCCCGGGGAGGGGTGTCCGGTGCGCCGGTCCGGGGAGGTCGGCCCGTGTCAGCCGCGGCCGGTGCGCGCGTGCGCGGTGAGCCACTCCTCCATGATCTGTGCGGTCTGCGCCGAGTCCTCCCGGATCACCGACAGGTGGTCGGCGTCCACGGGCCGCTCGTGCGCTCCCGCGACGAGGGGGGCGCGCTCGGCCGAAGGCTGCTGTTCGATCGGCCGGTCATCGGCTCCGAACAGCTGCTTGGCGCACTTCACCAGGAGCACGGGGGCGCTGGTGTGCTGCACCTGGAGCCGGCTGAGGAGGACCATCCAGCGGCCCATGGCCGACAGCCGGGCGCTGCTGAGCCGGACGACGGGGCCCTCGTCCGCACGGGCCTGCGGGCCGGTGGCGCCGAAGTTGAGCCGCATCATGCCCTGGTAGTCGATGCCTTCGTCGTCCTTGTGCTGGAAGCTGTACGTGTCCAGCAGCACCACGGCGGCGGGCCGGATGCCCCAGGTGTGTTCCAGCAGTCCGGCCGCCGCGTAGGCGAAGGAGCCGCCGGAGGAGTGGCCGACGAGGGCGAACGGCTTGCCCTCGGCCGCCCGCAGGGCGCTCTCGGCGATCACCCGGGTGGCGACCTCCGGGGTGGCGGGCAGCCGTTCCCCGGTCTCGAACCCGACCAGGGGCAGCGCCGCCACCTCCCGCTTGCCGCGGAAGTGAGCGGCGAGCCGGGCGTACTGGTGGACGCCCGCGTTGGCGGTGGGCGCGCTGATGCAGATCAGCTTGGGGGCGGCCGGGCCCTCGGCGAGGGTGGACGCGTAGGGCAGGTCCTCCAGTTCGGCCGATGCCTCGAAGCTGGGGCGGAGCGCGGCCACGGCGACGAGCATGCGCTGGGCCTCGGCCGCCTTGCCGTCGGCGAGGGCGCTGGTGAACAGGTTCTCCAGGGAGCCGGGGTCTGCCTCGCCGGAGGGCAGGGCCAGGGTGGCGCCGGTGCCGTCCTCGGCCCTGGCCTGCTGGGCGAGTTCGCCGCGCAGCCAGCCCGCCAGGTCCGCGGGCGTCTTGTTGTCGAAGACGACTGTCGCGGACAGCCGCATTCCCGTGCAGGCGGCGAGCTTGTTGCGCAGTTCGACGGCGGTCAGCGAGTCGAAGCCCAGCTCGTAGAAGTCCCGGTCGGCCTCGACGGCGTCGGCGGAGGCGTGGCCGAGCACGGTCGCGGCTTCGGTCCGCACCAGATCGGTGAGGTACCGCAGGCGGTCCTTCTCGCCGAGCGCGAGGAGCCGGCGGGCGAGGTCGGCGGCGGCGTCCTTGCCGCCCGCGCTGTTGGCTGCGGTGCGCCGGGTGGTGCGCACCAGGCCGCGGAACAGCGGGGGGACCTCGCCCTGCGGGCGCATGCCGGCACCGGTCAGCCCGATCGGGATGACGAGCGGTTCGGCGGAGCCGAGGGCGGCCTCGAACAGGGCGAGGCCCTGGTCGATGGAGAGCGGGGGCATGCCGCCGGACTGCATGCGCCGCATGTCGGTGTCGCTGAGCTCGCTGGTCATGCCGTCGTCCTGGACCCAGGGGCCCCAGGCCAGCGAGGTGCCGGGCAGTCCGAGCGCGGCACGGTGGTCGGCGAGGGTGTCGAGGAAGGAGTTCGCGGCCGCGTAGTTGCCCTGGCCGGGGCTGCCCATGACGCCGGCGATGGACGAGAACGTCACGAAGGCGGCCAGGTCGAGCCCTTGGGTCAGCTCGTGCAGGTGCCAGGCCGCGTCGACCTTGGGGCGCAGGACGTCCGACAGCCGTGCGGGCGTCAGCGAGGTGATGACGCCGTCGTCGAGCACACCGGCCGTGTGGATCACGGCGGTGAGCGGGTGCGCAGCCGGGACGGCCGCGATCAGGGCGGCGGCGGCCTCCCGGTCGGCGGTGTCGCAGGCGGCGACGGTGACGTCTACGCCGAGGCTCTCCAGTTCGGCGGCCAGTTCGGCGGCGCCGGGTGCGGCGGGGCCGCGCCGGCTGGTGAGGAGCAGGTGCCGGACGCCGCGGGCGGCGAGCCTGCGGGCGAGGTGCCGGCCGAGCGCGCCGGTGCCACCGGTGACCAGGACGGTTCCCTCGGGGTTCCACACGGGCGGCATGGTGAGCACCGTGCCGTCCAGGGGCCCGCCCTCCGGGGTGCGGGCGCGCAGGGCCGCCCGGGCGTGCCGGATGTCGTACGAGGCGGCGGGGGCGGCGGGGGCGGCGGCGGCCTGTTCCCACGTCCGGCCGTGGGGGACGGGGGCGAGCCCGCTCTCCTCCAGGACGGCGACGGGTCCGGCGGGCACCGCCCGCAGGCTCGTCACCCGGTCGCCTACCCGCAGACCGTGCACGCCGGGGCCGGTGGCGCTGACGGTGCCGGCGATCCGGGCGGCGGGGCCGTCGGCGGTTTCGCCGGTGAGTCCGGCGGCCGCGACGGCGACGCGTACCTCGTCGTCGGCGAGCTGCCGTGCCGCGTCGGGGCAGGGCTCCAGCCGCAGGTCGCCGGCCGCGCCGCCGTCGGCCGGGGCCAGCCGCCATGCCTGTCCGGCGGGCGGCAGCAGGCTCGGGGCGGTGGCCAGCCGGGCGAGCCTGCCGACGCGCAGCACCCCGTCGCGTACGGCGAACTGGGCCTCGCCCGCGGCGAGCGGGCCGGCGAGCAGGGGGAGGGCGTCGGTGACGTCGGTGTCCCGTTCGGTGTCGAGGAGGACGAACCGGTCGGGGTGCTCGGAGTTCGCCGAGCGCACCAGGCCCCAGGCGGCGCCTCCCGTGAGGTCGGTGACGGTGTCGCCGTCGGTGGCGCGGACGGCCCGGCGGGTGACGAAGACGAGCCGGGAGGCGGCGAACCGCTCCCCGTCCAGCCACTCCCGCACCAGGGCCAGGACCTGTCCGGTCAGGGCGTGTACGGCCGCGGGCACGTCGCCGCCGGTGCACTCGGGCAGGCGTACGACGGCCAGGTCCGGGACGTTGGCGCCGGGCGCGGCGAGTTCGGCGAGGGTGGCGGTGCGGGAGCCGAGGCCGTACGGGTCGTCGGCGCCGAGGGCGCGGGCGTCCGGTGCTGCGGTGTCCGCGCCGTCCGTGTCGGCCGGGATCCACTCGATGTGGAACAGCGGTTCGCGGTCGGTGGCGCGGGCGGTGCCGGTGCCGGCTTCGGCGGCCGCGGACAGGGTGACCGACTCGGCGGACAGGACGGGGGCGCCCTCGGCGTCGTAGGCGCCGACGGCGACCGTGTCCTCACCGGAGCGGGTCAGGCGGACGCGCAGCACGGAGGCGCCGCCTGCGTGCAGGGTGAGTCCCTGCCAGGCCCGGGGCTGCGGCAGCCGGTCCTCGTCGCCGAGGCCGAGCAGGGCGGCGCCGTGCAGGGCCGCCGCGGACAGGGCGGGGTGCAGGCCGAACCAGCGGGCGTCGTCGGCGGTCTCGCCGGCCAGCCGTACCTCGGCGAACACCTCCTCGCCGTGCAGCCAGGCGGCGTGCAGGCCCTGGAAGACGGGTCCGGGTGCGCCGTCGCCGTAGAAGCCGTCGAGGTCGACGGCCGCGGCGCCCGCGGGCGGCCAGACCAGCGGGGCCTGCGGCGGGGTGAAGGGCTGGGCGGTCAGGGTGCCGGCGGCGTGCCGGGTCCAGGGTTCTTCGGGGGCCGCGTCGCCGGGGCGCGCGTAGCAGGCGACGGAACGGTCCCCGCTGTCCTCGTCGGGCGCGCCGACCCAGACCTGGATGACCGGTTCGGTGCCGCCGTCGAGCGGCAGCGGTGCGGTGACGGTGAACTCCTTGAGGTGTCCGCAGCCGACCTGGTCGCCCGCCTGGACGGCGAGCTCGAGGAAGGCGGTGGCCGGGAAGCGGGCGGCGCCGCCGGTGCGGTGGTCGAGCAGCCACGGGTGGACGCGGAGGGAGAGCCTGCTGGTGAACAGCGCGCCGTCGGATCCGGCGAGCGGGACGGCGGCGCCGAGCAGCGGGTGTGCGGCGGGGACGAGGCCCGCCGAGGTGACGTCCCCGGACAGGGGTGCGGGGCGCGGCCAGTACCGGTCGTGCCGGAAGGCGTACGTGGGCAGGGCGGTGGTGTGGGCGCCGGTGCCGTCGAAGATCCGCGGCCAGTCGACTGCCACGCCGCTGACGTACAGCCGGGCCAGGGCGGTGACCAGGGCGCTCTCCTCGGGCTGGTCGGCGCGCAGGCTGGACACGCAGACGCAGTGGCCGGTGTCCTCGTCGAGGCTCTGGGGGGCCAGGGCGGCGAGGGTGCCGTCGGGGCCGACCTCCAGGAAGGCGGAGGCTCCGGCGTCGCGCAGGGCGCGCACGGCGTCGGCGAAGCGGACCGTTTCGCGCACGTGCCGGACCCAGTAGGCGGGGTCGCGGAGCTGCTCGGCTCCGGCCTGGGCGCCGGTGAGGGTGGAGACGAGCGGGACGGCCGGCTCGGCGAAGGCCAGGCCGGTGACGACGGCCCGGAACTCGTCCAGCATCGGGTCCATCAGCGGGGAGTGGAAGGCGTGCGAGACCCGCAGCCGCTTGGTCCTGCGGCCCATGCGCTCGATGTGGTCCCGTACGGCCTCCACCGCGTCCGCGGCGCCGGAGACGACGACCGAGGACGGTGCGTTGACGGCGGCGACGGCCACCCGCGCGGTGAGCAGCGGGCGGACTTCGTCCTCGGTGGCCTGGAGGGCGGCCATCGTGCCGCCTTCGGGCAGGGCCTGCATCAGCCGGCCCCGGGCGGCGACCAGGGTGCACGCGTCGGCGAGACTGAGCACCCCGGCCACGTGGGCGGCGGCGATCTCGCCGACGGAGTGGCCGGCGACGAAGTCGGGGCGTACGCCGAGGGAGGTGAGCAGCCGGAACAGGGCCACCTCCACGGCGAACAGCCCGGTCTGGGCGTATTCCGTCCGGTCGGCCGCTTCGGCGTCGTCTCCCCAGACGACCTCGCGGACCGGCCGTTCCAGGCGGGGGTCTAGCTCCTCGCACACGGCGTCGAAGGCGTCGGCGAACACCGGGAAGCGGTCGTACAGTTCGCGGCCCATGCCGAGGCGCTGCGCGCCCTGCCCGGAGAAGAGGAAGGCGGTGGTGTGGGCGGCGGCCTCGCCCCGCGCGGCCTCCGTGCCGTCGACGAGGACGGCACGGTGCGCGAAGGTGCTGCGGGTGGTGGCGAGGGAGTGGCCGATGTCGAGCGGGTCACGGCCCTCGGCGTGTGCCGTGAGGCGGGCGAGCTGCTCGTCCAGGGCGGCGGGGGTCGCGCCGGACACCGGCCACGGCACGGCGGAGGGCCGCACGAGCGGTGCCGCGGGCGGTGCGTCCGCCTCGGTACCGGCGGGCGGGGTCGCGCCGGACGGGGCCTGCTCGATGATCGTGTGGGCGTTGGTGCCGCTGATGCCGAAGGAGGACACGCCGGCCCGCCGGGGGCGGTCCGTCCGGGGCCACGGCCGGGCCTCGGTGAGCAGGTCGATGGCGCCGGCGGTCCAGTCGACGTGGGTCGAGGGCTCGTCGATGTGGAGGGACTTGGGCAGGAGGCCGTGCCGCAGCGCGAGGACGGTCTTGATCACGCCGGCCACGCCGGCGGCGGCCTGGGTGTGCCCGATGTTGGATTTCAGCGAGCCGAGCAGCAGCGGCCGCTCGGGGTCGCGGCCCTGGCCGTAGGTGGCCAGGAGGGCCTGCGCCTCGATGGGGTCGCCGAGGGCGGTGCCGGTGCCGTGGCCCTCGACGGCGTCCACGTCGGCCGGGGTCAGTCCGGCCGCGGCGAGGGCCTGGCGGATGACGCGCTGCTGGGAGGGGCCGTTGGGGGCGGTGATGCCGTTGGAGGCGCCGTCCTGGTTGACGGCGGAGCCGCGTACGAGCGCCAGGACCTCGTGTCCGTTGGCCCGGGCGTCGGAGAGGCGTTCCAGGACGAGCATGCCGACGCCCTCGGACCAGTTGGTGCCGTCGGCGGCGTCCGAGTACGCCTTGCAGCGGCCGTCGGCGGCGATGCCGCCCTGGACGGTCATGCCCGTGAAGCCGACGGGGGTCGCCATGACGGTGACGCCGCCGGCGAGGGCCAGCGAGCATTCGCCGGCCCTCAGCGCCTGGCCGGCCGAGTGCAGGGCCACCAGGGAGGAGGAGCAGGCGGTGTCGACGGTGACGGCGGGGCCTTCGAGGCCGAGGACGTAGGAGACGCGCCCGGACAGCACGCTGGAGGCGAGGCCGGTGCCGGCGTGGGCGCCGATGTCCTCGCGGGAGTTCATCATCAGCGTCGCGTAGTCGAGGCCGCTGGTGCCGACGAACACGCCGGTGCGGCTGCCGTGCAGGGTGTCGGGTGCGATGCCGGCCCGCTCGACGGCCTCCCAGGAGGTTTCCAGCAGCAGGCGCTGCTGGGGGTCCATCGCCATCGCCTCACGGGGCGAGATCCCGAAGAAGCCGGCGTCGAAGTCGGCTACGCCGGGGACGAATCCGGCTTCCAGGGTGGCGCTGCGGCCCCGTCCGTCGCGGTCGCCGGAGCGGAGGGCCGCCAGGTCCCAGCCGCGGTCGGTGGGGAAGGGTTCGATGCCGTCTCCGCCGGTGGAGACCAGCTGCCACAGGTCCTCGGGGGTGCGGACCCCGCCGGGCAGGCGGCAGGCCATGCCGATGATGGCGATCGGGTCGTCGTCGGCGGCGGTGCGGGGCGCGGCGGCGTCCGTGCCGTCCGGTTTCTGCTCGTCGAGCAGTTCACCGAGGAGGTGCCGGGCGAGGGCGGTGGCGGTCGGGTAGTCGTAGACGGCCGTGGCGGACAGCTTGACGCCGGTGGCGAGGCCGAGGCGGGCGGAGAGGTCGACGGCGGTGAGCGAGTCGAACCCGAGGTCGCGGAACTTGCGGTCGGCGGCGACGGCCGCCTTGCCGGTGTGGCCGAGGACCGCCGCCACGTGGGTGCGGACCAGGTCGGTGACGAGGGTCGGGCGGTCGGCGGAGGGCAGGGCCCGCAGGCGCAGGGTGAGTTCGTGTGCCTGCGAGCTGATGTCCTCGCGGGCCGTCTCGGCGGCGGCGAGGGCCTGTCGGGCGGCCGGGAGTCCGGCCAGCAGCGGGTTGCCGCGCAGTCCCACGAGGGTGTCGAGGATCTGCGGCTGGCGCAGGTCGAGCATGATCAGGGTCGGGGCCGGCCGGGTGACGGCCTGCCGCAGGGCGGCGAGTGCCAGCTCGGGGTGCACGGCGGGAGCCGCCGTCCGGCGGGCACCCGGCGCGCCGGCCTCGGCGGAGGCCGGGCCGCGGTCGGCCGTGCCGGGCTCCACGGGTTCACCGGCGGCCGGTTCGCCGTCCATCCAGGCGCCCCAGGCCAGGGAGGTGGCGGGCAGGCCGCGCGCGTGGCGCTGCTGGGCGAGCGCGTCGAGGACGGCGTTCGCGGCGGCGGCGGCCGCCCGGCCGGGGGTGCCGACGGCACCGGCCACGGAGGAGAAGAGCACGAACGCCGACAGGTCGAGGCCCTGCGTCAGTTCGTCCAGGTGGAGTGCCGTCAGCGCCTTGGCGCGGTGTACGGCGGTCAGCCGCTGCGGGGTCAGGTCGTCCAGCACCCCGTCGTCGACGGTGCCGGCCGCGTGGACCACGGCCGTGAGCGGGTGCTCGGCGGGGACGGCCGCGAGTACGGCGGCCAGGGCATCCCGGTCGGCGGTGTCACAGGCCACGACGGTGGCTTCGGCGCCCAGGGCGCGCAGTTCGGCGACGAGTTCGGCGCTGCCGGGAGCGGCGGGGCCGCGCCGGCCGACGAGCAGCAGGTGGCGTACGCCCGCGGCCGCGAGCCAGCGGGCGGTACGGCTGCCCCGGCCGCCGGTGCCGCCGGTGACCAGCACGGTGCCGTCGGCGTGTGCGGCGGCGGGCTGCCAGCCCGCGTCCGGCGAGCCGGCGGGCGCGGGCACCAGCCGTCGTACGTACACGGCGGAGTCGCGCACCGCGATCTGGTCCTCGCCGTCCAGGCCGGCCAGGACGGCGCTGAGCCGCCGGGCGGCCCGCGCGCCGAGCGTTTCGGGCAGGTCGATGAGCCCGCCCCAGCGCTGCGGGTGTTCCAGGGCGGCGACCCGGCCGAGTCCCCAGATGCCGGCCTGGGCCGGGGACGGCAGGTCCTCGGTCCGGGCGACGGCGACCGCGCCGCGGGTCGCGCACCACAGGGGAGCGGTGATCCCGGCGTCGGCCAGGGCCTGGAAGAGCACGGCCGTCGCTGCGGCGGCCTCGGCCGGAGCCGGGGCGGGCAGCGCGAGCACGCCCGCGAATCCCGCCGCGGGGTGAGTGAGTCGTCGCAGCGTGGCGGCCAGCGAGGTCCGGTCCGTTCCCGCTTCCACGGTGAGGTGCAGGGCGTCGGGGCCGGCCGCTTCCCGTACGGCGGCGGTCCAGCCGTCGTCCGCGCCCTCGGCGGGCGTGACCACGAGCCAGGTCCCGGCGGGCCTGCCCTCCGCCACGGCGCCCAGCGGCTGCCACGTCTCGTGGAACCGCAGGGCGTCGAGCAGCGCCTGGTCGCGGCGGTGCCTGCGCCAGTCCGACAGGGCGGGCAGCACGGCGCCGAGCGCGTCGCCGTCCACGCGGAGGTCGGTGGCCAGGGCGGCCAGGTCCCCGCTCTCGACGGCCGTCCAGAACTCCGCGTCGGCGGAATCGGCGCGGGTGGTGTCGGCGGTCGGGACGGCGGAGCCGGTCTGCGGCCAGTGGCGGGTGCGCTGGAAGGCGTAGGTGGGCAGGTCGACGGTCCGGGCGGCGGTGCCCTCGAAGAGCCGCGTCCAGTCGACGCGTACACCGTTGACGTGCAGCCGGGCGAGCGCCTCGACCAGCACCCGCTCCTCCGGCCTCCCGGCCCGCAGCGCGGGCACGGCGACGCAGACGTCGTCCTGGGCTCCGAGGGCGGTCCGGGTGGCTGCGGTGAGGATGCCGTCGGGGCCGAGTTCCAGGAACGCGGAGACTCCGGCCTCGCGCAGCGCGCCGATCCCGTCGGCGAACCGTACGGTCTCGCGGACGTGCCGCACCCAGTAGTCGGGGGTGGTGACGAGGCCCGGGCCGGCCACCGCACCCGTCAGGTTCGACACGAGTGCCAGCTGCGGCTCGGCGTAGGCGATCCGGGCCGCCACGGCCCGGAACCCGTCCAGCATGGGGTCCATCAGCGGGGAGTGGAAGGCGTGCGACACCCGCAGCCGGGTGGCCTTGCGGCCCGCGGCCTCGAAGTGCGCGCCGATCCGCGCGACCGCGTCGGCGGCGCCGGAGACGACCACCGAGGACGGCCCGTTGACGGCCGCGATCGACACCGTCTCCGGCAGCGTGTCCGTGTCGAGCAGCGCCCGCAGCTCCTCCTCGGTAGCCTGCACGGCCGTCATGGCTCCGCCCTCGGGGAGGGCCTGCATCAGCCGGCCGCGCGCCGCTACGAGCGCGCAGGCGTCGGCGAGGCCGAAGACCCCTGCGACGTGAGCGGCGGCGATCTCGCCGACAGAGTGGCCGGCGACGAACCCGGGTTCCACACCCAGCGATTCGACCAGCCGGTACAGCGCCACCTCGGTGGCGAACAAGCCCGCCTGCGCATACGCGGTGCCGTTCAGCGTGTCCTCGTCCTCACCCCACACGACCGTGCGGACGGGACGGTCGAGGTGCTCGTCGAGGGCCGCGCTCACGGCATCGAAGGCCTCGGCGAACACCGGGAAGCGGGCGTACAGCTCGCGGCCCATGCCGAGCCGCTGGGAGCCCTGTCCGGAGAAGAGCACGGCCGTGATCCGGCTCTCCGCGGCTGCCGCACGGGCGATCTCGGCTCCGTCCACGAGGACGGCCCGGTGCTCGAACACGCCGCGTCCCGCCGCCAGCGAGTACGCGACGTCCAGGGCGGGCAGGGCGCCGGCGTGGGCGGTCAGCCGGTCGATCTGCGCGTCGAGGGCGGTCTCGGACGTGCCGGACACCACCCAGGGCGCGACCGCGGGCAGAGCGGAGGGGTCCGCGTCGGGCGCGTCGGCCGGCGGCGCCTGCTCGATGATCGTGTGGGCGTTGGTGCCGCTGATGCCGAACGCCGACACGGCGGCGCGGCGCGGCCTGTCGACGGACGGCCACGGCGTGGTCTCCGAGAGCAGCCGCACGTCTCCGGCGGACCAGTCGACGTGGGTGGAGGGTGCGTCCACGTGCAGGGTCCGCGGGGCGGTCGAGTGGCGCATGGCCATGACCATCTTGATCACACCGGCCACACCGGCCGCGGCCTGGGTGTGCCCAATGTTCGACTTGAGCGAGCCGAGGAGGAGCGGACGGCCGCCCTCGCCGCGCTCCCGGCCGTAGGTGGCCAGCAGCGCCTGCGCCTCGATGGGGTCGCCGAGGGTCGTACCGGTGCCGTGCCCCTCGACCACGTCGACGTCGGCGGGCGTCAGGCCCGCGTTGGCGAGGGCCTGCCGGATGACCCGCTGCTGGGCCGGCCCGTTGGGGGCGGTGAGGCCGTTCGAGGCGCCGTCCTGGTTGACGGCGGAGCCGCGTACCAGCGCCAGCACCTGGTGCCCGTTGCGGCGGGCGTCCGAGAGCCGTTCCAGGACGAGGACGCCCACGCCCTCGGACCAGCCGGTGCCGTCGGCGGCGTCCGCGTACGCCTTGCAGCGCCCGTCGGTGGCGAGGCCGCCCTGCCGGGTGAAGCCGGGGAATCCCAGCGAGGAGGACATCACGGTGACGCCGCCGGCGAGGGCGAGGGAGGACTCGCCGGTGCGCAGGGACTGGGCGGCCAGGTGGATGGCCACGAGGGAGGAGGAGCAGGCGGTGTCCACGGTGACGGCCGGGCCCTCGAGGCCGAGGGTGTAGGAGACGCGGCCGGAGACGACGCTGGCCGCGAGGCCGGTGCCGGCGTGGCCCTCGATGTCCTCGGTGGAGTTCATCACGAGGGTGAGGTAGTCCTGGCCGCCGGTGCCGACGAACACGCCGGTCGCGCTGCCGCGCAGGGTGTTCGGGTCGATGGCGGCGCGCTCGACGGCCTCCCAGGAGGTTTCCAGCAGGAGCCGCTGCTGGGGGTCCATGGCGAGGGCCTCGCGCGGCGAGATCCCGAAGAATCCGGCGTCGAACTCGGCGACCCCGTGGAGGAATCCGCCCTTGGCGGTGGCACTGCGGCCCCGGCCGTCCGGGCCGCTGCCGGCGCCGAGGAGGGTGTCCAGGTCCCAGCCGCGGTCGGTGGGGAAGTCGGCGATCCCTTCCCGGCCTTCGAGGACGAGGTCCCACAGGTCCTCGGGCGAGTCGATGCCGCCGGGCAGGCGGCAGGCCATGCCGACGATCGCGATCGGGTCGTCGGCCGCTCCGGTGGCCACGGCGGCCGGCAGGCGTACGTCGCCGTTCTCGTCGAGGAGTTCGGCGAGGAGGTGGGTGGCGAGCGCGGTGGGGGTGGGGTAGTCGAAGACGAGGGTGGCGGGCAGCCGCAGGCCGGTGGCCTCGGTGAGGCGGTTGCGGAGCTCAAGGGCGGTGAGGGAGTCGAGTCCCAGGTCGTGGAAGTCCCGGTCCGCGCCGATGGTCTGTGCGGAGGCGTGCCCGAGGACGGCTGCCGCTTCCGTGCGCACCATCTCGACGACGGTGCGGGTGCGTTCGGCCTCGCGCAGCTCCCACAGCCGGGCGGCGAGCGCGACGGCCGTCGCGGCTCCGCCCGCGGTGGTGGCGGCCATCCGCCGCCCGCCGCGGACCAGCCCCCGGAACATGGTGGGCACGTCGCCGCGCAGCCGTGCCCCGGTTCCGGTGGCGAGCCGGCCGAGGGGGACGAGGTAGGGCAGGTCGGTGGCCATCGCCGCGTCCAGGAGCGCCAGCCCCTGCTCCACGGAGAGCGGCGGAACACCGGAAGCCGCGATCCGCTGCCGGTCCGCCTCGGACAGTGTCGCCGTCATACCGCCCGACGGCGCCCACGCACCCCACGCCAGGGACTGCCCCGCCAGGCCCAGACCACGACGATACGCCGCCAGGGCGTCCAGGAAGACGTTCGCCGCCGCGTAATTGCCCTGACCCGCCGAACCCATCACACCCGAGACCGACGAGAACAACACAAACGCCGACAGGTCAAGGCCCTGCGTCAGCTCGTGCAGATGCCAGGCCGCATCCACCTTCGGACGCAACACCCCCGACAACCGCTCAGCCGTCAGCGACGTCACCACACCGTCATCCAGCACACCGGCGGCGTGAACCACCGCCGACAACCCCACCCCGGCCAACACCTCCGCCAGCGCATCCCGGTCCGCCACATCACACGCCACCACCGACACATCCGCACCGGAAGCAACCAGCTCATCCCGCAACTCCACCGCACCCGGAGCATCCAGCCCCCGACGCGACACCAACAGCAAACTCCGCACCCCGTGCACCGACACCAGATGCCGGGCCACCTCACGACCCAGACCACCCGTACCACCCGTCACCAGCACAGTCCCGTCCCCCAACGGCGACCCCACCACACCGGCATCCCGGCCCAGTCGCGCGAGGCGGCCCACATGGGCCACACCGCCCCGGACGAGAACCTGCGACTCCCCCGCCGCAAGCACCTGCGCGAGGGACAGCTCGGAATCGTCGTCGACGTCCACGAGGAGGAAGCGGCCCGGGTTCTCGGACTCCGCCGCCCGCACCAGGCCCCACACCGCGGCGCCCGCCAGGTCGGCCCCCGACACCGCACCCCGCGTCACGAACGCCAGACGCGAACCGTCGGGCCCCGCCAGCAACTCCTGCACCGCGGCGAGGGCCCGGGCGCACGCCGCGTGGACCGCCTCGGGCGAGACACCGCTCTCGACGGAGAAGACCGTGAGCGCCGCGTCGTCGACAGCAGAGCCTCCCGAGAGGTCCGCCGGGGTCCACTCCAGGCGCAGCAGCCCGTCGCGCCCCGGCACCGTCTCCACGGGCATCGCGAGAGCTCCGAGACGGAGCTCCGCCACCGACAGCACCGGTGCGCCCTCGGCGTCCACCAGCACGAGCGAGACGCAGTCCTCAGCCGTACGCCCGATCCGCGCCCGCACGGCCGACGCGCCCGCCGCGTGCAGCGACACCCCGCGCCAGGCCACCGGCACCAGCTCCCGGTCCTCCGCGGCCGCCCGCACCACCTCGGCCAGCAACGCCGGGTGCAGACCAAAACGGTCCGCCTCCCGCGCCACCTCGCCCGACAGCACGAACTCCGCCTCGGCTCCGTGGGCGTCCGTCACCACGGCAGGTGAACCGGTGACCAGCACGCCTGCGGCGTGCTCGGTCCACTCGGCATCGGAGTCCTGCTCGCGCCGTGAGTGCAGCGTGACGGGCCGGCCTCCGTTCTCGTCCGGTGCGCCCACCCACACCTGGACGGCAACGGCGCCGTCCATGGCGAGCACGAGCGGCTCGGTGTGCGTCAGCTCCTGGACGCGGCCACAGCCGACCTGGTCGGCGGCCCGGAGGGCAAGTTCCAGCAGGCCCGTCGCCGGGAAGACCACCTGGCCGTCCACCACGTGTTCCGCCAGCCAGGGCTGGGAGGCACAGGACAGGCGCCCCGTGAGCACCGTCCCGTCCGAGCCGGCCAGGAAGACGGCAGCGCCCAGCAGCGGGTGCTCGGCGGGTCGGAGTCCGGCGCCGGCGACATCGCCCACGGGCAGCGCGGGCCTCGGCCAGTAGCGCTCGTGCTGGAAGGCGTACGTCGGCAGGTCGACGCCACGCGCGCCCGTGCCGTCGTACAGACGTGCCCAGTCGACCGCCACGCCCGCGCAGTACAGCCGTGCCAGCCCGTCGACGAGCGCCCGCTCCTCACCCCGCCCCTTGCGCAGCACCGGGACGGCGACCTCGGCCTCCACACTCAACTGGGCCAGCGCACACAGACTCCCGTCCGGACCCAACTCAAGAAAAGCGTCGACGCCCTGCTCCACCAGCGAACGCACCACGTCGGCAAACCGCACCGTCTCCCGCACATGCCGCACCCAGTACTCCGGATCACACACCAGGTCGGCATCCGTCGCCATCGCAATCTCCGGAGCGGAGAACGACAGCCCGGACACCACCGCACGGAACTCGTCCAGCATCGGATCCATCAACGGCGAGTGGAACGCATGCGACACCCGCAGCCGCGTCGTCTTGCGGCCCAGGGCCTCGAAGTGGGTCCGAACGGCCTCAACCGCGACCTCGGCACCCGAAACCACCACAGCCGACGGGCCGTTGACGGCGGCAACCGACACAAACTCACCCAGCAGCGGAGCGACTTCCTCCTCCGTCGCCTGGACCGCCACCATCGCACCGCCCCCGGGCAGCGCCTGCATCAGCCGACCACGCGCCGACACCAGCACACACGCATCCGCCAGCGACAACACCCCGGCCACATGCGCAGCCGCCACCTCACCCACCGAATGCCCGGCCACAAAACCCGGCCGCACACCCAACGACTCCACCAACCGGAACAACGCCACCTCGACCGCGAACAACGCCGCCTGCGCACACGTCGTCCCGTTCAGCGCCGCCTCGTCACCACCCCACACCACATCCCGAACCGGAACATCCAACTCCGCACACACCGCGTCAAACGCCGCCGCAAACACCGGAAAACGGGCATACAACTCCCGCCCCATCCCCAACCGCTGCGACCCCTGACCCGAGAACAGGAAAGCCACGGACCGGTCCCCGGCCACCCCCCGCGCAACCTCGACCCCGTCCACCAGCACCGCCCGGTGCGTCAGGCTCGCACGTCGCGCGGCCAGGGAGTAGCCGACGTCCGTCGCGGACTTTCCGGGCGCGGCGCCCAGGCGGACGAGCTGCGCGTCCAGCGCGGCCGGGGACTTGGCCGACACCACCCACGGAGCGACGGCCGGTGTCACGGCCGGCTCGGCGGGCTCCGTCGACCCCGTCGGCTCGCTTTCGGCTGTCGGACTCTGCTCGATGATCGTGTGGGCGTTGGTGCCGCTGATGCCGAAGGCCGACACGGCGGCCCGGCGCGGGCGGCCCGTGGCCGGCCAGTCCGTCTGTTCGGTCAGCAGGGAGACCTCACCGGCCGACCAGTCCACGTGCGTGGTCGGCTTGTCCACGTGCAGGGTGCGCGGCAGCACGCCCTCCCGCATCGCCATGACCATCTTGATCACACCCGCCACACCCGCCGCGGCCTGCGTATGACCGATGTTCGACTTGAGCGAGCCGAGCAGGAGCGGCCGGCCCTCGGCACGGTTCTCGCCGTAGGTGGCCAGGAGCGCCTGGGCCTCGATCGGGTCACCCAGCGGCGTACCCGTCCCGTGCCCCTCCACCACATCCACGTCCGCCGGCGACAGACCCGCCGACGCAAGCGCCTGACGGATCACCCGCTGCTGCGACGGCCCGTTCGGCGCGGTCAGGCCGTTCGACGCACCGTCCTGGTTCACGGCCGAGCCACGGACCACGGCCAGCACCTCGTGCCCGTTGCGCCGGGCGTCCGAAAGCCGCTCCAGAACCAGTACGCCCACCCCCTCGGACCAGCCGGTGCCGTCGGCGGCATCCGCGAACGCCTTGCACCGCCCGTCCCCCGCCAGCCCGCCCTGCCGGCTGAAGCCGGAGAAGCTCATCGGCGTGGACAGGACGGTCACGCCGCCGGCCAGGGCCATGGTGCACTCCCCCGAGCGCAGGGCGTGCGCGGCGACGTGGAGTGCGACGAGCGAGGACGAGCAGGCGGTGTCGAGGGTCACCGCCGGGCCTTCCAGCCCGAAGGCGTACGAGATGCGGCCGGAGAGGACGCTGGCCGTCAGGCCAGTCGTCGCATGGCCCTCCACGTCCTCCAGGGAGTTCATGACCACGCCCACGTAGTCCACGCCCGCCGTGCCGACGAAGACGCCGGTGCGGCTGCCGCGCAGGGTCGCCGGGTCGATCCCGGCCCGTTCGAACGCCTCCCAGGAGGTCTCCAGCAGCAGTCGCTGCTGGGGGTCCATCGCCATCGCCTCACGCGGGGAGATCCCGAAGAAGTCCGCGTCGAAGGCCGCTGCGTCGACGAAGCCGCCCTCCACCGAGGCGCTGCTGCCGTTCCCGTCGCCGGACAGGGCCTCCAGGTTCCAGCCCCGGTCGGTGGGGAAGGGAGAGATGCCGTCGCGGCCCTCCGTCACCAGTCGCCACAGGTCCTCGGGCGAGCGCACACCGCCGGGGAGGCGGCACGACATACCCACGATCGCGATCGGCTCCTGCTTCTCCGACTCGACTTCCAGCAGTCGTTGGCGCGTCTGGTGCAGATCAGCGGTGACCCACTTGAGGTAGTCAACGAGCTTGCTGTCGTTCGACATGGGGGTGGAGCCTTCCTACAGCGATGGAGAAGAGGTGAAAGACGACAGACGGCCGGATCAGCGGTCGTTCAGACGGCCGAGCTCGTTGTCGATGAACGCGAGCACTTCGTCGGTGGTGGCGGATTCGATCCGCTCCGCGACATCGGCGGAGGCGGAGTCCTCGTCGCCGGCTCGCCACTTCTCCACGAGGTGGCGCAGCCGGAGGGAGACCGCCGCGCGGGTGTGTTCGTCGGGATCGGCCGCGGTCAAGGCGGCGTCCAGCCGGTCGAGTTCGGCGAGGAGGGCGTACTGCTCGTCGCGGTCGCCCCGGTGTTCGTGAAGCAGGGTGGCCAGCAGGTACTCGGCCAGGTCGTTCGGCGTCGGGTAGTCGAAGACGAGGGTGGCGGGCAGGCGCAGGCCGGTGACGGCCGTGAGCCCGTTGCGCAGCTCCAGCGCGGTGAGGGAGTCGACGCCGAGGTCTTTGAACTCCGTTCCTGCGTCGACGGCCTGGGCTGATGTGTGCCGGAGCACGGCCGCCGCCTCTGCCTGCACGAGTTCCCGTACGTGCCGCAGCCGCTCGCCTTCTCGCAGTTCCCGGAGCCGGGCGGCGAGCATGTCCTGGGTGCCGGCCGCGGGGCCGCCGGCGGCGGCCTGCCGCTTGGCGCTCTTGATGAGGCCGCGCAGCAGCGGCGGCACTTCGCCGCGCATCCGGGGTGCGCCCGTGCCGGACATCCGGCCGAGGGGGACGAGGTAGGGCAGATCGGTGGCCATCGCCGCGTCCAGGAGCGCCAGCCCCTGCTCCACGGAGAGCGGCGGAACACCCGAGGCTGCGATCCGCTGCCGGTCCGCCTCGGACAGTGTCGCCGTCATACCACCCGACGGCGCCCACGCACCCCACGCCAGCGACTGCCCCGCCAGACCCAGACCACGGCGATACGCCGCCAACGCATCCAGGAAGACGTTCGCCGCCGCGTAATTGCCCTGACCCGCCGAACCCATCACACCCGAGACCGACGAGAACAACACGAACGCCGACAGATCCATCCCACGGGTCAGCTCGTGCAGATGCCAGGCCGCATCCACCTTCGGACGCAACACCCCCGACAACCGCTCAGCCGTCAACGACGTCACCACACCGTCATCCAGCACACCGGCGGCGTGAACCACCGCCGACAACCCGACCCCCGCCAACACCTCCGCCAGCGCATCCCGATCCGCCACATCACACGCCACCACCGACACATCCGCACCGGAAGCAGCCAACTCATCCCGCAACTCCACCGCACCCGGAGCACCCAGCCCCCGACGCGACACCAACAGCAAACTCCGCACCCCATGCACCGACACCAGATGCCGAGCCACCTCACGACCCAGACCACCCGTACCACCCGTCACCAGCACAGTCCCGTCCCCCAACGGCGACCCCACCACACCGAGCGACGACTCCACCCGACCCAGCCGCGGCACGTACACGACACCGCCCCGCACGAGAACCTGCGACTCCCCTGCCGCGAGCACCTGTGCAAGGGACAGCTCGGAGTCGTCGTCGACGTCCACGAGGAGGAAGCGGCCCGGGTTCTCCGACTCCGCGGCCCGCACCAGGCCCCACACCGCGGCGCCCGCCAGATCGGCCCCCGACACCGCACCCCGCGTCACGAACACCAGACGCGCGCCCTCAGGCCCCGCCAGCAACTCCTGTACCGCGGCCAACACACGAACACACGCCGCGTGCACGGCCTCCGGCGCATCACCACCGGACACGGGGAAGACCGTGAGCGCCGCGTCGTCGGCTGCGGAAGCTCCGGTCCCGTCCGCGGGAATCCAGTCCAGGCGCAGCAGCCCGTCGCGCCCCGGCACCGTCTCGGCCGGCCTCGCAGGGGCCCCGAGACGCAGCTCCGCCACGGACAGGACCGGCCCGCCCTCGGCGTCCGCCAGCTCGACGGCCAGAAGGTCCTCTCCCGTCGGCGCGATGCGGGCCCGTACCACCGACGCGCCCGCCGCGTGCAGCGACACCCCGCGCCAGGACACCGGCACCAGCTCCCGCTCGCCCGTCGCCGCCCGCACCACCTCGGCCAGCAACGCCGGGTGCAGACCGTAGAGCCCGGCGTCCTCGGCGCGACCCGGCAGGGCGGCGTCGACCAACGTCCCGTCACCGATCGGCTTGACCTCGGCCGGCTCGCGCGTCAGACGTCCGGTGGCGTGGCAGGTCCACGGGCCGTCGGCAGTCTCCTCGGGGCGTGTGTAGCAGCCGACCGTACGGGCCCCGGTCTCGTCGGGAGCTCCGACCGTCACCTGGACCGCCACGGCCCCCGTGCCGGGGAGGACGAGCGGCTGGTCCGTGAGGGCCAGTTCTGCGATGTGCTCACAGCCGGCCTGTTCCCCGGCTCGCAGCACCATCTCCAGCAGACCCTCGCTCGGGAGGACGGCCGCCCCGTCGGCGAGGTGGCCGTCGAGCCACGGCAGCGCCGCCGTGGTCAGCCGGCCGGTGAGCAGCACGCTGCCGCCGGAGTCGGCGGGCGTCACGGCGGCGCCCAGGAGGGCGTGCCCGGTCGCCGCGAGGCCGGCGCCGGCCACGTCGCCCGTACGGACGGCCGGAACGGGCCAGTATCGCTCGCGCTGGAAGGCGTACGTCGGCAGGTCCACCCGCCGGGCGCCGGTGTCCTCGTACAGGCGCGTCCAGTCCACCGCGACGCCCGCGCAGAAGAGCCGCGCCAGCCCTTCGAGGAGGGTGTCCTCCTCCTCCCGGCCCTTGCGCAGAACCGGGGTGAACACGATGCCCTGCGGGTCCTCGCTACTCAGGACCTCCTGGGCGAGGGCGGTCAGCACGCCGTCCGGGCCGAGCTCGGCGAAGGCGGTGGCGCCCGCCGTGTGCAGGGCCCGTACACCGTCGGCGAACCGTACGGTCTCGCGGACGTGCCGCACCCAGTACTCCGGATCGCGCACCAGGTCGGCATCCACGGCCATCGGGATCCGCGGCGCGGAGAACGACAGCCCGGACACCACCGCACGGAAATCGTCCAGCATCGGATCCATCAACGGCGAGTGGAACGCATGCGACACCCGCAGCCGGGTCGTCTTGCGGCCCATGCCGCGGAAGTGCACGCCAATCCTCTCGACGGCATCCTCGGCACCCGAAACGACCAGGGAGGACGGTCCGTTGACGGCGGCAACCGACACGGACTCACCCAGCAGCGGACCGACTTCCTCCTCCGTCGCCTGGACAGCGAGCATCGCACCGCCCCCGGGCAGCGCCTGCATCAGCCGACCACGCGCCGACACCAGCGCACACGCATCCGCCAGCGACAACACCCCGGCCACATGCGCAGCCGCCACCTCACCCACCGAATGCCCGGCCACAAAACCCGGCCGCACACCCAACGACTCCACCAACCGGAACAACGCCACCTCGACCGCGAACAACGCCGCCTGCGCACACGCCGTCCCGTTCAGCGCCGCCTCGTCACCACCCCACACCACATCCCGAACCGGAACATCCAACTCCGCACACACCGCGTCAAACGCCGCCGCAAACACCGGAAAACGGGCATACAACTCCCGCCCCATCCCCAACCGCTGCGACCCCTGACCCGAGAACAGCACCGCCAGCGACCGCTCGCGTGCCACCCCCCGGGCGATCTCGACCCCCTCCACCAGCACCGCCCGGTGCGCGAACCGCGCCCGCGAAGCGGCCAGCGAGAAGCCCACGTCCAGCCCGGATCCGGCGACGCCCGCCAGTCTCCCCAGCTGCGCGTCGAGCGCCTGCTCCGACCTGCCCGACACCACCCAGGGCGCCACGGTCTTCGCATCGGACGGTTCCGCGGGTGAAGGGACGGACTGCTCCAGGACGACGTGCGCGTTGGTGCCGCTGAGGCCGAAGGAGGAGACACCCGCCCGCCACGGCCGCGCCGCTTCGGGCCAGGCCGTGTTCTCGGTGAGGAGGTCGATGGCGCCCGCCGACCAGTCGACGTGACGGGACGGCGCATCCACGTGCAGGGTGCGCGGCAGCACACCCTCCCGCATCGCCATGACCATCTTGATCACACCCGCCACACCCGCCGCGGCCTGCGTATGACCGATGTTCGACTTCACCGACCCGAGCAGAAGCGGCCGACCCGCCTCCCCCCGCTCCCGGCCATACGTGGCCAGCAGCGCCTGGGCCTCGATCGGGTCACCCAGCGGCGTACCCGTCCCGTGCCCCTCCACCACATCCACGTCCGCCGGCGACAGACCCGCCGACGCAAGCGCCTGACGGATCACCCGCTGCTGCGACGGCCCGTTCGGCGCGGTCAGGCCGTTCGACGCACCGTCCTGGTTCACGGCCGAGCCACGGACCACGGCCAGCACCTCGTGCCCGTTGCGCCGGGCGTCCGAAAGCCGCTCCAGAACCAGTACGCCCACCCCCTCGGACCAGCCGGTGCCGTCGGCGGCATCCGCGAACGCCTTGCACCGCCCGTCCCCCGCCAGCCCGCCCTGCCGGCTGAAGCCGAGGAAGCTCATCGGCGTGGACAGAACGGTGACACCGCCGGCGAGGGCGAGCGAGGACTCGCCGCTGCGCAGGGACTGGGCGGCCAGGTGCAGGGCCACGAGGGAGGAGGAGCAGGCGGTGTCCACGGTCACGGCGGGGCCTTCGAGTCCGAAGGCGTAGGACACCCGCCCCGAGATCACGCTGTTCGCCAGACCCGTGCTGGCGTGGCCCTCGACATCCTCGCGCGAGTTCATGACGAGCGACGCGTAGTCCTGGCCGGTGGTACCCACGAACACGCCGGTCCGGCTGCCGCGCAGCCGGGTGGCATCGATCCCGGCCCTCTCGAACGCCTCCCAGGAGGTCTCCAGCAGGAGCCGCTGCTGGGGGTCCATGGCAAGGGCCTCGCGGGGCGAGATCCCGAAGAATCCGGCGTCGAAGTCACCGAGTGTGGAGAGGAATCCGCCGCGCCGGGCCGCGCTGGCTCCCCGGTTGCCGGTGGTGCTGTCACCGAAGAGAGCGGCCAGGTCCCAGCCCCGGTCGGTGGGGAAGTCCGTCATCCCTTCCCGGCCTTCGAGGAGCATACGGAACAGGGCCTCCGGTGTGTCCACGCCGCCGGGCATCCGGCAGGCCATGCCGACGATCGCGATCGGTTCGTCGGCTGCGGGCACCTTCGGGCCGTCCGTGTCCACGGCCTGCTGCCGGCCGAGGAGTTCGGCGAGGAGGTGGGCGGCGAGGGCGGTGGGGGTGGGGTAGTCGAAGACGAGGGTGGCGGGCAGCCGCAGGCCGGTGACGTGGCCGAGCCGGTTGCGGAGTTCGAGTGCGGTGAGGGAGTCGACGCCGAGGTCCTTGAACTCCCGCTCCGCGTCGACCGTCGTGCCCGGCGTGTGGCCGAGCACTCCGGCCGCTTCGGTGCGTACGAGGTCCAGCACGTGCCGGAGCCGTTCCTCCTCGGCCAGGGCGTCGAGCCGAAGCCCGAGCGCACCGGCGGTCGCCGACACGGCCGTCCGGCGGGCGCCCTTGAACAGCCCGCGGAAGAGCGGCGGTATGTCGGTCCCCGGGCGTGGCCCGGTTCCGGTGGCGAGCCGGCCGAGGGGGACGAGGTAGGGCAGGTCGGTGGCCATCGCCGCATCCAGGAGCGCCAGCCCCTGCTCCACGGAGAGCGGCGGAACACCCGAGGCTGCGATCCGCTGCCGGTCCGCCTCGGACAGTGTCGCCGTCATACCACCCGACGGCGCCCACGCACCCCACGCCAGCGACTGCCCCGCCAGACCCAGACCACGGCGATACGCCGCCAACGCATCCAGGAAGACGTTCGCCGCCGCGTAATTGCCCTGACCCGCCGAACCCATCACACCCGAGATCGACGAGAACAACACGAACGCCGACAGATCCATCCCACGGGTCAGCTCGTGCAGATGCCAGGCCGCATCCACCTTCGGACGCAACACCCCCGACAACCGCTCAGCCGTCAACGACGTCACCACACCGTCATCCAGCACACCGGCGGCGTGAACCACCGCCGACAACCCGACCCCCGCCAACACCTCCGCCAGCGCATCCCGGTCCGCCACATCACACGCCACCACCGACACATCCGCACCGGAAGCAGCCAACTCATCCCGCAACTCCACCGCACCCGGAGCCTCCAGCCCCCGACGCGACACCAACAACAGACGCCGCACCCCGTGAACAGCCACCAGATGCCGGGCCACCTCACGACCCAGACCACCCGTACCACCCGTCACCAGCACAGTCCCGTCCCCCAACGGCGACCCCACCACACCGAGCGACGACTCCACCCGACCCAGCCGCGGCACGTACACGACACCGCCCCGGACCCGCACGTGGGGCTCGGCTGCCGCGAGGACCCGGGCGACCGGCCACTCCCCGTCGTCCTCGACGTCGACGAGCAGGAAGCGACCCGGGTTCTCCGACTCCGCCGCCCGCACGAGACCCGAGACAGCGGCTCCGGCCAGGTCCCCCCGTACCACGACGGCCAGGCGGGCGTCCGTCGGCCGATCCCCCGCCAGCCATTCCTGCAGAGCAGCCAGCACACGAGCACAGACTTCGTGCACCGCTTCGGCCGTCTCGCCGCCCTCGACACGCAGAACCGTCGGCCCCGCGTCGTCGGCAGCGGCAGCCGCCGACACATCGGCGGGCACCCAGTCGAGGCGCAGCAGCCCTTCCCGCAGCAGTGCGGGCCCGGCCGGCGCCGCAGGAGCGCCGAGGGCCAACTCCTCAACCGTCAGCACCGGCACGCCCTCGGCGTCCACCAGCACAAGCGAGACGCAGTCCTCAGCCGTACGCCCGATCCGCGCCCGCACGACCGACGCGCCCACGGCGTGCAGCACGACCCCGCGCCAGGACACCGGCACGAGCTCCCGCTCGCGCGCCGCCGCCCGCACCACCTCGGCCAGCAACGCCGGGTGCAGACCGAAGCGGTCCGCCTCCCGCGCCGCCTCACCGGACAGCGTGAACTCCTCGTCAGCGCCTGCCAGGTCCGTCGTCGGCCGCTCGGGAGCGGGTACGAGCATGCCGGTCGCGTGGTCCGTCCACCCCCCGCCGTCGACCCGCGAGAAGAACGCGACCGTACGGGCGCCCGTCTCATCGGGCTCCCCCACCCGCACCTGGACCATGACACTGCCGTCCACGGGCAGGGAGAGGGGGGTGGTGTGCACGAGGCGTTCGACCCGGTCGCAGCCGACGTGGTCGCCGACGCGAAGTGCCAGTTCCAGCAGCCCGGTCGCCGGCGTCGTCTGCCCCGTCAGCCAGGGCTGCGCGTGGGTCGAGAGGCGGCTGGTG
This sequence comes from Streptomyces globosus, assembly GCF_003325375.1. Lineage (GTDB taxonomy): Bacteria > Actinomycetota > Actinomycetes > Streptomycetales > Streptomycetaceae > Streptomyces > Streptomyces globosus_A. The sequence continues at coordinate 2,858,145 of NZ_CP030862.1, read as the reverse complement.
AAGACCACGCCTTCCGACTGGGCGAGCGGAAGGACCGCTCCGAGCATGGGGTGGGCGTCGGCGATCAGTCCGGCCGCGGTGACGTCACCGGCATCCGGCGTGAGTGCGGGCCAGTAGCGCTCGTGCTGGAAGGCGTACGTCGGCAGGTCGACGCCACGCGCGCCCGTGCCGTCGTACAGACGTGCCCAGTCGACCGCCACGCCCGCGCAGTACAGCCGTGCCAGCCCGTCGACGAGCGCCCGCTCCTCACCCCGCCCCTTGCGCAGCACCGGGACGGCGACCTCGGCCTCCACACTCAACTGGGCCAGCGCACACAGACTCCCGTCCGGACCCAACTCAAGAAAAGCGTCGACGCCCTGCTCCACCAGCGAACGCACCACGTCGGCAAACCGCACCGTCTCCCGCACATGCCGCACCCAGTACTCCGGATCACACACCAGGTCGGCATCCGTCGCCATCGCAATCTCCGGAGCGGAGAACGACAGCCCGGACACCACCGCACGGAACTCGTCCAGCATCGGATCCATCAACGGCGAGTGGAACGCATGCGACACCCGCAGCCGCGTCGTCTTGCGGCCCAGGGCCTCGAAGTGGGTCCGAACGGCCTCAACCGCGACCTCGGCACCCGAAACCACCACAGCCGACGGGCCGTTGACGGCGGCAACCGACACAAACTCACCCAGCAGCGGAGCGACTTCCTCCTCCGTCGCCTGGACCGCCACCATCGCACCGCCCCCGGGCAGCGCCTGCATCAGCCGACCACGCGCCGACACCAGCACACACGCATCCGCCAGCGACAACACCCCGGCCACATGCGCAGCCGCCACCTCACCCACCGAATGCCCGGCCACAAAACCCGGCCGCACACCCAACGACTCCACCAACCGGAACAACGCCACCTCGACCGCGAACAACGCCGCCTGCGCACACGTCGTCCCGTTCAGCGCCGCCTCGTCACCACCCCACACCACATCCCGAACCGGAACATCCAACTCCGCACACACCGCGTCAAACGCCGCCGCAAACACCGGAAAACGGGCATACAACTCCCGCCCCATCCCCAACCGCTGCGACCCCTGACCCGAGAACAGCACCGCCAGCGACCGCTCGCGTGCGACCCCCCGGGCGATCTCGACACCGTCCACCAGCACCGCCCGGTGCGCGAACCGCGCCCGCGAAGCGGCCAGCGAGAAGCCCACGTCGAGCGGGGAACCCGTGATCCCGGTGAGCCGTTCCAGCTGGGCGTCCAGGGCGGACGCCGACTTGCCCGACACCAGCCACGGGGCGAGCACCCCGGTGTCCGAGGGGGTGGCGGCCGGTTCGGCGGGGGCTTCCTCCAGCACCACGTGCGCGTTCGTCCCGCTGATGCCGAACGAGGACACGCCCGCCCGGCGCAGGCGTTCGCCGGACGGCCAGCGGACGGCCTCCGTCAGCAGCCGCACGCCGCCCGCCGACCAGTCGACGTGGCGGGACGGCACGTCCACGTGCAGGGTGCGCGGCAGCACACCCTCCCGCATCGCCATGACCATCTTGATCACACCCGCCACACCCGCCGCGGCCTGCGTATGACCGATGTTCGACTTCACCGACCCGAGCAGAAGCGGCCGACCCGCCTCCCCCCGCTCCCGGCCATACGTGGCCGACAGCGCCTGGGCCTCGATCGGGTCACCCAGCGGCGTACCCGTCCCGTGCCCCTCCACCACATCCACGTCCGCCGGCGACAGACCCGCCGACGCAAGCGCCTGACGGATCACCCGCTGCTGCGACGGCCCGTTCGGCGCGGTGAAGCCGTTGCTGGCGCCGTCCTGGTTCACGGCGGAGCCACGGACGACGCCGAGCACGCGCCGCCCGTTGCGTACGGCGTCCGACAGGCGTTCCAGGACGAGTACGCCCACGCCCTCGGACCAGCCGGTGCCGTCGGCGGCGTCGGCGAACGCCTTGCACCGCCCGTCCCCCGCCAGCCCGCCCTGCCGGCTGAACTCCATGAGGGAGCCAGGCGTGGACATGATGTTCACTCCGCCGGCCAGGGCCAGTGAGCATTCGCCCGCCCGGAGGGCCTGGACGGCCCAGTGCAGGGCGACGAGGGACGACGAGCAGGCGGTGTCCACGGTCACCGCCGGGCCTTCCAGGCCCAGCTGGTAGGCGAGCCGGCCGGAGACGGCACTGGCGGCGATGCCGGTGCCGATGTCCCCGGTGGCGTCGTCGAGGGACCGGACGAGGAGGTAGGCGTAGTCCTGGCCGTTGGTGCCCATGAAGACGCCGGTCCGGCTGCCGCGCAGCCGGGACGGATCGATTCCGGCCCGTTCGAACGCCTCCCAGGAGGTCTCCAGCAGCAGCCGCTGCTGGGGGTCCATCGACACGGCCTCCCGCGGCGAGATGCCGAAGAAGTCCGCGTCGAAGCCGGCCACGTCGTCGAGGAACCCGCCGCCACGGCTCACGCCGTGGCCGCGGGAGTCGACTCCGGCGCCGCGCAGGGCGTCGAGGTCCCAGCCCCGGTCGGCCGGGAAGTCCGACATGGCGTCGGTTCCGGCGGCGACGAGGTCCCACAGGTCCTCGGGCGAGTGGACCCCGCCCGGGTAGCGGCAGCCCATGGCCACGACGGCGATGGGTTCGGTGGCTGCGGCGACCAGGTTCAGGTTCTGGCGCCGCAGCCGCTCGGTCTCCTTCATCGAGGACCGGAGCGCTTCGACGACCTTGTCGTGGGGCGTGGGCGTGGCCATGTTCTGCTCCGTCAGCTCCGTCGGCCCTGCGGTTCGTCGCGGTGGGCCGGTACGGATGAGAGGTCGGGTGTCTGGTGGGCGTTCGGGTCGGACGAGGGTGTGTTGAGGGCTGCGTTGACGAGCGCGTCCACGTCCATCGCGTCGATGGAGTCGGCGTACTCGGGCGTCTTGTCCGCCTCGTCTGCGGGCCCGTCGTTCCGGCCGTGCTCGGCGGCGAGCCGCAGCAGCGGTTCGAGGACGCCGATGCGGCGCAGCTGGTCCACGGACACGGAGGCCAGCAGGGCCTGGAGCCGTGCCTGGTCCACGTCCTGGGACTCGGCGGCGTCGTCGGACGCCGTCGGGTCGAGCCGCCGGGCGATGTGCTCGGCGAGCTCGGCCGGGGTGGGCTGGTCGAAGACGAGGGTGGCGGGCAGGTCCAGGCCGGTGGCGGCGGTGAGCTGGTTGCGCAGCTCCACGGCGCCGAGGGAGTCGAAGCCCAGGTCGCGGAAGGCCTTCTCCGCCCCGACGGCTTCGGGTCCGGTGAGGCCGAGGACCTCGGCGGCCCGGGTGCGTACGAGGTGGAGCACCGCGGCTCCGCGCCGGCCCGCGGGCAGGGCGGCCAGTGCGGCGCGCTGCTCCGGGACCGCCGGGGCTGCCGCCGGGCCGGCCGTGTCCGCGGCCTGCGGCACGGGCAGGCCGGCGAGCAGCTTGCTGGGCCGCACGGCCGTGAAGGCGTGGACGAACCGGCCGGGGTCGGCGTCGGAGATGACGGTGGTCGGCTCGGGCTCCATGACCGCGCGGCGCAGGGCCGTGACGGCGAGGTCCGGGTCCAGGGGCCGGATGCCGGCCCGGTGGGCGGCTCCGGCCGCCCGGTCGCCGGCTGCCATGCCCGCTCCGCCCCAGGCGCCCCAGGCGAGGGAGGTGGCGGCGAGGCCGCGGGCGCGGCGCTGCTCGGCGAGGGCGTCGAGGACGGCGTTGGCCGCCGCGTAGTTGCCCTGTCCGGGGTTGCCGACGGCCGCCGAGGCGGAGGAGAACAGGGCGAACACCTTCAGGTCCAGGTCCCGGGTGAGCTCGTCGAGGAGCAGCGCGGAGGTGACCTTGGCGCGGAAGACGGCGGTGAAGCGGTCCGGGGTGAGGCTGTCGACGACCGCGTCGTCGAGTACGCCGGCGGTGTGGACGACGGCGGTCAGCGGCGCCCGGTCCGGGATGGCCGCGAGGACGGCGGACAGCGCCTCGCGGTCGGCGGCGTCGCAGGCGGTGAGGGTGGCCTCGGCGCCTGCTTCGGCCAGTTCGGCGCGCAGGGCGGCGGCGCCGGGGGCGTCCGGGCCGCTGCGGCTGAGCAGGACCAGGTGGCGGGCTCCGGCGGCGGCGAGGCGGCGGGCGACGTGTGCGCCCAGGGCCCCGGTGCCGCCGGTGATCAGGACGGTGCCTTCCGGATCCCAGGTGCGGGCGGGCGCGGTGGCAGGTGCGGGGCGGGCCGTGAGCGGGCTCAGCCGGCGGCCGTGGAGTGCTCCGGCTCGGACGGCGACCTGGTCCTCCCCGTCGGGTGAGGCGAGGAAGGCGGTGAGCCGGTCGAGGGCCGCGGGGTCGGTGGGGAGGTCGGCCGGGAGGTCGACCAGACCGCCCCAGCGCTGCGGGTGTTCGAGGGCGGCGACCCGTCCGAGGCCCCAGACGGCGGCCTGGGCGAGGCCCGGTACCGGCTCGCCGGGGGTCACGGCGACCGCGCCCCGGGTCAGGCACCACAGGGGTGCGGTCAGTCCGGCGTCGCCGAGTGCCTGGAGGAGGGTGGCGGTCAGTGCCACGCCCCGCGGGACCTCGCCGGTCTCGTCGAGGGCGAGGAGGGAGACCACCCCGGTGAACTCTCCGCCCGCGACGGCGGCCAGCTCGCGCAGTCGCTTCGCCATGCGTTCCCGGTCCGCGTCGGTGTCCGGGGCGATCTCGAAGCGGACGGTGTCCGGGCCGAGCCGGCCGATGGCGGAGGCCGCCCAGGGGTCGGCTGCGTGCGCGGCGGGGAGGACGGCGAGCCAGGTCCCCGCGGGCGGTGCCGTGCGGCCGCGGGTGCCGGTGAGCGGCTGCCAGGTGATGTGCTGGCGCCAGCCGTCGATCGTGGCGTCCTCGGCGCGGCGGCGGCGCCAGTCGTCCAGGGCGGGCAGCACCTTGGACAGTGCGTCGCTGTCGACGTCGAGGGTCCCGGCGAGCGAGTCGAGGGTCTCGGAGCGTACGGCGGTCCAGAAGGCGTCGTCCGTTCCGGCGGCCGTGGCGGCCACCGCAGTGGCCGTGGCCGGGCTGCCGTGGGCCCAGTACCGCGCGCGCTGGAAGGCGTACGTCGGCAGCGGCACCCGGCGGGCGCCGGTCCCGGTGAAGACGGACGGCCAGTGGGGCGCGCAGCCTTCGACGTGCAGCCGGGCGACGGCGGTCAGGAGGGTGTCCTGCTCGGGTCGTCCCTTGCGCAGGGCCGGTACGGCGGTCACGGAGGTGGCGCTGTGCGCGCCGTCGGTGTCCTGGGCCAGGGCGGACAGGGTGGCGTCCGGGCCGAGTTCGAGGAAGCGGGTGACGCCGCGGGCGGCGAGGGCGCGCAGCCCGTCGCCGAACCGGACGGTCTCCCGGACGTGCCGCACCCAGTAGTCGGGGGTGCACACCAGCGCGGCGTCGACCGGTTCCCCGGTCAGGTTCGACACGAGGGGAAGGCTCGGGGCGGTGTAGGTGATGCCCCGGGCCACTCGTGCGAAGTCGTCGAGCATGGCGTCCATGTGCACGGAGTGAAATGCATGGCTGACCCGCAAACGCCTAGTCTTGCGGCCGGTGTCCGCGAAGCTCCGGGCGATCCGGTCCACGGCCGCCTCGTCGCCGGCGATGACGACGGCCCGGGGGCCGTTGACCGCGGCCACCGAGACGCCGTGGCCTCCGGCTCCGGCTTCGGTGAGGTGTGCGCGCACCTCGTCCTCGGTCGCCTGGAGGGCGGCCATCGCACCGCCGCCGGGCAGGGCGGCCATCAGCCGAGCGCGGGCGGCGACCAGGGTGCAGGCGTCGTCGAGGGAGAACACGCCCGCCACGTGGGCGGCGGCGATCTCGCCGATAGAGTGCCCGGCGACGAAGTCGGGGCGCAGCCCCCAGGATTCGACGAGCCGGTAGAGGGCCACCTCGATTGCGAACAGGGCGGGCTGGGTGTAGCCGGTGTGGTCGAGCAGGGCGGCCTCGGGGGTGCCCTCCTCGGCGAACAGCAGGTCGCGCAGCGGGCGGTCGAGCTCCAGGTCGAAGCGGGCGGTCACCTCGTCGAGGGCGCGTGCGAACACGGGCTGGAGGGCGTGCAGTTCGCGGCCGGCGCCGGGGCGCTGGGCGCCCTGGCCGGAGAAGAGGAAGGCGGTCTTGCGGCTGCGGGCGCCGGCTTCGCCGCGCAGGACGCGGGGTCCGGTGCGGCCGTCCGCGAGGGCGGCGAGGCCGGCGAGGAGTTCGTCCCGGTCGCCCGCGAGGACGGCGGCCCGGTGGTCGAAGGAGGAACGGGTGGTCGCCAGGGAGTAGGCGAGGTCGGTGACCGGGAGGGCGGGCCGTCCGGTGACGTGGGCGTGCAGGCGGGCGGCCTGGGCCCGGAGTGCGTCGGGGGTGGCGGCCGAGACGGGCACGGGGATGCGCCCGGCGGCCGTGCCGGCGGTGACCGCCGGTTCCGGTTCCTGCCGTGCTTCGGTGAGGGGTGCGTCCTGCATGGGGTCGGTTGCCTGTTCCAGGATGACGTGGGCGTTGGTGCCGCTGGCGCCGAAGGCGGAGATGCCGGCGCGGCGCGGGCGGCCGGTGTGCGGCCAGGCGGTCTCCTCGGTGAGGAGTTCCACCGCGCCGGCGGTCCAGTCGACGTGCGAGGAGGGCGCGTCCAGGTGGAGGGTCTTCGGCAGGACGCCGTGCCGCATCGCCGTGATCATCTTGATGACTCCGGCGACGCCCGCCGCGGCCTGGGTGTGCCCGATGTTGGACTTGACGGCGCCGAGGAGGAGCGGCCGGCCGGCGTCCCGGTCCCTGCCGTAGGTGGCCAGCAGTGCCTGGGCCTCGATCGGGTCGCCCAGCTTGGTGCCGGTGCCGTGCGCCTCGACGGCGTCGACTTCGGCGGCGGTGAGCCGGGCGTTGGCCAGGGCGCGCCGGATGACGCGCCGCTGGGACGGGCCGTTGGGCGCGGTGAGGCCGTTGCTCGCACCGTCCTGGTTGACGGCGGAGCCGCGCAGCACGGCCAGCACCTCGTGGCCGCGGCGGCGGGCGTCGGAGAGGCGTTCGACGACGAGTACGCCGACGCCTTCCGACCATCCGGTGCCGTTCGCCGAGTCGGCGAAGGCCCGGCAGCGGCCGTCCGGGGACAGGGCGCCCATCTCGCCGAACTCGACGAACCCGACGGGGCTGGACATCACGGTCACACCGCCGGCGAGGGCCATGGAGCACTCCCCGGCCCGCAGGGCCTGCGCGGCCAGGTGGAGCGCGACCAGGGAGGACGAGCAGGCGGTGTCGACGGTCACCGAGGGCCCTTCCAGGCCGAGGGTGTACGACAGCCGGCCGGAGAGCAGGCTGGCGGACTGGGCGGTCTCGACGTGGCCGAGCTGGCCGATGGCGGGCCGGTAGTCGCCGCTGCCGCCGCCGATGAACACGCCGGTGTCGCCGCCGCGCAGGGTGTGCGGGTCGACGCCGGCCCGCTCCAGGGCCTCCCAGGCCGCCTCCAGCACGATCCGCTGCTGCGGGTCGACGATCACCGCTTCGCGCGGCGAGATGCCGAAGAAGGCGGCGTCGAAGTCGGCGACGTCGTAGAGGAAGCCGCCGTTCTGGGTGACGCTGCGGCCGCGGCCGTCGGCGTCGCCGTGGGCAAGCCGGTCCAGGTCCCAGCCGCGGTCGGCGGGGAAGGCGCCGATGGCGTCGACCTCGGCGCGCAGCAGCTCCCACAGGTCCTCGGGGGACTGTACGCCGCCGGGGTAGCGGCAGCTCATGCCCACGATGACGATCGGGTCCCCGGCCGTTTCGGCGGCCTCGCCGGCGGTTGTGGCGGCCGGCGCGTCGTCGTCCCCCTCCTCCAGCAGTTCGGCGCGCAGCTGCGCGGCGAGGGCCGCCGGAGTGGGGTGGTCGAAGGCGAGCGTGGCCGGGAGGGTCAGGCCGGTGGCCTTGGCGAGCTGGTTGCGCAGGTCCACGGCAGTGAGCGAGTCGAAGCCGAGGTCCTTGAAGGCCTGGCCGGCCGGGATGTCCTCCAGGTCCCGGTAGCCGAGTACGGCGGCCACTTCGCGGCGTACGAGGGCCAGCAGCACCTCGTCGCGTTCGGGTCCCCGGGGCCTGGCGAGCAGTTCGGCGCGCAGCGCGGCCAGGGCGCCCGTGCCGGTCTCCGTGTCCGTGCCTGCACCGGTCCGTCCTTCGGCGGGCGCCAGTGCGGCGCGGGCCTCGGGGAGCGCGGCGAAGAGCCTGCTCGGGCGGGACTGCCCGAAGGCCGGCGCGAAGCGTTCCCATGCCACGTCCGCGACGACCACGGCCGCCGCTTCGTCGCCGGTGGCCCGGCGCATGGCGGCCAGGGCCCGCTCGGGGTCCATGGCGGGCAGCCCGCTGAGCCGCAGGTGCCGGTCGAGGGAGTCGTCGGCGAGACCGGTCCAGGCTCCCCAGGCCACGGCGAGGGCGGCCCGGCCGGTGGCGCGGCGGCGTTCGGCGAAGGCGTCGAGCCAGGCGCTCGCCGCGGCTCCCGTGCCCTGGCCGCGTACGCCCCAGACGCCGGCGATCGAGGTGAACAGGACGAAGGCGTCCAGTTCCCGGTCTCCGAGGACGTCTTCGAGTGCCCCTTCGAGGGTCTCCACGCCTGCCCGGGCCAGGTCCGGTCCGGTCGGTCCGGGGCCGTACCCGGTGTGGACCACCGCGGTGAGCGGCCGGTCGGACGGGAGCGCGGACAGGGCGGCGGTCAGCGCTCCCCGGTCGTCCGGAGCCGCGGTGGCCACGGTGAGGGCCGCCCCGTGCCCGGCGAGCCGGGCGCCGAGTTCGTCGGCGAGGGCCGCGTCCGGTTCCCGTGTGCCGACGAGCAGCACGTGGTCCGCGCCCTGGCGGGCCAGCCAGCGGGCGGTGTGGCCGCCGAACTCGGCGGCGTCGCCGATGACGAGCACGGTTGCGGACGGGGTCCAGGTTGCGGACGCCCGGCCTGCGGCCGAGGACCGGACGAGACGGCGGGCGTAGGCGCCGGACGGGCGCAGTGCCAGCTGGTCCTCGCCGCCGGGGCCGGCGGCGAGCAGGGAGCGCAGCCGGGCGGCCGTACGGGCGTCGGGCACCTCGGTCACGTCGAGCAGTCCGCCCCAGCGGGCGGGGTCTTCGAGGGCCGCGACCCGGACGAGGCCCCACAGGGCGGCCTGCGCCGGATCGGCGGGCCGGTCGGCACGGCCCACGGCCACCGCCCCCCGGGTGACGCACCACAGCGGTGCCTCGACACCGGCCGCGGTGAGGGCGGCCGTCACGCCGGGGATCACGGAGGCGGCGGGGAGCAGGGCCAGCACGCCGTCGAACCGCCGGTCGAGTCCGGCCAGCCGTGCCGCGAGGTCCTCGGTGTCGGCGGGGTCGGCCACGAGGCGTACCGCGTCCGGTCCGAGGGCGTCCGTGATCCCGGCCGCCCACGCGTCGTCCGCGTGGGTCTGCGGGACGAGCGCCAGCCAGCTGCCCGTGAGGGCGTCGGCCGGGGCCGCGTCGGCCGGCTTCCAGACCACCCGGTAGCGCCAGCCGTCCACCGCCGCGCTCTCGTCGCGGCCGCGACGCCACTCGGACAGCGCGGGCAGGAGCGCCGACAGGGCCGCCTCGTCCTCGGACAGGCCGAGGGTGGCGGAGAGTCCGGGCAGGTCCTGCCGTTCCACCGCCGCCCAGAAGGCGGCGTCGTCCGCGTTCTGCTCCTGCGCCGTCTGCCCGGTCGCGGGGAGGGCCGCGGGCTCGGGCCAGTACGGCTCGCGCTGGAACGGGTAGGTGGGCAGGTCGGTGCGCCGGGCGCCGGTGCCCTCGTACAGGCGGGTCCAGTCGACCCGTACGCCGGCGACGTGCAGCCGGGCCAGTGCGGTGACGAACGCGGACTCCTCGGGCCGGTCCGCGCGCAGGGCCGGGGTGACCACGGGGTCCCCGCCGGTCAGGCTCTGCGCGGCGAGGGCGGCGAGGACACCGTCCGGGCCCAGTTCCAGGAAGGCGGTGGCCCCCGCCTCGCCGAGGGCGCGGACGCCGTCGGCGAAGCGGACGGTCTCGCGGACGTGCCGGACCCAGTACTCCGGGTCGCACACGAGGTCCGCCGTCGCGAGCCCGCCCGTCACGTTCGAGACGAGCGGCAGCAGCGGCGCGGAGAACGACAGCGCGGAGACGGCCTTCCGGAAGGCGTCCAGCATCGGATCCATCAGCGGGGAGTGGAAGGCGTGCGAGACCCGCAGCCGGGTCGTCCTGCGGCCCCTGCCCGCGAACTCGGCGCGTACGGCCTCGACCGCGTCGGCCGCGCCGGAGACGACCACCGAGGCCGGTCCGTTCACGGCGGCGAGGGACACCTGCGCGCCGAGCAGCGGCCGGATTTCGTCCTCCGTCGCCTGGAGCGCGGCCATCGCGCCGCCCTCGGGCAGGGCCTCCATCAGCCGGCCGCGGGCCGCCACCAGGGTGCAGGCGTCGGCGAGCGTGAGGACGCCCGCGACGTGCGCGGCCGCCACCTCGCCGACCGAGTGGCCGGCGACGTACTCGGGCTGTACGCCGAGCGACTCCACCAGGCGGTACAGCGCGACCTCGACCGCGAACAGCCCGGCCTGCGCGTACTGGGTGCGGTCGGTGAGCGCCGCGTCCGTGCCCCAGACCACCTCGCGCAGCGGGCGGTCCAGTTCCCGGTCCAGTGCGGCGCACGCGGCGTCGAAGGCCTCGGCGAACACGGGGAAGCGTCCGTACAGTTCGCGCCCCATGTCCAGGCGCTGTGAGCCCTGGCCGGAGAAGAGGACCGCGAGGGACCGCTCCTCGGCCGTGCCGCGTGCGACCTCGGTTCCCGCCACGAGCACGGCCCGGTGCGGGAGGTGGGTGCGTCCGGCGGCGAGCGAGAAGCCGACGTCCAGCGCCGGCTCCCCGGTGCGTGCGGCCAGTTGCGCCAGCTGGGCGTCGAGCGCGGCCCGGGACCTGGCGGACACCACCCACGGTGCCGCGGCCGGCACCACGGCGGGTGCGTCCGCGTCGGGCGCGGGCGGCGCCTGTTCCACGATCACGTGGGCGTTGGTGCCGCTGACGCCGAAGGCGGAGACACCCGCCCGGCGCGGGCGCCCGGTCGCGGGCCAGGCCTGCTCCTCGCGGACCAGGGTGACGGCCTCGCCGTCCCACTCCACGTGGGTGGACGGGGTGTCCGCGTGCAGGGTGCGCGGCAGGACGCCCTCCCGCATCGCCATGACCATCTTGATGACGCCGGCCATGCCGGCGGCGGCCTGGGTGTGGCCCAGGTTGGACTTGACGGCGCCGAGGAGCAGCGGCCGTTCCCGGTCCTTCCCGTACGCGGCGATCAGCGCGCCGGCCTCGATCGGGTCGCCGAGCGGGGTGCCGGTGCCGTGCGCCTCGACGGCGTCGACCTCGGCGGGCGCGAGGTCCGCGTCGGCCAGGGCCTGGCGGATGACCCGCTGCTGGGCGCGCCCGTTGGGAGCGGTCAGCCCGTTGCTGGCGCCGTCCTGGTTGACGGCGGCGCCGCGCACCACGGCGAGGACGGGGTGGCCGTGGCGGCGGGCGTCGGAGAGCCGTTCCAGGACGAGGACGCCCGCGCCCTCCGACCAGGAGGTGCCGTCGGCCGCGTCGGAGAAGGCCTTGCAGCGGCCGTCGGGGGCCAGTCCGCCCTGTGCGGAGAACTCGACGAACGCGTCGGGGCTCGACATCACCGACACACCGCCGGCGAGGACGAGGGAGCACTCGCCGCCGCGCAGCGCGCGGACACCGAGGTGGAGGGCGACGAGCGAGGAGGAGCAGGCGGTGTCGACGGTGACGGCCGGGCCCTCCAGGCCCAGGGTGTAGGAGAGGCGGCCGGACATCACGCTGGCGGTGTTGCCGGTGGCGACGTGGCCCTGGACGTCGGCGGTGCCGCGGCGCAGGACGGAGGTGTAGTCCTGGCCGTTGGTGCCGATGAACACCCCGGTGGAGCTGGCGCGCAGCGAGTCCGGGGCGATGCCGGCCCGCTCCAGGGCCTCCCAGGAGGTTTCCAGCAGCAGGCGCTGCTGCGGGTCCATGGCGAGGGCCTCGCGCGGCGAGATGCCGAAGAAGCGGGCGTCGAAGTGGCCGACGCCGTCGAGGAAGCCGCCCTCCAGGGTGGCGGAGCCGCCCCGGGCGAGGCTGTCGAGGTCCCAGCCGCGGTCGGCGGGGAACGCCGAGATGGCGTCCTCGCCGGCCGCCAGCAGCCGCCACAGGTCCTCGGGCGAGGCGACCCCGCCCGGGAACCTGCAGCCCATGCCGACGATCACGACCGGGTCGTCGTCGTGGTCGGCGGCGGTGCCGGCCGGCGCCCCCGGTGCGGGTTCGCCGTCCGCACCGCCCAGCAGTTCGGCGAGCAGGTGCGCGGCGAGGTCGTGCGGGGTCGGGTGGTCGTACACGAGGGTCGCGGGCAGCCGCAGACCGGTGGTCGCGGCGAGGGTGTTGCGCAGTTCGACGATGGTGAGCGAGTCGAAGCCGAGGTCGGCGAACGCCTGGTCGGCGCCGATGGCGGCGGCGTCGGCGTGGCCGAGCACGGCGGCCACCTGGGCCCGCAGGAAGTCCAGGGTGAACTTGGCTCGGCCGGCCGCGGGCAGGGCGGTGAGCCGCTGCCGCAGGCCGTTCTCGTCTCCCGCGGCCGGCTGCGCGGGGGCGGCGGCGCCCCGGGTCTCGGCGAGGTCGGAGATCAGCGGATTGGGCCGGACCGCCGTCAGCACCCGGGCGAACCGGGCCCAGTCGATGTCGGCGACGGTCAGCGCGGCGGGGCCCCCCTGGTCCAGGGCCTGGGTCAGCGCGTCGAGCGCGAGCTCCGGGTCCATGGGGGCGTATCCGCCCCGGCGGACCCGGGCTTCGACACCGGTCCCGTCACCGGCCATGCCGGTGCCCGCCCAGGGGCCCCAGGCCAGCGAGGTCGCGGGCAGGCCCTGCCCGCGCCGGTGCTCGGCGAGGGCGTCGAGGCAGGCGTTGGCGGCGGCGTAGTTGGCCTGTCCGGCGGCACCGAGGCTCGCCGCGGTGGACGAGAACAGCACGAAGGCCGCCAGGTCCGTCTCGCGGGTCAGCTCGTGCAGGTGCCGTGCCGCCGTGGCCTTCGGGCCGAGTACGGCGGCGAACGCCTCCGGGGTGAGCGTGTCGAGGACGCCGTCCTCGACCACGCCCGCCGTGTGGAAGACCGCGGTCAGCGGCAGGTCCGCCGGGATCCCGGCCAGGACGCGGGCGAGCGCGTCGCGGTCGGAGACGTCACAGGCCGCCAGGGTGGCGCGGGCGCCCAGCGCGGCGAGTTCCTCACCGAGTTCCACGGCGCCGGGCGCCTCGGCACCGCGCCGGCTGACGAGCAGCAGGTGTGCGGCGCCGCGGGCGGCGAGCCGGCGGGCGAGGTGCGCGCCGATCCCGCCGGTGCCGCCGGTGATGAGGACGGTGCCGGTGGGAGCGTAGGGGCGTACGTCGGCGCGGTCGGCCAGCGGGAGGCGGGTCAGCCGGCGGGCGTACACGCCCGCGGCGCGCACGGCCACCTGGTCCTCGCCGCCGGAGCGGCCCGGACCGGTGCTCTGCGCGAGCAGTCCGGCGATCCGGCGTGCGGCCGGCTCGTCGAGGGTCTCGGGCAGGTCCAGCAGGCCGCCCCAGCGCTCGGGGTGTTCCAGGGCTGCGCTGCGGCCCAGGCCCCAGACGGCGCCCTGGCCGGGCTGCCCGAGCCGGTCGGAGCGGCCGACGCTGACGGCGCCGCGGGTCAGGCACCACAGGGGGGCCTCGATGCCGGCGTCTCCGAGGGCCTGGACGGCGGTGGCCGTCGGCAGGAGGCCCTCGTCCTGGAGCGCCAGCAGGGACAGTACGCCCGTGAACCGCTCTCCTGCCGCGGGCAGTTCGCGCAGCCGCTCGGCGAGGTCGGCGCGCGTCTCACCGTGCGGGACGGTGAGGGTGAACCGGTCGCCGCCGAGGCGTTCGAGCAGTTCCTCGCCGCCGTCCCCGTCGGCCGGCACCAGGCAGAGCCAGGTGCCGGCGAGCGTGATGCCCGCGGCCGGGGCGGCGGGCAGCGGCTTCCAGGTGCTGCCGTAGCGCCAGCCGTCGACGGTGGACTCGGCGCGGCGCTTGCGGCGCCACGAGGTGAGGGCGGGCACGACGGCCGTCAGGGTGGCGTCGTCCAGGCCGAGGTCGGCGCCGAGCGCGGACAGGTCCGCCCGCTCGACGGCCGCCCAGAACGCGGCGTCCACCGGGTCGGCGGCAGGCCCCTCCGCACCGGCGGGGCCTGCCTCCGGCCAGTAGCGCCGGCGTTGGAAGGCGTAGGTCGGCAGCTCGTCGAGCGCGGCGGCGCAGGCGGCGCCGCTTGCGGGGAAGAACGCCTCCCAGTCGGCGTGTGCGCCCCCGAGGTGCAGGGCGGCCACGGCCCTGGCGACCGCCTCCGCCTCCGCGCGGTCCCGGCGCAGGACCGGGACGGCGGTGACCCGCTCGTCGGCCACGGCCTCCCGGGCCGCGCCGCTCAGGACGGCGTCGGGGCCGAGCTCAAGGAGCACGGTGGCGCCCAGCTCGGCGAGGCGGCGGGCGGCGTCGGCGAACCTGACCGTGGCGCGCACCTGCTCGACCCAGTACTCCGGGGTGCACAGCCGCTCGGGGTCGGCCGGTCGGCCGGTCACGGTCGACACCAGGGGGGTCGTCGGAGCGTGGTACGAGATTCCGCGCGCGACCCTGGCGAAGGCGTCGAGCATCGGATCCATGTGCGGCGAGTGGAAGGCGTGGCTCACCCGCAGCCGCCGGGTCCGGCGGCCCTGCGCGGCGAAGCGCGCCGCGAGCTCCAGGACCGGCTCCTCGTCGCCGGACAGCACCAGGGACCGGGGGCCGTTGACGGCGGCGAGGGCCATCCGGTCCTCGTGGCCGGCCAGCAGCGGCAGCACCTCGTCCTCGGCGGCCTCGACGGAGACCATCGCGCCCCCGGCGGGCAGGTCCGACATCAGCCGGCCCCGCGCGGCGACCAGGGTGCAGGCGTCCTCCAGCGAGAACACCCCTGCCACGTGCGCGGCGGCGAGCTCGCCGACCGAGTGCCCGGCCAGGTGGCCGGGGCGGACGCCCCAGGACTCGAGGAGCCGGTGGAGGGCCACCTCCAGGGCGAACAGGGCGGGCTGGGTGTAGGCCGTGTCGTCGAGCAGCGCGGCTTCGGCGCTGCCGGGCGCGGCGAACATCACCTCGCGCAGCGGCCGCTCCAGTTCGCGGTCGAAGAGGGCCAGTACGGCGTCCAGGGCGTCGGCGAACGCCGGGTGCCGCTCGTAGAGTTCGCGGCCCGCGCCGGGGCGCTGGCCGCCCTGTCCGGTGAAGAGGAACGCGGTCCGGCCGCGCGCGGCGGCCCGTGCGGTGAGCAGGGCGGAGTCCGGCAGACCGTCGCGCAGGGCGGTCAGGGCCCGCACGCACTCCTCGCGGGTGCCGGTGACGACGGCGGCCCTGTGCTCCAGGGCGGCGCGGCCGGTGGCCAGTGCGCGTCCCAGGGCGGGCAGCGCGAACGCCTCCGGCCTGCCGGTGACCGCGTCGAGCAGGCGCCCGGCCTGGGCGCGCAGCGCGGCCTCGGTCCGGCCGGACAGCAGGAGCGGGACCACGCCCGCCGGCCGGGCGGCCTCCTCCTGCGGCTCGGGCTCCGCGGCCGGGGCCTGCTCCAGGACGAGGTGGGCGTTCGTGCCGCTCAGGCCGAAGGAGGACACGGCCGCGCGGCGCGGGCGGCCGGTCTGCGGCCACTCCCGTTCCCCGGTCAGCAGCTCGATCGCGCCCGCCGTCCAGTCCACGTGGCTGGAGGGCCGGTCGATGTGCAGGCTCGCGGGCAGGACGCCGTGGCGCATGGCCATGACCATCTTGATGACGCTCGCGACACCGGAGGCCATCTGGGTGTGGCCGATGTTGGACTTGACCGAGCCGAGCAGCAGCGGCCGCTCGGCGTCCCGGTCCCGGCCGTAGGTCGCGATCAGCGCCTGGGCCTCGATGGGGTCGCCGAGGCGGGTGCCGGTGCCGTGGCCTTCGACGGCGTCGACGTCGGCGGCGGCGACGCCCGCGTTGGCGAGGGCCTGGCGGATGACGCGCTGCTGGGAGGGCCCGTTGGGGGCGGTCAGGCCGTTGGACGCGCCGTCCTGGTTGACGGCGGAGCCGCGGATGACGGCGAGGACGCGGTGGCCGTTGGCCAGGGCGTCGGACAGCCGTTCGACGAGGACCAGGCCCACGCCCTCCGCGAGGCTCATGCCGTCGGCCGCCTCGGCGTACGCCTTGCAGCGCCCGTCCGCGGCCATGGCGCGCTGCCGGCTGAAGCCGACGAAGGCGTTGGGCGTGGCCATGATGCTGACGCCGCCCGCGAGGGCGAGCGCGGACTCGCCGCTGCGCAGCGACTGGCAGGCCAGGTGCAGGGCCACCAGCGAGGAGGAGCAGGCGGTGTCGAGGGTGACGGCGGGGCCCTCGAAGCCGAGGGTGTAGGAGATCCGCCCGGACAGCACGGACGGGATGGTGCCGGTGATCAGGTGGCCCTCGGCGCCGTCCTGGGCGGAGCCGCCGGAGGTGTAGTCCTGGTAGCTGGCGCCGATGAAGGTGCCGGTGCGGCTGCCGCGCAGGCCGTTCGGGTCGATCCCGGCGCGTTCCAAAGCCTCCCAGGAGGTCTCCAGCAGCAGGCGCTGCTGCGGGTCCATCGACAGGGCCTCGCGCGGCGAGATGCCGAAGAAACCCGCGTCGAACTCGGCGGCGCAGTCCAGGAATCCGCCGCGCGTCGAGTACGTCTTGCCGGGCCGGTCCGGGTCGGGGTCGTAGAGCCCGTCGGCGTCCCAGCCGCGGTCGAGGGGGAAGTCGCCGATGGCGTCGGCCCCGGCGGCGACCAGTCGCCACAGGTCCTCGGGGGAGGCGACCCCGCCCGGGTAGCGGCAGCTCATGCCGATCACGGCGATGGGTTCGTCGTCGGCGGGCGGCGCCGCGGCGGCGGCCGCGGCCGGAGTCCCGGTGGGTGCGCCGGCGACCTGGGTGCGCAGGAACCCCACCAGGGAGACGGGGTTGGGGTAGTCGAAGACCATGGTGCTGGGCAGGGACAGCCCGGTCACGGCCGACAGCCGGTTGCGCAGGTCCACGGCGGTCAGCGAGTCGAAGCCGACGTCGCGGAAGGCCCGCTGCTCGGACAGCGTGTCCGGGGAGGCGTGGCCGAGGACGGTGGCCGCCTCGGAGCGTACGAGGTCCAGGAGCGCGCGGTCCTGCTCGGCGGCGGGCAGGGCCCGCAGTCGGGCGGTGAACTCGCTGTCTCCGGTCGGCCGTTCGGTGGCCTGGTGCTCCAGCCTGCGCACCTCGGCGATGTCCTCGAACAGGGCGGTGGGCCGCCCGGAGGTGAACACCGGGTGGTAGCGGTCCCAGTCGATGTCGGCGACGGTGAGGACGTGCGCGTCCTCGGCCAGGGCCTGGCGCAGCCCGGTGAGGGCCTGCTGCGGGTCCATGAAGTTCAGGCCGCTGCGGCGGATCTGGCCGGGGTCGACCCGGCCGAGCTTGAGGTCGTCGGACCAGATGCCCCAGGAGAGGGAGGTGGCGTGGGCGCCGCGTGCCCGGCGGTGCTCGGCGAGGGCGTTGAGGTACGCGTTCGCGGCGACGTAGGCGGCGTGCCGGCCGCTGCCCCACATGCCGGCGGTGGAGGAGTACAGGACGAACGCGTCGAGCTGGTCGTCGTCGAGGAGCTCGTCCAGGTGGCGGGCTCCGGTCACCTTCGCGTCGATGACCCTGGCGAATGCCTCGGGGCCGGTCTCCTCCAGGGAGGCCAGTTCGATGACGGCGGCGGTGTGGACGACGGTCCGTACGGTGCGGCCGTCGGCGGTCAGGCCTTCCAGGAGGGCGGCGACGGCCGCGCGGTCCGTGAGGTCGCAGCTGCGGAACTCCGCCTCGCAGCCCAGCGCGTGGAGTTCGGCGAGCAGTTCGGCGGTGCCGGGCGCGTCGGCGCCGCGCCGGCTGGTGAGGACGAGGTGCTCGGCTCCCTCCCCGGCGAGCCGGCGGGCCAGGTGCGGGGCCAGGGTGCCGGTGCCGCCGGTGATCAGGGTGGTGCCGCGCGGACGCCAGGCGTCCTTGCCCGCGGCGGCCCGGCCCGCGGCGGCGCGGGCGATGCGCCGGGCCATGACGCCCGAGGGCCGCAGGGCGAGCTGGTCCTCGCCGGTCGTCCCGGTGAGGACGGCGGCGAGGCGTTCGCGGCCCCGGGCGTCCAGCGGGGTGTCGGGCAGGTCGATGACACCGCCCCAGCGGTCGGGGTGCTCCAGGGCCGCGGTCCAGCCGAGGCCGTGGATCTGGGCCTGCACGGGCCGGGTGAGCCGGTCGGCGCGGCCGGTGGAGACGGCGCCCCGGGTGACGCACCACAGGGGTGCGCCGATTCCGGTGTCGCCGAGGGCCTGGACCAGGGAGAGGGTCAGGGCGAGCCCGCCGGTGAGCGCGGGCACGGCCGGGCTCGGCGCCTCGTCCGCGGCGAGCAGCGACACGATGCCGGTGAGGTCCGTGCCGGCTTCGGCCGGGCCGGCGCTGACGGCGGCGAGGCGGTCGGCCAGGACTGCCCGGTCGGCGCAGGTCTCGTCCAGCACCAGGTGCCGTACGTCGGCGCCGGCGGCCGTCAGCGTCTGGGTGATGTCGGCGTCGGCCGCGGCAGCGGCCGAGACGACGAGCCAGGTGCCGGTGAGCCGGGCGGCCGGGGGCAGCGCGCCGAGCGGCTTCCACGTGGCGCGGTAGCGCCAGGAGTCCACGGCCGCCCGTTCGCGGCTGCGGCGCCGCCAGCCGGCGAGCGCGGGCAGCAGCGGGGCGAGTGCGGACTGCTCCAGTCGGAGGCCCTCGGCCAGCGACTCGACGTCCTCCTCCTCCACGGCGGTCCAGAACTCGGCGTCGGCCGGGTCCCCTTCGCCCGCGGTGCCCGGCCTGCCGGGCAGGGCCCACAGGTGCTCGCGCTGGAAGGCGTACGTGGGCAGGGCGACGCGGTGCGCGCCGGTGCCCTCGACGGCCGGGGCCCAGTCCACGCGGGCACCGCGGACGAACGCCTCTGCGAGGGAGGTCAGGAAGCGGCCGGTGCCGCCCTTGTCGCGGCGCAGGGTGCCGATGGCGGCGACCTGGTGCCCGCCGTCCTCGGCCACGGCCTCGACGGCCATGGTCAGCACCGTGTGCGGGCTGGCCTCGACGAAGAACCGGTGGCCCTGGTCGAGCAGCGCGGCCACGGCCGGGCCGAAGCGGACGGTGCGGCGCAGGTTGCGGTACCAGTACGCGGCGTCCAGGGCGGCCGTGTCCAGCCAGTCGCCGGTCACGGTCGAGAAGAACGGGATCTCGGCGGTGCGCGGGCGTACGGGTGCCAGGGCGGCCAGCAGCTCCTCCTCCAGCTGCTCGACCTGGGCGGAGTGGGAGGCGTAGTCGACGGCGATGCGGCGGGCCCGGACGTCGGCGGCGGCGAGCTCCTCGACGAGCGCGTCGAGTTCCTCGGGGGTGCCGGCGACGACCACGGTGCGCGGGCCGTTGACGGCGGCGATGGAGATGCCTCCGCCGCGTGCGGCCAGGAGCGCCTCGGCCTCGTCGGCGGGCAGCGGTACGGAGACCATGCCGCCGGAGCCCGCCAGCCGGCGGGCGATGGCCTGGCTGCGCAGGGCCACCACGCGGGCGGCGTCGTCCAGGGTGAGGGCCCCGGCGACGGCGGCCGCCGCGATCTCGCCCTGCGAGTGGCCGAGGACCGCGTCGGGGGTGATGCCGTACGAGGCCCACAGGTGGGCCAGCGACACCATGACGGCGAAGCTCGCGGGCTGGACGACGTCGACCCGGTCGAGGGACGGCGCGCCGTCGGCCTGGCGCAGGACGTCGACGAGCGACCAGTCGGTGTAGGCCGACAGGGCTGCGGCGCACTCGTGCAGCCGTTCGGCGAAGACCGGTGACTGGTCGAGGAGTTCGGCGGCCATTCCGGCCCACTGCGCGCCCTGGCCGGGGAAGACGAACACGGTCTTGCCGTCGAGGTCGGCGGCGGCCTGGACGACGGAGGTGGACGCGCCGCCGGTCGCGAGGGCCTCCAGGTGCCGGCGCAGGTCCCCGGCGCTGTCGCCGAGGACGACGGCACGGTGCTCGAAGAGCGCGCGGGTGGAGGCCAGCGAGTGGCTGATGTCGGCCGGCCGTGCGGCGGCGGAGTCCGGGCCGAGGCGGTCGAGGTGCTCGGCGAGCCGCGCGGCCTGGCCGCGCAGCGCCGCGGGCGTCCTGGCGGACAGCACCCACGGGATCACGGCGCCGCCCGGGTCGGACGCCTGCCCGGCGGTCCCGGCCGGGTCGGCCGGGGCCGGCGTGGCCGGGGCCGGGTCGGCGGCCGGGGCCTCCTCCAGGACCACGTGCGCGTTGGTGCCGCTGATGCCGAAGGAGGACACGGCGCAGCGGCGGACCCGCTCGCCGGCCGGCCAGGCGGCGGGGGCCTGCAGGAGGGCGACCGTGCCGCCGCTCCAGTCGATGTGCGAGGACGGCTCGTCGGCGTGCAGGGTCCGCGGGAGCAGTCCGCCCCGCAGTGCCATGACCATCTTGATGACGCCGGCGACGCCGGCAGCGGACTGCGTGTGGCCGATGTTGGACTTGACGGAGCCGAGCAGCAGCGGGTTCTCGGCGTCGTGGGCCTGGCCGTAGACGGCCTGGAGGGCCTGGGCCTCGATGGGGTCCCCGAGGGCCGTGCCGGTGCCGTGGGCCTCGACGGCGGTGATGTCGGCGGCCGTCACGCCCGCGTTGCTGAGGGCCTGGCGGATGACGCGCTGCTGGGAGGGGCCGTTGGGGGCGGTGAGCCCGTTGGAGGCGCCGTCCTGGTTGATGGCGGAGCCGCGGACC